>CAYFMX010000004.1:0-113241 GCA_964344325.1 uncultured Piscirickettsiaceae bacterium
CAAAGATCGTCTCAACCCACAGTTTGGGAAAGCCGTCAATGCGTAAGCCCTATTATATTTCAAATATTGCAGGGACATGGCAATCATTGATAGTAAGAGGTATATATGAAGACCGTTAATGCACTGATTGTTGATGATAATCCGATTATATCCGATTGTATTCTTAAGCGATTAGGGAAAGCTAGCGAACGCTACTCATCTGATTCTGATATTTCTATTCGAGCGTTTCAATGCCAATTTTCTGTCTATGATAGTGTTGTGGCTGCTCGAAAATTTGAGGATTGCATTAATTTGAATTCAATTGACTTCTTACTTTTGGATCGTGGGTTCTTCGATATAATTGATCCGGTTTATAAAAGAGATCTGAATCTTGATGGCGATTATCTTTACGTATCTAATCAGCAAAAGAATGTGAAGATAATCGAAATACTCAGTCATGTATCGTTCCGAAATATTAAGAAATTGCAAGGAATAATCGTATACTCGTTTGATGAGCTTTACCAAACATCAGAATGGTATGTGGAGCCTGTTCAGATTAAACGAGAAATCACTGATCTCGTTGGCGAGAAAGTAAATGAAAAGGATGTGGAAGTTATATTGACAAATACTGAGATTTACTCATTGGCAGGTGTGAATATCTATGCTTCCGCCGGTAAGCAATACGACGATCAATATCTTTATCTTGGAAGAAAATCAGATTTTTCCTTATATGGTTTGTTCGTTGGAGAATTGTTGTATCACAGAATGGAGCGGATATTGAATAGAAAAAGGCGCACTAGTATGGTAGAAAAAAGTCGGCGTACAAATAGAACTCTTATCTTGCTATTCTTGATCTTTTCAGGGCTAGCTGTAGGAGGTAATGCTCTATACAGTCTTTTATATCAATGGGTGGGGAATAACGGAACTTTGCTTTTACTATCTCTAGTGTTCTCCATATTTTTGCCTGTGCTTGTCCTTCTGACGAAACCAGATTGGATAATATCAATAGACGAAAATTAATATAACAAGGATGTAAACATGTATGCATTTTTCATTTGCTGTACTTACTACAAATGCATCGTTTATGGCTGACGTTATATTGATTAGAAAATTAATTATAAGTTGTGGGTCAAGAAGATAAGCTATTGGAACCAACAATAGAGAAATAATGGCGACTATTATATATATTTTTGTTTGATATCCTTGATAGAATGAGAAGAAGTTATCGGCAATTTTGGAATGTGGGTGGAATTACGAGAAATTCGTAATGAACTGGAACACGATTATCCAGAAAATTTGAAGAAAGTATTAGAGAATTTGAAATTCTGTATGGATTATTTCGAGACTTTGAAACAGTATTATTTGAATTCGCTCTCTTTTGCAGAGAAATTTTAAGGAAAATGATTGATGCGTTTGTCTCCCAGAATTCATCAGTTAATTACAAAGACTGCTGCGGAAATTTTTGGCAAAGAAGCAAAAATTTATCTTTTTGGAAGTAGAGTAGATGACCGAGAACAAGGTGGAGATATTGATCTTGCGATTGAAACGCAAGTAGAGACAGATGAATTTCATATTTTGAAAATCAAATTCTTAACTATGCTGTTACGTGCTGGTTTTGATATAAAAATTGATGTTATTCAGTATCAGCCTGATTCCAGCTTTGTGGATCAATTGTTTATCAAAGAAATTCAGGACTCGATGATCAGGTTGTAATGGCAGACATAAAAAATATCAACTCAATATTAGTCGCCGGCCTCGGAAAAACCGGCCTCTCTGTTATTCGTTTTCTGAAAAAGAAAAATCTGCCAATTATTGTTGCTGATAGCCGCGAAAATCCCCCCAATTTACAAGCATTGAAAGATGAATTTCCCGATCTAAAAATCCATTGTGGGGAATTTGATCCAAAACTGTTTTGCACAGTAAAGCAAATCGTATTAAGTCCCGGAATCCCACTTGCAAATTCGGTTGTCTCCGAAGCGCAAAAAGCAGGTGTGGAAACTGTCGGTGATATTGAACTATTTGCGCGTGAACTGGACAAAAATCCGCAAAAATCCGCTCCTGTGATTGCAATTACCGGTTCCAATGGAAAAAGTACCGTGACTACGCTGGTTGGCGAAATGGCGAAACAGGCTGGGTGGGATGTCAAAGTCGGTGGAAATCTGGGGCAACCTGCGCTTGATTTGCTGACTGATGAAACGACCAATCCGCCCGGTTTGTATGTGTTGGAACTTTCCAGTTTTCAGCTAGAAACGACCTATTCGTTGAAACCGGCCGCAACGGTGATTTTAAATGTGAGCGCAGACCACCTCAACCGGTACAATGGCGATCTGGAATTGTATGCGCAGGCGAAAGACCAGATTTACCAAAATGCGGCGGTCGCGGTTTGGAATCGCGAGGATACGCGTGCGGCGAAATTCGCGCAGCGGGGAAAAATACAAACCAGTTTTGGATTGGGAAATCCTCCCTATCCCTCCTTTACAAAAGGAGGGAACCTCCATGAAGAAACAGAAAGAAATTCGCTTTCTCAAACGCCAATAAGCAATGCTGAAAAAACGTTTTCTTGGGGGATTGTTCAGAAACAGCAGGAAAACTGGATTGCGAAAACGACAGAAACAGAAACTGATGCGGTTTTTCCAGTAGCGCAAGTCAAACTGCCGGGGCAGCATAATTTATCGAATGCGCTGGCAGCGTTGGCGCTGGGGTCGGCAGTTGGAATTCCGGAAGCGATGATGTTGGAAACACTGAAAACGTTTCGCGGATTGCCGCATCGTACTGAACTGGTTGCGGAGAAAAACGGTGTGCGTTGGGTCAACGATTCCAAAGGGACGAACGTTGGTGCAGCAGCAGCAGCGATTGAAGGGCTGGGAGCTAGTGGGAAAATTGTCTGGATTGCGGGTGGGCAAGGCAAAGGGGCAGATTTTTCTCCGTTGAAACCGCTCGCAGAAAAATATCTGCGCAACGCGGTTTTGATTGGCGAAGATGCCGGAAAAATTGTTGATGCATTGCAAAATTGTGTTCCAGTGACGCAGGTGGAAAATTTGCAACAGGCGGCGAAAATGGCAAACCGACAAGCACAAATAGGCGATTGGGTATTGCTCTCTCCGGCCTGCGCCAGTTTTGATCAGTTTTCCGGGTTTGAGGAACGCGGGAGAGTGTTTACTGAAGCAGTACAGCAATTGCTGGAAGAAGACCGATGAGATTTGGAAAATATTGCGAATTTTTCCGACAGAGAAACAGCATAAAGCCGGTGATTTTGATTATCGGCGGAATACGATGAGGTTCGACCCATTATGAAAAAATGGCTCAAAGGGTGGCTCACCTGGTCGGAGGACCGTGAGACACGCGAGCGTGCAGGGCATCGTTCGCTGGGCGTGGAACTGGCGCATTCCAAAGTGCTGGTTCCAGCATTGGTGTTGTTGCTGCTGGGATTAGTGATGGTTGGTTCGGCATCGATGCCAATTGGCGAGCATAAATTTGGCGACCCGTTTTATTACCTGATCCGTCAGTTTCTTTTTGCCGGATTGGGGATTGTGGCGGTGGCAGTTGTGGTGCGGATTCCGATTCAGGTGTGGGAAAAAATCGGCCCGACGTTGTTGCTGATCAGTGGTGTGTTGCTCGCACTGGTTTTGATTCCAAGCATTGGGCACGAGGTGAATGGTTCGTTGCGTTGGTTGTCATTCGGTGGTTTTAGCTTACAGCCGTCGGAATTTGCGAAACTGGCGGCATTGTTTTATCTGGCTGGTTATTTGGTGCGTCATCAGGAGAAGGTAATCCATGATCTGTTTGCGGTGATGCGCCCGTTGGTGTTGCTGGCGATCATCAGTACGCTGATTTTGGTGGAGCCGGATTTAGGTGCGGCGTTGGTGTTGATGGCTGTGGTAGTGGTACTGATGTTTCTTGGGGGAGTGAAATTGTGGCAATTTGCACTTTTTATTTTGGCAGGGATCGGTGCAGTATTGGTTGCAATCTGGCTGGAACCGTTCCGTATGGAACGCGTATTTGCCTTTTTCTCCGAAGATCCATTTCTGGATGATCCTAACGGGCGCAATTATCAAATTACACAGGCGTTGATTGCCTATGGTCGCGGCGGCTGGGGCGGTATGGGGCTGGGCGAGAGCGTGCAGAAGCTCTTCTATTTACCGGAAGCGCACACTGACTTTCTCTTTGCCATTATTGCCGAAGAGCTGGGATTGATTGGTGCAGTGGCGGTGGTCGGGTTGTTTAGTTGGCTAGTCTGGCGCATTTTTCAGGTCGCGCAACAAGCGGCGAAGTGCGAACAGCCGTTTGCTGCATATCTGGCGTATGGGTTGGGGCTGTGGATTGCGCTACAGGCGTTTATTAATCTGGCGGTTAATATGCGGTTGTTGCCGACGAAAGGGCTGACGTTGCCGCTGATGAGTTACGGTGGCAGCAGCTTGCTAGTGATGATGGTGGTCATTGCATTGGTGATGCGGATCGAATTTGAATTATGTGCTCATGTGCGACGGGGCGGGAATCGCAGTAACGATGCGCCAGAAAAACGGGGGCGGAAATGGAACGGCTCCTGATTATGGCGGGCGGCACAGGTGGGCATGTTTATCCGGCATTGGCAGTGGCGAAGGAATTACAGGCTTGTGGCTATGAAGTGGTGTGGATGGGTACACACGCTGGGCTGGAAGCACGGGTTGTGCCGGAAGCAGGGATCGAAATTGCCTATGTGTCAGTTTCCGGGTTGCGCGGCAATGGCCTGAAAGGGTGGCTGCTGGCACCATTCCGATTATTGCGGGCATTGCAGCAGTCGGCGGCGATTTTGCGCAAATATCGCCCCGCTTGTGTGCTGGGGATGGGCGGATTTGTTTCTGGGCCGGGCGGAGTGGCGGCACGGCTGTTGCGTCGTCCGTTGGTGATTCACGATCAAAATGCGATTGCTGGATTGACCAACAAATTGTTGTCGCGGATCGCAGATCAGGTACTGGAGGCATTTCCTGATACATTTCCGCCACAGATTGGTGCGGAATATGTCGGTAATCCAGTGCGAAAATCATTGTTGAATGTGCCATCGGTTGCGCAGCAAATTGCGTCGCGTGAGTCTGGTTTATCATCTGCTATGCCATTGCGTTTGTTGGTGCTGGGCGGCAGTTTGGGGGCTTTTGCGTTGAATAAACTGGTTCCAGCGGTGCTGGCGCAGTTTTCGTCAGAAACTCGTCCGCAGGTTTGGCATCAAGTAGGGCCGAAACATCTGGAAACCACGCAAGAATTTTATCGGGAACGGGGATTGGAGATCGACTTGGAATTGGAAGATGATTCTATCCGTGTTGTTCACTATATCGAAGAGATGGAAGCAGCCTATGCGTGGGCAGATCTGGTCGTTTGCCGCGCTGGAGCGATGACCATTTCTGAATTGGCGATGGTCGGGCGGGGCGCGATTTTGGTACCGTTTCCTTATGCTGTCGATGATCATCAAACTGCGAACGGCAACTTCCTTGCCGAGCGCGGTGCGGCGATTTTAATACAGCAAAAAGATTTGGATGCGGAAAAACTGGCGGCGTTATTGCGCGAATTTTCTATGCAACCAGAAAAATTGATCGAAATGGGCGAAAAAGCGAAAAAACTCGCCAAACCGGAAGCAACTGCGATGGTGGTGGAAGCCTGTTTGGAAGAGGCAGGTGTGGCAGGGGTGAAAATCTGATGCGAGTACAAACTGGACAGTGTGCAATCACCGATGCAATGGGACGCGTGCGGCGTATCCACATGGTTGGCGTTGGTGGTGCGGGAATGAGCGGTATTGCAATGTTGCTGCTCAATTTGGGGTTTGAGGTTTCTGGTTCTGACCGTAATGAATCGTCAACCGTAGTAGAACTGCGTGAAGCAGGTGGGAAAATCTCCATCGGCCATGCGGCGGAGCAGGTGCAGGGGGCGGATGTTGTGGTTATTTCTAGCGCGATCCCAGCAGAAAATCCAGAAGTAGTGGCAGCAAAAGCGGCACAGATTCCAGTGATTCCACGCGCAGAAATGTTGGCAGAAATCATGCGCTTTCACTACGGTATTGCGGTGGCGGGGACGCACGGTAAAACGACAACAACGAGCTTGGTCGCCACGTTGCTGGAAGAAGGCGGCCTTGATCCGACCTACGCGATTGGTGGGCGTATCAACCAACATGGTGATGGGGCGCGGCTCGGTGCAGGGCGGTATCTGGTGGCAGAGGCGGATGAGAGCGATGCCTCGTTTTTGCACTTGCAACCGATGATTTCGATTGTCACCAATATTGATGAGGATCACATGTCTACCTATGAAGGTAGCGTGGAGAAATTGCATCAGACATTCATTGAATTTTTGCATCATCTACCCTTTTACGGGCGAGCGATTGTCTGTATCGATGACGCAGGTGTGCAGGAGGTTGTGCCGCAGTTATTGCGCCCGGTGATTACATACGGTTTTTCCGAACAGGCGATGTTTCGTGCTGAAAATTTGCAAGCCAAGCATGGGCAAATGCAGTTTGAATTGCAACGTCCGGATCGCAAGCCATTATCAGTAACGCTTAATTTGTCGGGCCGGCACAATGTGCTGAATGCGTTGGCAGCAATCGTAGTGGCAACCGAACTGGGTGTGGAAGATGCGGTGATCCAGCGCGTGCTGGCAAGCTTCCAGGGTATTGCGCGGCGGTTTCAGGATTATGGCTATTTGTCTGCGCCTAATGGTGCAACGGTGCGGGTGATCGACGATTACGGGCATCATCCGCGCGAAGTGGCAGCGACGTTGGAGGCAGCGCGCGAACGCTGGCCGCAGAAGCGCTTAGTACTGGTGTTTCAGCCGCACCGCTATTCGCGCACGCGGGATCTGTTCAGCGAGTTTGTTGATGTGCTCTCCCGTGCGGATCAGCTTGTTTTATTAGAGGTCTATCCGGCTGGGGAGATGCCGATTCCGAGTGCGGATGGGGTGACATTAGTGCGTACACTTCAGCCGCGTTGCACAAATGCGCCCGTGTTGATTGATCAGGCCGATCAAATCAGTGCAACGATTGAAGTGTTAACTGAATTGGTGCAGGGCGATGATGTTGTGTTGGTTTCCGGTGCGGGGAACGTGGGGACGATTGCGCCGAAATTGGCGGAAGTGTGGAAACATCCAGATTTAGGTTGAGAAGAACAAGAGATTGCAGTTTGCTAGCTAAAAACTGTAATGGGTGAATGGAAGGCGATGAAAGATTCAGAATTGAAAGAGTTAGTGGCCAGTTTGGCAGTCGCGCAGAAAAAGACCGACAAGGAATTGCGGGGACTGGCAGCTTCACAGAAAAAAACCGACAAGGAATTGCGGGAGCTGGCGGCTTCACAGAAGAAGACAGATGAGCAGCAACAGAAGACTGATCGGCAATTGAAAGAGTTAGGCAAACAAATTGGCGGCTTGTCGGACAAATTTGGCGGTTTTACGGAAGGGTTGGCGTTACCGAGCTTGGAGAAAATCCTCTATGAAGAGTTTGCGATGGAAACAGTCACGCCCCGTGCGCGGGTCAGGAAAGATGGCGAAGAGATGGAGATTGATGTGCTCGCCTATGCGAACAGTTCTGTGAACGAAGCCTATGTAGTGGAGGTAAAGAGTAAGTTGCGGGAAGACGGAATTTTGCAGATGCAACAGATCATGCGCCGGTTCGACCGGTTTTTTCCGGAGCATAAAGACAAAAAAGTGTATGGGATTTTGGCGGCAGTCGATATGTCCAAAGGGATGCGGAAGAAAGTGATGGAGGCCGGTTTTTACGCAGCGCGGGTCTGCAATGATGTGTTTAGCTTGGATGTGCCCAAAAATTTTCACCCGAAGGCATTCTGATGTGGGGATAGTTAAAGAAAATGAACCGCTCTCCAAATATACCAGTTGGAAAGTTGGTGGTGTTGCCGACCGTTTTTTCCAACCGGAAAATTTAGAGGATTTAGCAGTGTTTTTGCGGCAATTACCAGCAAAAGAGCCGATTTTCTGGATGGGATTGGGTAGCAATTTGCTGGTACGCGATGGAGGTATCCAGGGAACAGTTATTGTGCCGACTGGCGGTTTGAACCAGATTGAACAAATTTCGGAAACCGAAATTCGTGCAGAAGCGGGGGTGATGTCCCCTAAGCTGGCACGGTTTGCAGATCGTGCTGGATTGTCTGGATTGGAATTTTTGGGTGGAATTCCGGGCACGGTCGGTGGTGCATTGGCGATGAATGCTGGAGCATTTGGTAGTGAAACTTGGCAGCATGTGATTGCGGTTGAGACAGTGGATCGGTTGGGAAATCATCGAATTCGTAAGCCAGAAGAATATGAAATTGGTTATCGTTCTGTTCGGCAAAAATCGAATAGTAAAAATGAAGTAGAAGCGGAGGAATGGTTTGTCGCTGCGACATTTCAGTTGTCGCGTTTGTCTAAGAAGCCATTAAATGATGCGGTGAAAATCCGCGATCTGTTGCAGAAGCGCAAACAAGCACAGCCGATTGGTGAGCCGAGTTGCGGTTCGGTGTTCCGCAATCCGCCGAATGATTTTGCCGGGCGCTTGATTGAGATGTGTGGACTGAAAGGTTTTTGCATCGGCGGGGCGTGCGTGTCCGAAAAACATGCCAATTTCATCACTCATCAAGGCGATGCAACGGCAACAGAAATTGAGCAGTTGATTTTGCATATCCAGAAAACGGTGGAAGAACAGCAAGGGATTCGATTGATTCCGGAAGTGAAAATTGTCGGGGAACAGGTCAGAGAATTGCCGGTAGGAGAAGAGTTGTGAGCGAATTTGGCAAAGTGGCGGTGCTGATGGGGGGTAACTCCTCTGAACGGGAAATCTCCCTGAAGAGTGGCGCAATGGTGCTTAACGGGCTATTACAGCGAGGGATTGATGCCACACCGTTTGATCCAGCAGAAGAAACGTTGATGCAATTGCAAAATTTTGACCGCGCATTCATCGTTCTGCATGGGCAAGGCGGTGAAGATGGAGTGATTCAGGGCGCGTTAGAGGCGCTAGGCATCCCGTATACTGGTTCTGGCGTGCTTGGCTCCGCATTGGCGATGGACAAGCTACGGAGCAAACAGCTTTGGAAAGGAGTTGGTTTGCCAACGCCAATGTGGGCAGAACTGAACGATTCCAGCAATTTTGAAAAAACTAGGGCGCAGCTGGGATTTCCGTTGATGGTGAAACCAGTGTGCGAAGGCTCTAGTATCGGCATGTATCGAGTCGAAACGGTTGGTGAACTGCAGGAAGCCTATCGGCAAGCGGCGCAATTTGCGGGGGAGATCATTGCGGAACGTTGGATTGATGGCGAGGAGTATACGGTTTCGATTTTGGGTGATCAGGCGTTGCCGGTGATCCGTCTCGAAACGCCGCATGATTTCTACGATTTTGAGGCGAAATATAGTGCGAATACCACCCAATACCACTGCCCATGTAGTCTAGATTGGGCTGCGGAGCAGCAAATACAAGAATTCTCGAAAAAGGCATTTGATGCGCTTGGTTGTACCGGTTGGGGACGGGTTGATCTAATGATGGATAATGAAGGAAAACCATGGTTGTTGGAGGTCAATACAGTACCAGGGATGACTGACCACAGTTTGGTACCGATGGCAGCGAAGCAGCAGGGCATTCCGTTTGATCAGTTGGTGGAGCAGATTCTGGCGGAGACATTGCGTTGAACGGCAAAAACTGGAACGGAACAATCGGGAAAAAGCGGCGAGGTAACCGCAAACGGAACCAGTTGCGTTCTGCATCGTCCGGATCGGGGCAAGGCAAATACTGGGTTATCGGATTGGTACTGCTTGGGTTAGTTGCAGGTGGGACAGGCTGGTTTTTTGTAGCAGGCGGACAATGGGACAGTTTGCCGAAGATGATTCCGATTGCCGGAAATGCTTCTGATTCAGATGCCGTTGCGGCGGTGGAAGAGATTGAATTGCACGGTGAATTGCGTCGTGTACAACCGAAAACGATTGAAAAGATTGTGCGCGATCAAAGCCAAAATGGTTTTCTGGCTTTGGATGTGAACCAGTTGCGGCAAGTAGTGGAGAATTTGCCGTGGGTTTATCGCGCCAGTGTGCGGAAAAAATGGCCCGGCACAATTGTCATGCAAGTGGAAGAGCAACGTGCCGAGGCGATTTGGGAAACAGGTGGTTTTCTGAACCAGCAAGGTGAACGGTACGCCAAACTGGAACGGGCAAAAGAGACGATGACATTGCCGCGCATTTATGCGCCGGATGGGATGGAACAGGATGCGTTCCGACGTTTGCAGCAATTGCAGGAAATTGTCGCGCAATTGTCCGAAAAAATTGTTCGTTTGCGGATTGATGCACGGGGCGGTACCCATATTGAGCTTAAAAGCGGATTGACCCTCAGTTTAGGGCGGCGAGATGTGCTGAAACGGGCGCAACGATGGGTGCGTCATGCGCCGAAAATTGAAATTGATGCAGGAAAAGTGCTCAAGAAGGTCGATTTACGCTATGGACAAGGTGTAGCATTACAACTTTTTTCTGCAGAACAGCAAGCGCAAGAAACAGAGAATCCGGGAGTAGAAGAGAAAAATCGCGCCGGATTGCTGTAGTGTTTGAATGGATGGAGTTACAGAATGGGTAAGCGGGAGTTGATCGTCGGGCTGGATATTGGGACAACAAAGATTGCGGCGATTGTGGGTACACACGCGCCTTCCGGGGAGTTGGAGGTAGTAGGTATCGGTACACATCCCTCCAAGGGATTGAAGAAGGGGGTGGTCGTCAATATTGAGTCAACTGTGCAGTCGATCCAGCGGGCAATTGAAGAGGCCGAAATTATGGCCGATTGTGAAATCGGCTCGGTTTGTGCCGGGATTGCCGGTAGCCATATCCATGGCATGAATTCCCACGGCATTGTCGCAATCCGCACCCGCGAGGTAACCCAGACTGATGTGAACCGCGTGGTGGAAGCTGCGCAGGCGATTGCGATTCCGGCGGATCAGAAAATTCTTCATGTGTTGCCGCAGGAGTACATGATCGACAACCAGGAGGGCATCCAGGAGCCACTGGGGATGTCTGGAGTGCGGCTAGAGGCGAAAGTCCACATTGTGACGGGTTCGGTTAGTGCGGCGCAAAATATTGTCAAATGCATTCAGCTTTGCGGTCTGGAGGCAGAAGATGTGGTGCTAGAGCAGTTGGCTTCCAGTTACGCGGTTTTGACAGAAGATGAAAAAGAGTTGGGGGTTTGCGTTGTTGATATTGGCGGCGGGACAACCGATATTGCAATTTTCAACCGGGGAGCGATCCAGCATACGGCAGTAATTCCGGTGGCGGGCGATCAGGTGACCAATGATTTGGCGGTTTTCTTGCGCACACCAACTCAGCATGCAGAAGCGATCAAAGTGGGCTATGCCTCGGCATTAGCAAGCATTGTTGATCCGGCAGAAGAAATTGCTGTTCCCAGCATTGGTGAACGCCCAGAGCGGCGGATCAAACGCCAGAGTTTGGTAGATGTGATTGGGCCACGCTATGAAGAGCTATTCCGTCTGGTACAGGCTGAGTTGCGCCGAAGCGGGTTTGAAGAGCAGATTGCGGCAGGGATTGTCTTGACCGGTGGTAGCGCGAAGATGGACGGAGCGGTTGAGCTGGCAGAGGAAATTTTTAACAAGCCAGTACGATTGGGAGTTCCGCAAAATGTGGCAGGATTGTCTGAAGTGGCTTCTAGCCCGATCCATGCGACTGGTGTAGGGCTGTTCATCTATAGCGCGAAACATCGTCAAGCGCAACGACGCCCGCTAGGCAGCGATAAAGAGAGCATTTGGGCGCGGATGAAGCGGTGGTTTTCAAAAAATCTGTAACTATATGTTATAAGAGAGTTTTTTCAAAAGAAAACGAGTTAGATTTAAGTGGGTAATAAGGTAAGCGGGCAATAAGCAGGTATAAAAAACGATTAAAAAGTGCTCAAAAGAACAAGCGAAAAATGGATGAAAAATAGACAAAAACATGGATAAGAAGAATCCGGATTCCAGTTTTTTCAACCATAAAAAATGAAAAAAATTCGCATTAGGGCAAATTGACGGTTCCAAAATGAGCCGTTTGAGAGCAAAATCTGCAGTTGTTATTCCAAAAAATATTTTTATTCGAAGAAAAATAAAATTTCCAAAGGGTGCGGGGTCATGTTTGAGGAAGCAGTGGAAGTGTTTGGCGACAAAGCTATTATCCGCGTAATCGGAGTCGGTGGCGCAGGCGGTAATGCAGTGGAGCATATGCTCGACGGGGACATTGAAGGGGTTGAATTTATTTGTGCCAACACCGATGCGCAGGCTTTGGGGCGGTCTTCTGCGGCAAGCGTGATTCAATTGGGATGTCAGACGACCCGTGGACGCGGCGCAGGGGCTTCGCCGGTTGTCGGACGGGAATCTGCTTTGGAAGACCGGGAGCGCATCCGTGAGGCGATTGAAGGGACGGAAATGCTCTTCATCACGGCTGGAATGGGCGGCGGTACTGGAACGGGTGCAGCACCAATTGTGGCAGAAATTGCCAAGGAGATGGGCATCCTGACTGTTGGTGTGGTGACTAAACCCTTCTCTATGGAAGGCAAGAAGCGCATGGAAGTCGCGTTGGAAGGGATTGAGGAATTAAGCCGACATGTTGATTCAATCATTACCATTCCAAATGAAAAATTGATGTCGGTATTTGGTGGCGATGTAACGCTGATGGATGCATTCCGTGAAGCGGATAATGTGCTGCATGGCGCAGTGCAAGGAATTGCCGAGCTGATTACCCGCGATGGCATGATCAATGTCGATTTTGCCGATGTGAAGACTGTCATGGCAGAGATGGGTATGGCGATGATGGGTACAGGGCAGGCGGAAGGGGAGAATCGTGCCGCTGTTGCTGCTGATATGGCATTGCATAGCCCACTGCTGGAAGATATTGATCTCGTTGGCGCACGCGGGATTTTGGTGAATGTTACCTCTGGCTTCGATTTGACGATGGGTCAATTTAACGAAGTCGGTAGTGCAGTGCGTGAACTCGCTTCCGATGATGCGACGATTGTAATTGGTGCGGGGTTTGATCCCGATATGAGCAACGAGATTCGGGTGACGGTAGTTGCCACAGGTTTGAAAGCGAAAGAACCGGAAGGACAGGGTTCGATGCGTGCAGAGCCGCCAATGATCAAGCGTGGTACTGCAGCTACACCGTCTACAGCCGAGTATGGGGAGTATGACCAGCCGACCTACCAGCGGCAGCAATCTGGCAAGACTGGAGTTGGTGCAACCACGAGTACTGATGAGGAATATTTAGATATTCCAGCGTTTTTACGTCACCAGTCTGATTAGTTTGTTTGGTGCTTAGTTCTTGAAAATATAGTAGATAATACCTGTAAGTTGTAGAGCAAGCACATACAGGTACATACAAGTATGGTGAACAAATCTAAGTTTAGAGATTTAACTGGTTCCAGTTTTCCGGTTTTTTGCGGAATGTAGATTGGCTACGGGAAAGTAGCATTCCAATTAAAATCCCGATCACTGCAACACCTCCCCCAGTCAGGAACCAGTCGCGTTCTTTCCGGTCTTTTAGAGCATTATTTTCTTGACGAAATCCTTCCAATTCCCGTTGTTGTGCGCGGATTCGATCACGTAATGCATGGTTTGCAGTTTGAGTTTTGAGTGCATCAGCGTTGGCGTAGCGGACTGACTGGAGTTTTTGTTTCTGACGTCGATTGTGTTCAGCGGCTTCCTTTAACTCACTTTCCAGGACTGATTTTTCTTGTTTAGTGCTGCCCAACTGTTTTTTTAAGCGGCTATTTTCCAGTTCCAGCTGTAGACGATTCTGTTGCATCTCCTTCGCTTGATTAGAAGGAAAAGAATGAAGTGGTTGCTTGCTCAGATAACGCTCTGGTAGCCAGCCAGTGATTCCAGAGGCTGTGATGATCTGAACAAAACCATTGCGGCTTTTGGCACTAGTTAGTGTTACCTGATCCCCGGCGGGAATAAGTTGCAGGTTTTTTCGACTCGCTCTTTCTGGTTTCACACTTAATGGAACCGGAATGCCGGTGACGTACCGCTCTTTCGCGTTAGCCCACGCTATTTCCGAGCCTATTGGCGCGACGAGCATGATGGCCGACAGGGAAAAGAGTAGCGGAATCGCTCTTCTCTTACTCCTACTGTCCCGTTTGCCCATTTTGATTTTTTTGTGCGGGCTGGTTTTGCGTTGGATCAGACCGTTCATAATGCAGCGATTTTCGCTTGTTGCGCCTGTAATTGCTGTTGTCTGGTTTGCGCATCTTCCAATTTCGCACGCTCCTTTTCGACCACATCTGCCGGGGCGCGATCGACAAAATTGGCGTTGCCGAGCTTGCCTTCGAGGCGTTTGATTTCTCCAGCGATTTTCTCCAACTCTTTTTCCAGACGCTGTAATTCAGCATCTTTATCAATCAGCCCTGCCATTGGAATCAAGATATTCATTTCACCAACGAGAGCTGTGGCCGATTCTGGCGCAGTTTGGTCGTTCTCTAGAATATCGATGGATTCAAGACGCGCAATTTTATCGAGTGTTTGGCGATGTTGTTCCAAACGCTGCAAATCGGTTTCCGATGCATTTTGCACCAGAATCGTCAATGGTTTTCCGGGTGCGATGTCCATTTCGCCACGGATGCGGCGGATACCGAGCGTGAATTCTTTTACCCACTCCATGTCTGCGGTGGCGTTGGCATCGGTTTTTGCCGGATCACTTTCTGGGTCACTTTCAGGATAGGGCTGAAGCATCACACTTTTGCCGGAAACGCCCGCCAGCGGTGCAACGCGTTGCCAAATTTCTTCGGAAATGAATGGAATCAGTGGATGCGCAAGACGCAATAGAGTTTCCAATACTTGTACCAATGTCTGGCGTGTGCCACGTAATGCTGCTTCGCCGCTTTGGTTGTTGGTCAGTACAGGTTTGGAGAGTTCGAGATACCAGTCACAGTATTCGTTCCAGGTGAATTCATAGATTGCATTGGCAGCACGGTCAAGTCGATATTCGTTGAAGGCGCGGGAAACTTCTTGCGCTGTATGCTGTAACTGGCTGATAATCCAGCGGTCAGCAGTGGAAAGTTCAATATCGCCGACATTTTGTCCACAATCTTGCCCTTCAGTGTTCATTAGCACGTAACGTGCTGCATTCCAGAGCTTATTACAGAAGTTGCGGTAGCCTTCGACGCGCCCCAAATCGAAATTAATGTCGCGTCCGGTTGAAGCGAGTGCGGCAAAGGTGAAACGCAGTGCGTCAGTACCGAAAGAAGGGATGCCTTCCGGGAACTCTTTACGCGTCAATTTTTCGATCTTTTCGCGCATTTGCGGCTGCATGAGCCCGGACGCGCGTTTTTTAACTAATGATTCGAGATCAATACCATCGATCAGATCAATCGGGTCGAGCACGTTGCCTTTTGATTTGGACATTTTTTGTCCGTGGGCATCGCGAACGAGGCCGTGGATGTAGATTTCCTTGAACGGTACTGCGCCATCCATAAACTTCAGCCCAAACATAATCATCCGGGCAACCCAGAAGAAGATAATATCGAAGCCTGTGACCAGTACGCTGGTGGGGTAGAAAGTTTCCAGCTCTGGTGTTTTTTCCGGCCAACCAAGTGTTGAAAAGGGCCATAATGCAGAGCTGAACCAAGTGTCGAGTACATCTTCATCCTGTTTCAGTTCCAAACCATCGGCGAGGTTGTGTTGTTTTCGCACTTCGGCTTCGGAACGCCCGACGTATAAATTGCCTTCATTGTCGTACCACGCCGGGATGCGATGCCCCCACCAAATCTGGCGCGAAATGCACCAATCCTCAATATTGCGCATCCACTCAAAGTAAGTCTTTTCCCAGTTTTGTGGCACAAATTTGATCTTGCCTGTTTCAACCGCCTCAATCGCTGGTTTGGCGAGCGGTTCAATTTTGACGAACCATTGGTCTGTCAAAAATGGCTCAATAACCGTTCCGGAACGGTCGCCGCGTGGCACCATCAGTTTGTGTGGTTCTACTTTTTCCAACAAGCTGAGTGCATCCAAATCTTCGACGATCTGTTTCCGCGCATCGTAGCGATCCATGCCGCGATATTTTTCCGGCATTTCATCGTTGATTTTCGCGTCAATGGTAAAGACGTTGATCAGTGGTAAATTGTGGCGTTTACCCACTTCATTATCGTTGAAGTCATGCGCCGGAGTGATTTTTACACAACCGGTGCCTTTTTCCGGATCAGCGTGCTCGTCGCCGACAATTGGAATGGTGCGGTCGCAAAGCGGCAAAACAACTTCTTTGCCGATCAATTTTCTAAGTGTCGGATGTTCGGGATGGATTGCTACCGCACTGTCACCGAGCAGTGTTTCCGGACGCGTTGTCGCGACAGTTAAATGTTCGTTGGTCGCATTGCCATTTTCGTCGGCAATTGGGTAATGGATGTACCACATATGGCCGTTTTCTTCTTCGGAAACGACTTCCAGATCGGAGACGGCAGTATGGAGTACCGGATCCCAGTTGACGAGCCGTTTGCCGCGATAAATTAAGCCTTCTTCGTAGAGGCGGATGAAGACTTCTTTGACTGCGTCAGAGAGACCGTCGTCCATCGTGAAACGTTCGCGTGACCAATCAAGCGATGCACCCATGCGCCGTAACTGTTGGGTAATCGTACCGCCGGATTGGTGTTTCCATTCCCATACTTTTTCGAGGAATTTTTCGCGTCCGACATCATGACGGCTTTGTCCGTCGGCGTTGAGCTGACGCTCCACGACCATTTGTGTGGCAATGCCTGCGTGATCGGTGCCTGCCTGCCAGAGCGTTTTTTCACCTTTCATGCGATGGTAACGGATCAGTGTATCCATCAGTGTGTCCTGAAACGCGTGTCCCATGTGCAATGTACCGGTAACGTTCGGTGGTGGGATCATAATGCAGTAGGGATCGGTTCCAGCTTTCGCCTCTTTTTGTGGCGCAAAGTAGCCGTTGTTTTCCCAAGTTTCGTACCAACGCTGCTCAATTGCGTGGGGGTCGTAGTGTTTGTCTAATGTGCTGGTGCTGGCTATGGACATATTAAAATTGTTTCCTGAAAGAATGCTTGGATGCTATGTAAAAAAGTGTTGTCTGGAGAAATTGGAGGCATAAATGCTATGGCTGCGATAAAGCTACCTGCTATAAAAGAAAAATATGCAGCTAAAGATAATGTTATTGATATTTTTTTCCAAAATTCACCAATTTTTCTATTATCTTTTGAGAATTGATCTATTGATAGATAACGTGAACCGAATCCAAGTGAACCAAAGAGCACTCCACAGGTAAAGAAAAACAGGGCTATAGGTAGACAACTTGCTAAATTGGAAGCAATTTTATCTGATTCTGAAAATAATTTTCCCATGAAAGCAAGCAGTGCAATAACAGCACCGCCATTCACGATTATTATAGATCTGAGTGCTTCACGTCCTGCTTCAGTTACTAGTTCGGCATCGGAAAGCCATCTTTGTATTCTTGCTTTATAGAATTCGCGCCTATTTTGCGATTTAACTTGATAATGTTCGAGGTTACGCTCTTGCTCTTGTTGTCTTGAAAACTGAGATTCATCTGTATCTTTAGAAAGGGCCTTTAAATAACCTTCTAAAAATTCAATTTCTATTGAGTTTTCCTTTGAATTCTTAAGGTCTTCAAGAGTAGTTAGAATTTCGGCAATTAATTCTTTCGCTTCCACAATTACTTCTCTAAATATTATGCGCAGTTGGCGCATAACCTCGATCACGATAAAAACGGAATCGCTTACGCCCTTGTGGCTTGGTGTTGCCATCGACAATTTCTGCCAACCGTGGATGGTGGCTGAAAAAGAGCGGTACTTCAGTCGACAAATTGATGATCACCTCAATTTCTGCGGAAGGTTCTTGCGTACCAATCGTAATCGGCGTGAGTGGATCAATTTTTGCGGTTCGGTTGATTTCGTGTGGCAAAAAACTGCCGTCGCGAAATGTCCAAAGCAGATCATCCAGTTTTTCTACCTGATCCAGATTTTCCGCGTGGATATGTGTTGTCATTTGTTGCTGATATGCTTTTTCCGCAATGCGACAGGCAAGGCGCATCCCTGCATCGGGCGCAGTTTTATCAGTAAGGTAAAAATCAACGCGGGTCATAATGATTTCAGAATTCGATCTTCGTACAAATCTGCAATCGGGAAGCAAAGGTCATAATCGTTCCATTCCAAATCACCATTTTCGACCTCAAATTTGGAAAATTCCTGTTGATCCAGATATTTCCGGATCAGCGGGTTATTTGATTTAGACAGAAAAGGATAAAAATCAACTGTACGTCTCATTTGGTCATTAAATTGCAACTCAATTTTATAATCACCAATATGTTTTGCTTGTTGAATCGTAATGATTTGATTGTCTTGAATCATTTTATTTTTTGGCTAATATTTTCGCAGGAAATTTCTTTGTGGAGTACAAAATAATCAATCCATTTTTGGACAATATTATTTGCGTATTTCTCTACAAAATCTTTAAAGTCACGGAGTGTGGATGCAGGTAATGGCTGTTTTCCACGCACGTTTTTAATCTTGATTTCTTTGACTTTCCCATCTTGAATAATGAATTCCGCTTTGGATTCTGTTCCTTGGTATTTTCCATGAACATGTACGGGTTCATGTTCATTGCTGTAAAACAAAATCACAAGACCAAAATAGGTGTAAATTTTGGGCATTTTCAGCTTCAGCGAACCATCCGTTAACTAAGCGACCTGATCCAACAAATACTGCACCAGTAACGAAACCGGTCTCCCGGTTGCGCCTTTCTTTTTGCCCTGTTTCCATGCGGTCCCGGCAATATCTAAATGTACCCATGGATATTTCTCCGTGAAACGGGAAAGGAAGCAGCCCGCCGTGATCGTTCCGGCTGCACGTCCACCAATGTTGGCCATGTCGGCGAAATTGGAGTCGAGCTGCTTTTGGTACGCTTCATCCAATGGCAAACGCCAAACCGGATCATCGACCCGTTTGCCTGTTTCGGATAAATCTTTTGCCAGATCATCATTGTTGCTCATCATGCCGGAGCGATAGTGCCCCAGACCGATGACGCACGCGCCTGTGAGTGTTGCAATATCAATCACTGCTTTTGGTTCGTAACGTTCGGCGTAGGTGAGTGTGTCGCAGAGTATCAACCGTCCCTCGGCATCGGTGTTCAAAATCTCGATGGTTTTTCCGGAAAGGCTAGTGATGACATCACCTGGTTTGGTGGCGCGTCCACCCGGCAGATTTTCGGTTGCGGGAACCAGCCCGATCAGTCGGATTGGCAGTTGCAGTTCGCAAACGGCCTGCATAGTGCCGATCACAGAAGCCGCGCCGCACATGTCGAATTTCATTTCATCCATCGCCGCACCCGGCTTGAGTGAAATACCGCCAGAGTCGAACGTCACGCCTTTGCCGACGAGGACAATCGGTTTTTGGTTTTGGTCAGCATCGTGTGGTAAGCCGTTGTAATTGGCGATGATCAGTTTTGCTGGTTCGTGACTGCCCCGCGCGACGGAGAGGAATGAGCCCATTCCCAGTTTTTCCATATCTGCCTCTTCTAGTGCAGTGACGGTGAGCGCAGGGTGTTGATCAGCGATCATCAATGCTTCCTGGAACAGATCGGTTGGCGTGCAGAGATTGGCAGGGCGGTTGCCCAGCGTCCGTGCCAGAGAAATACCGTCCGCGATTGCTTTGCCTTCGCGGATTGCTTGCTCCAGTAATGGAATACGTTGTTCGTTGGTGGTGTGTAGAGTGATAGATTGCAGTTTGAGATGCTCTTCGCTTTTTTGTTTGCCAGTCGGGAAATCAAATTTGTAGAGCAGAGAAATTGCGGTTTCAACGGCAATTCGGGCATAGCGATGGAGCGTTTCCTCGCTTTCCGCTTCGGGCAGGCAGAATATCGCAGTTTTGCTGCCTGTTTTTTTCAATGCGGTGATTGCGGTTGTAACCGATTTTTTGAAATCTTCTTCGCTGGTATCAATTTCCGCGCCGCCTTTGCCCAAGCCGAGTAGTAACAATCGTTTTGTCGGCAGGTTTTTCGGATGGTGAATCCAGATCGCTTCACTGGTTTTGCCGTGATGATCGCCGCAGTCGAAAATGGCCTGAATTTGCCTATCTGTCGCCTCATCGATTTGTTGGGTAACGGCAGGCAGAATTGGTGTTGCGCCCTTTTCCGGAGCCTGATGCAGGCCGCAAATCAGGCAATCTGTGGTGGTTTCGGTAGGATTGGTGAAGGTGGCAGAAAAGTCGATCATCCGGGCGAGGCTCCGTATGCAGAGAGTGGAAATGAAAAAACCTCATATTATCTGCGAAGGGGGCGGATCATGCTAGTCAGTTGCGACGGTTTTGTGTAGATGCGGTATGATGCCATTTTATTCAGTTTGATAGGTTTCAGGGGTGATTCAATGAATTTGATGGTTGTTTTGGAGCCGAGTGAAGAAGGTGGTTTTACCGCCTATGTGCCTGCGCTTCCAGGTTGTTTGTCCGAAGGGGACAATAAAGAAGAGGCGTTGGAGAATATACGGGAAGCGGTCGAACTTTATCTTGAGCCAGTTGAAGATGACCTGTTTTATGGGGTGCAGACGGAAGTGATGGAACTAGCGGTCTGAGTAGATGAGTAAAGTCCCCAGTGTTGGGTATGAAAAAGTAATCAATGTGTTGAAACGCGATGGCTGGGTGGTTGTCCGTCAACGCGGAAGCCATATCCGACTCCAGAAGCATACGCCAGTGGAAGTTTTGAAGTTGACGGTTCCGGCGCATAAGCCAATCAAACGCTCTACGTTATCCCATATTCTGAAGCAGGCGCATTTAACCGTTGCGCAGTTTTTGTCATTGCTTTAGTTAAAGTAGCTGTAAAGTAGTTTAGGTAGTTTGTAGGTTGATTTGGAAATCAAAAAATTGAAATTGAAAAAAAATCTGCAATTTTTATCAAAATTTCGTTTGCTGGAGCGGTATCTGATCCGCGAGGTATGGGGCGTGTGGATGGTTGCTACGCCAGTGATCATTCTGTTGCTGATGGGGATTCGCGTCAGTAAAAAACTGGCAGAAGCCGCGGCTGGCGCATTACCAGCAGAAGCAGTCTGGGGATTAGTCTGGCTCAAAGTGCCCGCTTATTTGGGCATGGTGGTGCCGATGACACTTTTTTTCTCGGTATTACTGGCGTTGGGGCGTTGGTCGCGGGATAGCGAACTGGTCTCTGCATTGGCGGGTGGAATGAGCGTATTGCGGCTATCGCGGGCATTGTTATGGTTGGCGGCAGCGGTCGCAGTGGTGGTTGGGCTGCTGGTCAATGTTGCCACGCCGTGGGCAAGTCAGGAGATGAACCGGATTTACGATGAGGTGGAGGCTAGCGCCAATTTTGTTGGCGTGATGGCTGGACGGTTCAAGGAGATTTCCGGCAAGGGCGAAAATATTTTCTACACGGAAGAGATGAGCGCGGATCAAAGTCGGATGCGCGGGATTTTCTATTACCACGGCGAAGGTGGAGAATATCGCGTGGTGACGGCGAAAGAAGGGCTGCTGATGCCGAGTGGCGATGGCAAAGGACGGTGGCTCAAGTTGACAGAAGGGAAGCAATACCAAGGCCGTCCCGGCTCGGCGGCAATGGAGATGGTGGAGTTTGATGAATACTCGGTGCGGCTGCTCTTCAACGATCCGATCATTGACGACCCGCGTGGCCGTGAGGTGTCATTGTCCAAATTGCTGGAATTCAACAGCCTGCGTGATTATGCGGAAGTGCAGTGGCGGATTGCATTGCCGCTCATGACGGTGTTGCTGGTCTTTTTGGCACTGTCGCTGACGCAAACTTTTTCCCGGCAGGGGCGGTATGTGGGGTTGATTCCCGGCGTGTTGCTCTATTTGCTCTATAGCAATCTGCTCAATGTTTCCTATAGCTGGATTGAGGAAGGGACAATCCCGCCGATTATCGGTATGAATTGGGTGCACCTGCTCTTCATCGGTATCACCGCTTGGATGTTCCACCAGCAAGGGACAGTTTCGGTTCCGTGGCTAGAAAAACTGCGGCGTAAAGGGACGAAATCATGACGGTTGTAGAGCGTCATCTCAGTCGTGAGTTGCTTCTGGGAATTGCTATGTCAGTTGGTGGATTGCTGGCGTTGGCGTTTTTCATCACATTGGCGGCAGAGGCGGATGATATTGGACAGCAAGGGTACACCGTCGCTGGAGCGATTTGGGTAGTGATCCTCAAAATGCCGAAAATTTTTCATGAATTGTTGCCTGCCGGAACATTGATCGGTGCGTTGTATGCGTTTGGTGGTTTGGCAGCGACCAATGAGTTGACGATTTTGCGGGCGACGGGTTTTTCCGTACTGGAGATGTTGCGGCATGTCTGGAAAGTAGCGTTGCTGGTGGTGATCATTGCAATTCTGAATATGGAGTGGCTCGCCCCGGCAGCAGAACGAGCAGAAAAGATTTTCAAGGCGATGGCATTCCATACTGCGGCAGTGGAATACGCAGGAGAGACCTTCTGGATTCGCGATGGGGACTATTTCATCCGTCTGCGCGGCGTTCAGAAGGGCGGAACGATCTCCAGCTTTCAATGGATGCAGTTACCAGAGCATGGTGTAGTCGCGGAAGTGGGCGATGCCGGGAAGACGCATCATGATGGCAGCGCATGGGTGATGGATCAGGTACAAGTCAACAAAATCGGCAAACAGCAGGTGACGCTGGAAAAAGCGGGGCAGAAAAAAATTACTTCGACGGTTTCAGAGGATTTAATCCGCTTGGCGGCAATGTCGCCGGATGATTTCTCCACACCGGAGTTGCTCGAATATGCCGGTTATCTGGAGGAAAATGGGCTGGATGCCAATACTTACCGGCATGTTTTCTGGTCGCGGGTGGCAATGCCGTTCGGGCTGGTGGTGGTGCTGGTGCTGGCGCTGCCGTTTGCGGTTGGAGAGTCGCGGATGCAGGCGGCGAGCAAGCGCGTTGTGGTGGGTATTTTTATCGGGGTCGGGTTTTATCTCTTCAACAAAACGTTCATGAATTTGGGCGAGATTTACCATCTCTCGCCGTTGTTTACCGCGTTTGTTCTGCCAAGTTTATTGCTAGCGTTCGCGCTGTTTATGATTCGTTGGCGGAAGTTGTAAGCTGTTAAATGCCAAGAATTTGCACTGCCAGCTTGCGTTCCCGTGAGCCATCCATTTCCAGTAACAGGATCGACTGGTAACGACCAAGCGACAGTGTGCCATTGTGAATTATCACGGTCTCGCTATTTCCAAGCATCATTGCGATCAAGTGGGCGTGGGCGTTTTCCGGTTCGTCGGGTGGGATGTTGGTACGCAAATGCAGATCGTTGTGTTTGTATGGTTCTTCCGGCGGTGCGATTTTCAAGAAGAAATCGCGGATGTCATCGAAAAGACGCTCTTCATTTTCGTTGACCGATAGTGCGCAGGTGGTGTGGAGGGAAGTGATTGTGACAGTTCCCTCTGAAATGCCAGATTCTTTTACTGTGGTGTTGATTTGTTCAGTAATATCACATACTTCAAATGATTGTTTTGTGGGAATATTTAGTTCTTGGTAGTGATTCATGCTGTTTGTAATTTGTTAGGGGAAATTTTGAGATTGGTGTGGTTTTTTTATTTAGAGTGATTTATATGTCTATGCTGATAACACTACTTAGAAGTTTCATTTTCACTTTTTGAATTTGATCAAACTCAAGAGATTTAACTTCAGTTGCAATTCCTGATAGTCCAGGATATATAAAAGAGGTAGCGATACCCATTCTTCTTAATCTGCATCGAAGTTCATGTTTCCAGTAACCTTTAATATGAAGTATGTTAGGCTCCGATAGAGTCATAGGTTTGTATGGGTCTTTAGGACAAGAAAAAACTGATTTTTGGTTTAAATATCGTTGATCGGTATATTTAGGTCTTACGAATATATAGTTACCTTGACCATTCGTAATAGCTATGCAGCTAGTAGGTTTTTTACGGTGTTCTTTGGTGTAGTCTGCTGTTTTATAATCAAATAATTCATATTGATCAGTGAATTGATGCTCTACAAAGTAAAAAGCACCATCAATTTCGTCATTGCGTTCTACGGCGAAATATAAAGCAACTAATGGGTTTGAACTCCAATCAAGAAGTCGAGTTGGTAAACCGTAGTGTTGGGCTAGAAATAGCCATTCAAATTCGTTGCGAGGTTCTTCGGAAATTACGGGTGTAGATAACCGTTTGAATTCTCTGATCATTGAGTCTTCAAGTGTTCTGATTTCTCCACCAGTGTTTTCTTTAGTTTCTCTTCCAATTGAAGGAATTAGCTGATGTGAATTATTAGTAACACCACGAAATAGTATTGGTAAAGTGTTACCTTTGTTGCTTCCAATGTTTAAGAAAGTTTTCCAAAAATCATCAATATTTTCAAATTTTTCCATTAGTATGATTTTTTTATTATTTTTTGTTTTTTTAAAAGGAAAAAATAAGAAATATTTACTATTAGATTTGAGAAAAACTACTTCGGCTCTAACTGATCCGGACACGGCCTAATACTGAAATATTCATCGGCTTCATCAATATGGAGCAGCTTGTGTTTTTGTTTTTATGATTTGTTGGCGGAAGTTGTGAGAATTGAGTCTGTGAAGATTTTTATGTGATTGACCAAAATAAAAAGCCCCAAATTTCGGGGCTTTTTTATTAGTTTGTTCAGTTTGCAGTAATGCAATCAATTCCCAGCCCCACGGTATTGTATCCGCTGTCGACATACATAATCTCGCCGGTAATTCCAGAAGACAAATCAGAGCAGAGAAACGCCGCCGCATTGCCAATCTCTTCAATCGTGACATTCCGGCGCAACGGAGAGTTTTTCTCACCATAATCAAGCAGCAAATTAAAGTTGCTAATCCCCTTCGCTGCAAGCGTCTTGACTGGCCCCGCAGAAATCGCATTAACGCGAATATTATCTGGCCCCAAATCAGCGCACATGGCACGCACACTGGCCTCCAGACTCGCTTTTGCCAACCCCATCGCATTGTAATGCGGAATCGAACGGACTGCCCCCAAATAGGTCAGCGCAATCATCGCGGCATTGCGCCCCTGCATCATTGGCAACGCCTCGCGCCCTAACGCGGCAAAACTGTAAGAGCTGATTTCATGGGCAATGTTAAAGCCTTCGCGGGTCACAGAATCAATATACCGCCCGTCCAGCTCTTCTTTTAGTGAAAACGCAATAGAATGCACCAATGCATCCAGTCCATCCCAATGTTTTCCTAATTCAGTAAACGTCGCTTTGATCTGCTCATCGCTGGAGACATCGCACGGAACAACCACATCGCAATCAATCTCTTTTGCCAGCTTGGTGACACGGTCTTTCAGCTTGTCATTTTGGTAGGTGAGCGCAATTTCTGCGCCTTGCTCATGCATCATCTTGGCGATGCCCCACGCAATCGAACGGTTGCTCGCGACGCCAGTAACCAGCGCTTTTTTCCCCTGCATGATTCCCATGATGGCCTCTCCCTACTCTCCTTGATCCATTACGAAGAAAACTAAAATAAATGAAAACTAAAAATTGCTGCCAGCGGGCGGTCTGAAAAAATTATGGAGGAGCTAGACTCCTGAAACCTGACCCGAAATTATTGAACAAATATTGAACAAACAAGACAAGCGTGCAATTCTACACAGAATTGACCAGGAATGAACAGGGGGAGCCGTATCGTGTTGCGTTGGCGATCCAAAAATCTCAAAAATCTATTATTCTTATTTTTACCCAATTCACTATTTTCGCGCTCTGGGTGGGCGGGAGCGATGTTATTGCTAGTAGCATTGCCAGTTTTGGCAGTCTGGAACAGCCCTTATCCGCAAACAACCAGCAAAACAGGCGAATTGGACAATGTACTCTACTCTTCGTTTTCCGGGCGACCGAAACATCTTGATCCAGCACGCGCCTACAGTTCCGATGAATACGCTATCATCGCGCAAATTTACGAACCGCCGCTGCAATATCATTATTTAAAACGTCCCTACGAACTGGTTCCGTTGACTGCGGCGCAATTGCCTACTGTCACCTATCTAGACGCGCAAAATAACCGGCTCGATCCGAAAATAGCAGAAAAAAATCCGGAAAAAATCGCCTTTTCCGTCTATGAAATCCAAATCCAATCCGGGTTGAAATACCAGCTGCATCCAGCATTTGTGGCGGAAAATTTCGGCAAAACCAATGTGGAAAATCTGGATGATTTTTTCCAGCACGGCACACGTACAGTGACCGCTGCTGATTTTATCTATCAGATTAAACGGCTGGCGCATCCTTCCAACCATTCGCCGATTTTTGGGGTGATGGCGGAAAAAATTGTCGGGTTGCGCGAATTGCGTGAGCAAATAAAAAGCAAAAAATCTGAAAATTGGTTCGATTTGCGTGGACTTCCACTTAAAGGAGCAGAAATTGTCGATACAACGACATTTCGCATCACAATCAAAGGCAAATATCCGCAATTCAAATATTGGCTAGCAATGCCCTTTTTTGCACCGATGGCATGGGAAGTGGAGCGTTTTTACGCACAACCCGCTTTGCAGGAAAAGAATTTGACGCTCGACTGGTATCCGGTCGGCACAGGGCCATTCATGCTGACGGTCAATAATCCAAACCAAAAGATGATTCTGGAGAAAAATCCTAATTTCCGGTTAGAAAAATATCCGTCGGAAGGCATGCCAGAAGACGTGAAAAACAGCTTATTAAACGATGCTGGAAAACCACTCCCTCTGCTCGACCGCGTGGAGTTTTCGCTAGAAAAAGAGAGCATTCCGCTCTGGAACAAATTTCTACAAGGCTATTACGATGCGTCCGGTGTCAGCTCGGATAGCTTTGACCAGGCGGTACAATTTTCCGCTGGCGGCAATGCCGAGCTAACCGCCGATATGAAAGCCAAAGGCATTCGTCTCAAAACCGCCGTTGCGCCCACCAACTACTACATGGGCTTTAACATGCGCGATCCAGTCGTTGGCGGTGATAGCGCACAGACACGAAAATTGCGCCAGGCTATTTCGATTGCATTTGATTGGGAAGAGTACATCTCTATTTTCCGCAACGGACGTGGCATCGCAGCACAAGGGCCGATCCCGCCCGGCATTTTTGGCGGACGCGAAGGCAAAGCAGGAATCAACCCGATTGTTTATGATTGGAATGCACAACGCGGCAAACCGCAGCGCAAATCAATTGAAGCGGCAAAAAAACTGCTCGCCGAAGCAGGCTATCCAGACGGACGCGATGCGAAAACAGGCAAACCGCTAACGCTCCATTTCGATACCACTAGCGGCGGTGCGGGCGACAAAGCGGTGATGGACTGGTATCGCAAACAGTTCGCCAAACTCAATATCCAGCTCGCGATCCGCAGTACCGATTACAACCGCTTCCGGGACAAAGTAAAAAACGGCACAACGCAGATTTTCTTCTGGGGCTGGAATGCCGACTATCCTGACCCGGAAAATTTCCTCTTCCTGCTCCACGGCCCCAACGCGAAAGTGAAGGAAGGCGGGGAAAATACTGCCAATTACGAAAATCCGGAATTTGATGCGCTATTCGACCAAATGAAAAATATGGAAGATAGCCCGAAACGGCAGCAAATTATTGACAGAATGGTCGCAATCTTACGCGAAGATGCGCCGTGGATTTGGGGCTTCCATCCGAAAGAATTTGGCCTCTACCATGCGTGGTACAAAAACACCAAGCCAAACTTGATGGCTAATAATACCCGCAAATATGTCCGTATTGATGCGCAACAACGGGTAGAAATGCAGGCGCAATGGAACCGGCCTGTGTTGTGGCCGTTGTGGGGTGGGCTGGTTTTGTTTGTGCTGATTGTTTTTCCAGCGTTATTTCATTACTGGCTAAAAGAACGTGCTTCGTTGCGGAAACGGGTTTATAAACACACGAGACCTGACATCTAAGTCATCGCAAAGCGGCTTTAAATTGTACGGCAGCCAGAAACGAACTGGTATTTTTGGCGTATCTCGTAGCAACGCCGCGCCACCTGACACCCTAATATCTATGGCTTCAGAACCACAAGAATCACCACCGCAATCAGCAACAACGTCGGCAATTCATTAAACACACGGTAGAAAACATGGGAATAGGGATTTCTATCTGCGGCAAACAGCTTCATGCACCACCAGCAATAGATGTGATAGATCACCAACAAACCAATCAACGCCAGTTTGAACCACAGCCAATCCATAATCTGCCACTGCCACAGATCAATGATCCAAAACCCGGTCAATAACGTAACCACTGCCGCGGGAGTCATGATGTAGTAGAAAAGCTTATACTCCATGATTTTCAATGTTTCATGAACCGCAATTTCATCCATTTTCTTTTGTTGAATACGTTTTTCATCACTCATCGCGTGATAGACAAACAGGCGCGGCAAATAGAACAGTCCTGCAAACCATGAAATCAATGCCAGCAAATGGACAATTTTTGCCGTGGCAAAATCTTCACGGAAACTGAAAAAGAAGACCATCATTACAACCAATAACACAATTGGCTGAAGAATTTTCAAAAAAGTTCGATTCATAAACGATTTAAATTACTTATTGGAAGAAGAGGTATGCAAAATTGCCAGCACAACAGCAATAAAACCGATAATTAACGAAATGAGTGTAGCGAGTTCAAAATTGGACATCATCAAGTTTCTTTTCGGGATTGTGGCATAAAATTCTGCGCCAATGCTTGGAACAGCGGTATTGGACAAAACGACCGCGAAACCGCATAAGCGATAAACGCCGTCGCCATTAGTGGAACCAGCAAACCGAAATTGCCGGTCATTTCCATCACAATCACAAACGCCGTAATCGGCATCTGCGCCATTCCGGCAAAATACGCCGTCATCCCCAACAATACAATTGCCGCCGCCATTTCTTGCGGAAAAAATGTAGCAATGTCTGCACCGACCCCTGCGCCCGTCGCAATCGCCGGAGCGAAAATCCCGCCGGGAATGCCACTCAAAAACGCTGCAAACGTCGCGATAATTTTGAAAAATGGGAAGAGGAAACCGCTTTCCTCACCTGCCAAAATATTCTGCGTCTCCAGATAGCCCGTGCCGAAAATCGTATTTCCGGACGCAAAGCCAATCGTCGCAATCACCAAACCACACAATACTGGTAACAAAACTGGATGTTTCTGCAACCAACCCTGCTTTGCGCTTATTTTCGCACTATAAACCAACAATATCGCAAAACCGCCGCCCAACATGCCGCCAATCACGCCGCATACTACAATGGCAGCAAACCCGATTCCGTTCAAAGCGAACGCCGCATCACTTTTGCCAAAATAGCTTTGTTCCCCCAACAGAACGACCGAGAGGATTCCAGCAATCAACACGGCCACCAAAATCGTGCTGTTGAGACGCGCATCAAACGAACGATTCAGCTCCTCAATTGCATAAATAATTCCGGCAAGTGGCGCATGGAATGCAGCGGCGATCCCAGCTGCACCACCCGCCAAAATCAGCCCACGATCCAAATCCCGATGGCGAAATTCAGCAAACTTCCCCATCGCAAACAGGATTGATGCACCGACATGCACCGTCGGCCCCTGCCGCCCGATGGATGCGCCACACAGCAGTCCGAAACAGGTTAGTAAAATTTTCCCGACCGCAATGCGGAATGAAAGCAATTTGCGTTGCGCTTCTAGCGAAGTCGCTTCCAACGCGGCAATGGTTTGTGGAATACCGCTCCCCTGCGCATTCAGAAAATGGCGTCGTGTCAGCCAGGAAATCAATGCCAATCCAACGGGCAACGTCACAAATGGCAACCACCACCACAGTGATGCGCCTTCCCGAAAAAACCGCTCTGCCCACTCCGCTAACCACGCAAACAAAATCGACGCGCCGCCCACCACCAATGCGCCAATCCAGAAAATCAGTTGACGCCGCCACTGTTTGCGGGAAAAAAGTTGGTGCCGGGCGTGTTGCAGGGGACGTTTCATTCAGATCATTCTAACGATAACGCCACGCATACCAAAGCCGCCCCACCCACTTATGCAAAAACTGTTGGTTTTTGTGCATCGTGTATGCACTTGGGCGAAACAACAAAACCCCATAATCCATCGCCCCACGTGTGGTGAATGCCGTTGACGCAGTGATAATCTTCAAATCTTCTGCCGCCTTCAATACTTCAAACACACTCACAACACGCTGCATATGCGATGCATGAGTCACCAGCAATGTAGTGGCCTAATCCCCCCGGACACCTCATTAAAGTAGTGAAACTACCCATAGAGGTGATTTGGGATGACAACAGAAAAACGCCAGATAACAATGTGTCCGGGCTTAAGTTGACCACAACACATCATCTTGGGAGGATAAAAGAGGTGCGGGTTACACTTTATCTAGTGCCTGATTCACATCGGCAACAATATCGTCGATATTTTCAATACCGACAGAAATGCGTACCAAATCCTGCGTAACACCTGCCGCTTCCAGTTCTTCCGGCGTGGACTGGCGGTGAGTGGTAGAGGCCGGATGACACGCGAGTGATTTCGCATCACCAATGTTGACCAACCGCAAAATCATCTCCAGCGCGTCGATGAATTTCGCGCCCGCTTCCGCGCCGCCCTGAATACGGAAACTTAAAATTCCGGATGCTTTTCCGCCAGTAATCTTCTGGCAATTTTGATAGTGTGGACTATCTGCCAATGCCGCGTAATTCACATGAATCACTTTGTCGTGTTTGCTGAGGTAATCGGCCAGTTTTTCTGCATTGTCGCAATGGCGTTCGATGCGCAAGCCCAAGGTTTCCAGCCCCTGCAAAATCAGAAATGCATTATGCGGCGACAACGCCGGCCCCATATTACGTAATGGCACCACGCGGCAACGCCCGATATAAGCCGCCGGGCCAAACAGTTCAGAATAGGCGACGCCATGGTAGGCTGGATCTGGCTCAACCATCATCGAGAAGCGATCTTTATGCGCCACCCAGTCAAATTTTCCAGAATCAATGATAATGCCACCAATAGAATTGCCATGACCACCGATATATTTGGTCAGCGAGTGGACGACGATGTCCGCGCCCAATTCGAACGGTTTGCACAAATAAGGTGTTGCGACGGTATTATCGACAATCAACGGCACGCCATGTTTGTGGGCAATTTCTGCCAATTTGGCAATATCGACCACATTCCCTGCCGGGTTACCGATAGATTCGCAGAAGAGTGCGCGGGTGTTTTCGTCAATCGCTTTTTCAAAACCATCGAAATCGTTGGCATCGACCATACGCACTTCAATGCCCTGTTTGGGCAGACCATGACCGAAGAGGTTCGAGGTTCCGCCATACAATTGTGCGGTACTAACAATGTTGGTTCCCACTTCGCAAATGCACTGAATTGACGCGGTGATCGCCGCCATCCCGGAAGCCATTGCCAATGCGCCCACGCCGCCTTCCATCGCTGCGAGACGTTGCTCCAGCACGTCGGTAGTGGGGTTCATGATGCGCGTGTAGATATTGCCCGGCACTTCGAGATTGAAGAGGTCTGCACCGTGTTTGGTGTTGTCGAAGGTGTAGGAGGTGGTCTGGTAGATCGGCACGGCAGCGGCTTTGGTGGTTTTTTCGGATTCGTAGCCGTAGTGCAGTGCGAGGGATTCAAGTTTCATCATGGTGGTTCTCTTTTTTATTTTTTGTTTTTTTGAGTTCGGAGTTGTTTTGAAAAGAAACTACCCCGTCAGGCTTCGCCTGCCACCCCTTCAAAGAAGAGGAATTCCCCTCCTCTGGAGGGGGGGGGACGCGTAGCGGCGGGGTGGTCTTGATTCAAAATTCAAAAGGTGTGTTTTTAGGTGGTTTGGAAGATTTATTTTTATCTCTTATCTACTATAAAGACAACAACTATCAATTGTTTAGCAGGTTGAAATATGCTGATCTATTGATGCGAATTTATTCGTGTTGATTTGTTTTTATTCGTCCAGAATTGCCACAGCGCGTGTCCAGCCTGCCGATGCGCCGCGAATTTTCACTGGAAAACAGGAGACCAAAAAGCCGCTATCGGGTAATGCTTCCAGATTGTGCAGTTTTTCCAGATGGCAGTATCCGATGTCGCGTCCTGCCTTGTGTCCTTCCCAAATTAATTTGGGGTCGTGGCTTTGCTGGTATTTTTGCGCGGTGTGGATGAAGGGCGCATCCCAACTCCACGCATCGGTTCCGGTCAAGCGCACGCCCTGTTCCAGCAAGTAGATGGTGGCTTCATAGCCCATGCCGCAACCGGCGGCGAGGTAATCTTCCTCTCCATAGCGGCTACCTGCACGGGTATTGACCAGCACAATATCCAGCGGTTTCAGTTCATGATTGATGCGCTGCAATTCTGCTTCCACATCTTTCGCAGTCACCACATAACCATCCTCAAAATGGCGAAAATCCAGTTTTACGCCGGGTTGGAAGCACCATTCCAGTGGCACTTCATCAATCGTGATGGCGCGTTCGCCTTTGTTCATCGTCGAATGGTAGTGGTAGGGTGCATCCAGATGGGTTCCGTTGTGGGTGAGCAAATTGACCTTCTCCACTGCCCACAACTCGCCATCGGGCAAATCTTCCTGTTGCAGGCCGGGGAAGAAAGGGGCAATTTGCGGAAATGTTTCCTTGTGCTGGAGATAGATAATCTCCGGACCATATCCCGGCGGGTCGGAAGGCACATCGTTTTCAATCGGAATGGAGAGGTCAATGATGGTTCGGTTCGGCATGGTGGATTCCTGTTTTGGTGTTGATTTTTTATGTGGTGTCCGGCGTTGTGTACGATGACTGCTCTGACTATGATTGAATTTTTCTTGAATTGCTCAAAATTCCTCAATCTCTACTTTTTCTCTGTTTTCCATTCTAATTCCCATTCTGGTTTCCATTTTAAACTGAATCCGGCTTTCTATTTATGTTGTTGCTCATCTCCCCCGCCAAAAAACTCGATTTTGAAGAACCTGCGCCCGATCTGGAACAAACCGTTCCAGAAATGCTGGATCAGGCCGCTATGCTGGCAGAAATCATGCGCGGCAAAACCGCAGCTGATCTGAAAAAACTAATGAAGCTCAGCGACAATCTTGCGCGGCTCAACGTGGAGCGTTACCAGCATTGGACGACCGAAACCGATCCGCAACACGCGAAACAGGCGATTCTGGCGTTTCAGGGCGAGGTGTATGCAGGGATGGCAGCGACGACCTTTGAGCGCGGTGATTTTGATTTCGCGCAAAATCATTTGCGCATTTTGTCCGGGTTGTACGGGCTGTTGCGGCCACTCGACATGATTCAACCACATCGGTTGGAGATGGGCACAAAACTGGAAAATCCGCGTGGCGGCGATTTGTACGCTTACTGGAAAAACGAAACTGCGCCGCGCCTGCAACGTGAAATTGAACGGACAGGCGGTGTGCTGGTCAATTTGGCTTCGCAGGAATATTTCAAATCGGTCGATTTGGCGCAACTGGGCAACACAGCCGAAATTTACACACCGATTTTCAAGGATGAGAAAAACGGCGTGATGAAAATCATCAGTATTTATGCAAAACGGGCACGTGGGATGATGTGCGATTTTGTGATCCGTAATCGGCTGGAAAATCCGCAAGCGATGAAGGATTTTGCAATGGCGGGGTATCGTTTTTTTGCGGAGGAATCGACGGAACACGAATTTGTGTTTGTGCGGCGCGAGCAGGATAAGCCGTAATGTGCAATGTGATAGGCAGCAATTGGTTGGGTAGTTCAGATCAGCTTGCCCAAGATGATGCGTTGAAGGCGCGGTATTTGGGTGTTTGAGTTGTTTTGCTGAATAAATGATCCCGTCGGGATCAGGGCGTGTAGCCAGTGGTTTTAACCACTGGCGGTATGTTTGGTCTGTTGATTGCAATTAATTTCACCGGTGGTTAAAACCACCGGCTCTATACTGTTTCCCCGCTGGGGAAATCCTGTTGGCATGTCAGTCGCAATCAATTCTGCCGGTGGTTAAAACCACCGGCTCTACGCTATTTCCCCGCTGGGGAAATCTGTAGTCCGCGAATTTCCGCAAGTTGCGGTATAGTCTGCGCTTTTTTCTTGGGGCATCCCTATGTCGTACGCCAGTTTGTTTACTTCTCTCTTTTTATTGATGCTCATCCTCCACACGGCAGTGGAGTGGTGGCTTTCGATCCGCCAAATCCGCTCTGTGCGGAATCATCGCGGCGCAGTGCCGGAAGCGTTCCAGGATCATTTGACGCTGGAGGTGCATCAAAAAGCAGCCGATTACACCATCGCCAAAGAGCAATTCGGTCACAAGACGATGATTTATGGAGTGTTGTTGCTCTTGGTCTGGACGCTCGGTGGCGGGTTGGAATGGCTCGACCAGTTGTGGCGCGGCGTGGTGGAAAACCCACTGTGGGCGGGCGTTGGATTTTTGCTCTCTTTTGCGCTGATTGGCGGCGTACTGGAGTTACCGTTTTCAATCTACAGTACCTTCAAAATTGAGGGAAAGTTCGGTTTTAACCGCACCACGGTTGGCACATTTATCAGTGATTTAATCAAGCAAACGTTATTGCTGGCAATTTTAGGCGGTGGTTTGGCGTTTGTGGTGCTCTGGCTGATGGGGCAGGCAGGTGAATTTTGGTGGTTGCAGGTGTGGGCAGTGTGGATGGCATTTTCGCTCTTCCTGTTTTGGGCCTATCCGACCTGGATTGCGCCGCTCTTCAATAAATTCAAACCACTGGAAGATATTGCGCTGAAGGAACAAATTGAAAATTTGCTGCACGAAGCCGGTTTCGATTGCGACGGAATTTTTGTGGTGGATGGTTCAAAACGTTCCAGCCACGGCAATGCCTATTTCACCGGGCTAGGCAAAAAGCGACGCATTGTTTTTTATGACACGCTGCTGGAAAGTTTGAAGGGCGATGAAATTCTTGCGGTGTTAGCGCATGAGCTGGGGCATTTCAAGCACAATCACATTAAAAAGCGGATTGCGTTGAGCGCGTTTGTTTCTCTGGCTGCGTTGGCGGTGTTGGCGTGGCTGATTGATCAGGCGTGGTTTTACCAAGGGTTGGGCGTTTCCACACCATCAAATCATGCGGCGTTGGTGTTGTTTATGATTGTGATTCCACTGTTTACGTTTTTTCTCTCGCCAGTGATGGCGACCTATTCGCGCAAACATGAATTTGAGGCCGATGCGTTTGCGGCAGAAAAAACCGATGGCGAGGATTTAATTCATGCGCTGGTTTCGATGTATCGTGAAAATGCAGCAACAGTAACACCGGATGAATTATATTCGGCGTTTCATGATTCGCATCCGCCTGCGTCGATTCGGATTGATCATTTGCGGGAATGTGTTGGGAAACAGTAGATGGCCGATCCGGATATTCGCTGGAAACAGCGGTTTGAAAATTTTTCCCATGCACTAGAGAATTTGACTGAAGCGGTTGAATTACGAAATTCGCGCCCGCTTTCCAACATTGAGCAGCAAGGATTTGTGAAAGCGTTTGAATTAACGCATGAGTTGGCGTGGAAAGTGATGAAAGATTATTTCGTTTATCAGGGAAATAATGAAATCATGGGTTCGCGGGATGCCACGCGGGAAGCATTTAAAACCGGAATGATTGTGGATGGCGAAGTGTGGATGGAGATGATTAAGGCGCGAAATCGCGCTGTCCATACCTATGATGAAATGACGATGAAAGAGGTGATTGAAAAAACAGTGGGGTTTTATTATCCGCTATTTCTGGAATTTGAAGTAAAAATGAAAGGTTTTCTGGATGCAGTCTGATTTATCCAAAACCGGTTTGTCGCAAGAGACGATTGATAAAATCAGAGGTGTTTTTCAGAAATATCCGAAAATTGAGCAGGTGATTTTGTATGGTTCCCGCGCAAAAGGGAATTATCAAAATGGTTCCGATATTGATTTGACAGTTGTGGGAGACAATCTGGATTCTTCGCAGTTGATGAAAATTGAAAATGAACTGGATGATTTATTATTACCGTATACGATTGATCTTTGTTTGTTTGGAGAAATTCAGAATTCAGCGTTAATCGAGCATATTGAGAGGGTTGGCACTGATTTTTATCAGAGATAGAATTTTTCATTTTTAAATAGAATATAATTAGTATTGTTTATTGTGAATAGAAAAATTATATATTTTATAGCTATTAATCTATGAAGGAGACGGAACAATGAATAAGCCTGTGATATTTATTAGCCACATCCATGAAGATAGAGAGATAGCTACTTGCTTGAAGAAATTTATTGATGAAATTTTTCTTGGAATGTTTAATATTTTTGTGAGTAGTGATGGTGCTAGTATTAGGTCTGGTGATAATTGGTCTTCTTCGATTGAAAAAGCGTTAAGGCAAGCTGAACTTGTCATTGCTGTTATAACACCCGATGCAGTTGATAGGAGATGGATATTTTTTGAGTGTGGAGGAGCTTATTTTTCGAATAAATCCGTAATACCCGTATGTTGTAGAAAAATGCAACTTTCTAAGCTTGGAACACCATTATCTTGGTTACAGTCTATTGATGGCTCAGATGTATCTTCTGTTAATAATTTGATTTCTGATATTGCAACTAAATTTGATTTGCGACTTCCATCAATGAATGTAAGTGAGTTAATAAATTGTCTACAAAAAGAAGTATACGATTCTGCTGATATAGTTAAAAAACATGATCTGGTTAAAGCGCAATACTCATTGCCTATATTTTTTATTATTGATACTTCGGCTAGTATGTATGGGCAGCCAATTAATGCGCTTACGCAAGCATTAAAGCAATTAATGGATGAGCTATTACAGAATACAATATCAGATATTATTCCTATTGTTTCTGTTGTTTCTTTTGGTTCAGGGGCTGAAGAAATAGTTCCGCCAACCCCATTGTCATCAGATGTAATGGAATTTCAGTTTGAACCTGGTGGCACTTCAGATCTTGGTGCTGCTTTAGAGATTGTTGCAAAGAGGTTGAAAAATCCTAATTGGCTTTCAGCTAATTATATTAACCCTATGATATTTTTGATAACAGATGGACAACCTACTGATGATTGGAGATTAGGCCTTAAAAAACTCGAACAATCATCCTTAGGAGTATCTGCGACAAAAATAGCTATTGGTATAGGAAGCTCACCAGATTTTAGTTTTCTTAAAGAGATACCTGATTACCCATAATCCTCAGCCAAAACCAGCTGTCTCAATGGCATAGGCGCAGTTCTGGCAGCAACATGCCCAAACCGGAGCATCATTTTCCTGAGGTCAAAACGCCTATTGAACCGATAACAGAATTCCGCCAGATAACGGGGCAGATGTTTGTGATTGATGGCATGGTAAGTCCCGGTGATTGCATTCTTCACATTGCCAATCATGGTGTTGACCCAAGTAAAGGTCTCTGAGGCCATGCTGGCCGCGCCGCCGCCAGTGACTACTGAAGTATGCCCACACCCAACCTTGGTCACTGCTGAAAAACAGGCCAGACCATCAGAGACCACCTCACACCCTGGCTGCAGATGGCGTTTCCCCCATTTTTCGATCTCTTTTGATTTGAACCCTTTGATCACATTCATGTTCATCCGGATTGGATGCCCCTTCTCATCCACGGATACCGCAGCAACAAACGGTGTTTTATTCTCGGAACCACGCCCCCTCTTGCCACCCCGGCGCTCCCCACCCCAGTAAACATCATCCAGTTGGATGGTTCCTGACAGGGGTTTGCTGTCATCCTGTTCCTTCATCACATGCATGATTTTCTGCTTCATACTCCAAGCCGTGTTGTAGCTCACACCAAGCTGCCTGTGCAGTGCCATTGCTGAAAGCCCGGTTTTGGACTGTGTCAGCAGATGGATGGCGAGAAACCAAGTGGTCAGGGGCAATTTGGTGGAGGAGAAGATCGTACCACTGGTCAAGGAACTCTGGTGGTGACAGTGGTTACACTGGAAAATGGCACGGCTTTTCAGGGTGCAATGGCTGGCCGAGCCGCATTCAGGGCACACATAACCATCTGGCCAACGCCATTGGTACAGGGCTTGCCGGCACTTTTCTTCAGTCCCGTATTCCTCCATGAACTCCGGGAGGCTGTACCCTTTCTGAAATTGAATCTTGTTTTTCATGACATTACCTCCAATATGGGTGCATTTTTCACCAGTATAAACTACTATTTGGATTTGGCTGAGGATTATGAGTAATCAGGAAGAGATAAGTGGTAACTCGGTTGTTTCTATACCTGATTTGGAAAATATTCAGGTATTATCAAATTTTTTCTTTTGGTTTTCTAATTCTATAAATTTATCTACAAACATAGACCAAATTGAGATGCCAGATTTAGATGACTGGAGTGAGCGTTAAGTATAATAATTATCACGGTTGTTAATTGAAGTGAATATCTTAAATTCAAGATAGCTTATGGGTGTATAAATGACAGAAACAGTCGCAATCATCGGCGCAACAGATAGAAAAAGCGCATACGCAAACATGGCAATGCATTCTCTGCTTGAGCATGGTCATGAAGTTGTATTGGTCAATCCATTGAAAAAAGAGATTGAAGGCCGAAAATGTTACGCATCAATTGCTGATTTTGAGGAAAAGATTGATACGGTTACGGTGTATGTAAACCCGAAAAGATTTTCCGGGTATGTTGACGATCTGATCAAAGTGAAACCGAAGCGGATTATTATGAATCCCGGAACCGAAAATGATGCGGATGAGGCGAAATTGGTTGAATCTGGAATTCAGGTGCTGCGGGAATGTACGTTGGTTTTGTTGTCTACAGGTCAGTTTTAAATTTATAAGTGTATTTTTTAATTTATTTGTACAGTTTTAAGGATAAGTTGGAGAATAGGAATGCAACAAGTTACTTTAGATATAGCGGATGACTATATCCATAAATTTATGTTGATGTTGCAGGCACTGCCTAAGAATAAAGTGAAGGGAAATTTCACTTATGTTGATGATTTAGGTGATACGATAGAAGTGATCGACGGCGAGGAATATGTAGTTCCTACAGAAGATGATCTGAAGATGATCCGAGAAAGTAGAGCAGAATATGAACGTGGAGAATATTTTACGATAGAAGAAATTGAGCAAGAAAGAAAAAAGAGCTTTGAAGATGTATGAAGTTCATTATAGTAAAAGTTTGCTGAAATTTTTGAAGAAATGCGACACGCGTATTTATAATAAATTTCTTTTTCAAGTTGATCTGCTGGCTGAAAACCCATTTAGAAATGATCTGGATGTAAAGAAGTTAAAAAATAGTGAAAATTATCGGCTAAGAATTGGGAAATACAGATTTTTATATGAAATTAAAGATCAAATGATGATGATCTATTTTGTAAATGCAGATAGCCGAGGCAGTATTTATAAAAATTAGGAAAGAGTAAAAGAATGAAATTCACGGTTGAACGATTCCGCAAATGGAAACACAAACGCATCACCCTGCTGGGCATGTCCGGCGTGGGCAAAACAGAGCTTTCCGAGCGGTTGCGGAAAAATGACTGGTTCCACTATTCTGGAGATTATCGTATCGGAAGACGCTATCTGGATGAGGACATCCGCGATCTGGTAGTTTCCGAAGCGATGAAATTGCCGCTGTTGCGCGAACTGTTCCGAAAAGACTGGATCGGTATCCACAACAATATGCGGGTCGATGACTTGGGGCCAGTGCTCTCCTATGTTGGCAAACTGGGCAACCCGGAAAAAGGAGGCATTGAGCTGGAAGAATTCATGCGCCGTCAGGCACGCTACCGTGAGGCAGAAATTGCCGCGATGCGTGATGTGCCGGTTTTTATCCGCAAGGCAGAGGAAATTTACGGCTATGAACATTTCGTCAACGATGTCGGCGGCAGTCTGTGCGAAATGGAAGATCCGGGGCTAATGGAGCTGCTCGCACAGCATACGTTGTTGCTCTACATTCAGGTGACAAACAACGAAGAAGAGCAAAAATTAATCGAACGGGCGCAAATGTCGCCGAAACCGCTCTATTATCGCCCTGAATTTCTGGTGGAATATTTCAACCGTTATCTGGAAGAACACAATCTGCAATATGCGGCAGAGATGGATCCGGATGATTTCACCAGCTGGATTTTCCCGCATCTGTTCCGCTCGCGAATTCCGCGCTACGAGGCAATTGCCGAGCAAGGATATAGCGTCACTTCGGAGGAAATTGCTGCGGTGCGTGATACTCAGGATTTTCTCAACCTGCTGGAGCAGGCGGTTGCACAGAAGGGGGAGGAATAAGCGATGCCATTGATTGCACACAATAATTTGCCTTCGTTTGAGCGGCTGCGCGATGCAGGGCATCCGGTTCTCTATCAAGATCAGGCGGACAATCAGGATATCCGCGAACTGCATGTCGGATTGCTCAATATGATGCCTGATGCCGCATTGGCGGCAACCGAGCGGCAATTTTTGCGACTGATCGGCGAAAGTAACGACATTGTGCAGTTTTATGTACACATTTTTTCGGTCGATGGATTAGAACGGAGCGAAGGGGCGCAGTCCTATATTGACCAGTATTACGAAACCTTTGAGCAGATCAAAAAAGATGGGCTGGATGCGTTGATTATCACTGGCGCAAATGTCGCCGGTTCGGAATTGCAAAATCAGGTGTTCTGGAAACCACTGATGGAAGTGGTGGAATGGGCGAAAGAGCATGTCACCTCGGTACTTTGTTCCTGTTTGGCAACCCATGCGGTGGTGGAAGGAGTCTTCGGGCAAAAACGTGAATTGCAAGAAGAGAAAGTATGGGGAGTTTATCCGCATAATTTAGTGGATCGCAAACATCCGTTAGCGCATGGGATCAACACCTGTTTTGACGTACCACATTCGCGCTGGAATGCGATCAGCCGGGAGCAGTTCGAAGAAGCCGGGTTATGCGTGCTAGCAGAGAGCGATGAGGGCATACATCTTGCCACCAGCGGTGATGGATTGCGGTTTGTCTTTTTCCAGGGGCATCCAGAATATGACACCATTTCATTAATGAAAGAGTACAAGCGCGAAGTGTTGCGCTTTGAAAATGGTGAACTGGATCGTCCACCGCCCTTTCCTGCGCACTATTTCTCTCCACAACAAAAAGCAATTTTCAAAGAATACTTGTTGATGCGTGGAGAAAAAGAGCTGAATTTCCCAGAAAAACTGGTCGCGCCGATGCTCGACAATACGTGGCGCGATAGTGCACAAGCATTGGTCGGTAATTGGCTTGGACTGGTTTATCTAGTCACAAATGTGGAGCGTTCGATTCCGTTTATGGAGGGTATTGATCCAGATAATCCGCTGGGTTTGAAAGACTAATCAGTAGGTGGATCCGCATCTCTATCAGAATTTCAATCTGAATTTCCATATTTAGGTTTCTGCTGATTTCCTGCCTGCGCCGACAAGTGAGAGCGGCTATACTTGCGCTCCCTGAAAACGCGTTTGCATGGATTCCGTTTTTTGCATGAAAGTTAGCCAATTCATTGTCCGCTTTCTGGAGCGGCTGGGGGTGGAAGTCATTTTCGGCATCCCCGGTGCCCATATCCTTCCCGTTTACGATAGCCTTTATAGCTCGGGAATCACCTCCGTGCTAACGAAGCACGAGCAGGGAGCCTCCTTTATGGCAGGCGGTTACGCTCGCACCACCGGAAAAATCGGTGCGTGCATTGCCACCGCTGGCCCCGGAGCGACCAATCTGGTGACCGGGATTGCTAACGCCTATGCTGATGCACAGCCGGTGATTGCGATTACCGGGGAAGCACCCACCTACCTTTTCGGTAAGGGTGGTTTGCAAGAGAGCAGTGGCGAAGGTGCTGCGATTGATCAGTCTGCGTTGTTCGACGGAATTACCCGGTATCACAAACTGATTGAGCGCACTGATTATCTGATCAGTGTGCTGAATAAAGCCGCCAAAATTTTGCGCTCTGACAAACCGGGGCCGGTAGTGTTGAGCATTCCGTTCAATCTTCAAAATGAGGAGATTGACGAAAATTTGCTGAATCAGCTTTCAATTCGCATCATTGATTCTGAAAAGCCATTACAAAACACACCAATTGCGCAAAACCCACAAAATCCGCAAATTGAACAAGTGGTGAAATTACTGGGCACAGCAAAATCGCCGATTTTGATCGTCGGCTATGGTTGCATTTTGGCAGATGCGCAACAACCAATCCGCGATTTCAGCGAACGCTACAATATTCCGGTCGCCAGCAGCCTGAAGGCGAAAGGGGTGGTCGATGAGTGGTCGCCGTTATCGCTGGGGAGTTTGGGCGTTACTTCCAACGGTTATGCGCGTGAATATATTCAGCAGCAGGCTGATCTGGTGATTTTTCTCGGTGCCAGTTTTAACGAACGCACCAGTTATGTTTGGCAACAAAAATTGTTGCAGGGCAAAAAAATGATTCAGGTAGATATTGATCCGCTGCAACTGGAAAAAACATTTTCTACCGATCTTTCGATTCAGGGTGATATTCGGCAGATGATGAATGATCTGCTCATTTTTTGTGATGCACAAAATGTACCTGAATTTCAATGTGAATTATCGGAAAAACCATCCGAAAATGCGATTTTTGATGTGCAATTTGATTTGGTGAAATATTTTTTCCATCAATTGGAGCAAAATTTTGGTACAAATGGTCAAAATATTCAAAAACAGAGCCTGAAAATTTTTGATGACAATATTGTTTTTGCGCAGAATTTCTTTTCAGTCTCTAACGGTAATCATTATTATCCAAATTCTGGTGTCTCTTCATTGGGACATGCGATTCCAGCAGTGATTGGTGCAGGGTTTGATCCGCAAAATCAACATGCATTATTTGCAATTGTCGGCGATGGTGGTTTCCAGATGTGTTGTATGGAAATCATGACGGCAGTAAATTATGAGATTCCGCTAACAATTGTGCTGTTTAACAATCAGACGATGGGATTGATCCGCAAAAACCAACACCAGCATTATGACGGTCGGTTGATTGGCTGTGATTTTATCAATCCAGATTTTAAAAAACTGTCGGATTCGTTTGGAATTGAGTATTGTAAATTAAATTCAGAAGCGGAAATTGAGGATTTGTTGGCGCAGACGGATTTTTCACAGGGGATTCGATTGATCGAAATTCCGATTGCACAGGATGCGTATCCGAATTATTCATCGAATCGATGAAATTAACTGGATTTAATATTAATGAAAAATAATAAATTAGAAAGTGCGTTACCAAATAGCTTAGGAAAAGATTTAACTGATTTAGGAGTTAATATTCTTGAAGTGGGTGTTGATGAGGTTATTAACGAGGGAGTTTTAAAAGAAATCCCAATAATAGGTTCAGCAGTAGGTTTGATAAAATCAGGAGTATCAATAAAAGATCATTTTTATGTTAAAAAATTAATGAAATTTCTTGATGCTTTTAAAGATATAGATGAGGAATCAAGGGTAAAATTTGTTTCAGAAGAGCTGAAAGATGAGACAAAAAAAGAAAAATTTGGAGAAACTGTTTTAGCTTTAATTGAGAAATCAGATGACACTGATAAATTTAAGTTATATGCAAAGATCTTCGAGATTTGTTTTTCTGGTCACTGTAAATATGACGATGCGATAAAAACATGCTGGATGATTGAAAATACATTCTATTCTGATTTGTTATATATAAAAAACTTCAAAGATGAAAGCTTTGAAAATCAGTCTATTGCAAGCAATCTTTATAAAGGTGGCTTTTTGGATTTTTGTGGCTTTGATTCAGGAGAGATCGGTAAAGAAAATTCTGGCGGAATTATTTACAAGATCAATAAACATGGGGATATTCTTAAAGAAATCGTCTTTTAATAAAGTATGACAAAGAATTTTATCATGTGATGTTTTTAATTTTTTAATGGACATACAATAAGGATATTATAAGATATGAAAGAATTGTTTTTTAAAAATCGCATCATATTTTTAGAAGAAAATCTTTGGAATCACAACGATGATTGCAATGAAACAAATAGAAAACAATTCTACAAAACACTGAAAGAATACCAACAGCTATTTCTGGATCACGAATCTTCTATCAATTCAAAAATCGATAATCGTTATGATTTTATCCTTAGTATTCCCATTGCAGACCGCCCGGAACACCTGAAAAACTGTTTGGAAAGTATTTTCCAACTATGCGAACAATACGGATATGGCGGAAAAAAAGATGGTTTTTATGCAAAAATGACGGTAATTGTCGTTGAAGACAGTAAAGATTCAAATTGCCGAAAAGCAGATGCAAAGCTGGCGCAAGAATATTCGGAAAAAGGGCTGCGCACGCTTCATTATGATTTGCATGAACAATATGAATTGATGATGCAATTGCCGGAAGAGACCAGAAAAGGCATTGCATCCATTATTGGCGAGCCGAAAGCGAGAGACTTTTACCGCAAGGGGCAAGCATTTGCACGAAATTTAGCCTATTTGAAATGTTTACAATTAGAGCATAACCGTAACTGGACACTCTATTATTTTGTTGATAGCGATCAGTTATTTCAGGCCAATTTAGCGACAAAAAATGGTGACGAAACGGTTTATGCGCTAAATTATTTTCATTATATCAACCAGATTTTTTCCACCACAAATACTTTAATGTTGACTGGAAAACTGGTCGGCGATCCACCTGTTTCGCCGGCAGTGATGGTGGTCAACTATTTGGAAGATTTGATTGTGTTTATTCAACAAATTGCGCAGCTTGATCCGGAAGCCGATTGCCAGTTTCACCCAGATCAAATTAACAAACCGAATGATGCAGCCTATCATGATTTGGCGAAACTGTTTGGATTTGAAAAGAAAACAGAAACATTTGATTATCGTTGTACATTGACTGGAAAACACAACAATCGAAAAACATTTCATTATTTCTGCCAAAAAGTAGGCAATTTCTTTTTTGGCGAGCATCTGACACGAAAAACCTATTTTGAATATGATGGAGATTTTACAAAACTGGTTCCGGCGCGAACCATTTATCCTGGAAATTACATTGTCAATTTTGAAGGGCTGAAATATATCATTCCATTTGGTGGCCTGCGTTTGCGGATGTCTGGACCAACCGCAGGACGTTTGATTCAAGCAGAAATTGGTGAACGTTTTGCCTCTGTTAATTTACCGATGTTGCATATGCGCACATTAAATCAACAGGACAATTCAGATGATTCAAATCAAAACCAGAAATACCAGGATGAATTTCGCCCCGGCGTGGAAAATGATGCAGAAAAAATTGATCTTTCCGATGAATCAGAACGCCAGTTTTTTGGTGATTTGATGTTATTTACAGTGAATCGGATGATGAAAAATGGCATTTCACCAGATCAATTTTCTCAGGATGTGGTAGAAGAGCATTTAAATATTATTGAACAAGAATTATTGGAACTCTATCGCGATACACAAAATAATGTGATGCAAAAAACAGCAGAATTTCTGGAAATTCTTGATCATCCGCAAGTGTGGTGGAATCGATCTTCAAACGAATTATACAATAAATCAAACGATGCAGAAGCGTTGAAAAAATTGCGTCAATTTATTGAAAATTGCCGTCATAATTTTGGCGCAGAAGCGAAAGCCTATCAACAAATTGAATCAGAAATCCATCGGAAAAACCGCAAGCAACAAATTATGCAAGCGATTTTAAGTTATCGTCAGGATCGGGATGCTTGGGATCAATTGTTTTCCTAAAATATTTTACTAAATATTCTTTTCTGATATTTTTTCTGAAAAATTAGTTTGAGAAAATTGCGCTCTCTTTTGCTAAATCAATCACATTTTTCCGGTGTTGATGAAAATGATGTTCGGCTTCTGCCAATAAATCGGGATCAAGCTGAATTTCAGTATAGTGGTTTTCTGATGTGATGATTTTTCCGGATTTAATATTGTCAGAAGAATCTCCTGTGCGTGCTTTTCCGGTGTTAGAAAAAATCTGATAATTTGAATCAAGTGGAGAATTCAACGATAGCCATTGCGTCATTTTTGAGAGCGTGTTTTCTGCATCTGTGCGGATCAAATCAGCATCATAATAGAAATGACATTCCGGGTTTTCTCTGCAAAACTGATCAATCCAGGAAAGTCGTTCAATATAATATTGTGTCGCTTTTTTCGGATTGGCATACGATGGATTGCCCGGTTTTTTTGAAAACAGATGAAGAATACTTTTGATGCTTTGTTCCGGTTTCCGAAATGAAACCAGAATTTGAACAGGAACGATCTGTTGGATTTTTTCCAAGTCCAATCCATATTGATTGTGCAATAATTTATCGAACAGAAATCTGGAATTTTCTTTGACTGTCTCTTTTTCTGTGTAGATTTTTTCCTGATTTTCCAAATCAGCGCTGGATTCATAGCCTAAATGCATCTCATAATAGCCAGAGATTTCCGGATGCGAGCCTAAAATATGCCCGATCAGGCTGGTGTTGGCACGCATGTGGCTCAATAGAAAAATCCGGTCGAGCATTTTTTGATCCTTTTTTGATCTTTGTGTGTTAACCGTTGTCATTTCGACGAATAATGAGGAGAAATCTTCAAAAAGTAGAATAGATTTCTCGCTGTGTTCGAAATGATAGATTCCTGAAGTGAATAAAAAACAGGTCTATTTTATATGGAATTTTCAGTCCACTGCTACGATGGCGTACGTTCTGGGATGCAATCCGCGCAAATCAAACTGGACAGCGAAACAGAACAGGTTATTGTCACGTTTGAAGATGGAGAAATCCGGCAAATTGCACTGGCAGAGCTGAAAATCTCTCCACGTCTTGGCAACACAATGCGGCGGATCGAATTTCCAGGAGGCGGCGCGTGCGAAACATCGGACAACGACGCAGTTGATGTGCTGGAACGGCGGCGACTCGGCAAGCGGCGCAGCTCGCAGATGCAGCGATGGGTACACAAGCTGGAATCCAAATTCCGCTATGCAGTGCTGGCGGTAGCGATTTTGGTTGTTGTAGTGTGGGGTTCAATTAGCGTTGGGATTCCAGTACTGGCGAAACATGTGGCGTTCTCGGTGCCGGTTAACACCAGCTCGCTGTTTGGCGACGATGTACTGGAAGTGATGGATCAAATTACTTTTTCGGAATCGGAATTGTCCGAAAGACAGCAAAGTGAAATTGCGGCGCAATTTTTTCACATGACCGAGACGATGCCGTCGGAATACAGTTTTCAGTTGGTTTTTCGCAAGGGCGGTGAGGTTGGTGCGAATGCGATGGCATTGCCTTCTGGCACGGTAGTGGTGACGGATGAGTTGGTCAAGTTAGTGAGACATGATGATGAGTTGACCTCAATTTTGGCACACGAAATTGGTCATGTCGTACATCGGCACATTTTGCGGCAGATGGTGCAAAGCAGTGCGGTCGGACTGCTTGTGGTCGGGCTAACAGGTGACTTGAGCACCGTTTCCCTGATGGCGGCTTCCTTACCGACAATGATGACGGAGATGCACTATTCACGTGAATTTGAGCGCGAAGCAGATCAGTTTGCTTACGACTATATGGTGAAAAATAGAATCAATCCGATCCATTTCGCCAACGTGATGGAGCGGCTGATGGAGGCGCATGATGTGAAAGAGGAAGGTAACAGCGGTTTCTTCTCAACCCATCCAGCAACGCAGGAGCGGGTGAAGTTGTTCCAAGATGGAAATTAACTGAGAACTAACGGGAAGCCAGTCGTGCGCTGGCGATGCGGTTCAGGCTTACGCCAGATTCAGCCGCTTCCATCGCAAGATGACGATGTACTTCTGGCGGTACGCGCACCATAAATTTTCCACTGTATTGACGCATCGCAATCGGTTGGGGAATTTCTTCCCCATTTTGCGCCAAATCTTCCACGCACTCCTGAACAACAGAGTGAATACCTTCCAATGCTTCTTGGGAAGAGGGGGCGAGCCAGCTCAGGCTCGGAAATTCTGTGCAAAGCCCAACAAATTCTTCATCTTCTTCAGACCAAGTGACTCGATAGGTGTATTTGTCGATTTCAAGCATCATGATTCGGTCTCCAGCTTTTCAATGGCAAGCAGAACTTGCTTGACCTGATAAGGTTTGGCTTTCCCTTTGTTGTTTTGGATATTGATGCGTGGGTCGCCTGACCACGGAGTTTTGCAGATGCAGTGGCTACTACCGCTTTGACGGGGTGTGCCGAAGAAATATTTGCAAACTTTTTGCATTTCGGTAAATAGAATCCCTTTGGGATTCGTTCTCATTTCTTTCAGGATTTTTTCAATACTGCTACCCATTTTCAGGATAGTATCATTAAAGATACTGGTATTGACAAGAAATTATGAAACGATGAGTTACGGATTTTCCTGCAAATACTGCTGAATCAATGACTCAATCAATTTTTGGACACTCGTTTCCTGCTCAATCGCCTTGATTTTCAGAGCCTTGAGGGTCTGCTTATCCAGCCGGAGAGAGGTGTTTTTGCGGTTTTCCTTCTTCTCTTTTTCCTCTTTCGGCTTTTTTTTGCTGTTTCCTTTGTCGGTCATGGCAGGGGAGTCCAGTTTGGCAGAATGGATAGAAGTGGAAAAAGTCGCAGGATGATACGGGTCGTGTGTGAAAAAATGACGACTGGGAAAACAAAAAAAGGGGCGGTTGGACGGCCCCTTTTTTCAGTGGACGCTGCGCTCTCAAACGAGAGACGGCATCCGATAAGAACCCTTTATTCAGGCGTTCTTATTTTTTCTTCTTCAGCTTTTTGATCTTTTTGTTCAGCTTGGAAACCTGGTTCTTCGCTTTTTTGATCTGCTTTTTCACTTTTTTCTTGCTTGCCATTGTTCAATCCTCAAAATGAAGTTGTGTTTCACACATCAATCTTTTAGATGATGCGATAAAATGACGTAATGACAATTTGATGTAATGACGTCATTGCGTCATGGATGCGGAATTTATCACCGGGATCGGCAGAATGCAACAAAACAGTAACAACTTATCGCTTTTTCCTGAAGAAGTAGAAGAGAAAACAAAAGAAAAATCTGAAAAAGATATTGTGAATCAAAATCTTGATGATTTTTCTGAGTCAGCCTCAGCGCAAGAAGAGATACAGACAGAAGCGCAGGAGAAAACGCAAGCAGAAACGCAGGCAAAAGCGCGGATCGTGGAATTGCAGGGAGAAATCAGCTATCACAACCATCGCTACCATACGCTGGATGCACCGGAAATTTCCGATGCGGAATATGATGTTCTATTCCGTGAACTGCAAGATTTGGAAGCGCAATTTCCGACGTTGCAACAGCCAAACTCATCGACACAACAAGCCGGTGGCACGGTGCTGGAGCAGTTCGAAACCGTCGAACACGCGCTGCCGATGGCTTCGCTGGATAACGCGTTCAATACTGAAGAGATGGAAGAATTTCTCCAGCGGACACGTAAATTTGCGGAATTGCCGATAGATGCGGAACTGGAGTTTTGCGCGGAACCGAAACTGGATGGCATCGCACTGAGTCTGTTATACGAAAACGGCAAATTGGTGCGCGGCGCAACGCGCGGTGATGGGCGCACTGGTGAGGATGTAACTCATAATGTGCGCACGATTGGCGATATTCCGGAGCAACTATCCGGCAGTGGTTTTCCGGAAACGCTGGAAGTGCGCGGCGAAGTTTTTATCCGCAAAGCTGATTTCCAAACACTGAATGCACGGCAAACCGCATGCGGTGAAAAAACCTTTGCGAATCCGCGTAACGCGGCGGCAGGGAGTTTGCGCCAACTGGATGCGTCGGTGACGGCACAACGCCCGCTTTCGTTCTTCAGTTATGGGATCGGCGTTTATGGAAAAAGTTCGGATCAGAAGATAGATCAGAATCGGTCTGATTTGCCGAAAACCTACAGTGCATTGATGGCAAAACTGAAAGCGTGGGGTATTCCCGTTTCGCCAGAACAGAAAGTAGTTTCCAGCATTGCTGGTTGTGAATTGCTGTTTGATGATTTGGCGTTGCGGCGGGCTGCGCTGGTATACGAAATTGATGGTGTAGTCTTCAAAATCAACGATTTTTTGCTCCAGCAGAAATTGGGTTCGACCAGCCATGCACCGCGCTGGGCTGTGGCGTGGAAATTCCCGCCGGACAAGGCGTTCACCAAAGTAAATGCCATCGAAGTGCAAGTCGGGCGTACTGGCGCATTGACTCCAGTGGCACGGCTGGAGCCGATTGGCGTAGGCGGTGTGATAGTCTCCAATGCAACACTGCACAATGAGGATTATGTGCAATCCAAGGATATTCGCGTCGGCGATACGGTAGAGATTTACCGCGCCGGGGATGTGATTCCGAAAGTAGAGTGTTCATTGGCGGTGCGGATGCCGGGACGGGATAAGATCCAAACCCAACAGTTTTCGCAATTGGAAAAGCAGTTACGGAAGAATCAGTTCGGGCGCAGCAAAATCAACAGCAAGAAACATTTGGTGAATGCGTGGAAAATGCCAGCGGTATGCCCAGAATGCGGTTCTGCAGTGTTGCGCGATCCGGAAAAATCCGCCGTGCGATGCAGTGGTGGGTTGTCGTGTCCAGCGCAGATGGTCGAGGCAATTTGGCATTTTGCGTCGCGTCGGGGGTTGGAAATTGACGGTATGGGCAAAAAACGCGTTGCACAATTGGTCGAGGAGAATTTAATCCGCTCACCCGCTGATTTGTTGGATCTGAAAAAAGAAGATTTGGCGAATTTGGAACGCATGGGGGAAAAATCAGCGCAAAAGCTGGTCGATGCGATTGCAGCGGCGAAACAGACGACATTGCCGCGTTTTTTGTTTGCGCTTGGCATTCCCGAGGTGGGAGAAACGACGGCACGGACATTGGCGGAGCGGTTTGGCGATTTGCGCCCGTTGATGCATACAGATTTGGAGACGTTGCAAGCGGTTGAAGATATCGGACCAGTGGTGGCGAAAAATATCGTCACGTTTTTTCGTCAGCCGCACAATTTAGCGGTGATTGAAAAACTGGTAGACCGCAGTTTGGGCGGAAAACGCGAAAACGGGATTGTTTGGCAAACAGCGGAGCCAAGATTGCCGGTAGAAACAGACGAGAAAGAACAACTTCCGCTTGCCGGAAATACCTATGTCATTACCGGCACGCTGGATTCCATGACCCGCGATGAAGCGAAGAAGAAGCTGCAAAATCTTGGCGCAAAAGTAACGGGGAGTGTCTCCAAAAAAACGACAGGCGTGGTTTGTGGCGAAAAACCGGGTTCCAAGCGCGAAAAAGCGGAAAAACTAGGAATTCCGGTATTGGAAGAGACGGCGTTTCTGGATTTGGTGGGAGCGTCGTCCGTATGAGATATGTAGCCGTTTTTCACTGTGTGATGATTTTTGGGTCGTGATGATGGATAAGCGATATCAGGTTTTTATCAGTTCCACCTATACGGATTTGCGCGAGGAACGGCGTGAAGTGTTTCATATGTTGATGCGGATGAAGTGCATTCCGGCTGGAATGGAGCTTTTTCCTGCGACAGACGGCGGCCCTTCCGAATATATCCGGCGCGAGATTGATGAAAGTGATTTTTATCTGCTGATTATTGGCGGGCGGTATGGTTCGGTTTCTCCAGAAGGAACCAGTTATACCGAGCTGGAATATGACTATGTTGTTGCGCAGGGAAAAGAAGTCATTGCGCTTGTACATGGTGCGCCGCATAAGTTGTCTGGCGAAAAACTGGAAATGACCGAAGCGGCGCAAGAAAGATTAAAACAGTTTCGAGGAAAAGTACGTAGCAAACATTTGTGCGATGAGTGGATTCAGGCGCATGAATTACCGGGAAAAGTTTCGGTCAATATTCATCATGCTATGGGACGCGTTCCTGTAGTGGGTTGGGTGCGTGGAGATCGAATTTCTGCGACAGAATCAGAACAAGTAAATCGACTACAAAATGAAAATCGTGTGTTGATAGAGGAAAACCAGCAGTTACAAGATGAAAACGCTACTTTGCAGAAAGAAATTGAAGCATTGAAATCTGTGCCTGCGTTTGTGGGCAGCACAAAAAAATCCGGTAATGAAGAAATCAAACAAATTGTGCCGGAAGAAGAACATCTGCCGGTGATGGAAAAAGACCAATTTGGGATTTTTTCTGATTTGGAAATCAAAACCCGAACGCAACCCGTGATTCAGCGTTTCCGCTGGGTTAAACCCGGCACATTTATGATGGGTTCTCCAGAGAGTGAGCCTGAAAGAAACGAAAACGAAGTGCGCCATCAAGTGACTTTAACCACAGGATTTTGGCTAACAGATACAGTATGTACCCAACTACTTTGGGAGGCTGTGATAGGTAAGAATCCAAGTTATTTTCAGGGAGAAAATCGCCCGGTTGAAAATGTAAGTTGGAATGAGGCACAAGAATTTCTGAAACAAACTAGTCAATTAAACCCAAAACATCAATTTTGTTTACCTACGGAAGCGCAATGGGAATATGCTTGTCGAGCAGGAACTATGACTCCGTTTTCGTTTGGAGAAAATATTACGATAGACCAAGTAAATTATGGTGAAGGTCAACATCTTGGACAAACTGTGAGTGTGAAAAGCTTACCAGCTAATCCATGGGGATTGTATGAGATGCACGGTAATGTTTGGGAGTGGGTTGCTGATAAATGGAAAGAGAAACTAGCAGAAGAACCTATAAGTAATCCATTTATTATAGCTAAACCATTACAAGAGCATGTCATTCGTGGTGGCTCGTGGTTTGAGAACGCGAAGGGCTGCCGTTCTGCTTTTCGGCGTGCGAACCTTTCTAGAGTAGGCCTCGTCGATCTTGGTTTCCGTTTTTGCCGAAAGAATACATAAGTGTAGGTAAGTTAAGCGGAAAAAGAGTTGCGTATCGGCAAAGCCAATCAGAGAAAATCCGTGACGATAACAAGAATAAAAAAGAGAGCGAACGAATGAACGGATCAACCTATCAACTTCGGATCGGAACCACAGGCTGGGAAGAAATCCCCCATTTTTACCCGGACGATTTGCCGGAAGAGTGGGGTGATGATGTCCATGCAAAAACGATGGTAAACGATCCAGTTTATGTTTAGGAGTAGTTGTTCCCGCTTTTTTGATTGATGCGTATTTGTTGGCAGGGTAGAAGGATGCGTCTACATATCGACTATTCGGAAAAATTTATTTAGCCTACGCACGCTTATTCAATTATTTTGGTTTTCTATTCTGTTCCTGACGCTTATTTTTCGGTGTGGAATCACCAACTCAAACAATATTGGGATTATATGATTAGGCTGTATATTGGGAGTATTCTCGTTGTACAGAGTGTTTGCGTTTATGTCAGTGTGGTTATTGCATGAGTGGGTTATTGGATCGTTTTTTTTAAATACAATGGCACTAGACTAGCAGAATTAATCTGCTAATCTAGAGTCTTTCTAAACTAATAATGTCTAGAAGATATGAGTAATCTCATTTTGAGAGGAGGAATTTATCATGACTGATTATGGGTTAATAATTGCGGATATTGTCATATTTGCAACGATGTTGTTGGTTGCATTTTTTGTGTCGAATATCTTTCCCGGACGGGTAAAAGAAACTGCCAGAAACAAAGGAGACACGGTTCAGTTACAGACGAAAAAGACACTCCGGCGGCTGATGCAATCAGCTTATATTTTGGGGATGAGCTTGACGCTGGAGATGTTTCTGGAAGTCGCGTTAGAAATCATCAAAATTGAATCGTTGTCGGAGCAATATCTCCATTTCTTTGCCGTTGAAGAAACGCACTATGGTGCGTGGATTCTCTTCTGGGCAGCGGCTTTTATTCTTTATTTCGTGGAGTACGCACTCCGCACTTATTATTCAAAGAGCGGAAAAACTGCACCAATTTCCCCACTGCTTTCCGTAATTTTACGTACTGCCGCACTGATTGCTGTTGCATTATGGATCGGTAAATATGTTCTGGATTGGCACAGTACCCATATTTTAGTTTCTGCAACTGCCATTACTGCAATTCTGGGTTTTACATTAAAAGGGCTATTGGGAGATTTGTTGTCTGGTGTTTCTTTGCATGTTTCCCATGCGGTGATTCCTGCGCAATGGATTGAAGTTCCGAGTTTACGGTTGACTGGAGAAGTTTTAACAACCAATTGGCGTGAAACGCGGCTGCGCACCAATAGTGGTCATATTTATATTGTGCCAAATTCCACTTTGGCGCGTTCGCATTTCCATAATCTGAATTGGCCTGATGCGCATCGCAGAATTTCCCTAGATTTTATTTTGAGTGCTGAAAATAATCCGAAAGATGTCGAGGTGGCTTTGTTAGCAGCAGTAGAAGGCAATCCGAAAGTTTCGTTTGAGCCAACGCCACCGAAAGTGGCAATTGCTGCTTATTTAGAGTTTGGGATTAAATATCAACTTCGAGTCTGGTGTGATGGTTATCACCAAAAAGGAGCGATTACCAATATGATTTATAAAGCAGCTTGGGATCAGCTTCAACAACGGAATATTCAATTTTTAGACCCTTCCAATTATGTTGGAAGAGTAAATATTTAAATTTTTATTTATAGACTATCCTGGAGTCTGTCGTCAAACAAATAAATATGAATAAATAACCCCATAGCTTGCTACGGGGTTGTTTATTTTTTGTTACGAAATTAACCTTTCTTCGCAGTGGTTACCTGAATAATCTCATCAGCCACTTTTTCCTGAATGCCGGATTCCAAATGGCTGGTGAAACCGACACAGGAGCAGTTAATTTCGCCGAGCACATGTTTGTCAGAACCATCCGGATTGTTGTCGAGCATAAAATCTGCTGTCCAGATCAGCGGTGTATCGTGCCCACCGAGGCGTTCGCGAATTTCCGGCAAATCGCGCAAGAAGAGATCGACCAAGTCCTGCCATTTTTCCGGTTCATCGTAGGTGTATTGTGCACCAGAAAAGAGTGTCGCGGAAAAACCACCTTCTGCTGGTTTTTTATGGACGACAAAAATTGGTGTTTCGCCAACAAAAAGAATGCGGATTTCCCCTTCAACAATACGCGGCAGGTAAGGCATATCCACGATCATCCCGCCTGCGCCTTCCAGATACTGATTGCAGAAATCCATAAACTCGCCAAGTTTGCGCTCTTCGACGTGGTTATCAATCGCCTCGGTGCAGCGCACGAGGGTATCTTCAGGAACCGGCTGTCCTAGCTCAACATTGTCGATCAGTTCCACGTGCCAAATGCCGGAACCCGTCGAACCACGATTTTGCTTCAGCACGCGCCCACCGGTTGATGTGGCGAGCACAGAGGGAAATTGCTGTTTGAATTCCGCTGCATCGTAATAGGCGTAAGTATCATTGGGAACCATCTCCATGTGACGCAATTTAACCAGCGCATCTTTCGCACCGAACGCCACCATCGCTTCTGGCTCTGGCATCCCGACCACACCGCGTTTGCACAATTCGCGCAACAGCTCGAAATATTTCGCCTCGCCGCCGGGAATATGCCCCGGATTGATACGGGAAATATAGGTGTCGTATTTCTCCGGGATTTCCTCCAGCAGCGAGTCAAAATCGGCTTCGCTGTAATAGACCGCATCGGCATTCCAGCCCTGATCGCGCAATGCCTGAATCATTGGCATCGTGTCCGGGCGATGGCCGTTTTCGCCTTTGTCATTGCCGCCTTCCACTTCAAAAAATACGACTGATTTCTTCATCGTTTGTTTTCCCGAATTTGTTTGAAATTGATCTGAAGTTTGTCTGAACTTGAGTTTCGCAAAAAAGCGCGAATGGTACTCTGTTTTCACTGCGTTTTGAGGATTGATCTACGATGTATAGAAATTTGCACACGTAGATTCGCGCACCAATGACAAGCAAGTTTCATGTAAAAAGCAGGAAAGAACAGGGCAGTTTTGAAGATTGTATTAATGGCTCAGTGATCGACCGCCATCCACCGCAATAATTTGCCCAGTGATGTAATCCGCATCGCGTAACAAAAAGAGCACCGTTTCTGCAATATGGCTTGGATCGCCGGTGCGTTTCAGCGCAGTTTTTTCGACGATTTGTGTTTTTATCTCTTCCGGCATCCCTTGTTCCGGCCAGAGGATTGCCCCCGGTGCAACGCCATTGACGCGCACTTCTGGCCCCAGCTCTCGTGCCATTGATTTGGTTAACATTGCCAATCCTGCTTTTGCTGCGCTGTAAACCGGATGCGCCTTGAGCGGTTTTTCAGCGTGTATATCGACCAGATTGACAATTGCACCGCCGGTTGTTTTCAAGTGCGGTGCGATAGCTTGCATCAAAAAAAGCGGGGCTTTCAAGTTTGACCCCATTAAATCCATCCAATGTTCTTCGGTGATCGTACCGACCGGTGTGGGGTAAAAGGTGGAGGCATTGTTGATCAGTCCGTCGAGTCGTCCCCACGGTTCCAGTGCGGCTTCCACCAATTGCGGAAACGTATGTGCGTCGAGCAAATCGCCCTGCACCAATGCAACCGAATTTGCGCGGATTTGGTGCAATTCTTCCTGCAATGCACAAGCAGCTGCGTTGGAATTGCGGTAGTGCAGAACAATGTTCATCCCGGCGGCGTGGAGCGTGCGCACAATCGTCGCGCCGACACGTTGAGCAGCTCCTGTTACTAAAATGATACGGTTTTGGGTTGGATTATTGATATTATGCATAACTTCGCTTAAGAATTAGGTTTTTCAATAACTTATGAAAACACACAAAAGACTCATACTATAATTATAGTATGGTGTTTTTATGTATGATAAAAAAACATTTAATAACAAAATGTTGTCTTAATAAAGTCCGTTATTTGTTTTGTATCTTGTGTTTTTTCCATTTTCTTAGAGTCTATAGCAGATGAACCACACTCCGCAGACGCTTCCGCCACTTTCGCCTGAATTAACAGAACATTCTGATCAGCTCAAAGCAAAAATTGCAGTGGAGATTAAATCAGCAGGCGGCGTGATTCCGTTCAGCCGATTTTTTGAACTGGCAATGTACACGCCAAATCTTGGTTATTACAGTGCTGGCTTGCACAAGTTTGGCGAAGCAGGTGATTTTGTCACCGCACCGGAAATCTCTCCTCTTTTTTCTCGCACATTGGCGCAGCAACTTGAGCCGGTTTTGGCGCAGTGCAATCAACCAAAAATTCTTGAATTTGGCGCAGGTTCGGGAACGATGGCGGCGGAAATTCTGCGTGAACTGGAAAAACAGGATCAACTGCCAGCGCAATACTTAATTTTGGAATTAAGTGGAACGTTACGCACAGTACAACAAGAGAAATTGGAAAAAGAGGTTCCGCATTTGCTGGATCGGGTCGTGTGGCTGGATCAATTGCCGGAAGAGAAATTTCAGGGCGCAGTGTTGGCGAATGAGGTGCTCGACGCGATCCCATTTGAGCGGTTTGTGTGGCGCAATCAACAGGCGATGCAAATTGGTGTTGCATTGGACAAATCCAGTGAATCAAGCAAATTTGTTTGGCAAGAGACAGGAAAACCGCTTAACGCGCAGCTTTCGGATGATTTGCAAAAGACGTTACAGCAGTTGCCGGATGGGTATCTTTCCGAAATACGTCCAGCGGTATCGCCATGGATTGGTTCGGTTGCAGATGCGCTGGAACAAGGGATTGCATTATTGATGGATTATGGCTACGACCGCCACGATTATTACCGTCCGGAGCGCGATGGCGGCACGTTGAAATGTTTTTTCCGACATCATACCCACGATGATCCGCTGCAATATATTGGATTGCAGGATGTGACTGCGCATGTTGATTTCACTGCAGTTGCCGAGGCGGCGGATGCAGCGGGTCTGGAGGTGGCAGGATATACCTCACAGATGTGGTTTTTGCTGTCAGGCGGAATTACTGAATTGGCAGCAGAAGAGCCGCAGGATGAATTGCAGCAGCAATTGATGAATTCTCAGGCGATTCAAAAACTGACCATGCCAGCACAGATGGGAGAAATTATTAAAGTGATGGCGTTGACGCGGAATATTGAATTGCCGATGAGTTTTACCATGCAAGATTTGCGGCATTTTTTGTAGAATGGTATCTATACAATGATTTCTTTTGAATGGCATGAAGAGAAAGATCGGTTCAATCAGAAAAAGCATGGTGTTTCTTTTGAGGAAGCGAAATCTGTTTTCTATGATGAAGAAGCAAGGCAATTTTTTGATCGTGAGCATTCCATTGAAGAGGATCGATTTTTGCTATTGGGGATGAGTCAAAAAAACCGATTATTGATGATATGTCATTGTGAACGTGGAGAAAATGATGTGATCCGGATTATTTCTGCGCGAAAGGCAACGAGAAAAGAAAGTACTTTCTATCCAGGAGAGAAATGATGAAAGATGAATATGATTTGTCAAAAATGCAGTCAAGAAAAAATCCATATTCGGCAGAATTAAAATACTCAGTTTCTGTAGATCTGAATGAGGATATTGTGAAATATTTTCGGGATATAGAAAAAAAGGCACATATTTCCTACCAAAAATTGATTCAGTTATATCTACGTGATTGTGTTGCTCAGCATCGGAAAATTCATTTAAATCTCTATGGTGCTGATTCCTGAAAAATTGCTACGAAAATAGAGAATGCGATTAATACCTTATAACCGTGCTATGGAACTTTTTATTTTAACAGAATTGAGTATTGAATTATGAGTGACCTAGAACGTATCGGATATAGTGACTGGCTTCAAAGCCAAGCAGATAACAAAAAAATTGCCGCTCATGATATTGCCCGGATTGTTTCTGTGCATAAAGATAGCTACACCGTAACAAAAGGAGGGGCAGATATATTTGCGGAGTTATCTGGAAACCTTCTTTATAGTAGCGATTCTGCGGGTGATTTTCCGACGACAGGGGATTGGGTCTATGCAGATTTTTACGACGATGATACCCATGCAATTATCTACGGTGTTTTCCCAAGAAAGACACTGCTAAAGAGAAAAACGGCTGGAAAACTGGTTGATTTCCAGTTAATCGCGGCGAATATTGATACCGCTTTCATTATTCAATCGCTGAATGATAATTTCAATTTACGAAGGTTGGAACGCTATTTGGTGATGGTCAACGAAAGCGGCATTGAGCCGGTCATTCTACTGAGTAAATGCGACCTTCTTCCGAAATCAGAGATTGAAGAAATTAAAGAAAAAATTCTGGAAATCGCGCCCTATACGACCGCCATAGTGTTTAGCAATTTAAATCAAGAGAATATCGGTTCAATTACGAGTATTTTAAAAAGCGGTTTCTCCTATTGTCTGCTTGGCTCATCGGGTGTCGGTAAAACGACTTTGCTGAACAGCATCATCGGCAAGAATGAATTTGAAACCCAGCCCGTGAGTAAAATACAAAGCAAAGGGCGGCACACGACCACAAACCGGCAACTGGTTCGGTTAGAAAATGGAGCAATGATCATCGACACCCCCGGCATGCGAGAGCTGGGGAGTCTGTCCGTTGAGGATGGTTTGGACGAGACGTTCTCGGAAATCGTGGCGCTTTCCCAGCACTGCAAATTCAGGGATTGTTCCCATACCAATGAAAAAGGCTGTGCAATTTTAGCGGCAATTAAGGCAGGTGATTTGTCTGAACAACGCTATCAAAATTATTTAAAAATGAAGAGAGAATCAGAATTTAATCAAATGTCTTATTTGGAAAAGAGAAATAAAGATAAAAAATTTGGCAAAATGGTGAAGTCCGTCATGAAAGAGAAGAAGTATCAACGGAGATAATTTGGAAGTGATTTTATTACATCCGCTTTCCACAGAATTACGGCATATGACGGCATAGTATGGAAACTCTCCAAATTATTATTCTTTCGCTGGTGCAAGGACTGACCGAATTTCTCCCCATTTCCAGTTCTGCGCATCTGATTCTAGTGCCGCACGCGACGGGCTGGGATGATCAAGGATTGGTGTTTGATGTCGCGTTGCATGTCGGGACGTTGCTGGCTGTCGTCGCTTATTTCCGCACAGAATTGGCGCAAATGGCGGTTTCATTTTTCGCCGCGTTGCTGGGGCGAGGGTGGAATAGCGATGCAAAATTGGCGTTGATGGTCGGTGTGGGGACGATTCCGGTCGGGCTGGTTGGACTATTTTTTAATGACTGGATTGAATTGTATTTGCGTTCGCCATTGGTGATTGCGTCGGCGACGATTGGGTTCGGAATTTTGCTATGGGTGGCAGACCGGGTCGGGCGCAAGGTGTCGGATGAGTATGAAATTGGCTGGTTTACCGTGGCGATGGTGGGGTTGTTTCAGGCGTTAGCATTGATTCCGGGTACGTCGCGCTCCGGGATTACGTTGACTGCGGGGCTGCTGATGGGAATGACACGCAAGGCAGCGGCGCGGTTTTCATTTTTGTTGTCGATTCCAGTGATTTTACTGGCAGGTGGGGTAGAGACGATTGATCTGGTGCAGTTCCATCAGGCGCAACAAACGCCGGTAAATTGGAATGAATTGTTATTGGGTGCGGGGTTGTCAGCGGTCAGCGCGTACCTCTGCATCCATTTCTTTTTGAAGCTGCTGGATCAGGTCGGTGTGTTGCCGTTTGTGCTGTACCGGTTGGGGTTGGGGATTTTCCTGTTTGTGCTCTATGCTGTTTAAACAGATAGATAACTCATCCAGCTTGGCTTAATTTTTTTCGGAATTGTTATTTCAATTCCTTTGTATCTTCCTCATCCAGCCGTCCGCGGAAAATCACTTCCGCAAATTGTCCGACCGCCTTTTCTGGACTGTTGAGGTCTACTTTTGCATCGGCCAGCATCTTTGAGAGTTTCATCTCCTGATAGTTTTTCCGTGCAGCGTCGAGATGAGGATGACCATGAGGAAAATGTTCTTCCAGAATCGCAATTGCACGTTTATAGAGTGCTTTTGCTTCTGCATAACGCTGCTGCGCTACATAGAGTAACGCCAGATTATTGAGTGAAGTGGCAAGCGAAGGATGATTCTCGCCATAATTTTTTTCTTCGATTTCCAAGGCTTTACGATAGAGCGGTTCAGCCTCTTCCGGGTGACCGCGATGCTTGTACAAGCTAGCGAGGTTATTGATTGCTAACGCATGTTCTGGCGTATTCGGATCGTTCTCTTCGCGGATGTGGATTAGCGTCTCATACCAGTGTAGTGCATATTCATAGAGTCCTAGCTTATCTGCTGTGTATCCAGCGGCTAGTAGGTAGAGCGGCGTTTTTTCTTTATCGTAATCAACTGCGTATTCAAAATATTCCATGGCTTTAGAGAAATTTGCCATATCTTCCGCCAATTGTCCGCGCCGGAAAGCTGCAATCGCTGCATTGCCTTTATCATCCTGTGCGGTAGCCTCCAACAATGCTTCTGCCAGCGTAGAATTACCTTGTTCCAATGCAGCCTGCGCTTCTTCAATTTTGACGACTAAATGGTTGCCTTTCAGAATTTCCAGTGTTTCTTTGGTTTCTTTATAGAGTTTCTGGTGTGAAATAAAGCTGGATTCCAGATTCTTGATTTTTTCGGTGATCGCATCGTGTTCTAGGCGGAGCAGTTTGATCTGTTTTTTGCGTACTTTCCGTACATGAACACGGATTTCCTCACGACGGCGGTTCAACCGTGCAGCGTAGCCCATCAATGTCATGCCGGCTTCATCGGCGACTTTTGCGTTATCGTCTTTTTTGGTTCCGGATTGTTTTTTCTGTGATGGTGAAAACCGCGATTTGAAGAAGATACCTACTATAACCAATAGCACGAGCGCAGCAATTGCTGCAATCCAACCGATAGAACCCATTGCATCCATAAGTAGACTGTACCTAAGTGTTTTTTAAATGATCTTTCAAGAAATTTTTCGGAAACGAGACATGCGGAAATCCTGTCCCAACTTTAGAAAAACAGTAAATACTATAACACAATCAAATTTCCATTCTGGATTAGATCAATGACTGTGAAAAATTATTCCAAATTAAGATGAGCAAATCTTATGCCGTATTTGTAATTGTTGTGGTGGCCTAATAATTTCAGAGAGATTTATAGCCTATGTTTCCCTTCAACCAATCTGGAAAAAACCAAATGGCCACAAGACAAAGAACGGCTCTCCTTCACCCTGGAACAACGGCGAGTGAGTTGCATTTGAAACAATTATTTTGGCTCTAACTGATCCGAACGCGGTCCAATACTGAAATATTCATCGGCTTCATCAATATCGACTTCAATTTCTTCGCCATTTTCTTTACGGAACATCGGCAATTCATAATCATTCCAGCCGCGCACGCCGGTTTTTAGTGAAGTGATATCCTGATAACCCATTAGCTGCATCACATAAGCGGCAAAAACGCTACGGTGACCAGAGCGACAAACGATACAAATCTTTTTCTCACGTGCCTGTACAAGCTCCGGAACGGTCTCCTCGTAATTCCATTCGCAAGCAGTTTCCAATACACCGCGTGGTACATGTAACGAATTTTTGATGTGCAGTTTTTCAAACTCGTACGGCTCACGAACATCCAGAATCATCGGTGGATTGTCGCTGTTAAGTTCCTCTTCCAAATCCCACGGGAAAATTTCACGGATGTGCGGGATTAACTCTGCCATTAATTCGTTGTAGCGTTTCATCGTTTGTTTCGGTTCCTTCGGTTGTGTGTCAGGTTGGATTTTTGAGTGTGCAGTTTAGCGTTGGGGGATTTTTTTGGAAATGCCGCGTTCAATCGCGATGACTGCCGCCTCGACACGGGAGTGGACATCCAGTTTTTTGAGGATCGCATTGACGTGCAGTTTGACCGTACCGTCAGAAATGCCCAGTTCCTTGCCGATCATCTTGTTGGTCTGGCCTTCCGCGATGTGAGAGAGAATTTGGTATTCCCGGCGCGTGAGCAGGTTTTTCAGATCAGCCTGCTGGTATTTCTCGATCACCTCCCCTTGGGCAATCCGTGCTAACAAGCCGTGCATTTCCGGGGCGACGACGGTTTCTCCCTGGAGTGCCTGCTCCAGTAGCGGAATGATTTCCGCAATGGTCATCCCTTTGAGTAGATAGCCTTGTGCGCCGGATTTTAATGCCAACATCAAATCTTGCTCCTGTTGGCTGCCGGTGAGGACAATCAGCGGGATTTCCTGCGTTTTTTTGCAGAATTGTTCCAGTGTCTTAAAGTTTTCTTGTGATCGAGCTTGTGGTCGAACAGGTTTTTTCTGTTGTTGCTGTGTTGTGAAAGGGTCAAACAAGATCAGGTGTGGGCGTTGTTGGCGAACTTGAATCAACGCTTCCTGTTCTGTTGCCGCACAGCTGACCGAGAAACCCTGTGGAGCCAGCAGCACTTCCATTCCTTCGCAGAAGAGGGTGTGTGAATCAACCATCAACAGGCGTTTCATCGTCAGAATTCAGTGAAATTCAGGGATAAAAAACCCTGCATCTCCAATTTGGAAGTGCAGGGTAGAAAACAGTCCGGAAACGCATTTTTTCAGTCAGCAATCAGACCAAAGTTCATTCGATTTCCGATATCTCGAATTAGTAACCGCCTTTACGACGGGATTCTGGCAAACCTGCAATTTTTCCTGCCTGCTTGGAAGGCTGTTTTGGGAAGAGGGTGTAGAGGTCTTTGGAATTCACTTTCTCGCCCCATTTGTCAGCCATCGCCTTGACGATATTGCGGTCGTTTGGCTGATTGCCGCCGTTGTTGATGTATTCGTCACGCAGGAATTCAATCAAGTCCCAATGCTTTTCAGTCAGGGCAACGCCTTCTTCCTTGGCGATCACTTCCGCGACATCCTTGTCCCAATCGTCCAGATTTTCCAGATAACCATTGGCATTGGTTTCAATTGTTTTGCCGTTCACTTCGTAACTCATGAGCACGTTCTCCTTGGTTAGTTGCTATCGTTTAGCGTTGATTCATATATCAGTGATTCGGAATTTAACAGAAATCAGCCTTCACTTTCCTCTTTTTTGAGTCGGTTTTCCACCTTCTTGTGGGGGATAAAGATACCACAACCGATCTCTTTGCCATCGCCTAGTCCGTTTTGCTGCAGTATGACTGCTTCGCTCAAGGTGAGATCCGTCAGCATCAGGCTACGGGTTTGCAATGTTTTCTCGGGCGTGGTGATTTCCCGGATTTTGCCACATACCATCTTGTTAGCAGCGATGCCGGTATTTGCGAGCTGATGATGGATGCGTTGCAAAAAAGTGTTTTCTGCCTCTTCTTCACCAGATTTTTCGGTTTCACACAGCACATGTCGTGCATAAAGCGTGGTGATTTTACTGAGTGGTTGGGTTTCCGGTTTGGAAAGCGTCAGTTTGAATGGTTCCAATTGTAGTTTGATGTTGTTGAGTGTTGTGGTCGCTTCATCAATGCGATGTTTGGGAAGTCGCAACGTAAGCCGCGTGCGGCGTGAAGGATAAAGTAATCCTGTGCCATCGTTTGGCGCAGTCCAGCCGTTTCCGGAAGTGGCGACGTGGATTTGGTGCAATGCAGCTTGTGGTTCATCTTGTAACCACGGTAAGTGATTCAGGATCGCTTGGCTTAACATCCATGCATGGTCAACCGGCAAGGCTTGACATTGAATGCGAAAACCCAGGTCAACGACTTGCTCCAGATCAATCGTAGGTTCGTCTTCTTCAGTATCCGTCCAGTACATTTTTGGTAATCTTGCTTGATTTTTTTGGGTTGTCCGTAGTTTTGATCCGCAGTTTTAAGCTGGATCAGGAAGTTGATTGCGTAATGCGTCGCGGTCAATCCACCATGCATCATTGGCGAGCGCATCAACTGCCGCAGAAAGTTTCGGCAGGAAAGAATCCGGCGTATCAAACTCATTGCCTTGTAGCCAAATGTCGAACTCTTCCTGATTTTTGATGTTACGATGTTTGGCTGCGATTTCCGCCAAACGTTGATGAGTGAAGAAGAGCAGGTTTTCGCGTTGTTTTGGTTCCTGGGTACGCTGATCGGCGATGAAATGGGCAGTCACCGCAGCAACGGCTGCGGTATCCGAGCCAACTGGAGATTCATCAATCATGTGCTGCAAAATCGCGACGGTGGTTTCCGGGTTGATCGGGTAGGTAATCCCCAACCAGATGCCGTGCGCTAATGCAATCAGCGAATCTTTCTGATCCGCTGTGACCAGAATTTCAGTTGCCAGCACAGCGGGTTCCCACAATTCCTGTTCAGTCGCAAACTGGAAGGCTTCCCATGCTGCGTTCCAGGCATCTTCTTTGCGTTGGAAGTCCAGCAGTAATGTGCCGTAATCCAGCAATTTTTCTGTACGTTCCAGAGAAGGAGAAAGTTGGGGAAGTTCTTGTTCCAGTTGTGCGAGTTGCTCTTCTTTGGAAGCAATCTCTTCTTCTGTTTCTGCGCTAAATAGAGAATCGGTTGTATCTGCCATTATGCTGTATTCGTCATCGTTGTCGTTTTTTGAATGTTTGCTTTGTCATTAATATTGTTTATTTTAGGATTAGTAGAATGCAGCTTCGAGGCGATCTTCCCAATCTTCAGGTGTGTCAGTGAATGGAGGGCGAACATCCATCCTGAAAAAACGCGCCCGTTGTTCTCGTGCCTGTGTATGGACCGCTTTCACCAAATCCTCAAACCCGTCCATCTCATGCTGTTTTTCCATCAGAACTTCGCTTAAGTTCAGCATGCTCATTGTTCTTCTCCTTTCCAATAACCGACTAATACAGTATACCTTTACAAGAGGTGGGTACAAGGTATGAAAGGTGATGGTTTGCATCATGCAAATGTCAAATTTCAGCCAACACAGGTTGTTTGTAACATTGTGAATTTCTTATATTTGACAAGAAATATATATCAAAAGTTATAGTAAATATATGCTAGATGCGCATTGGGGTTGCCGCTGAAAGGGTTTGAATCACCGCATCGGGTCTGACATACTCCCGCCCGTTTAAAAAAACAGAAATGTTTCGATCGGCTGATATGCCATCGGCTCAGGAGAAGGGGTAGAATCCTTCAGAGGTAGACTCCGGGAGTCGCGAGGGATGAGGCCAAGTGCTTGAGTTATATATCTTCATGGAATAGGAGCAAGAGATGTCAGAAAAAACCAAGCTAAATGCGAACAGTCCGGAACTGGACCTGTCAACTCCGAACCTGGACGAGCTGGAGAAGGGGCCGTGGCCGAGCTACGTTTCCGGAATGAAGCGCCTGGCTGCCGGCAATGCCAAGTTTGCGAAGATGATGCGTGGCGTCATCGGCACACTGGAGCAATCCTTCATTAACCGTCGTGGTTACTGGAAGGGTGGTACAGTCGGCGTTATCGGTTACGGCGGCGGTATTATCCCGCGCTTTTCCGAGCTGAAAGATGATAAGGGCGAAGTAATGTATCCAGACGCGCTGGAATTTCACACCATTCGTGTCATACCACCGTGGGGCAACCACTATAACTCCAAGCTGTTGCGTGATTTCTGCGACGTTTGGGAAGAGACTGGCACGGGTCTGGTTGCAATGCATGGTCAGTCTGGTGACATCATGTTCCAGGGTGCGGACAGCGAAGGCGTGCAGGTTGCATTCGACAAGTTCAACGAAATGGGCTTCGACCTCGGTGGTGCAGGCCCGGCAGTTCGTACTTCTGTCTCTTGTGTTGGTGCAGCGCGTTGCGAAAACTCCTGCTACGACGAAGGCCGTGCAATGCGTGAGGTAATCAACGAATTCCTCGACGATATGCACCGTCCAGCACTTCCATACAAGATGAAATGGAAATTCTCTGGCTGTGCGAATGACTGTACTAACTCTATTCAGCGTGCAGATATGGCTATGATCGGCACATGGCGCGATGACATCAAAATCAACCAGGACGGTTGGAAGAAATATGTTGCAGACAAAGGCAACAAACACGTTGTAGACAACATCATCAGCCGCTGCCCAACGCAGTCCCTGAGCCTGAACGATGACAGCAGCCTCGAAATTGATAACAAGAGCTGCGTGAAGTGCATGCACTGCATCAACGTTGTCACTTCCGTCAGTGAAAAATACGTCGGCAAAGATGGCGATGCGATTCTCGCGCAAGGCGACGACAAGGGCATCACGATCCTGATGGGCGGCAAGCGTACACTGAAAATTGGTGACCTGTTTGGCACTGTGATCGTTCCTTTCATGAAACTCGAAAGCGACGACGATTTTGAGAAGCTGCTGGAAATTTGTGGCGACCATGTTGACTTCTTTGCGGAAAATGCGCTGGAGCATGAGCGTTCTGGTGAGATGGTTGAGCGTATCGGCCTGCCGGCTTATCTGGAAGCGATGGGTCTGGAAGTTGATCCAAATATGATTTCTGCACCGCGTGCCAACTCCTATGTCCGTATGGATGGCTGGGATGATGAGGCAGCTGCCTGGAATGAGCGTAAAGCAGGTTAAGGCTGGGGCTTGGATTAAGTCCGAATTTGAGAATTATTTAAGAAGATTTTGGAGGTAAAAAATGGCTGATGAAGCTCCTCGCATGCCGATCGAAAGCGGTGTACCTGATGCATACCCATATATGCATCCAATGCTGAAAGAAAATTACGGAAAATGGAAATTCCATAACCGTCCACGTCCAGGTGTTTTGCACCATGTTGCAAAATCTGGTGATGAGATGTGGAGTGTCCGTTGTGGTACACAGCGTCAGATGGACTTGTATACAGTTCGTTTACTTGCTGATATTGCTGATGAATTTAGTGATGGTTATCTTCGTTTTACTACACGTAATAACGTCGAGTTCCTCTGTAAAGACGAAAGCAAAGTTAACCCGTTGATTGATCGTCTGGGGGAAGAAGGTTTTCCGGTTGGTGGTACAGGTAACTCTGTAACTAGTATTTCCCATACACAGGGCTGGATGCACTGTGATATTCCTGGTACAGACGCATCAGGCGCAGTAAAAGCGTTGATGGATGACTTGGTTAACGATTTTGTCACAGAGGAGATGCCAAACCGTGTGAAGATCACCTCTTCTTGCTGCCAGATTAACTGTGGTGGTCAGGGTGATATCGCAATTAACATTCAGCACACCAAACCGCCGAAGATTAACCATGACTTGGTTTCCGGTGTTTGTGAGCGTCCTTCTGTTGTGGCACGTTGCCCAGTAGCTGCGATTCGTCCTGCAATGGTCAATGGCAAGCCTTCCTTGGAAGTAGACGAAAAGAAATGTGTGTGCTGTGGTGCATGTTTCCCACCATGTCCTCCAATGCTGATTAACGATCCAGAACATTCCAAACTGGCGATCTGGGTTGGTGGTAAACATTCTAATGCACGTAGCAAGCCAATGTTCCACAAGCTGGTTGCTGCAGGTATCCCGAATAACCCGCCTCGTTGGCCAGAAGTGAGTGAGATTGTTCGCAAGATTCTCAGTGTTTATAAAGAGAATGCGAAGGACTGGGAACGTATCGGTGAATGGGCTGAGCGTATCGGTTGGCCGCGTTTCTTTGAACTGACTGAATTGCCATTCACGAAGTACCACATCGATACATGGCGGGGTGGTCGTGCAAACTTGAATGCTTCTACTCATATCCGTTTCTGAGCTTAAGAATTTTTAGGGATTTAGTGAAAATTCATTTGTAATTGGAAAAGAAAAGGAATATTGGAATGAAGATTTCAATTCAGGTAAATGAAGGGCCATATCAGCACCAGTCGTCTGATAGTGCTTATCATTTTGCGAAAGCAGCAGTAGAGAAAGGACATGAGATTTTCCGTGTCTTTTTCTATCACGATGGTGTCAATAACGGGACACGATTGACTACACCGCCGCAGGATGACCGTCATATCCAGCAACGTTGGACAGAGTTGGCAGAGCAGCACAAGATTGATTTGGTTGTTTGTGTGGCAGCTGCGCAACGTCGCGGTATTGTGGATGATGGTGAAGCAGAGCGAAACGGAAAGGACGCAACGAATATTGCACCGGGTTTCCGTATCTCTGGTTTGGGTCAGTTGATTGAAGCCGGTATTCAGTCAGATCGTCTTGTTGTCTTTGGTGATTAAGGAGGAACAGAAAAAATGTCTGATGTGAAAAAGTTTCTCTACGTGAACCGCAGAGCTCCTTATGGGACAGTGTATGCGCTTGAATCCTTGGAAGTTGTACTGATTGGCGCAGCATTTGATCAGGATGTGAGTCTGGTATTCATGGATGACGGTGTATTCCAGATCAAAAAAGGGCAGGATACGGCAGGTTCTGATCTGAAGAACTTCTCGCCGACTTACAATGCGCTGGGTGACTACGACATCAACAAGATTTATGTTGAAAAAGAGTCTCTGGAAGAGCGTGGCCTGACAGTCGATGATCTGATGGAACTGACGTATGAAGACGAAGATGATGATTGGGCTGAGAAGTCTTCCATCCGTCTCGTCTCCAAGAGCGAAATCCGTGATTTGATGGAAGAACAAGACGTAATTCTGAGTTTTTAAAGGAGATTGGAATGTTACATATTGTGAATAAATCCCCTTTTGAGAAGAACTCTTTTTCTTCCTGCATAGATCATGCAAAAGAGGGTAGTGCGGTTCTTTTGATTGAAGATGGCGTGTTTGCGGCATTAAAGGGAACCCGTTTTTCTGACGGTCTTTCAAAGGCAAAGGTTTATGCCTTGAAGAGCGATGTGGATACTCGTGGCATTCAGGAGAATGTGGACGGGAGTGTCGAGCTGATTGATTATTCGAAGTTTGTCGATTTGGTGACTGAGAATGATCGTGTGCAGTCTTGGCTCTAAGTTTTTTTAATCTGTTTTTTCTAGGAGAGAAAAAATATGCCTACTATGAGTGTTGGTGGTAGCGAAATTGAAGTCGACGAAGAAGGTTATCTCGTAGACATTAATGACTGGAATAAAGATATTGCGCTTGAACTCGCAAAGACTGAAGATCTGGAACTTACAGAATCACATTGGGAGGTAATTGACTTCCTACGTGATTACTACGACGAGTATCAGATTGCTCCAGCGGTTCGCGTTTTGACCAAGGCAATTGGTAAGAAACTCGGCAAAGAGAAGGGTAACAGCAAGTACTTGTATGAGTTGTTCCCATATGGGCCTGCAAAACAGGCTTGTAAGATCGGTGGTTTGCCAAAACCGACAGGTTGTATCTAACCTGAGAGATCTGCCGGGGATAAGAGAATATCTCAGGGGTATCTGAGTCCCGGCAGATTTTTAGGCTATATGAATAGATGAGTTTGATTGAATTAATTTGAATATATTAGTTTAAATAATATATTTGTGAATATAAGCAAGCAGGTCGCGGAGGCAATCAGCGTATGTTAACTGGACTATTTGCCATATTGTTTTATGTCGCTACAGTGGTGCTGTTCGGTGGCATTATTATGAGATTGGTTGCGTATTGGCGTACTCCGGCACCTTTAAAGATTCCAACAATGCCAGCTCCTCGGACGCAGGGTGGCGTTGTCTATCGCATGGCACGTGAAGTTGTCTTGTTTGAAAGTTTATTTAAGTCCAACAAGTGGATCTGGATTTTTGGTTGGATGTTCCATGTTGGTCTACTGTTAGTAACAATCCGTCATTTCCGTTATTTTCAGGAATCCCCGTGGTTTATCGTGAATATTGCACAGCCGTTTGGGATTTACGCCGGATTTGCAATGGTTGCAGGATTGTTTGGGCTATGGATGCGGCGCTTTTTCGTGGAGCGCATCCGGTATATCAGCACGCCGTCTGACCATTTGATTTTGGTCTTACTGATTTTGATCGGTGTAAGTGGGCTGGCGATGAAATTTGTTGTCCATACCGATATTGTGGCGTTCAAGAGTTTTATGCAGGGGATTATGTGGTTTGATTGGTCGAAGCCAATTCCGACAGATCCGATTCTACTGTTGCATCTTTCTTTAGTAATTATTTTGATGGTAGTTTTTCCGGTCAGTAAACTGATGCACGCGCCTGGGATTTTCTTTAGTCCAACCAGGAACCAAAAGGATGATTCGCGTGAAAAACGTCATATTGCTCCTTGGGCAGCAGAGATGGAGAAATAAACCGTGGCAAAAGTAGACGTCCAAGTTCCAGAATTAAAAGAGTATGTTGAAATTCCTGCATTGCAGGAAGGGGCAATGGCGCATTCCTCGCCTTTTGTCGCCAAGCCGGAGCATCAGGAGCCATTAGGCTTTCCGGGAGAGTTATTAGAAAACTGGAAAGAACGTGCGGTTGAAAAAATGGGAGATTTGCAAGAGAAATCCCGCAGTTTTCGTCTCTTTCTGGATATTTGTGTCCACTGTGGGTCTTGTACTGATAAGTGTCATTACTTTTTGGGGACTGCTGATCCGAAGAATATGCCAGTGGCACGGCAAGAACTGTTGCGCAGTGTCTATCGTCGCTACTTTACGTTTGCCGGAAAATATTTCCCGAACTTGGTTGGCGCACGTGATCTAGACGAAGATATTTTGCACGAATGGCACAGTTATTATCACCAGTGTTCAGAATGTCGACGTTGTTCTGTGTTCTGTCCGTACGGGATTGATACAGCTGAAATTACCATGGCTGCTCGCGATATTCTCGACGCGGTGGGGTATGGTCAAAAATACGACAATGAGATTCTGGGTAAGGTTCTGAAAATCGGCAATAACTTAGGTTTACCGGGGCCTGCGCTAGAAGCGACGCTGGAAGATTTTGCGGAAGAAATTACAGATGATACAGGCGTAGATGTCCAGATTCCGCTGGATGCGGAAGGCGCGGATGTCTTATTGATTACGCCATCTGCGGACTTTTTTGCAGAGCCACATATTGATGGCCTGATGGGGTATGCGAAGGTTTTCCATGCAGCCGGAATTAGCTGGACGGTGAGTTCCTATGCTTCTGAGGGCGCGAACTTCGGCATGTTCATTGGCAACTACCCGACGATGAAGAAAGTGGCGGAGCGCATCCGTACCGCTGCCCTTGAATTGGGTGTGAAGCGGGTGATCGTCGGTGAATGTGGTCATGCATGGCGTGTTGCTTATAGCTTCTGGAATACATTGGCTGGAACTGGGCATGGCGCGTCGGAAGACGATAAGTATGCAAAAATGTTGCAGAAGCAGTTGGATCCGAAATATCCGGCTCCGCAGCATATTATTGAATTTACCTACGATCTATTGCAGCGGAATGCACTGAAAATTGACAAGGAAGCGAATGACGACAAAGTTGTTACTTTCCATGATTCCTGTAACGTATCGCGTGGTTCTGGCATGGGAAATATGGAGCGTGGTCAGTTTATTCTGCCGCGTGCAGTCATCCAGAGCGTTGTGAACAACTATGTCGAAATGAATCCGGCAACCATGTATGAAAATACATTCTGCTGTGGCGGGGGCGGTGGTTTGTTGACGGATGACTTGATGGAAATTCGTGTGAAGGGTGCGTTGCCGAGAATGCATGCGCTCAAGCAGGTGATTGAAGAAGATGGTGTGAATACGCTGGCAGCGATTTGTGCAATTTGTAAAAGCCAGTTTACAAAAGTGCTTCCATACTACGATTTCCCAATGGATATGGTGGCCAGTGTGCATCAGCTTGTCAGTGAAGCGATTATTTTAGGGGATGCAGAGTAGGCTTTGGTGGGAGAGGCGTACCTGAGCACTGTAAGATTTTAAATTTATAGAGAGAGTAAGGAGCATCTGAGCATGGCAGCGCCAAGTGATGAAATGAATACAAAACTGAACTTTCGTCGTTATGAAGATTATCCGCGCGAAGAAGGTGAGCAGACGTATGAGCACGACGAATTTATTTGGCAGTCTAGTTGGAGCCACAAGTGCCCGACGTACGTCCATCAGACTCCACCATGTCAGGCAAGTTGTCCATCTGGGCATGATATCCGTGGTTGGTTGGATATTGTCCGTGGGTTGGATACCCCGCCGGAAGGGATGGAACTGGAAGAGTACGCATTCCGCCGTTATACCGTAGCGAACCCGTTCCCTTCTGTAATGGGGCGTGTTTGTCCTGCGCCTTGTCAGGATGGCTGTAACCGTAATGAAGTTGATGATTTTGTCGGGATTAACTCTATTGACCAGTTCATTGGTGATAACGCGCTGAAGAATGGCTATCAGTTTGAAGCAGGTAAAGATACTGGTAAGAAAGTCGCGATTGTTGGTGGCGGTCCTGCGGGTCTGGCAGCGGCATACCAGCTTCGTCTGTTGGGGCATGGCGTAACACTGTTTGATGATCACGAAGATTTGGGCGGTATGATGATGTACGGCATCCCGGGCTACCGTACTCCGCGTGATAAATTAGCTGCAGAAATCAAACGTATTACAGATATGGATGTCGATGTAAAATTGAAGACCCGTATCGGTACTGATGTAAAAGTTGATCAGCTAGAAAAAGATTTTGATGCGATCTTCTGGGCAATTGGCGCACAGGCAGGTCGTGGTTTGCCGATCTCTGGTTTTGATGAGGCCGAGAACTGTGTATCTGGTGTGGCATTCCTGAGTGCATTCAACGCAGGTCGCCTGAGACATGTGAGTGGCAAGGTTGTGGTTGTTGGTGGTGGTGATACTTCCATTGACGTTGCTTCTGTCGCACGTCGTATCGGTAATATTGAGAGCGTCAACGAAAATGACCGTCCAGAGCGGATTATTTTGGGTGAGACTGCTCATGATGTTGCAGATACAGCAGCACGTGAAGGTGCAGATGTAATTCTGATCTCTCGTCAGCCAGTAGAAAATATGAACGCTGCGCAGCATGAAATTGATGATGCATTGCGCGAAGGTGTCATTATTCGTGGTTCTGTAACGCCGGTTGAAGTTGTTCGTGATTCAAGTGGTCGTGCAACAGGCCTGAAAATCCGTCAATTGAGCTATGAATCAGGTAAAGCGGAAGAAGTTGAAGGAACAGAAGAGGTTTTAGATGCTGAACTGATTGTCTCTGCAATTGGTCAGACCGGTGACTTCACAGGTTTTGAAGATTTCAAAAATGATTGGGGATTGATCGACGCAACCAAAAACTATGAGGTGAAAGGCAAGCCGGGTCATTTCTTAGCTGGTGACATTGTTCGCCCGCACTTGTTGACGACTGCGATTGGTCAAGCTTCTGTTGCGGTTGAGTCGATCAATGAGTATCTGAATAAAGACGAATTGACTGTCCGTCCAAAAGTCGATGTGCATCACTTTGACCTGATGGAGAAACTGGAAGCAGCAGGCTTGGAGCCAGAGCACTTCGAATCTCTGAATGATGGTAAAGAGAAGGAAGATGGTCATCGCGGAACATCCAGTTCCAAGTTTGCGATTCATAACTATGAAGACCGTTCTTTCGCATCAGTCATTACACATGATCAGCTGTTCTTGGGGCATTTCTCTGCAACGCAGCGAAATATCCGTAGCTTTAAGGATGTCTCTTCCGAAGAAGTTTTGCAGAACTTTGAAGAGCGCATGATTCCGCTCGACAAAGAACATGCACAGGCAGAAGCAGGACGTTGCATGAGCTGTGGTATGTGTTTTGAATGTGACAACTGTGTCGTCTTCTGTCCGCAAGATGCGGTTTATAAAGTCAAGAAGAACGAGCACACCATCGGACGTTATGTAGATACAAACTATGACAGATGTGTTGGTTGCCATATTTGTGCAGATGTATGTCCGACCGGTTATATCCAGATGGGGCTTGGTGAATAAATTAAGGTAAGAAAGCATGCTGAATCAGATGATAAAAATTATCGTGCTGGCGGTTGCTGTACTCCTTTCCCAAGGTGCATGGGCAGCGGGAAACCAGCAAGCTGGGTTGCAGAGTAACGCTACGGAAGATTCCTGTGTTCGGGAAACGACATGGATGCGCAAAAACCATATGGATTTGCTTAAACATGACCGTGTACGCACTTTGCAGCAAGGAATCCGCACGGCGGATGGGAAGGTAATTGATGGGAGTCTGAGTGAGTGTGTGAATTGCCATACGAAGCGTGATACTCAAGGGAGCTTCATTGCAATTAATGGTGTGGATAACAATGGAAAGAAACAATTTTGCCGCGGATGCCATTCTTATGTGGCAACCAAGGTAGATTGCTTTGAGTGTCATGCCGCCAAACCAGATTCGATTGAGAGTGTTGCGAGATGAGTGAGATGGGTAAACAGAAAATCAATGGTGATCGCCGTCGCTTTTTAACCCACGTTGCTGGAGGGGCGGTAGCTGTTGCTCCAGGAATCACTCTGATCTCTACTGCCCAGGCAAAAGGGACAGCAGAGACGGGTGCAGATAGCCGTAAACGTTGGGGAATGTTGATTGATACCAACAAATGTGAAAATGGCTGTAACGATTGTGTCACAGCATGCCAACAGGAAAATGGTTGGGGCGCGGCATCTAGTGATGAGTCTCTTTCTCGGGATAGTCAGAAGGCGCAATGGGTACGGATTGTCAATATTCGGGATAAGCAGACCGGTTTTGAGAATTCAGTACCGGTCATGTGCCAGCATTGTGCAAATCCAGCGTGTGTGGATGTTTGCCCGACAGGTGCATCTCATCAACGTGTCGATGGAGTTGTGTTGGTTGATAAGCACATTTGTATTGGTTGCCGGTATTGCATGATGGCTTGTCCATACAAGGCGCGTTCATTTATTCATGAATCTTTGCATCAGCAGAAGGGTCATGCGCCACGCGGTAAAGGGACAGTCGAATCTTGCACATTGTGTGTCCATCGGGTCGATCATGGTGGACAGCCCGCATGTGTTGAGTCTTGCCGGAATGGTGCGATGATATTTGGAGATTTGAATGATCCGAATAGCGAAATTTCCCATGCACTGAAGCAGGCCAGTTCTACACAGATTCGTGCTGATCTTGGACTGGAGCCGGGTGTGCATTATCGGGGGATTTAAGTTGGTAATGTGTGTGAAAGAGGATCGTAGTTTCAACATAACGGAATGGTAAAGAGATGAAGAGCATTGTTTTTAGTGAAATTGAAGGTCGTAGTGCCGGATATTGGGGGGTGATGGGCCTCCTTGCTTTCCTGATCCTACTGGCTGCAGGCTCTTTCCTGTATATGGAGCATGGGCATCATGTGACCGGGATGGATAACCAGGTTGTCTGGGGCATGCCGCATGTTTTTGCGATTTTCCTGATTGTTGCTGCTTCTGGTGCATTGAATATTGCCTCCATCGCTTCAGTATTTGACAAAAAAGCCTACAAGCCATTGTCACGGATGTCAGCGATTTTAGCGTTGACCTTGTTGGCAGGCGGGTTGGCTGTTTTGGTACTGGATTTGGGACGTCCAGATCGTCTATTAGTGGCGATGACGAGCTATAATTTCAAATCTATTTTTGCTTGGAATATCTATCTCTATACTGGTTTCTTTGCGATTGTTCTGGCGTATCTGTGGGTGATGTTTGATCCTGCGATGCAGAAGAATACGAAAGTAGCAGGTACAGCAGCGTTCCTCTGGCGTTTGGCTCTGACGACTGGTACAGGTTCTATTTTTGGCTTCATCGTAGCACGCGAGGGCTATGATTCTGCAATGATGGCACCAATGTTTATTATTATGTCCTTTGCTTTTGGACAGGCAATTTTTATGCTGTTGCTGGTCGGTTTGTTCAAATTCACAAATCGCCCATTGGGTTCTGAGTTGGTTACACGATTGCAGAATTTGTTCGGTGTATTTATTGCGGCAGTGTTGTTCCTTTCGATTGTTTTCCACCTGAATGCACTGTATGCAGCAGAGCATGGTGGATTTGAATACTATATTTTGTTTAGTGGTAGCCTGTATACTTATCTTTACTGGGGCGGTCAGGTATTGATTGGAGGGATTATCCCGCTGATCCTGATTTACCATCCTGCGGTACGCGATAATATGCAGTCTCTGATGGTTGCGTCTGTACTGGTTATTTTGGGCGGGATTGCAAACATTTATGGGATTCTGATCGGTGGTCAATCTTTCCCGTTGAATCTGTTCCCGGGCAAAGAAGTAAGCAGTTCTTTCGCGGATGGTGTGGTTAACAGCTATGCGCCGAGTGTACCAGAGATTTTGTTGGGGTTAGGTGGTGCAGCGTTAGCAATTGCTCTGTTTCTCTTTGCTGCGAAGATGCTGCGAATTGCTCCACTCCGGATTGAGGATGCAGAAACTTCTCCAAAGAAATAACGAAAGAAGAAATTCGTTTTCCGGTTGATGAACGCAGTTTATTTTTCTGCAGCACATAAATCTTCTGGGAAAACGACGATTACTTTAGGCCTCTGTGCAGCATATGCGGCACAGGGGCTTTTTGTTGCGCCCTTCAAAAAAGGCCCGGACTATATTGATCCGATGTGGCTGGCGATGGCATCGGGCCATGCATGCTATAACCTTGATTTTTACATGATGGCGCAGGACGAGATTCTGGAACAGTTTACGAATTGCGCACAGTTAGCCGATTTTGCGCCTGTCGAAGGAAATAAAGGACTCTATGATGGCATGGCATTGGATGGCCGGGACAGCAATGCAGCGTTGGCGAAATTGTTGGATATTCCTGTGGTGCTAGTCATCAATACGAATGGGGTGACGCGTGGGGTTGCGCCATTATTGCAGGGCTATCAGGCGTTTGATCCGGGAATCAAAATTGCTGGGGTAATTTTTAACCAGACTGGTGGCATACGCCATGAACAGAAATTGCGGCAAGTCACAGAGCACTATACGGATATTCCAGTCTTGGGCAGTGTCCGGCGGCATGCAGATTTAGTGATCGACGAGCGTCATTTAGGATTGGTTCCAGGTAACGAATGGGAAGAAGCACGAAAGAAGATCCAGCAAATCCGTGAACATATTGAGCAGCAGGTTGATCTGGATTTGCTTTTAAAAACGACTGCGCAGTTGCAAACAGATACACATCGGATAATGCAAGTAGAGCAAGAAATAAGGGAAGTATCGCAGGTAGAAGATACAGTTGTTTTAACGAAGCCACAGATAGATGTTCGTATTGGCATTGCGCACGATGCAGCGTTCGGATTTTATTACGCGGCTGATTTGGAAATGTTTGCGCAGCAAGGTGCAGAACTGGTGCCATTTAGTCCAATTCATGATGCGAAATTACCAGATGTGGACGGTTTATTCATCGGTGGTGGGTTTCCGGAAACACATGCGGAAATGCTGGAGCAGAACCAATCGTTGCGCCAACAAATTGCTGTAGCGATTGAAAATAGTATGCCGGTTTACGCAGAGTGTGGTGGGTTAATGTATCTGTCCAGACAACTTTGTTGGAATGAGCAGTGTCGTGAGATGGTCGGTGCTATTGAGGGCGATGCAGTTATGTATAAACGTCCGCAAGGTCGGGGGTATGTCCGTTTCCAGCGGGAAGGAGAGATAGCAGAAATTCCAGCACATGAGTTTCACTACTCTTCGCTGGAAAATATTTCTGATAAAACGCAATTTATCTATACAATGACGCGTGGGCATGGAGTGGATGGCTTTCGCGATGGAATTTGCTATAAAAATGTATTGGCGAGCTATGTACATCAGAAAAATAGCCGTTTGAATCCATGGGTCGAGAATTTTGTTGCGCTGGTGCGAGAACAGAAACAGAAAAAACAGAGGCAAAATCAAATCGGGTAAAAATTGGTTTTCAAAACGAGTTTGCAGGCAGAAGCGATTGAAAATCAATCAACTCAAATTGAAGCAATTAAAAATGGAATCAGATTCATGATTACAGTGACAGAAAATGCATTGGATTTTATTCTTCACTCTGCAGAGGCAGGGGGGATTGATCTGGAAGAGACGGGATTGCGCATTGCGATCAAGGAAGCGTCGGATGGTGGTTACGATTACGGGATCGGTTTCGACGAAGAGCGAGAACAGGATGTTTCCATTCCAGTGAAAAATCTGAAAATTTTGATCAACGAAGATTTGCGAGAATATTTGGAAGATGCAACGCTGGATTTTGTTGATCTGGAAGAGAATGGGCAAATGAGTCTGATTGTGCTGAACCCAAATGATCCGACCTTTGTCGCGCCGAGAAAAGAGCGGAAGCCACGCTAGGGGAGGGCAGCTGCGATGAGAATTCCCCACCAGTGGCACAAAGAACATGAGCGGGAAATGCGGCAAGTTGCCCAGTCGCTGGCGTTCAATTCATGGAAAATCACCCGCAAGGTGCTGAAAAGCATGCAGGATGAGAAGTTCCGTTTTACCTCGTATAAGCAAGGGCTGGAGGTGACAGCAGAATTTCTGATTTTTTTGACCCAAGTGACTGACCGTTTGGTTTACGATTCGATGGAAAATGAGACTCGCGCCGAATTTATCGGAGCAATGGCGGGTCGGGTTGTGGAGATGTTGCTCGATAACTATCAGGATTTACCACCAGAGGATCAGGCGCATGAAGATTATCGTGCTGTGTTGGTCGCACAATATAACCAATGCGCCAATGATTATGCCGGTTTCAGTTATGGTTCAGATGGCCCCAGTTACCATTTCCTGCGCTATTTAGGGGAACGTGTCGGCAAAATTATGGGTGATGATCAGGAAAACCGTTGGGCGATTGATCAGGTGATGGAAATTGAAGCACCGCAGACGATTGATGAGTTGAAAAAATCATTGGCAGGATTGTTGGGAATTACTGCCTAAATTTTCGTGTTTATCTGTTTTGACTGTCTGTTTTTACGAAACTCAGACATAAAAAAACGCCCGGAATCGAATGATGATCCGGGCGTTTTTTATGAGAGTAATTTCAGAAATGTGATTTCAGAAACGTAGTTTCGGATTAATCATCCCCACCCATAAACGCCATCAAAATGTGCAACAGGCTGGTGAAGAGATTATAAAGTGCAACGTACAATGTCACGGTTGCAGCGATGTAGTTGGTCTGACCACCGTTGACGATGTTACCGGTTTCCCACAAGATCAGGCCACAGGAGATCAGCGCGAAGACCGCAGAAATCACCAATGCCAAAATCGGAAAGTGGAAGCCGAACAGCGATGCGCCGAGCAAAATGATAGAGGCGAAAAAGGCGATCATGAGGCCGGTCATCAGGAAGCTGGTCATGAAGGAGAAATCTTTCTTTGTCACCAGCACGTAACCGGAAAGTACCATAAAGATCAGCCCGGTCATCCCGAACGCAGTAGCGACAATCTGACTACCTCCAGGAATGGAGACGTAATGACCGATGATCGGCCCTAATCCAAAACCCAACAGTGCAGTAAAGAGAAAAACAACGCCAATACCGCTGGCCTTGTGTTCATGTTTTGGCATCACAAACCAGAGAATCACAATTGCGGCAATGGAGCTGATTAGCCCTGCGCCGTGTGGCACGTTCATCATCATTGCAACGCCCGCAATCAGTGCAGTCCACAACAGCGTGGCAGAGAGTAGCAGGTAGGTATTTTTCAGTACCTTGTTGGTGGCAAGAATTGATTCAGGATTGCGCGTAGCAGTTTGGTTCATTGGGTTCATCAGATAGCTTCCTCAGATTTTTCCTTTGATTTCAGTGGAAATAGTGAATAGTGAACGGGATGGATCATACGGATTCAAACTTGCTTTTCAACCGTTGGTGGAAAGTCCAAACTCGGTTTTCAGAAGATTTGGAATTTCGTCTGGCGCAATTTCCCGAATTGTTGATTGGCCTTTGTGAATCGTTTTGAAGTGGTCACCAAAGAGGATTTTCCGACCTTCTGGCGTATGCATCAGCACCAGCAATTTTTGTACAAAAATTGTATCCGGATGGGTGGAGTTCATGTAGTTGGCAGGCGAGAAATCAATCCACTCCTGTGGTGAAAGATTGAATTCATACTGGCTTGTCCATTCGCCATCGACCAACGCTTTGAACAGATATTCGCCATTTTTGGAGCGGGTCAGCAGAAACGTGTCGTAATCTTGCTGATGTTCCTGGTCTAGCGCGTTCAAATTGATGGGTTCGCGTGGCCCGTAGCTGCCGAACCCCAAATCGCAGAACCATTTTTCATGATCGAGTTCAAACACAATCGCCATGTGGGTTTTTGGGCGTTTGACCGGATAAAACATCGGGCGTGCGGCAACAAATTGATAAGGAATATCCAATTCCTCCAATGCCATCGCAAACAATCCGCTTACCTCATAACAATAGCCGCCGCGTTTTTGGTCGATGATTTTCTCGACAATGGCTTCCGGTTCCAGTGAAACGATTTTTCCAGCCTGCACGTCGAGGTTTTCAAATGGCACATGGAAGAGCTGGTGGTGGATGATTTGGCGGATGCTGTCGATATTCGCTTCGCATTTTCCGTCAAACGCAATCCGTTCGAGATATTTTTCCAGCGAGAAATTGTCAGGTTTGATCAAGATTGGGCTCTCCGATTTTATGTACGGATAATTTTTGGTATTCGGTCATTAATTTGCGACTTTCTAATGCTTTTGGCAAGTGCGGCGCGAGCGCGCAACGCATGAGCCATTTGGCTTCGCGTGCAGTTTGTAGATCAGCAGTTTCTGTTGCCGAATGATCTGGATTGTCCAGATGATGGAAACTGTTTTGTCGTAATTGGTGAAACCAGCGGAGTGTTTTTCCGGAAATACCGGTTTTCAGATTCGCCTGTTCAATATTTGGCGTGATGCCCTGTTCCGGATCGTAGCCATAAAATTGATGAGATTCGACAGGTTGTCCAGTGCAGTCTGTTTCAAAATCAATTCCAAAACCAAGTTCATCGAGCAGATGGCATTCAAATTGGCGCAGCACAATCTGGCGCAATACAGTAGCATTTTCCTGTTTTTCTGCCATATTTTCTGCTGCCAAATGGGCAATTGTCGCTGCGTAAATCTGGAACAGTTGTTCGTGAATGACGTTGCGGTGTAGCAGATAAATGAGCAATTCGTTTAGATAGAGGCCACAAAAAAGTGTTTGACCGATCAACCGATGTGGTTGTCCTGCCGATTCGACGTTGGTCAGCGTATGCAAAGTGCTACGCCCACTCCAAGTGACCCGCAACGGCGAAAAAGGCTGCAATAGCGAAGCCAACGATGAATTTTTACGCTGGATGCCTTTTGCTACGACACCGACGCGTCCAGCGTCGGCGGTGAACAACTCAATCAGTTTGCCATGATTTTGGAACGGACGGGCGGAGAGGACAAATGCGTCATGAAAGGTGAAGCGGTTTTGGGTCATACCAATGTGTATGCCGGATCAATGCGCGTAGTCAGGAACATTGCATCGCCGTAGCTGAAGAAACGGTATTGTTGTTCAACGGCGTGTTGGTACGCGTCCAAAATCGTTTTGCGGCCGGAAAATGCTGAAACGAGCATAATGAGTGTTGATTCCGGTAGATGGAAGTTGGTCAACAATGTGTCAATGACGCGAAACGGGTAGCCGGGTGTGATGAAAATATCGGTTTCACCGGAAAAAGGCTGTAATTCGGATTCGTTCTTTTGAGTTTGTGCGGAATGTCTGGCGGCACTTTCCAGACTGCGCACGACGGTGGTTCCCACCGCAATAACTCGCCCGCCGCGTTGGCGCGTTTTGCGGATTTGTTCGCACAATTTTGCATTGACTTCGATTCGTTCGCTGTGCATTTTGTGTTCGTCGATATCATCGACGCGTACTGGCTGGAAAGTGCCTGCGCCGACGTGTAGTGTCACAAATCCGGTTTCGATGCCCTGTTTTTTGAGCGTTTCTAGCATTGCTTCGTCGAAATGCAGCCCGGCGGTGGGAGCAGCGACAGCACCGGCCTCTTTTGCGTAGACAGTTTGGTAGCGGTCATTGTCGTCGTCTTCCGCAGTGCGTTCGATGTATGGTGGCAGCGGAATGCGTCCAACGGTTTCCAGAATTTCCAGCACCGGGCGCGGATCGTCAAAACGGAGTTGGAAAAATTCTCCTTCACGCCGTTCCATCTCGACTGAAATTTCGCTTTCCAGCACCATTTTGTTTCCCGGTTTTGGCGGTTTTCCTGCGCGGACATGCGCCAGCACGTGCGAATCGTCCAGCACGCGTTCAACCAGCACTTCCACCTTCCCGCCAGTCGACTTTTGTCCAAAAAGCCGCGCCGGGATTACTTTGGTGTCATTGAAAACCAGCAAATCGCCGGGGTGCAGAAAATTGGGGAAATCTTGGAACTGTTTATCCTGAAATCGCTGTTGTGAATCGACTCGCGGATCAACGACCAGCAAACGACTATCGCCCCGTTTTTCCGGCGGCGTTTGGGCGATCAGAGATTCGGGGAGGTTAAAATGGAAATCGGAAGTTTGCATTCAAAATTAAATAGAGAGTTAAAAAATATTATTGTTTAGAAAAAAATAATGTTATTTCGAATACAATGAATTATGTGTTTTTCTGTATGTATATTTCTTTAGCAAGTTCTGGATTATCTTTAGTAAATGTCCATTCTCTGCATAATTTAAAAATACACTCAACAGTTGTGTAGAAAGCTGTTATAGCTTCGATTTTAATAGAATCTGGAATAAAGTCTTGTGTAGCAGAAACTTGCATTTTTATATGTCCGTTTTCGCCTACGCTTGAGATGGTACCAAAGATATGTTTTTCAGATAAATGTATGAAACCAGACACGTTAGTATAAACTGATTTCATCCATGGGTAATCTTGCTTGCATTGCTCTAAAAGGTAAGCATCTGTTAATTTATTGCCATTTTTATCTTTCATTTTCCTTATTGGGTTTCCTCCCATTACGGATAATGCAAAATCATGTGGGTTTTCCATCATCATTGATGCTTCTAGTCTTAAGATACTATCTAGTTGCATTCGTATCAGTGGTACGGCAGAGATATAGTTGTTTTTCTCAATGAGATCAATAAATGCTTCTGTATGACTTCTTGAGCGATTCATTGCTGCGAGCATTAAAAAGTCTAATCCATATAATGCCGAATCGTATGCTGCAATCATATCTTTTGATAACTTTGTATGGAAGTCTTTTGTTTCTTTTAGTTTGTTAATATATTGTTCTATCTGATGCATTATATTTTTATGTATAAAAATATTTGATGAAAATGATGAATTTTTCTTCTTTTTTCTTATATACTTAAACAGGTGTGTGAAATTTATCTCTAATTTTTACTAAATTATGATGAATTAAAAAAAGCCCTGCTGAATGCAAACAGGGCTTTTCTAGGGCGGTGAAAATCAAAACTTACTGAATTTTCTTCTCCGCCCAGTTGATCAGCTTGGATTCCCGATCTTGTGCAGGCAAGTGAGTCATCTTTTTGACCAGCTGTGGCCAGAGCAAGTTGTAGAACAACTCGGCACGAACCGAATCCACATTTTTCGCGTCAATTTCATACTGCAATTCACGCGTTTCGTGTGCTTCCAGACGACTATCCGATTTCACACCGACTGCTTTTGGTGGAGTGGAGAAATTACCTTTTGCGTCTTGCAGGGTGTAGACGAAGTAGGCTTGTGGATCTTCGTCCATCGGATGCTTCTTGAAGTTTGTCCACAGCACGTTGCCAGTTTTGTCTCGCGCTGTCAGCTTCAACACGATGTTGCGGAACGGCGCACCAGTCGGTGCTTTATGCGGTTGCTTGTTTTCCAGCTCGACGCGCAATTTCAGCTTGTTACCTTCACGTGTCGGGAAAAGGTCAAGACGCACGGCACGTTCCAGCATCGCTACATCATGTCCACCGCCAATGCTGTGATCGACAATGCCGTTGCTGACTGGCATGTGGCACGATTGGCATGTTTCCTTGCTGCCATCTTGCAGGAACTCATCGCCCGTATTGCAGAGGACAACCTTGTTTGAATTGGGGCGCATGTCGTGGCAACCGAGGCATGCTTTGGAGCTCTGCAATAGCGAATTTCCGGTCAATGGCAAATCTGGAAGCGGCTTACCAGAAGGCGTTTTTGCATTTGCTGGACGGTTTTCACTGCCCAGATGTGGGTTGACTGCATTCCAGATTGCTGCTTCCTGTGGGTTGTAGCTCAGCAAAAAGCCGCGTGGCCCTTGCAAATTTTCTGAACGTTCGTAAGCACTTGCGCCTAATTGTAATTTGCCGTCCGGTTTGCGGATACCCTTGTAGCTTTCGAGCGTGTGGCAGGAGACGCAGTTTACGCCTTCACGATAGGCGTTTTTGCTATCTAGTTTAGTCTTTTTGTCTTTCGCGGCGTTCGGCGCATGGCATTGTAAACAGACCGGATATTTCCCTTTTTTGCGTAGTCCTTCGACGGTTGGATCACCCATTACTTTGCGGTAAAAAGTAGCGTGGATCGGGTCTTCCAGTGCGGAACTTTTCGCGTGCATGGAATCTTTCCATTGGTTATAAATCTGCTGATGGCATTCGCCACAGACAGCAGATTCCACATGGTGGATTGCGGTCTCTTTTCCCTCCACTTGCGCAGTTTGTGCCGAGAACGGCAGCGCGGCGCAGAAGAGCGGGGCGAGCAGTAAAGAACGGTTTTTAATTGTTGTTTTGATCGTCTTCATAGTTTTGTGATTTATTAAGGTTTTTTGATTGAGTCGGCTTTGACCTTTGTCGGAAGGGTTGAATTTAGTAGCCGGATAACTACAGCCGAGCAGATTCTGACTATTCGGTACGTTGATAATAAAGCTCTGTTCCTATCTGCGCAATTTATCTGCAGAACGTTCAGTATCATTTATGTTCATAAATATTTTCATAAAATTTCTTCGCTAGATATCTACGTCATAGCTATTGACCCGTCTACAACTTCAGGGTGGATACTTCACTACCCGCGCGACGAGGGAGGATCAAACATGCTGACTGTCACCCAGCTAGCGCAACGCTTCGGTATCTCACGGGCGACCGTACTCTATTACGAGCGTGAAGGGCTGCTGCGCCCGGCGCACCGTACCGAAAATGGTTACCGCTGGTATGGGGATGCGGAAATGGAGCGGCTTCGTTCCATTTTGGCGTATCGCTCTTTTGGGCTACCAGTTACAAAAATATCCGATCTGATCGAGCGGGGAGATCGGGCGACACAAGGGCAAATTCTGCGCGACCAGTTTGCAGCGCTTGAACAGGAAATTGCGAAACTGCGCAAGCAGCAAAATGCCATTGTGAAGCTGTTGGAGCAATCAGACTTACTGGAGAACGAGATGATCAATAAAGACCGTTGGGTTGAAATTATGCGTGCAACCGGGCTTTCAGAAAACGATATGGAAAACTGGCACAAACAGTTTGAAAAAATGGAGCCGGATGCACATCAGGAATTTCTCGAATCACTGCAAATTGATGCCAATGAAATTGCAGAAATTCGTACTTGGTCAAAAGGAAATTGATGAGATTGAATTCGTGGTAGCGGATTGAATTTGAGTTGATTCTGTAGGAGCGCAATTTATTGCGCCTAAAACCGTAGTTAAGAATGAAAATGGGCGTAATGAAATTACGCCCCGACAAATCAATCATTCGATTTTAAAGTTTCCTGATTTTTTTCGGTTCCGGTAGAGTTGCGCGTTTTTTCAATGCATTTCAGGAAAATCTGAATCAGAAATCATGGAATTTTCCCTCTTCAATACCGATGGTTTTGCGCGTCGGGGGCAATTGTCGTTCCTGCGTGGCACAGTTGAAACACCCGCATTTATGCCAGTTGGTACCTACGGTACCGTCAAGGCAATGACACCAGAAGAGCTGGAATCGCTTGGTGCGGAAATTGTTCTCGGCAACACGTTTCATTTGATGTTGCGTCCCGGAACGGATGTGGTGCAATTGCATGGCGATCTGCACGATTTTATGCACTGGAAAAAACCAATTTTGACCGATTCCGGCGGTTTTCAGGTTTTTAGCCTAGGTGGTTTGCGCAAAATTACCGAGGAGGGCGTCACCTTCCGTTCGCCGCTCAATGGCGACAAGGTTTTTCTTGATCCTGAAAAAGCGATTGATGTGCAACATAAATTGGGATCGGATGTGGTGATGGTGTTTGACGAATGCACCCCTTATCCTGCGGATGAGGTGACAGCGCGGGAATCGATGGAGTTATCAATGCGCTGGGCGAAACGGTGCAAAACGGTGCATGGTGATTCCTCTGCGGCATTGTTCGGGATTGTGCAGGGCGGGATGTTTACCCATTTGCGCTCCGAATCGTTGCGCAATTTGACGGAAATCGGTTTTGATGGCTACGCGATTGGTGGGTTGTCAGTTGGTGAGCCAAAAGAGGAGATGATCCGCATTCTGGATCATTTGAAACATGAGATGCCGGAAAATTATCCGCGTTATTTAATGGGTGTTGGCAAACCGGAAGATTTGGTCGAGGCGGTGGCACGGGGGATTGATATGTTTGATTGTGTGATGCCGACGCGTAATGCGCGGAATGGCTATCTCTTTACACGTCACGGCAATATCAAAATCAAAAATGCACAGTATCGGGAAGATACTTCACCGCTTGATCCAGATTGCAACTGTATGACCTGCCAAAACTACAGTCGCGCCTATCTGCATCATCTGTTCCGTACCAATGAGATTTTGGGTGCACGGCTGAATACAGCGCATAACCTTCATTATTATCAGGAGCTGATGCGTGATATGCGCGATGCGATTGTGACGGGGCAGTTTGATGATTTCCGCACCACATTTTATGCATTGCGGAACGGGGAAAACAGGCTATAATTCCCCGCTTTTACCAAGCAGTTGAGCAGGGCATACGAGAAGATGAAGAATCCAATTATCCAGGCATTTGAAGAAGAGCAGATGGCGGGGCGTGAAATCCCGGAGTTCCAGGCGGGCGATACCGTTGTGGTGCAGGTTAAGGTAAAGGAAGGGAACCGCGAGCGTTTGCAGGCGTTTGAGGGGCTGGTGATTGCGAAGAAAAACCGTGGCCTCAATTCTGCATTTACTGTGCGCAAAATCTCCAACGGCGAAGGCGTTGAGCGCGTTTTCCAGACATACAGCCCACTGATTGACAGCATTTCTGTCAAGCGTCGCGGCGATGTGCGTCGTGCAAAACTTTACTACATGCGTGGCCGTACGGGTAAGGCAGCGCGAATCAAAGAGAAGATTTAATCAATTTCAGCGGAGCACGGGAACCGTTGTGGTTGTTTCCGAAAGTCCAGAAAAAACGGGCCAGATTATCAATTTTATTGATAGTTGCCCGTTTTTTTATGACTGATTTATGACTGATTCATAATTCTGATCTGGCTGAATTGCGTTCAGTAGTGAAAAAAGCAGCTATACAATTACCGAAAAGACTTTCAGAGGTGGAAGAGACAGAAATCGCCCGTTTTCTGGATCAGCTGTGGATGGAAAAAGGACTATCCGAAAATACGTTGGCTGCATATCGGCAGGATTTGCGCAAATTTGCAGGATGGCTCTCACAAGCACAGAAATCCAAACTGATTGAAGCACAGCGTACCGATTTACTGGAGTTTCTTGCGTTTCTCACCGAGCAGGGAAATCATACTCGTTCGCTAGCACGGATGTTGAGCACATTGCGTCGTTTTTATCGTGCATTGCTGAATAATGCGCGGCGCATGGATGATCCGACTGCACAAATTGAGTCGCCGAAATTGGGTAAACCGTTGCCAAAAAGTATCTCTGAAGCAGATGTGGAAAAATTGCTGGATGCGCCTAGTCTTGATGCGCCGATTGGTCTGCGTGACCGTGCGATGCTGGAGGTGATGTACGGCGGCGGATTGCGGGTTAGCGAGTTGGTTCAGTTAGAATTAGGCAAAATCAACTTGTGGCAAGGGGTCGTGCAAATTTTCGGAAAAGGCAGTAAGGAACGTTTGGTTCCACTGGGCGAAGAAGCACAATACTGGATTGAGCGTTATCTGGAAGAATCGCGTCCGCAACTTCTGCATGGGAAGGTGTGTGATACGCTGTTCGTCACCACACGGGGGGCGGGGATGACTCGTCAGGCGTTCTGGTATCGGCTGGAACAGTATGCGAAAATCGCCCATATTCGGGGACATCTATCCCCTCATACGCTTCGCCATGCGTTTGCAACCCACCTGTTAAACCATGGTGCAGATTTACGTGCAGTACAGATGCTGCTAGGCCATAGCGACCTTTCCACGACACAAATTTATACGCATGTGGCACAAGCCCGTATGAAACAATTCCATCAACAACACCATCCAAGAGGATAACTTAAGAGGATAAGTATGATGAAAACCACAATGTTGAAAACGATGAAAAATATCGGGATGACCGCGATGTTTGCGGGTTCTGTGGCAGTTGCAGGTTCTGCATTTGCAGATGAATTGCCGAGCACTGCTGCTACTACTATGAAGCAGATATTTCCGCAGGCAAAGATGGATGCTGCGAAAAAGATGCCAGTTAGGGATCTATACGAAGCGCGTTATGGTAGCGAAGTGTTTTATGTAAGTAGTGACGGCAAGTATCTGGTGAAAGGCGAGATTATGGATGTTTCCAATAACGTCAATCTAACCCAGAAAAGTATTCAGAAAGCACGCAAAGCGAAACTGGCAAACATTCGCACGGATGAGATGATCATCTATAAGCCGAAAGATACCAAAGCTGCGTTGACGATCTTTACCGACGTAGATTGCCCATACTGCCGCAAGATGCATGCGGAACGCCAGCAGTTACTGGATGCCGGGGTTGAGTTGCGTTACATGCTATTTCCACGTACTGGTTTGAATAGTTCTTCCGGTGAGAAAGCGATTTCTATCTGGTGCTCAAGTGATCGTAGCGCAACAATGACCAAGGCCAAAGAAGGGAAAGAGATTGAAGATAAAATTTGTAAGACTCCACTTGAAAACCATATGCGGATTGCAATAGACTTTGGCTTAGTAGGTACACCGCATTTGGTGCTGGAGGATGGACGGACATTTAGTGGTTATTATCCGCCAGCGCAGATCATCCATACGTTGATTAACGAAGCTAAATAATTAAAAACTGATTGTTTCTCCCTCGTTTAAACGCTCTCTTAAAAAAGAGAGGGTTTTATTAGAGAGAGTTTCTCATTCTCATTTCTCTCTTCTCTGTTGAAGAAGAGGGAGGAATGGGAGAGTAAGATAATCAACAGAAATAAAAAACGCCGGTTTCCCAAACGGGATTCCGGCGTTTTTTGTGGATTTGAAGTTTGTCATTGACTCCCGCTTGCGCGGGAGTAACAGGATTTTCCTAAAGGCTTCTTGATGCGTTTACGCGTGATTTTGCCGGTTTTTGATCAGCTCTTCCACAACGGATGGATCAGCAAGGGTAGAAGTATCACCTAAATCATCAATCTCGTTCGCAGCGATCTTGCGCAAAATGCGGCGCATGATTTTGCCGGAGCGGGTCTTCGGCAAACCCGGCGCCCACTGGAGTAATTCAATTTTCGCAATGGGGCCAATCTCGTTGCGTACTTGCTGGATTAACTCTGCTTTCAGCGCATCGCTTGGCGTTTTGCCGTCGATCAGCGTGACGTAGGCGTAGATGCCCTGTCCAGTGATCGGATGCGGATAGCCGACAACTGCTGATTCTGCAACTGCTTCGTGCAATACCAATGCAGATTCAATCTCAGCAGTGCCGAGGCGATGTCCGGAAACATTCAACACATCATCCACGCGCCCGGTGATCCACCAGTAGCCATCGGCATCGCAACGTGCGCCGTCGCCGGTGAAATAGTAGCCGGGATACTGGCTAAAATAGGTGTCGAGGAAACGCTGGTGGTCGCCGTAAACGGTGCGCATCATCCCTGGCCACGGGAATTTGATCGCGAGATTACCGGAAATTTCCTTCCCTTCTTCCCATTCCAGTTCCTTGCCATTTTCGTCCATCAATGCCAGCTGTACGCCGAAGAACGGTTTTGCGGCGGAACCCGGTTTCAATTCATGTGCGCCGGGAAGTGGTGTGATCATGTGACCACCCGTTTCGGTCTGCCACCAGGTATCGACAATCGGGCAACGGCTGTCGCCGACGACGTTGTAGTACCACTCCCACGCCTCCGGGTTGATCGGCTCGCCAACCGTGCCGAGCAGGCGCAACGATTCGCGGGAGGTTTTCTTCACATGGTCGTCACCTGCGCCCATCAATGCGCGGATTGCGGTCGGCGCGGTGTAGAAGATGGAAACGTTGTGCTTGTCGCAAATCTCCCAGAAGCGCGATGGCGTTGGGTAAGTCGGGATACCTTCAAACATCACCGTCGTCGCGCAGTTGGCGAGCGGCCCGTAGACGATATAGCTGTGGCCAGTGACCCAGCCGACATCAGCAGTACACCAGTAAACTTCTTCGTCTTTGTAGTCGAACACCAGTTTATGCGTCATCGCTGCTTGGAGCATATACCCGCCGGTAGTGTGGAGCACGCCCTTTGGTTTGCCGGTGGAGCCGGAGGTGTAGAGGATGAAGAGCGGATCTTCGGAGTCCATCTCTTCTGCCGGGCATTCGCTGTCGGCGTTTTCCATCATTTCGTGATACCAGACATCGCGCCCTTCGTTCCATTCAACCGGCTCGCCGCCGCGTTTGACAACGATGTTGGTGTGGACGTTCGGACAGCCTTCCAATGCTTTGTCGGCATTGGCTTTCAGCGGGATTTTTTTGCCGCCGCGAATGCTTTGATCCGCAGTAATTAAGGTGTGGCAATCGGAATCGAGAATGCGTCCCTGCAATGCTTCCGGGGAGAAGCCGCCAAACACAACCGAATGGATCGCGCCGATCCGCGCACAGGCGAGCATTGCGACTGCCGCTTCCGGGATCATCGGCATGTAGATAGAGACGCGGTCGCCTTTTTTAACGCCGCGTTCTTTGAGCACATTGCCGAATTTGCTCACCTCTTCGTGCAGTTCGCGGTAGGTGATGTGGCGGGATTCGTTCGGATCGTCGCCTTCCCAGATGATGGCGACGCGGTCGCCGCGGTCGCGTATGTGACGGTCGAGGCAGTTATGTGCCGCGTTCAGTTTCGCGTCCTTGAACCATTTGATGTCGGAGATTTCACCGGAGAAGTCGCCTTCCAGCGGCTTTGACCACGGTTTGAACCAGTCCAGATAGTTTTGCGCCTCAATGCCCCAGAACCAGCCCGGCTCATCGACGGAGCGGTGGTACATGTTGGCGTACAGGGGGGCTTGGATATTGGCATTGTCGGCAAATTCCGGTTCAACCGGGTAGATTTTGTCGCTCATGCAGGAATCTCCTCCATTTGGGTGTTTTTACGGAAAGGCCAAGTGTCGCAAACCATGGTTGCGGTTTGGTTGAAGGGGGGCATTCTGCATCAATGTGGGCATAAAGGATAGCCAGTGTCGCAGTAGAGTTTTATATCTGCGCCCGGAATTCAATTGGTTGCTGACCGAAGTTGGGTTGGATTACTTTGTGGAGGCTATTTTCTGTGACTTTTCTTCATCGGATGGCTGTACCCAGATTGTGTTTTTCGGGGTTAGCCGTTTTCCTTGGTCGATTTCTCGTGCAGATTCCCGAACAGAATCGAAAAATTCAGATAAGCTGCCTTTTTTCAGATTTTTATCGGATTTAATCATTTTCGGAGCATAGCAGAATCGTTGGTTTCTGCTGGTCTTTTTGGCAAGATAAAGCTTTCTCTCATCACAATTGCTGATTTGGAAAACGTTTATGTCTCGTTTGTTTCGCATGCTTTCTGTTTTTCCTGCTTTTTTCTTCTCGTTTCTGCTACTTATGCTTATGCCTTTTGCTGCATTACAGGCGGCAAATAGCAGTGAAGTGCGTCTAGTGCCGCAAACTGGGCATTCTAGTGGTGTAACTGCGGTGGCGTGGTCGCCCGACGGCAAGCGCGTGGTCTCCGGGAGTGATGACGACACAATTAAATTTTGGAATGCAAATAGTGGAAAGCTACTGGCGACCCGCATTAATTTTAAAGACAGTGAATGGATTGCATTTACCCCGGATCACTATTACCGAACTTCACCCAACGGAGAAAAATATATTTCATTTCGGGTAGGAGATCAGATTTATAAAGCAGAAAAATATGCACATCTATATAAACGTCCAGATATTGTGATGGCGCGTCTTGCTGGAAAGAAAGAGACGCGTATTGCTAATCAAAGAGTAGAGAAAGGGCTGAAGTCTGTAGGCAGGGGTAAAAAAATCACGCCTATTCCCCAATGGGCAACCAATAAAGCACAAAATCAGTTTGAAAACAGTTGGGCGGTGTTGATTGGTGTGGATCAATATCCCAAAGGAAGCGGATATGCACCATTACCGCACGCTAAAAAAGATGTGCAGGCGGTAAAAAAGACGCTGATCCGAAATCTGAAATTCAATCCACGCCATATTCATACATTGATTGGACCAGAGGCAACCCGCAGGAATATTGAACGGCTGTTGGGGACAACCTTGCCGAAAAAAGTGAAAAAAGAAGACCGGGTGATTATCTATTTTTCCGGGCATGGCGATACCATTCAGGATCGGCATGGCAGGGAGCAGGGGTATTGGATTCCGATCAATGGGGAAAAGGATGATCTTTATTCATCCGCAGTTTCGGCCACCCGCATCCACGAACTTTCTGACCGGCTTCCTGCGCAACAGGTGTTGTTTGTAGTGGATGCGTGCTACAGCGGAATTTATGGTTCAAAACGGCATAAAAGCAATGAAATTATGCCTGTTGCCACAAAACAGCAGGTGGTTGATTTTATTGAAAGTGGCGGACGGCAAATATTAACCGCCGGGACAGCAGGACAGAAAGCATGGGGTGGTCGTTCAGAATGGAACAATATGAGCGTTTTCACCTACTACTTCGTCGAAGGGATTAAAGGATATGCTGAATCCAAAAGCGATGAGGATGATGTCGTCACAATCAGCGAATTGAAACTATTTCTGGATGAGAATGTGCCGCGTGATACAAACGGCGAACAAACCCCACAGCTGAATTATCTCAGCACAGAGGCGGGGCAGTTTGTTTTTTACAAGGAAGGGGATTTGAATTAATAACTGCATAGAAAATTTAAGATTGTTGTAATGCCAAAAATATTTTATTGGAAAGGTGCACGCTTTTACTTTTTCTCCAATGAAGGTGAACTTTTGGAGGCAATGCATATCCATGTCTATAGAAATGTGAATCGTGCAAAATTCTGGTTAGCCCCTGAAATTGAACTGGCAAATAATTACGGATTTTCTGCAAAAGAATTGAGAGAGTTTCAGGAGATTATTGCTGAAAACAGAAAGAGGATTGAGGAAAAATGGAATGAGTATTTCAAAGTGTGAAGCAAGCGTAAATCACGTTTGGTTTGATGAAGAGAATATGTGGCTTGCACTACATGATGGCCGAAAACTTGCTGTGCCATTGGTTTGGTTTCCGCGCCTTCAAAACGCAACAGCGGAACAACGTATAACATGGGAACTCAGTGGTGGTGGAACAGGAATTCATTGGGAAGAGATTGATGAAGATATTAGTGTTCCGGGGTTAATTCTTGGCAATAAAGATACTTCGTATTATCGGGCACGAATTTGAAACAGAATGCCATTAGTTTTTGAAAATTCACAATTTGTTTTATTTATAGGAAGAGTTTTCCTTTATTGAATAAAAATAACTCCTCAAAGCTCTTTCCTATTGCAAGATAACAGAAAAGGGGAACTTAAAATTATGGCTTATTTGATTCTGGCAATTTCACTGTTTTTGGCGGTGTTGCTGATTCGCACTGCATGGAGCACTGGCAAGCAAATTTCCGCAATAGTGGCTGTTTTGGCGGTGGCTTTGGTAGGCATACTCTGGCTAGACGGCGTATTTGATGGCAATGATGGGTTGCTGGGTGCATCCAAAGGATCGGATGACGAACGGGTTCTGACTGGCGTATGGCTGGAAGTCTTCCTCTATCTGATGATGGTTGCGGGTATGGTTTCCAAATATTTTTACGATTTGTTTGATCCCGACAAAGCAGGTTCTTTTAACGTGCGGAAATTCATGCGTCCGTTACTGGTTTCGCCAATGGTGTTTGGCGTGATCTATACGGCAACGGCAGAGCAGGTTGTAGGTTCTATGTTGCTATGGGTTTTTGCGTTTCAGAACGGATTTTTTTGGCAGACAGTACTGGATCGTAGTGGAAAACCACAATGATCCTTATGAAGGGTAATTAAGGAAGCTGACGATGCTGACTCATCTTTTCATCCGCAATTTTGTTCTCGTTACTGAATCGGAAATTGAATTTCATTCCGGCATGACGGTAATGACTGGCGAAACCGGCGCAGGAAAATCAATTATTTTTGATGCACTGGAATTGGCGATGGGTGCGCGTGCAGAAAGTAGTCTAATCCGTCATGGTAGCGAACAGGCAGAAATTGTCGCCACATTTAGCGCACTTTCAGACGAAGTTTCTGATTGGCTTGCGGAAAATGAACTGATCAGTGAGAAGAGTACAGATGGTGAAAGTCTAGAAGAGCATCAAATTCTGTTGCGTCGCACATTGCGCAAAGATGGACGTTCTCGCGCCTTCATCAATGGCACGCCCGCGACGTTGCAATCGTTGCGTGAATTAGCAGCAATGTTGCTTGATATCCAGGGGCAACATGCGCATCAACGGTTGTTAAAGCGTGATGAACAGCAACATTTGCTGGATCAGTTTGCGGGCAATGATGCGTTGCTCAAAACAATGCGCCAACAATTCCGTGCATGGGAAGAATTGCGGCAACAACAAGAACAGTTGCAGCAAAACGAAGCAGAACGTGCAGATCGCCTCGCGCTGTTGGAATTTCAATTAAGCGAGTTTAACGAGCTGAATCTGGAAGAAAACGAGTTGCCGCAATTGGAAGAGGAACAGCAACGCCTCGCCAATGGCGAACAATTGCTACAGCAGGCGCAAACGGCACTCTATTTGCTGGAGGAAAACGAGGCGCAAAATGTGTTGCACCAACTCCATCAGGCGATGGGCGCGGTTGATGCATTGCTGGCGATTGATCCAGAGGCGGAAACGATCAAAACAACGCTGGAACAGGCAGTCGTATTTGCGGGCGAAGCAGCCAACGAATTGCGTGGCAAACTCCAAAATTACACGCTTGATCCGCAACGGCTTCGGTGGCTCAACGAGCGGTTGGGCACGATTCATGATTTGGCACGAAAACATCGCATTGCACCAGAGGAAATTCCAGCGCATCGGCAAAAATTGCAACAGCAGTACGATGAATTGCTGGAATCAGATCAAACTTTGGAAGAGATTGCAGAAAAAATCGCAGAAGCAACAGCATTTTGTCGGGAAACAGCTACAAAACTACACGAACAGCGCAAATCCGCTGCACAAAATCTGGAACAGATGGTGACGGATGAAATCCGCACATTGGGCATGGAAAAAGGGGAGTTTCGGATTGCGTTGGAGCAGCTTCCAGATAACCGTTTCAATGCGACCGGCGCAGACCAGATTGAATTTCAAATTTGCGCCAATGTTGGTGGAGAATTTCAATCGCTGGCAAAAACAGCTTCCGGTGGCGAGTTATCGCGCATTAGCTTGGCGATTCAGCTTTCTGCCGCAGTGCATGGGAAAACTCCGACGCTCATTTTTGATGAAGTCGATAGCGGTATCGGTGGTGGAACGGCGGAGCGCGTCGGTGGCAAGTTAAAGCAGCTCGGTGAGCGTTGTCAGATTTTATGTATCACCCATTTACCACAGGTTGCAGCGCAAGGGGATCAGCATTTGCGCATTGAAAAAGCACCCACGGAAGATGAAACGCAGACGATTAGCCAGATTGTTCAGCTTTCGCAGGAAGAGCGGATTGAGGAAGTGGCGCGGATGCTAGGTGGAGTGGAAATTACGCCACAAACGCGTGCACACGCAGAGGAAATGGTAGGAAATTAAGCGGTTTTAGTTGCGGCAATCGCTACAAACACCGTAAATGACGAGGGAATGGTCAGTAATCTCAAAGCCGTGCTGGGTGGCGATCTCTTCTTGCATTTTCTCAATGCGCTCTTCGACAAACTCTTCTACTTTGCCGCATTTCACACAACGCAAATGATCATGGTGGTCGCCGCGCTCCAGCTCAAAAACGGAGTGCCCGGCATCGAAATGGTGGCGGCGCACCAGACCGGCGGATTCAAACTGGGTCAGCACGCGGTAGACGGTTGCCAGACCAATATCCTCGCCCATCGCCATCAACTGGCGGAAGACATCTTCCGCGCTGAGGTGCGACTGATCGCTGCTTTCCAGCAGGCTGAGGATTTTCATCCGTGGCATCGTTACTTTCAGTCCTGCGCCTTTCAGCTCTTCGCGGCCGACTGAGGATTTTTCCGCCATGTTTGCTCCCTGTTTCCTCTTGATTTTCGTTGATATTTCGGTATTGATATTTTGATTGATCCGGATAAAAAATCGTGAATTTTCCAATTCGTGACCAGTTTCGGTATGATCTTTTCCAATTCATGATTTTTTGGATGTTTTTAACTTTTTACAATGTACCGAACCGTTGATTGAATCTCAAATGCAAATGAAACGTACACTTATTTTTCGTGGTTTTTTGCTTTCTTCACTTGTCGTTGCGTTTACGGGGTGTGGCTCCATCAAGGAGAAGCTACCGAAAATGCCTTCCATTTCGATGCCGGATATCAATATGCCTTCTCCAAGTGTTTACCGGGCAGATGTGCAGCAGGGGAATATCCTCACCAAGAAGATGGTGGATCGCCTCAAAATTGGCATGCAGAAGCAAGAGGTGCGTTGGGTATTGGGTTCGCCGCTGGTGGTCAGTACTTTCAATCAGGAACGATGGGATTACTACTACAGTATGAAACCAGGTAATGAAGAGGTGCAACGCAAGCATCTCGTGCTCTTTTTTAGTGGTGACCGGCTGGCGCGGATGGAGAAGAAAAACATCACCGATGTTTCTGAAGAAGAGAAGAAAGAAAAGTAAAAGTAGAAAATTCAATAGAGACAGTCAGAAGCAGTCTGTTTTTTCTGGGCTAGCCAAACAATGAAAACCCCGTCAATTGTGCGGGGTTTTTTGTGGGCGACGATTTTTACATCTGTTTTTTGAGTGTTCGTCGTGCGGTACGACGATAACGCGGATCAATCGTAGCAAGCAACCCGCCGAGCGACATCAAAATCGTGCCAAGCCAAATCCAGGAGATGAATGGCTTGTAGTAGACGCGCATTGCCCATGCGTTGCTGCCTTCAATCGGTTCACCCATTGCTACATACAAATCGCGGAACAGATTGGAATCAACAGACGCTTCTGTCATTGGCATCGTCTGCACGGTGTAGATGCGTTTTTCCGGGTAGAGCGAGGCAATTTCCTCTTCGCCATCTAGCACGCGAACTTTGCCGGTGGTACTGATGTAATTCGGTCCTTGCTGCTTCATGAAGCCTTCTAGCTGGAATGTATAGCCACCTGCATCGACGCGTGTGCCGGATTCCATGCGCACATCTTTTTCGATGCTAAAGCTGTTGGTGAACGCCACGCCCATGATGAAAACGCCGACACCAACGTGTGCTAAAAACATCCCGTAATAGCTGTAGGAGAGTGCGCCCAAGCCCTGGAATAGCGTGCGTGAGCCATGCGTCGATTTTTGCCATAAATCTTGCAATGAGGAGAAGAAAATCCACATCGCAATCGCGGCAGAGAGGCTCAACATCGCCGATGTTTCACCGTAGAAAATGATGGGCAAGCTGGTGCCGACCAGAATTGCGGCGAGCAGCGTGATCCCTTGCTGGCGGAAAATCCGCATCGGCTGATCTGATTTCCAGCGTATAACCATCCCGATCGCCATCAAGAAGGCCATTGGCAACATAATTGGAACAAACACGGTGTCAAAGTAGGGAGGGCCGACGGAGATTTTGCCCAGTCCCAATGCGTCCAGCAGCAATGGATAGAGCGTGCCGATTAGCACCGTCAGTGTTGCGACGGTCAGCAAAATATTGTTGACCAGCAACAATGTTTCGCGGGAAAAACCAGAGAATTTTCCACCTTCACTAATGCCCGGGGCGCGCCATGCGTAGAGTGCCAGCGAGCTACCGACAACGATAGCGAGGAACAATAGGATGAAGACACCACGTTCCGGATCAGAGGCAAATGCGTGGACAGAAACTAGCACGCCAGAACGGACGAGGAATGTCCCAAGCAAACTGAGCGAGAAGGTGAAAATCGCCAGCAATACCGTCCAAACTTTGAATGCGCCGCGTTTTTCAGTAACGGCAAGCGAGTGGAGCAGGGCAGTGCCCATCAGCCATGGCATGAATGAGGCGTTTTCGACCGGATCCCAGAACCACCAGCCGCCCCAGCCCAGTTCCATATACGCCCACCAACTGCCGATAGCGATGCCGAGGGTCAGGAACATCCATGCTGCTGCGGTCCACGGGCGAGACCAACGCGCCCATGTTGCATCCAGTTTACCGCCAATCAGTGCAGCAACGACAAACGCAAATGGAACGGCGAAACCGACGTAGCCCATGTAGAGCATCGGCGGATGGATCACGAGGCCAGGGTCTTGGAGCAGTGGATTCAAATCGCGTCCGTTCATCGCAGCCGGGATCAGGCGGTCAAACGGGTTGGAGGTCAAAATCAGGAAAAGCAGAAATCCAACGCCAACCAGACCCAGAACGGCTAAAGTTCGTGCTGCGAGCGGTTGCGGCAAGCTACGGCTGAATACGGTTACCAACATGCCCCACATGCCGAGCATGAAAACCCAGAGCAACAGTGAACCTTCGTGTCCGCCCCACACTGCGCTGATTTTGTAAATTGTCGGCAGTGCAGAGTTGGAGTTCGAGGCGACGTACAGCACCGAAAAATCGTCCTGCACAAACGCAATACCGAGGCAGATAATTGCCACCGACAAGAAGAGAAATTGCGCCTGTGCTGCCGGACGGGCGACTGCCATCCAGTTCGCGATGCCGCGTTGTGCGCCGACCAGCGGCAGGATGCCTTGCACCACGGCAATCGCAAGCGCGATCATTAATGCAAAATTACCAATTTCGGGGATCATTGCACTTTTACTCCTTCCTCATGATTTTTTTCAAGCACTTGAATAGGTTCAGGTTCAACAATAACTTTAGACGATTCAGTACGGTTTTGTTCAAACGCCTCAGTATGGTTTTTTTCAAGCGCTTCAGCTACTTCTGGTGGCATATAGTTTTCGTCATGTTTGGCGAGCACTTCATCGGCGACAAACACGCCATCGTCGCCCAGTTTACCAAGCGCGACGATCCCTTGCCCTTCGCGGAAGAGGTCGGGAAGGATGCCAACGTAGCGGATGCGGGCGGTGTTTTTCACATCGGTGACGGAGAAGTGGACGGTGAGTCCTTCGTTTCCGCCGCGTTCAACGCTCCCTTCTGCAACCAGTCCGCCGAGGCGGAAAGTGTGGTTTTTCGGAGCTTCGCCTTCTGCCACCTGCGTTGGGCTGTAGAAGAGGTTAATGTTTTCGTTGAGGGCTTTCATCGTGAAGAAGGCGGCGGTTGCTATGCCTGCGATCATCAAGAGGATGAGGATGAGCCGTTTTTGTCGTTTGGGTGTCATATTTATTTTCCTGACTTTGAGTGCAGTTTGGATTTTTGAAGTCTGATTTCGGAGTTTGACTGCGAAGTACAGTATTTTTCTATTTGCAGAGTTTGCTGTAAATATCAGCTAGACCACTGATCCAGCGGCCTGATTTTGAGAATTCATCCCATTTTCTTTTTTTCGCTTGCTGTTTTTGTTTTTCTACGGTTTTTTCGATTCCATTGACCAAAGCAATACAATACTGGCTGAGAAACTGGTCAGCCTGTTTTTTTGTTGTGATTTCTGCATTAGCGTTATAGGTGATAGTAAGTAAAGAAATCAAGAAAAATAATTTTGTGATTGCGTTCAATTTTTAATGCCTCGTGAATCTATTTGTTCTACTGTTCTAGAGTTTCTTCATGCTGTATTACAGTAGAGAATTAATTTAGTTGATGTATCCCCATTTTATAAACTGATTTTTTAATTTTTCATTCTCTTTGAAGGCTAAAAAATATAGATATTCCGGAGCTAAATCCAGTTCGTCAAACCATACAAGTGTATTGTGGTTGATTTTGAATTGTTTAAATTCTTTTTGATTCCGTAGTCTTGAAAAAATTTCTCTTTTGTCAGAGAAAATGGTTTGTTTAAGGTTTGCGATTCCTTGGTTTCCATCGCTGAATGAAATTTGTATATTATATTGATCAATATATTTTGCTTTATTTATTTCTAGCATGACGAGTTTAGATTTTTTTAGTTATTTTTGCCATTATACTAATGGTTGGATTTTATGGTATTTTCCTGTTTTCTGGATACTGTTCCAGTTTTCAAGCAATTGATCTTGATGTTCTTGCGCCCATTCCACAACCAAACTCATTACTTTTGCAGGTAATTTTCCTTCTATCAGTCCCAATGTTTCAATGGAGATTGATGCTTTGTATTCGTTATATTCCGCATGAAAATGAGGTGGATTATGCTCATTAAAGTGCATGTAAATAATGATTCTAAGAAAATGGCTAATTTCAGGTATAGCTGTTGCTGATCGATTCAATAATATTCAAGATAGAATTTCTTCACTTTGTTCAATTTTTCCCCGATTGGCATAATAATCAATCGCGCCCTTTTCATGGACAATCCACACTTCATGCGCCCCACGGGCAAGATATAGTTCCGCTTTTTCTTCCATCTCAGCAATTGAATTGCTTGGAGAAACCACTTCAACGCAAATTTCCGGTGCTTGAGGGTAGGGCGTATCAAAACCGAATTTTTCGATAAATCGGTCAGATGCCCAAGCAACATCAGCAACTTTGACGCCATCAGATGTATTGATGGAGCATTCCATAATAATCTCGCCTGATTTTTTGTATCGATCAATCTGGTTGCCAATTTTATATTGCATGCGCCCATGGTTGTTGTTCGCCGGACTCATCAATATCTTTCCCCATTTGTCCAATTCTATTTTGAATGGCAAATCTTTGAGGAATGGATTGTTGATTGTTTCTGCCCAGTTCATAGGTTTTTGAGATTTAATTTTTTAGTATATTTTTTAAGTTGGAAATACTAAAATTCTTGTATAAGATCTTTGAATTCTTCAAATGCTTGTAGGGTTTTGGAGCTAAAACTATGCTCATTTCTAAATTCTTGATCAATGAATCCTAATGACTTGGTAATGTAATCTGTGCCAGTTGAGAATAAGTCTGGTGCAACTCGTGAATATTCATTGATTGCTGGCATTGCTCTATTAACTATATTATCAATGTGTCGAATCGTAGGGTAATTTTGACTTCTGATGTCTCTTAACATAGCAGCTTGCCAATGATTTGATATCCCTTTTCTCGGAAATCTCCATTCGGTATAAGCTGATAATGAATTTGATGTTACTGGAGAATTTAATAGTTCTTCACTAGTAACGACAGATAGAGGTGTTTCTTTTCGGTTTTCTAATTGACGTAAGCGAAATAGAATTTCTTCAAGTAATGCACGATCTTCTCTGGAATTTGCAGTCTTTGATTCATTACTGTTTTTATTGGAGGTTATTTTTGAATATTCACTATTGATATTTGACCAAAGTGTTTCAAATAGAAGATCGAATTGCTGATTTTCTAGAGGCGTTTTTCTTTTTGAATTAATATCAAGCAATAGTGTTCTAATATCTACTTTAGTGAACTGTCTATGTTGAAACTGGGATAAAGGGCTTTCTACATCGGTCGGCTTTAGATGATCGAGTAGTAGTCCACATACAGAACTTTCTTGAAATTTAGATAAAGCTCCGGCTTCAAATAGCAACCAGCGAGAATTTAAGTTTGATGGTGTTAAACACAAAATACCATAGTTGGTTTTTTCTAATTCATTTGTAAGTGTTGATGCCCATCTTGCGCCTGATTCTATATCATGTGCTGATACAAAAGCATTAACTCCCTGTAATATTGTCGGAATATATTTCTTTAAAATAGTTGCTACTGAACGGCTGTAATCTCCTGACCAGCTGATGAATACTTTCATAGCACTATTATCTCTATGGGTGAAATATTTTTCATCTTTGTTCTTTTTTGAAAAAAATGAAAGTTATCTATTTTGTAAAAATTATGGATATCGATAGGATAAAATTCGTATCTAATAGCTTTAGGACAATCATCTTGTGAATAATCAATCGCTTCTTCAAGACCTTGTTTAATGCTGTTGAAAAAATCAGACATCTATTTTTCATTCTCTTCTAGTAAATGATTCACCACCATCCCCGCCAACGTCAGCCCAAACAACGCAGGCAAATAACTGATTGTGCCATTCACCACACGCGGCCTGCCGCAGCCTGTTTCTTCTGCCGGAGCAGGCGGACGCGCAATTTCCGATGACCAAACCGCCTGAACCCCTTTTTTGATACCGCGCCGACGCAGCCGTTTGCGCATCATCCGCGCCAGCCCGCAACCCTCGCTTTTGAACAAATCGCCGATTTTGATTTTCGTTGGATCAAGCTTGCCACCCGCGCCCATGCTGGAAAAAATCGAAATTTCCTTGCGCCATGCTGTCTCCACCAACGCCGCCTTGCACGAGAGGCTATCAATCGCATCAATTACCGCGTCGAACTGGGGTGTGACCAAGCCATCCATATCATCCGGGCGGATAAATTCCTGAAGCAGATTCAACTCGCAATTCGGATTGATGTCGTGGATGCGTCCCGCCATCACCAATGCTTTCGGCTGCCCGACAGTCGATTGCAATCCCACCAGTTGGCGGTTGAGGTTGGAGGCGGCAACCACATCATGATCTACCAGCGTCAATTTTCCAACCCCGGCACGCGCCAACGCCTCTACCGCATAGGAGCCAACTCCGCCTAGTCCGGCAATGAGCACATGGGCATTGTGGAGCGTTTCCAGTCCGGCATCGCCAAGCAGCGTATGGGTACGTTCTTCAAATGGAGTCATGGTCGTTTTTGCGGGTCTTGTCGATCATCAAAAACAGCATGGATAACAATTTCACTCGGTTCAATGGTGTAATAAATCGAAAACGGGAAGCGGTTCAGTATACAACGTCGGTACATTTTGTAAGCAATGGCACAAATTTTTGGAAAATCTGTTAAATGGTTGATCCGATCTGCGACACAATCCAGAAATTTTTCTCCCAATCCGTCACATTGCAATTCGTACCACGCATAAGCGGCTTCCATTTCATGTTGAGCGCGAAGTGCATAACGGATTTTCATGAATGGTATTTTGCGCGAATTTCCTTATGGACTTCCTGCCAATCACGTAACTTGGCTTCGCCTCTCTGATATTCTGCATAACGTTGATCCAATTCTCGTTTTTGCGCATCTGTCAGTGGTGGTTCGTGATGCGATTGTCCAGAAAATGTATCGTTTTTTTGATTAGATGGAATTACAGTAGCTGTAGCCATAAGCTTATATTTCCTATGGGAATTTATGGAAGTCAAGCATCTAGATAATAGAAAACAAAACGCCCATTTTCGATATCAATCTTCAAATTTGCACCGTGGTTGATGCCAAAATCGACATAACCGGGAATCGCGCTATCCTCATGGCACTCTGATGCGTGTTGTGGCGACTCAAAATCGCGGTCGCGGTCGTACCATGAAAGCAACATTGGCATTTCCAGATGCGTTTCCGCCTCGTGGTCGGCAATCGCTTTGGCTTGGTCGAAAACTTCAATCTTCTCCTGCAGGTCAATGTGCAGCGTTTCAGGCTCTTGTAACGACGCACGCGGTGTTGCTGGACAGCCGGTTTTTGGCTCTGGCTCCAGCAATTTTCCGGTTTGGAGAGAAGATTGATAGGTTTTCATGATGCGTATTCTGCTACTGCTTCATCCGCCAACTCGGCAAGCAAATCTTCCGATTCTGCAAACAGACTGTCCCACTTTGCTTCCGCTGTCATCTCATCCAGCGTGCAAAGCGATTTTGTTGTAGTTCCGGGAGCCGGGAAGCTTCTGAAAATGCCTGTTGCAAAAGTGCGGTCATGCTGTTTCCCCTTTACTTATTTTCCTTTCGGGCGGAAGACCTTCACCACCTCTTCATGGGATTCCAGACGTGGTCCACCAATCAGGTCGATGCAGTAGGGGATTGCTGGAAAAAGTTCATCCAACGTCTCTTGAATGGAGGAGGGTTTTCCAGGCAAATTTACAATCAAACTTTTGCCCCGAATACCTGCTACCTGCCGCGACAGGATCGCTGTCGGTACATATTGCAGTGAAATCTGTCGCATGCGTTCTCCAAAACCGGGCATCATCCGTTCGCAGACAGCTTCCGTGGCTTCTGGCGTGACATCCCGTGGATCAGGTCCTGTGCCGCCTGTCGTCACCACCAGTGCACATTGCTCGTCATCGCATAACTCTTTGAGTGCCGTTTCAATCTGGTCTTGTTCATCAGGAACCAAACGACGCGCTGGCTCCCACGGCGTCGAGAGTGTTTTCTCAAACCACGAAAATAGTGCTGGTCCTCCTAAATCCTCGCGTACTCCTTGGCTGGAGCGGTCAGAAATGGTGACCAGTCCAATTTTGATGGTTTCTGCCATGCGTATGATCTCCTGAACTCAGTGTTTGATGCGTCGTTATTTGATGCGTTCAATGTTTGGTTAATTTTTTTGAATTTTTTAAACAAGATTTCGTCGCATTGTTCTGACATGAACAAGCAATTTTTGGGTATGCTTACCCATTTTTGTTGGGCGCATTCTACAGGAATTTGCGTGCGTCTCTTGAAATTTGCAGTTCCCGCCCCATGTAGCTGCTTTAGTCACAATTTTTCCATAATTTTTCTCAAATTTTAACGAACCATTTTCACCATTTTTTCTTCAAGGATTTTTCCGAGAGCCATTCATGAGCAAAGACGTAAGCAACGAAGAGACGCACGCAGAAGAGCAAACGCAGGATCAAACCGTCGAGCAGACCGTAGATCAGAAAGCAAATCAGAAGACAGAAAAAACAGAACAGAGCGCAGAAAAGAGAGAGCAAAAAAATGTCGTTGCCGATGAGTATGGTCAAACAGCGGCTACATTCGACCCGTCTGCCGATACGCTGGAAAAAAAGCTGAAAGAGAGCCGCGCTACGAACCGTTCAGATGATTCTTCAAAAGATGCGCAAAGCGCAGAGCAAAGCACAGAAAAGAACGCGGAAAAAAATGCAGAAGAGAGCGTAGAAGAGGAAGGCGGCAAGCGGAAAAAGCCACGGCGGAAAAGAAATAGCAGAAGAAATGGGAATGGAAGCGAAGCGTTTATTTCCGGCGGAGAGTTGGTTCCAGCTGATCATAACTTGCCGACCACGATTTACATTTTGCCGTTGAATGATCGCCCGTTTTTTCCAGCGCAAACGCAGCCAATGCTGATGAACAACCATCCGTGGATGGATACAGTCAAGGTAGTGGGTGAAAGCGACCAGCACATCGTTGGGTTGTTTCTCACCCATGAGCATGACGCGGAGTTCGCCGCGCCGGAAGATTATTACGAAATCGGTACGGTGGTGCGGATGCATCATCCGATGAAGCAGGATGGAAAGATCCAGTTCATCGCCGAAGGGGTGCGCCGGGCACGAATCGTCAAATGGCACACCAACAAGCCGCCGTTCAAGGTGGAGGTGGAGTATCCGAGCCAAACCAATCACGGCACAGAAGACGAAATCAAAGCGTACGCAATTGCGATTATCAACACGATGCGTGAACTGATCCCGCTCAATCCGCTCTACAATGAAGAGCTGAAATTTTTTCTTGATCGTTTTAGCCCACATGAGCCGACCGCGTTGGCTGATTTTGCAGCAAGTTTGACAACCGCGAAAACGGAAGCGTTGCAGAAAATCCTCGAAATTTCCGATCTGCGGCGGCGGATGAAGCAGGTGTTGGTGCTGCTGAAGAAAGAGGTCGAAGTGGCGAAAATCCAGACCAAAATCCGCGATAGCGTGGAGGACAAGATGGATAGCCAGCAGCGCGAATTCTTCCTGCGCGAGCAGCTCAAGGCGATCCAGAAGGAGTTGGGCATCTCCAAGGATGATCGCACCGCTGATCAGGAGAAATTCCAGAAGCGGATGAAGAAGCTCAAGATTCCCAAGGATGCAATGGAGAAGATTGACGAGGAGATGGAAAAACTGGGCATTCTGGAGACCGGGTCGCCCGAATATAGCGTCACCCGTAACTATCTTGACCAGATGACAATGTTGCCATGGGGCAAATACTCCAAGGACAAGCTTGATCTAAAACGAGGACGGAAAATCCTCAACCGCGACCACGAAGGGCTGGACGATGTTAAAGACCGCATCATCGAATTTTTGGCAGTCGGTAAATTGCGCGGTGAAGTGAGTGGTTCTATTTTGCTGTTGGTGGGACCACCGGGCGTGGGTAAAACGTCGATTGGAAAGTCGATTGCCGATGCACTGGGACGCAAATTCTATCGCTTCTCGGTCGGCGGAATGCGCGATGAGGCGGAAATCAAGGGGCATCGCCGCACCTACATTGGCGCGATGCCGGGCAAGTTTATCCAGGGTCTCCGCGAGGTACAAACGCAAAACCCGATCATCATGCTTGATGAGATTGACAAGATTGGTGCGTCGTACCGCGGTGATCCCGCTTCTGCGTTATTAGAAGTGCTTGATCCGGAACAGAATGTCGAATTTCTCGACCACTACCTCGACACGCGGTTTGATTTGTCGAAAGTGCTCTTTATCTGTACGGCGAATCAGCTGGATACCATTCCGGGGCCATTGCGCGACCGTATGGAGATGATCCCGTTGTCTGGCTATATCACGCAGGAGAAAATCGGGATTGCGAAGCATCATCTCTGGCCAAAGCAGCTGAAAAAAGCAGGGTTGACCCGTGGTCAGGTAAAACTGAGCGACGCGGCGTTACGCAATCTGATTGAAGGCTATGCACGCGAAGCAGGTGTGCGCAATCTGGAAAAGCAGCTCGGTAAACTGATCCGAAAAATAGCGGTGAAATTGGTCAATGGTGAAGAGGGGCCATTCAAAATCAATGTTACCGATCTGGAAGAGTTGCTCGGTAAGCCACCGTTTCAGAGTGAAAAACCGTACAAGGGCATCGGAGTTATTACGGGGCTAGCATGGACTGCAATGGGTGGCGAAACGTTGACGATTGAGGCAACTAAAGTTCATAGCGACAGCCGTGGTTTTAAACTGACCGGGCAATTGGGCGATGTGATGAAAGAGTCCGCTTCAATTGCTTATAGCTATCTGGTTGCCAATCTCGAAAAATATGGCGCAAGTGCGACGGCATTCGATAAACAGCATTTGCATCTTCATGTCCCAGCCGGGGCGACGCCAAAAGATGGGCCGAGTGCAGGTATCACGATGGGAACGGCATTGCTCTCATTAGCGCGGAATGAGGTGATCAACCGTCCGTTGGCGATGACTGGCGAGTTGACGTTGACCGGGCGGGTGTTGCCAATTGGTGGTGTGCGCGAAAAAACCATTGCGGCACGACGGCAGAAAATCATGGAACTGATTTTCCCGATGGAGAACAAGAAGGATTTTGAGGAACTTCCGGAATTCATCCAGAAAGGGATCACGCCCCATTTTGTCAGCCATTTTGACGAGGTGGTGAAGATCGTTTTTGATGAAGGGGAATCAGCAAAATAACGAGCCAAATAATCGGCACATAATTGGTAAATATTTGGTAAGTAATGAGTGGAATCACCAGTCAAGAATGGTGTTGTTTATTCCATAAAAAATATTTATCAATCAATCGGTTGGTTTATAGTTGCAGGGGCAGAAAAAAAGTGCTTGAGCTTTTATGCTGTCCCACTACAATCGCGTCTCTTTTTGCGCGTAGGGGGCGTCAATTTTCTTGATGGATTTCTGTCGATTTTCGGCTCTCTATCCCGTGAAACTATCCGGTGTTGTTGGACAGGTTTTTGGTTTGATCAGAGGGAAGGCATCAGATGCTGCAGAATGTGACAGAGATTGAAGAGGTTGAAGAGAACACAGCGGAAGCAGGCCGTTGGCAGACGGAAGAACCATTGTCAACGGCACCATCAGAACCGAAAGACCATTTTATCCAGCGGGATGGTGTCACTTATGCGGGAACCCATCTACTGATTGACTTGTGGGGCGCAAAAGGGCTTGATGACCTGGATCGAATCGACCGCGCAATGCGAGATTGTGTCGAAACCTGCAAAGCGACTCTGTTGCATATTCATCTCCATCACTTTACTCCGAATTACGGCGTCTCTGGTGTGGCGGTGCTCGCCGAATCGCATATCAGCGTCCACACCTGGCCAGAACGTGAATATGCAGCGTTTGATGTCTTCATGTGCGGTGATTCGATGCCGGAAAAAGCGGTTGATGTGCTGAAACAGGCTTTCAATCCGGAACGCGCTGAAGTGAAATCAGAGTTGCGCGGTCGCGTTGCCGAATAAACGGAAAAAAGCAGCATGAGACAATTTACCGAAACACTTTATGATGCCTACGGACAGAGTTTTTCCGTCGATAAGCTCTACTTTGAGAACAAGACCGAACACCAGCATCTAATCATTTTTCACAACGCCAAATTTGGGCGGGTGATGGCGTTGGATGGTGTGGTGCAGACGACTGAAGTCGATGAATTTATCTATCACGAAATGATGACCCATGTGCCGATTCTGGCGCATGGTGCAGCGAAAAAAGTGCTAATCATCGGTGGCGGAGACGGCGGCATTTTGCGCGAGGTGTTGAAGCATGAATCGGTAGAATCAGTCACGCAGGTAGAGATTGATGGGCAGGTAATTGAGATGTGTAAAGAGTATCTGCCGAAGCATTCCGACGGGGCGTTTGACCATCCGAAAGCGAAGATTGTGATTGATGATGGCATCCGTTTTGTCCGTGATACCAAAGAAAAATTTGATGTCATCATCTCTGACAGTACAGACCCTATTGGTCCTGGCGAGGTGTTGTTTACGCAGGATTTTTATCGGTTCTGTTTTAGCTGCCTCAATCCAGGTGGTGTAATGGTGGCGCAAAATGGCGTTGCCTTTATGCAGTTGGACGAAGTTAAAACAACCTTTGAGCGTATGGGGCATTCGTTTGTTGATTGCTCGTTTTACAGTGCTGCTGTACCCACTTATGTGGGTGGGGTTATGACTTTTGCATGGGGTTCTGCGGAACCGCAATTGCGTAAACAATCGGTGGAAACCATTACGGAACGGTTCAATACTGCGAAAATCGACACGCGCTACTACACACCGGAAATTCATCTCGCCAGTTTTGCATTGCCGCGTTATATCCAGGATGCGATTGGGCAGTAAGGGCGTATTGCATACGCCCATGAACATAACGCAAAAAAGGGTGTGGTAGGGGCGGTATAGCAATACGCCCCTACAAATCACAATGTTCCCCTACAGGCATTGGTTTATCACTATGTTTCCCCAACATCTGACTATTTCACCGTCTGCAAACGTTGCTTCATACAAGGGTTGGGTAGAACAGCACGGCTCCCCGCTACAACTGATTGATCTGAATCAGTTGCAAGCCCAATACAAATCACTGCAACAGGCATTGCCGGATGTTGGTTTTTTCTATGCGGTAAAAGCATTTCCACAGCCAGACATCATTCGCAAACTGGTGGAGCTGGGTTCCGGTTTTGATATTGCCACTTCCGGCGAAATTGAGCTCATTCAGCCGCTCGGCGCAAATCCACGCAAAACAATCCACACCCATCCGATCAAGCAGGATCAGGACATCCGTGCTGCATTGCGCTACGGCTGTACGACATTTGTGGTTGATAATCCGTTGGAGCTGGAAAAATTTGTTCCGCATCGCAATCGGGTGGGGTTGTTGCTACGAATCAGCTTCCGTGCACCAGATGCGTTGGTTGATTTGTCGAAAAAATTTGGTTGTCAGGTAGGCGAGGCAGAAACGCTGATTGCCAAAGCAAAAGAACTGAATTTGCATATCAAGGGATTTTCATTTCACGTCGGTTCACAGTGTAAAAATGGCAGACATCACGCGTTGGCGATCCGCGAATGTATCCGGTTATTTGAATCGGTCAACAATCACGATGGTGTGCCATTGTCGGTACTCGATATTGGCGGTGGTTTTCCGGTTCCGTATATTGCAGAGACGATGCCGGTAGATGAGTTTTGTGTGCCGATTCGTGAAGTGTTGCAAGAATTACCAGACAACATTCAAGTGATTGCTGAACCAGGACGATATCTGGTTGCGCCAGCCGTGCGAACTGTGGCGACAGTGATGGGTAAGGCAGTGCGGGGTGAACAGGTTTGGTATTACCTTGATGATGGGCTGTATGGAAGTTTCAGTGGACAATTGTTTGATCACGTCACTTATCCATTGGAAATTTTTGCCGATGAGGTTGATCAGGAAAAACGGTTTCCGTCTGTGCTTGCCGGGCCGACCTGCGACAGTATTGATGTGATTGCGGAAGATCTCCAGTTACCAGAACTGGGAATTGGTGATCTGATCGTTGGGCATCAGATGGGCGCGTATAGTGCAGCAACCGCGACTGATTTTAATTTGTTTGGGCGAGCGAAAGCGGTTTTGGTATAAAGCGCAATTCAGTTTTTTGTATCAAAGGTGATGTCATGAAAATTAAAGTGATTGTGCATGAGGCGGAAGAGGGCGGTTTTTGGGCAGAAGCCCCATCTATTCCGGGGTGTGTGACGCAAGGGGATACATTGGGAGAATTATCTGAAAATTTGCATGAAGCGATTGAAGGATGTTTGGCTGTTGATCTGGAAGAAATTCCGATGGGGGCGAATGATCGGCTAATAGAGATTGCTGTGTGAAAGCGGTCAGTGGCAAACGGTTGCGCCAACTTTTGCTACAACGAGGTTGGGAGGAGCGTCGGATACAAGGTAGCCACCATATCTTTGCAATGGCAGGATGTATTGAGCGTATTACTGTGCCGATTCATGGAAATACGCCACTTAAAATTGGCCTACAGCGTCATTTGATGAAGCTGGCAGGTATTCAAGAATCTGAATTGTAGTATGAAAAAATCATTATTCTGTGCCGTAACCGTATTTTCGGATGATTTTCATCACAGATTCGCTCTGTAAATAGTCAAGAAAAGCAGTCGCCGCTGGATTTTGTTCTCCCTTTTTCAGTAACACCGCATCCTGTCGAATGGGTGTGTAGAGAGATTGTGGAATTTCCCAAGAATTTCCGTTTTGATTGAGCGTAATTTGTACCAGTGCAACAAATCCAAGCTGCGCATTTCCGGTAGAAGCAAACTGATAAGTTTGTGCGATATTCTCCCCGCGCACCCATTTGGGGCGGAGCTGTTTTTCCACTTTCAGGTTTTGCATCACTTCCAGCGCTGCCATACCGTAGGGAGCAGTTTTCGGATTGGCGAGCGCGATTTTTCTGAATTTTCCCGCTTGCAAGGCTTTTACGTTGACGGCTTGATTCGAATTGCGGCTCCAAAGTGCTAATTTACCAATGGCGTAGGTAAAGCGTCGGCTGGCTTGTCCCTCTTTTTCCAGCAACGCAGGGCGGCGTTGGTCGGCGGAGAGGAAGAGGTCAAACGGGGCGCGGTGGAGGATCTGTGCATAGAGTTTTCCAGTGGAGCCGTAGCTGATTTTGGTGCGATGGTCGCTCTGCTGTTCAAACTGCGCAGCGATTTCTTTCATTGCGGCGGTGAAATTAGATGCGACGGCAATGCGGACTTCTCCGGCGGTGGTTTGGGTAGGAGTAAAGAGTAGGGTGGTTAGAAAAAGCAGGGTGAATTGGAAGCGGAAATGTTTCATAGATGGTTTTGGAAGTTTGGAGATCGACAAGAAAATTCGTTGAAAATTATTCTTGAACAAGTAGTTCTAATTCTTCTTTTTTTACTGTTCCTTCAGAAATAGATTTTTTTATTTTTTCTTTTGTTTTTTCTGGGTTTTCTAAATCAATATGTAGCTCTGCTAATAAGTGACTTTCTTTCAATCCAGCTTCGTATTGCTCTAGCGTGATGCCGTGGTGATTATGAATTTCTTGAATAACTGTTGTGTTTTCTGAATCAGAAACTACGGGGCTACCATTACCAGTATCGATTTCAGTTTTATTGCTCAACGCCATTTACGAATTCCCCGCACTGTTTTGCTGAATAGTGGAATTTTTGCTGTTGTGAATTACAGGGCTGTTGTCACCAGTTTTGATGGTAGTGTTTTTCGTTGATTTTGGTCTTTTCCGGACGAAAATTTGAATCAACATTAACGGAACCACGATGATGGCAGCAATATAGGCGAAAATTTCCAAATCCATAACAAAAATACTCGAACAATTTCAGGAAGAGACGAAATATAGCGGAAAAGTGTTCGTTGTGCGCAGCTATGGTCGTGATCTGCGACAATCAGCAGTGAGTACTACTTCCACGGCGGTTTTCTTGAATATCCGGGAGAAACTACTTAAGTCTTTCTCTGTTTTGAGATTTTTGGCAGTTTTATGTGCCAGTACTTCGATTGCCTGTTTGTTCATTTTGCTTATCTCTTGTACAGGATGAAGGATAAGCAGTTACATAGTCTGAATTTACAATTTCAGTGGCTACCCACCCAGCACCAACTCATATGCCGCACGTAGCAGTTCCAGCTCCACCTGCGGTAATCCTCTGGCTTGTGTGAGATCAATAAACTTTGCATTGATTTTTTCCGCCTCGGCAAACGGCGGATCAATCAAATCAATCGCAGCCAGAATCACTCGAATCGGCGCTCCTGGCACATCTACCACCCGTTTGTATTCACCTTCTGCAATCAGTGAACGTTCGGGTAAACCGAGTTTTTGTTCTGCATTGCGCAGAATCGCAGCAGGGTGGACGAACAAATTATCAGGTGGTGAATCATACAATTGCGCCAGCGTTGGAATTTTCTCAAACGCACAAACACTACCATATTTAAACAGTAGAAATCGTGTCCGCGCACTCGTTGCCTGTTTATGATAAAAAATGAGGCGGTGATCAATATCCATTAGCATGAAAATCCGACCTTATTCCGGCATCGGCAACAGACGCGCTTCAACCTTGAGGGTATCGTCCTTGCCCCATGCATTGACTGCCTCAACAAACCAGCGCGGCTTATTGGGGTGCGGTAGCGCAATATCCTGCTCCACGAAAAACGTGCCGTCGGCATGAAAAAGCAGCGAACCCAATTTGAATCCATACTTGTCAGGTCTCGTGTGTTCATAAACCTTTTTCGTAAACAATTTCTGCTTC
>CAYFMX010000005.1:0-85063 GCA_964344325.1 uncultured Piscirickettsiaceae bacterium
GGTCAGCAGTTTGGGGATCGCGGGGAGCCATATCTATGCGGCCTCCCTGTTTTGTGTATTGCGCCGATCCCCTGTGGTGCTATCCTCCATCTTCATGAGGAGAATAGTTTCCGCTGGAGGACGGCCTCCGGTGCGGTTGGGTTGACCATCAGCATCGTAGCGTTCCGGGAATAGTTGCTGCGGCTCTATATCCAATGCATGGGCAATCCGTTTTTCCCATGCTGGATAAGGCGCAGACAGAGCCTTTCCTGCTGCTGTGCGGTCATGTCCATATTTACGGGATAGAGAAGCAAGCGACTGCCTTTTCAAACTGAGCTGATAAATGACCCATGCCCGACGTTTCATCGGGTCTCTGAGCAGCTCTTTTGTTTTGCTATCTATTCTCTTCATGCGGATAAATATATACGCTCAAATATACGCAGTCAACATAAAAATGTTCTTTCAAGTTCAAAAATGAATATTTGCGTATATTCATGAGGGTTTCCTTTTTTTATACAATTACTTATCCAAACATGAAAGAAAATCATAAACTTGAAACAGCTCTTTCAAGTTCGCCCTCTGAACTTGAAAGCTTTATTGGCAGACTGAAGCAGGTTATAGGGAATATTTCTGTGCGTGGATTTGCGCATAAAATTGATATTTCAGAAGGAGCTATCCGAAAATATCTAGCTGGTGATTCAACACCCAATCTGGAGAGGTTGTGGCTTATTGCAAAAGCTGGCGGAGTATCGGTTTGCTGGCTTACAACCGGTGAAGGAGAGATGCGCCCAGGCACGCACACAGAAGCCCCGCAAACCGCGCCACCATGCGTTGCAGAGCCAACTGCCACCTACGAAAATGATGGCGTTTTAAGCAAGCTGGTGAATGCGCAGGAAGAAATTATCCGCATGAAGGATGGCGAAATTGAACGCCTGAAAATAGAGAATGAGCGATTAAAGAATGCGCCGCTTGGTGTGGTTGAGGAAAAGCAAGAGGCGGCGTAGCTGTTTTACAGCTCCACCAATACTGTAAGGAACCCAATCCGCCGCGCATCTTGCATGGCTGCGGTTTCTGTCTGGTAGAGCTTTCGGTGCTCCTTGCACTCCCGCCATTTTTTTCTAAGAGACTGTTCTTTCGCGCTTTTCTTCTGCTTTTTTAAGGATGCCTCAGATAGTTGGCCTGATTCTCTGACACTAAAAATCAGCACAAATCCATCACACCCTTCTACTGTGGAACGTGTAATTCTTGCAGATCGAAGCAGTCCATTTTTAAATTTTTCTTTTGCCTCTTCTAAAAGCAATTCCATTTTTAATAATCCAATAAAAACAATATATTTAATCAATTCATCTATGAAAAACGCCCTGTTTTTACTCTATCAATTATACATTTTTGACATTTCGCAGGCGTAAAAAAACGGCAGACTTATATGCTGCCGCGGATAAACGGTTTTTAAACGATTTTTAAATGGGATTTAAGACTTGGTAGGCTTGTTGCAAACTATGCTTCGGAATTTGGTAGATATGCGGTTTGTTGCAAACCTTGGTGTATTTCACTATTTTCGCCATATTGCATGGCTAATATCTATATAATCCCCACCAATCAATAGGTTTTGATCCCATTAAATCCCAATTGATCCCAAATTATCCCGCTTTATATTTGTTGCAAACCTTACTGCTGCTAACAGATAGTGGGGCGAGTCACGTTATATTTTTCCGCCAGTTTCCGCTGCGACAGGTTGGAAGATTGGATTTCAGCACGGATTGCCGGGGTGGTCCTGGCTTTTGGATGGATGTTCATCGTTTCTGGCCTTGTTGTAGATCGGTGACAAGCTGTTCCATGATCCCCCAAGCGCGGAAGAGTGGGTAGCTTTTTTCTGGAATATTATCTTCTGAGACCCAACACTTAGATTGTTATTGTTTTTTTAATTATTGTTTATGATCGACATGAGAGTTCGCGGGAACTGATGAAATTTCAGATTTTTTTAGAGATGTTGCATAAATCTCCGCAAATCCTCATGATCTCTGCAAAATAATCCCAGCCTCATCGAATATTCGAATTTTCTGATTTAAATCAGAATTTGAAGCCAGTTTTCGGATTCCACCACGAATCAAAAACTGCTTCAAGTTTTCTATCCGATTTATGTAAAATAGAATCATTCTCATTTATAAAATTATTCCACTCTAAGCCATGTCATGACTCAAACTGATCTTACTACTGGTTCCACCATTGATTTCCAACAAGTCGCCAAATCCCTGAAAACACCGCGTGACTTCATCCGCTGGGGCGCATCCGCGATGGCTACCGCAGACCTCTGGTTCGGACATGGCACCGACAATGCGCTGGATGAATCAGTCCGTTTGGTGCTGCAAATCCTGCATTTGCCAGACGATGTTCCCGATGCACTGCTGGAAGGCCGTTTGCTCAAATCGGAACGGGCACAATTGGCAGAAACATTCCAACAGCGAATCGAAGCGCGAATCCCGCTTCCTTATTTGACTCACCAGTCGCAATTCATGGGATTGCCGTTTTACGTCGATGAGCGTGTGCTGATCCCGCGCTCCCCAATTGGGGAGATGATCGAAGCCAGTTTTGAGCCATGGCTCCATACCTCACCGACGCGAATTCTCGATATTGGCACCGGTTCTGGCTGCATTGCCATCGCCTGTGCACTGGCATTCCCCGATGCGGCGGTTGATGCGGTTGACCTCTCCTCGGATGCGCTGTCAGTCGCACAAATCAATATCGAAAAACACGAGCTGAAAAACCAAGTCACTGCGATTCAGTCGGATTTGTTTTCTAGTATCTCCGGACAAACCTATTCGCTGATTGTTAGCAATCCACCCTACGTCGATGCAGCAGAGCTGGCTGCAATGCCTGCCGAATATCATGCCGAGCCGCGCATGGCGTTGGCTGCTGGAGAAGACGGGCTAGATTTAGTCATCAAACTGCTGCGTGATGCGCCTGATTATCTGGAACCGGATGGCATTTTAGTCGTAGAAGTTGGCTACAGTTGGCCTGCATTGGAACAAACTTTTCCGGAACTGGCGTGGTTTTGGGTTGATTTTGAGCACGGCGGGGAAGGTGTGTTTGTTATCGACCGCGAGACATTGGTTGAAAACCACGAGTTGTTTGTGTAGTAGCTTTGTAGCGGTCAACTAGCGGTCAACTAATTCCAAACAGTTGGACGCTCCCTTCCCTCAACAAATGCGCTACCTTGGTTTGAACCCAACCGACCTGTTTCAGCACGACAATCACCCGCTTGCGTTCATCCAGATTGAGATCATGTAAATCAACTGCATGGAAAGAGGCACTCGGGAGCATTAGGCCACTGCCTATTTTCAACAAAACCCAGGAATTCAAAGCATCATCAAAAAAATGATCTTGACAAAAATCAATCATAAATCATTACTTATGATTCATATTAAAAAGATTTACTGTTAATTATGATTCGGAACCCATAAAGTTCAACCCGCATTTGCAGGGGCAGGTAAGCAGCCATCCGGTTCCGGGGAAACCGCTTCTTCGCCTCATTTACAACCAACAACTAAGGAGAACCCTTATGGATCAATCATCCCGTTACGCGGATCTGAGCCTTAAAGAAGAAGATTTGATTGCTGGCGGCGGTCACGTCCTCGTTGCTTACAAAATGCAGCCTGCTGAAGGTTACGGCTTCCTGGAAGTTGCTGCTCACTTCGCAGCAGAATCTTCCACAGGTACAAACGTAGAAGTTTGCACCACAGACGACTTCACCAAAGGTGTTGACGCACTGGTTTATCACATTGATGAATCCACTGACGAGATGCGTATTGCGTATCCGATCGACCTCTTCGACCGCAACATTACAGACGGCCGCACTATGCTGGTCTCCTTCCTGACTCTGTGTATTGGTAACAACCAGGGCATGGGCGACTGTAAACAGGCGAAGATGTATGACTTCTATATGCCAGAGCGCATGATTCAGTTGTTCGACGGTCCTTCCAAGGACATCAGCGACATGTGGCGCATTCTGGGTCGTCCGATTGAAAACGGCGGCTACATCGCTGGTACAATCATTAAGCCAAAACTCGGCCTGCGTCCAGAGCCATTCGCAGAAGCAGCTTACCAGTTCTGGCTGGGCGGCGACTTCATTAAGAATGACGAGCCTCAGGGCAACCAGGTCTTCTGTCCTGCGAAGAAGGTATATCCTTTGGTAGCAGACGCTATGAAGCGTGCTCAGGACGAAACTGGTGAAGCGAAACTCTTCTCTGCAAACATCACTGCAGACGACCACAACGAAATGATCGCTCGTGGTGAGTTCATCCTCGAAACTTTCGGCCCAGACGCAGACAAAGTTGCGCTGTTGGTTGACGGTTACGTTGGTGGCCCAGGCATGGTTACAACTGCACGTCGTAACTTCGCTGGTCAGTATCTGCATTACCATCGTGCAGGTCACGGTGCGGTTACTTCTCCTTCTGCGAAACGTGGTTACACTGCATTCGTATTGGCGAAGATGTCCCGTCTGCAGGGTGCTTCCGGTATCCACGTAGGCACAATGGGCTACGGCAAAATGGAAGGCGACGCATCTGACAAGAACATCGCTTACATGATCGAGCGTGACGAGTGTCAGGGTCCGGTTTACTACCAGAAATGGTATGGCATGAAGCCAACTACTCCGATCATTTCCGGTGGTATGAACGCATTGCGTCTCCCAGGCTTCTTCGAGAACTTGGGCCACGGCAACATCATCAACACTTCTGGTGGTGGTTCTTACGGTCACATCGACTCCCCAGCTGCTGGTGCAACTTCCTTGCGTCAGGCATACGAATGCTGGAAGACTGGTGCAGACCCACTCGAATACGCGAAAGATCACAAAGAGTTCGCTCGTGCATTCGAATCCTTCCCACACGATGCAGACAGCATCTTCCCGGGTTGGAGAGACAAACTGGGCGTACACAAGTAAGCCGAGTTTACGGAAAAAAGCCCCCTTTCCGGGGGCTTTTTTCTACCTACCTTCTACCTCTTTTAATATTTTATTTTTCTTTTCAGGAATCGTTTTATAAATTTAAATCAAATTCAAACAGGCAATTAGAGTTAAAAATTTATAATCAAGCGGCTTAGAAACCAATAATTGATGATTAATAATAGAAAAGCATAAGAAATTAAATACTAGAAAATAGATTGTTACAAATTGTTCACGCATAGAATTTAGAAAACATACACACAAAATCTTAAATTCTGCAAACAACTCTGGGGACCAATCATGAGCGACACAAACCAATATCTGATCCAAAACGAACCTTTCTACCAGCCACAGAGCAACGAAGTTGAGCTGTACGAAGCTGCCTACAACGCCCGCCTGCCTGTAATGATTAAAGGCCCAACGGGTTGCGGTAAATCCCGTTTTGTTGAGCATATGGCATGGAAACTGAAACGCCCACTGATCACTGTGGCATGTAACGAAGACATGACTGCTTCTGACTTGGTTGGTCGTTATTTGCTGGATGCAGATGGCACACGCTGGTTAGATGGGCCGCTAACCACTGCGGCGCGCATTGGCGCAATCTGCTACCTCGACGAAGTGGTAGAGGCACGTCAGGATACTACGGTTGTAATCCATCCATTGACGGATCATCGTCGTACGTTGCCAATCGACAAGAAAGGCGAATTGCTTGAAGCGCACCAGGATTTCCAGTTGGTGATCTCCTATAACCCAGGCTACCAGAGCCTGATGAAAGATCTGAAACAGTCCACCAAACAACGTTTCTCTGCGCTGGAATTTGATTATGCAAGCGCAGATATGGAAGTGCAGATTTTGCGTCGTGAAACCGGTGTTCGCGCCGAAGATGCAGAAAATCTGGTCAAAATTGCAGAAACAGCCCGTAATCTGAAAGGCCACGGTCTGGATGAGGGTATCTCCACCCGTCTGTTGGCTTACGCGGGCGACCTGATCATGCGAGGTATTGATGCGAAAGCCGCTTGCCGCATGGCCTTGGTACGTCCAATTACCGATGATCCGGAAATTCGCGATACGTTAGATCATGCGATTGACACGATCTTTGGCTAAGTGAAACGCCAAAAACGTGATTCGCAAGATTGATGATCGCCTCAGTTAAGGGGAAATGTCATTTCGCGCAGAGAAAGGAATTTGAGAGAAATCTTTTCTCGTCGAAATGACACGAACAGGATGATTGTTTGATTGATCCACTTAACTGAATAACATTTTCTGCAAACAAGAAGGTGGACTGACATGACTGAAGCCGTGCCGCAGGAGTATCAGGCATACCGCGAACAACTCCAGTGTAACTTCCCGCAAATTGACGAGCTTTTCGCCGATTTTATTGGAGTCGCACGAAACAAAATTTCGGAAGAGATGATCCCTCACTATCTGGAGGGGGCGTCCATCGCATGCAAGATTGGGCATGGTGTAGAACCGGTGCTCAACTATCTGGAAGAGATGCCGCATGTCGCTGCCCGGGTCGGCGAGGAAATTTTGCCAAAAATGACCCAGGCGATTCTCCAGTTCATGCGCTCCCCGAACTTGAAAGCCATTCCCGACTTTATTGAGATTTTTCCGGAAATTTCCAGACGATTGCCCAGTTTGCAACAACTGGAACAGTATCTGGAATTGATGTTCCGCATGATTGACGAAACTTCCGGTTCAATCCACGGTTTTCATGCGACGTTGCCAAGTCCAGGGCTACCCTATTTCCTGAAACGGTCTCCGCATTTATTGCACCAGATGTCGCTGGAAGGGCTAAAAAACTGGACAGAATACGGTATCCGCAATTATCACAATCATTCAGAACGGCAGATTGATTACTTCTCGCTGCAATCGGCAGACAGTAAGGTGATGATGCGCAAAGAGCGTCATGGCACGCTCTTTGTCGATAACGAACGTAAACTGGATTTGTATCTGAAAGGGTTCTGGGAAACAAAAGCGCAACTGGTTCCCTACTCTGAAGGGTTTGACGACCTACGCAAACCGCAGCCTTACTACGACGAGCTTGGCATCCGTATCCCGGATGTGTTTGATGACAAGGATGGCATTTCCGGCATCAACCGTTACCGTGCTGTATTGGGACATATAGCGGCGCACCAGCGGTGGACGACAGCAATTGTCGCCGACAACTTCAGTCCATTCCAGCGCATGGCGGTTGAGACAATGGAAGAGTCGCGTGTCGAATATTTGCTGATGAAGCGCTTCCCCGGTATGCGCAAAATTTTCCTGGAACTTCATCCAACGCCGGTGGAAGGCGATTGTGATCCGGAAAATGAGTCATGCATTCTGCACCGATTAGCGATGCTCTCCCGTGCGATCCTGGAAGGCAAAGAACACCATTATAAAAATCCGTACATCTGTGAATTTGTCGAAAAGTTTTATGCGTTGATGGACGAGAAGGGAGAAGAAACAGAAACGAGAGATATTGTTACGCTGGCTTCCGTCTTCATTGCCAAGACCCGTACCCAAAACGACCAGAACGCAAATGTCCGCTTTGATAACACACAGGTTGATTACCGCGACGACAACCGGCATATGTGGACGTACATCGAAGAGGATGATGAACCGGATGATTTTGATAAAAACCACAAGCCTAAAAAAGTAGAAGAAGAGGACGATGTCGATAGCTTGCCGCCGCGCCACTATCCAGAGTGGGATTACCGCAGCAAGATGTACCGCCCGGATTGGGTAACGCTCTACGAGGCGAAACATGCATCAGGCGAAGCATCGGAAATCGACAAGCTGCTGCAAAAACATCATGCACTGGCGAAGCAATTGAAGCAGATTCTGGATTTGCTCAAACCGCAGAATTATGTACGTGTGCGTTATCAGGAAGAAGGCTCTGAGCTGGATCTTGATGTAGCAATCCGCTCGCTAATTGACTACAAGAGCGGTACAACGCCTGATCCGCGCATCAACATGAGTCACACACATGATGGTCGTGATATTGCGGTGATGTTGCTGATCGACCTTTCTGAATCGATCAACAACATTCCGGACGGTGCAGAACAGACGATTCTGGAACTATGTCAGGAATCGACCGCCCTACTCGCCTGGTCAATTGAGCAATTGGGCGATAAATTTGCGATTGCCGGGTTCCACTCCAACACCCGCCACGACATCCGTTATCACCACATCAAAGGATATGCGGAACATTGGGATGAAGATGTGAAGTCCCGTCTAGCTGCGATGGAAGCGGGTTATTCAACCCGAATGGGTGGTGCGATTCGTCATGCGGCGCACTATCTGTCGCACCAGCAGGCAGATAAAAAGCTGATGCTGATTTTGACAGATGGCGAGCCATCCGATATTGATGCGGAAGATGACCGTATTTTGATTGAGGATACCCGTAAGGCAGTACAGGAACTGGATCAGGACGGAATTTATCCATTCTGCATCTCGCTTGACCCACATGCGGACGAATATGTGCAGGATATCTTTGGTTCGCGTTATATGGTGATTGACCATGTGGCGAAATTGCCAGAGAAATTGCCGAAGTTGTTTGCTTCGTTGACGGGGTAATCACCGGAAACGCTAGACCAATTAGATCGGTAGATGATGCTAATTATGATACCGATCATCTTTTCTACTTCCCCCTCCTTTTGATATTGGCAGCCCTAACAAAGGGCTGCTTACTATCTCCTCAGACTTCCCTGACAAGCAGTCAACCTTCAAAAGTTGTTCTCGGTTGTTGTCTTTAAGCTTCCCATTTGTGGAGGCACAATTACGCTATTTGAAATATGAAAGAAAAAATCCGTTTTGTCTGCACCGATTGCGGTGAAGAGCACTCCAAATGGGCAGGGCAGTGCGCCGGATGCGGTGCATGGAATACACTGGTCGAGCAGGTCATTGCATCAGAGAAGAAAACTTCTGGACGCTTTGCCGGGTATGCTGGCGAAGCGGCGCAAGTAGTCGAATTGGGCAAGGTCGAAGCACAGCAGGAGACACAAACACCAACTGGAATTGCTGAGCTGGATCGGGTACTGGGCGGTGGACTGGTGCAGGGTTCCGTGGTGTTGATTGGCGGCGATCCGGGGATCGGAAAATCGACGCTGTTATTGCAAGCAATGGCAAAAATTTCTGCGCAACAACCCGTTTTATATGTGACGGGTGAGGAGTCGATCCGGCAAATTTCATTGCGGGCAAAACGGTTGGAGGTCGATCAAGCTGCGCTGGATTTACTCACTGAAACGCAGGTTGAGGCGGTCATTGCCACTGCGCAAAATCGCAAGCCACAGGTGATGGTAGTCGATTCAATCCAGACGATTTATACGGAGTCGTTGCAGTCTGCACCAGGTTCGGTGGCGCAGGTGCGCGAGAGTACGGCGCGGCTGGTGCGGTTTGCGAAACAAGCAGGAATCACTATTTTTCTGGTCGGACATGTCACGAAAGAGGGTTCGCTGGCAGGGCCTCGGGTACTGGAGCATATGGTCGATACGGTGCTCTATTTTGAAGGCGAGGGCGGCAACCGTTTTCGGGTGATTCGGGCGATCAAAAACCGTTTTGGCGCAGTCAATGAAATTGGCGTGTTTGCAATGACCGAGACTGGGTTGAAAGAGGTGTCCAATCCATCAGCGATTTTCTTGTCGCGGCATGAGCAGCCGGTTTCAGGCAGTGTAACGATGGTGACGCGGGAGGGGACTCGCCCGATGCTAGTGGAGGTGCAGGCGTTGGTCGATCAGAGTCATCTCGGTAATCCGCGCCGGGTGACGGTAGGACTGGAGCAGAACCGGCTCGCAATGTTGCTGGCGGTATTGCATCGGCATGGTGGCATTGCGGTGCATGACCAAGATATTTTCGTCAATGTAGTCGGCGGCGTGCGTGTGACCGAGCCCGCGGCCGATTTGGCGGTGATGTTGGCGGTGCTCTCCAGTTTGCGCAACCAGCCCGTTCCAGTCGGCACTATCGTGTTTGGTGAGGTGGGGTTAGTCGGCGAAGTGCGTCCCGTTCCCGGCGGCGAAGAACGGCTTCAGGAAGCGGCGAAACATGGCTTTACGCGTGCGATTTTGCCGAAGGCGAATCAGCCAAAGCGCGCGGTTTCTGGTGTGGAAGTGATTGCAGCGTCAAGGTTGTCGGAAGTGTTGGATGCGTTGCGGTAATATTATTCTAGATTCTGTTGTTGGAATGATGAGATGGAGTTGTAGATGGTGAACCGGGAAAAGATCGAACGTCTAAAAGGACGGCGTCAAGAACAGCTTCGGGAACTACGAGAGAATCAAGTACCAGAAGTGGAGATGCAGGAACGGTATAACGGCCTAGATAGGAGTATGGCTCATGCGCGGAATCGGCTGATCTTTTTTGTGTTATTTGCGATTTATTGCCTGTTAGCGATCTTCGGTACTACAGACAAGATGATCTTTATGGAATCTCCGCTCAGTATGCCGCTGCTAGGGATTGAATTGCCGCTTAAAACATTCTACATTTTTATGCCTATATTGTTATTGGCATTGCATTTTAATTTGCTTTATACCTACGAAGCACATAAGCAACTTTTACTGGAAGAATATCGTAGCGACAGGATGATATTATTTAGAAAGTTGCATTTTGGATTTTATGAAAGCATTTTGCTAGGAGCCAAGCGGTCAGAGTCTAGTAAGGTGTTAGTAGCATTCCTATGTGGCGTGATGATGCTATTGCTTTACTGGCTTGCGCCGTTCACATTGATAGCATTTTGGTTTCGATTTGCTGATTATCAAGATTGGTGGATTACAACGTTCCATTTTACAATGATATGGATATCTGTTTTTATTCCATTTTTTTTGTTTCGGAAAATACTTCGTTTTGGCTCTAATAAAAAATTATCTCTTTTAAAATTTTATATATACATATTGGTTTTTTTTATTGTCGGATATCACTTTTTTGTTTTCACTCCTATTGCAAAGCAGTTGCCGGATAATTGGACAAAAGCGGAGGAAGCACGTTGATTCGATGATTTGGATGATTTGAAAGATTTGGAAGATAAAATAAATTATGGTTTTTTTTGGATTTTTAATGGTGAGTGGTTTTTGCCGAGATTGGTATTGAGAAGCGAGACATGGCTTTCAATAGATAAGGATGATTTGTATGTTTTGAAAGAAACGAGAAAACTTCCAATAAATGATATAATAGAAACCGGATATCCGATTTCTAAGCTTCATATAGGTAGAAAATTTCGTTTGACAGTAATTTCTAACTGTAATATTCCATGGATGGGGTTTTCCCGATCAGAATTTCAACAGGCATCCATATATGGTACAGACATGCAGGGTGCAATATTGATAAAATCAAAAATGCAGCAAGCTAGTTTGATAAAGGTGGATTTTCGAGATGCAAAATTACATATGGCAGATTTACGAGAAACAGATCTTAAAATGTCAAATTTACAGGGCGCAGATTTGTATCATGCGGATCTAAGTGATGCACTTTTGATAAGGACGAAAATGCAGAAAACTAATTTAAAGCATGCGAAATTACAGGGGGCGAATCTTTCTGGAGCGAATCTTTATAAGGCAAATTTACAAGAAGCAGATTTAGCGAAAGCAAATTTACAGAAAGCAGATTTATTAGGTGCAAATTTACAAGGCGCAGATTTGCAGGACACAGAGATGCAGGATGTAAATTTATGGCGTGTAGACTTGCGAGGTGCAAATTTATCTCGGGCGAATTTACAGGATGCAGATTTGTGGGGGGCAAGTTTACAAAGTGCAAATTTATGGAATACAAGATTGATAGGAGCCTCTTTGGAAGAGGTACAATTACAAGGGGCTATTTTAGAAAAGACAATATTTAGGAAAGAAGATATAGATAAATTATCTCGTTTAGGATTAAGTAATAAAAAATTAGATAAGCGCACTATGTTAGAAATTGAGAAAATATTAGTGTCAAGAATTAAAAAAATTGAGCAAAGATTGAAGAAAGATAAAATTAGACATAACATAATTATAGTTCTAGAAGAAGAAAAAGAAATGATACAAGAGTCGGTCAGAATCTTAAGAAAGGCGTTGGGTAAAACTTCTAAGGAATGGATTGCTGATGAGCATAAAATATATCAATGAGATTAATTTTATTTTGACGGGTATGTTGATGACTGTTGTACCAGCGGTAATGGCGGAAGCAACTGTATATGGTCAGGCTGGAGCGTGGTTAGAAAATAGCGACCGTACAGGTAACTCTGGTGGTACTTCCGGTGTAGATGTTAAACAAGATAACCGTCTTGGTTTTAAAAGAGCTGAAGATTTAGGCGGTGGGTTGACTGCGATTTATAAATCTGAATTCCAGACTCAGTCTGAAAAAGAAGACACTAGCGATGAAGTTACTTTACGTGATCAATATGTCGGTGTTTCTGGTAATTTTGGTAAAGTACTTCTAGGTCGAATGGAATTACCAACTGCTGTAGATGAAAGCAGTTACACTGATGATGCAGCTGCGTATGTTTCTCCAAAGAATAGTGGCTTGCAGGCAATAGTTTCGACATTGAAAGGTAGTCATATTAATAGTGCGCTAAATGATGAGAGTGTTGTAAAACTGACTTATAAAAATGGTCCGTTAGATCTTTCTATAGGTATGCATGATCAGAAAACAAATTCTAGTGACAGAGTTCATGTAGGAACAGGGGATACTTTCGGTAGCGTTCAGTTAGGTTCACAGTCTATTGGTTATGGTTCAGCACAGGCTGGTATTTATACTAGTGCTAATGAGGGGAAATATGATAGTACTGTTGCTCAAGATAATGCGGTTGATTTAGCTGCTTCCTATAAATTAGGGAACAATGTATTGAAAGTAGTGCATTCGCGTACAGAAGCAGAAGATTCCGATGCGTATAAAGATATTGATAATGAAATTACACAAACTGCAATTGAATTAGAGCATAAACTTTCCAAGCGCACATCTGCCTATGTAAATTTTAATGATCATAATGGTAGAGTATATGATGAAGAGCAATTAGATATAATTGGCTTGATTCACGGATTCTAATATGTTCTAGGTTTGTGCTGTGAAAAACCGTCCTTCGGGACGGTTTTTTTGTTACAGATTGAGCAAGTCTTCCGGTGCAATGTACTATTCCTTGTGATCAGTGATACCAGTCATGCCTATTTCAGACTTGTGAAACCATTGGTATAGATTGAGTAAATCAGAACATGGAAGAATGTGTCTATTTGCAGGATGCAAAATATGTGGATGGATTTCGGATATTTTTGACATTTAATACCGGTGAATCCGGCGAGGTGGATTTACAAGATATTGTTCAACAATATGAAATTGCTGCGCCATTGCGTGAACCAGAACAATTTTCCAAATTCTATTTAGATTCGTGGCCTACATTGGCTTGGAAGTGCGGGTTTGATGTTGCGCCAGAGAAGCTATACCGTAGAGCTATACGGGGATAGAAAAAGTGATTTGCACGGAGTGGAAAAAACAGCAAAAGGAAGAGGGATAAGGGATGGCACGCCTAAAACTGGAGGAAGGGAAAAAATACACCTTCACGGATTATTTCAATTTCAATTGTGAGCCGAAAGAGATTGCAGCGGCGTTGGAATACGATTTTCAGGTGCGCAAATTGACATTGCCGCATGTCGATTATCCAGAGCCAGAGGAAATCGCACGGCTGCGGCAGGTGCTGAACGAAGGACTGCCAAAAATCGGGATGGGATCGGAGATGGCAAAGCGGGAATTTCTGATTGCGCCAGTGCTTTTTGCAGTAATCCGATACGCCGATGTGGAGATGGATGTCGAATATCCAATTCAGGTAGATGACCGGCTGTCCGGTTCACTAGATTATCTGTTGCGTGCAGCGCGGGAAATGGTGGTGATTGAAGCGAAACGGGGTGATCCGGATCATGGCTTCAACCAGTTAATCGCAGAGATGGTGGCGTTGGATCAAGCCGAGGATGAAGAGATTCGCTCAGACCAGATTTATGGCGCGGTCAGTATTGGCAGTTTGTGGCAATTCGGCATTCTGCATCGGGCAAAAAAGAAAATTGAGCGTGATGTACAAATTTATTCTGTGCCAAACGACTTGGAATCGTTATTCGGTGTTTTATTGGGTATTTTACAGTCGAAATGAATGAATATGCGTTGTTTGACTGTTTAATAGACTTGTTTCTTCAAACTAAATCATATGTTTAAGCACATGGTTTAGAAGGTGGAAACAACCCTGATGTATAATCCACCAAGTTTTAGAAACTTATATTTCCCAATATGGCACTCAACATCACCTTCCGGCAACTGCGCGTTTTTGAATCAGTTGCCAAACACTCCAGCTTCACCCGCGCTGCCGAGGCGTTACACCTGACGCAACCAGCAGTTTCGATGCAGATCAAGCAACTGGAAGAGCACGTTGGTCTGCCACTATTCGACAATATCGGTAAAAAAGTATTCCTGACAGAAGCGGGCAAGGCATTTTTTGAATACAGCAAATCGATCAGCCAACAACTTGACGAGGCGGAAAAATATATTGAGAGCGTGCAGGGCGTGCATCGCGGCCATCTCAATTTAATGGTGGCGAGTACCGCCAACTATTTTGCGACCAACCTGCTGGCGACCTTCATCCGCCGCCATCCGGAAATCACCTTTTCGCTCAGCGTTACCAACCGCAAGCGCATTTTGCAGAGCCTTGCCGACAACGAGCCGGATCTAGTCATCATGGGGCAGCCACCGTTCAATCTCGACGTGGTAGCCGAGGCGTTTCTGGAAAATCCGTTGGTGGTAATCGCGGAAAAAAACCATCCGCTGACGAAGCGCAAACGAAAAATTTCACCCGTGGAATTGTTGGAAGAGTCATTCGTGATGCGTGAGCCGGGTTCCGGAACCCGCACTGCGATGGAGCGGTTTTTCTCGGATCGCGGTCTCAGTGTTGAGCAGCGGATGCAGTTCGGCAGCAACGAGGCAATCAAACAGGCGGTGCAAGCGGGACTAGGGTTAGCAGTCGTTTCGGCGCACACGATCCAGTTGGAGCAACAAGCGAATATGCTGAAAGTGCTGGATGTGGCGGAATTTCCAATCCGCCGCCAGTGGCATCTCGTTTATCGCAAAGGGAAATATTTATCACCCGTGGTCGATGCGTTCCGCCAGTTCGTGCTGGAAGAAGGCACTTCGCTGTCATTGAACACATCACCTTAAAAAAACACATCGCTTTCAGAAGTATGTTGCTGACATAAAAAAACCACATCAAACGATGTGGTTTTTTTATTTTCAAACTGACGTTTAAACGCCAGTTTGATACCGGCAAACTTAGTAGTACATGCCGTACATACCACCGCCGTACATGCCGTAACCCTGCATACCACCGCCGTACATGCCGTTGCCATACATACCGCCGCCATACATGCCATAGCCCTGCATACCGCCGTACATGCCTGGATTCATGCTGCCATACATACCGCCACCGTACATACCATAGCCCTGCATACCGCCATACATGCCTGGATTCATGCTGCCATACATACCGCCACCGTACATGCCGTAGCCCTGCATACCACCATTGCCATACATACCGCCGTCGCCGTACATACCACCACCATACATGCCGTAGCCCTGCATGCCGCCGTTGCCGTACATGCTGCCACCTTGCATACCGCCGTACATGCTACCACCCTGCATGCTACCGCCCATGCTTGGATGGATCATCTGGTTTTCAATTGGTTTCTTCTTCTTTGCGTCCATAGAATTCATGGAGTTCATAGAAGCCATAGAGTTCATGGAACCCATAGAAGACATGGAATTCATAGATGCCATAGAGTTCATGGAATTCATGGAGTCCATACCCTTGGAAGCATCCGCCCCTTCGCCTGCAACGCCGGACATGGAGAACAATGCTGCAGCTACAGCAACGAACATCTGGTTTTTACGGATCATATTGATTTATCTACCTTTTGTTGTTGAGGTTGATTTGTGGTTAAACCAGCCTGTAGCGCAGGCCGGATACACTCTCAAAGAAAGCCTTTTGAGGGTATCACAAAATCTCATGCAGATTTACAGATTCTTGCAAATTCTTGAAAATCCCGTGCAAATTTCCCCGGCTTTCTCAATGGTTTTCTGATTTTCTCGCAGATATTTCGTGGATTTTTTTACGAATTTTCGCCCACCAGCCTGATCCCAAAACAACTGGATAGCGTTCGCCAAATGACTTGTCTATAATGAATCCCTTTTTTCTCGGGAATTCTTCCCAACCGAATCTGGAGCAGCCTATGTCCATCCGCCTTGTCGAACAAGCGCTTACCTTTGATGATGTCCTGTTGATCCCTGCCCGTTCTTCCGTGATGCCCCGCGATGTTTCGCTCAAGACCAAGTTGACCCGCGATATTGAATTGAATATCCCGATGGTCTCCGCCGCAATGGACACGGTAACAGAATCCCGGCTAGCCATCGCACTGGCGCAGGAAGGCGGCATCGGCATCATCCATAAAAATATGAGTCCGGCAGAACAGGCGGCAGAAGTCTCCAAGGTCAAACGCTTCGAGAGCGGCACAGTCACTGATCCGATCACTGTCACTCCAAATACTACGGTGCGTGAGGCAATTGATTTGACCCGGCAACTCGGCTTTTCCGGTTTTCCGGTTGTGGATGGGGACAATCTGGTCGGTATCGTCACCAACCGCGATTTGCGCTTCGAAATTGCTCTGGACGAGAAAGTTTCCAAAGTGATGACACCGAAAGAAAAGCTGATCACGGTCAAAGAAGGCGTAAAGAAAGAAGAAGTACAAACCTTGCTCCACCAGCACCGCATTGAAAAAGTGCTAGTCGTAAATGACGATTTTCACCTGCGTGGCATGATTACTGTGAAAGATATGATCAAGGCAACCGACAAACCGGATGCTTGCAAGGATGAGCAAGAACGGTTGCGGGCAGGTGCGGCGGTTGGTACAGGCGCGGATACGGAAGAGCGCGTGGAATTGCTCGCCAATGCAGGCGTGGATGTCATTGTAGTTGATACAGCGCACGGTCATTCGCAAGGCGTATTGGATCGCGTACGTTGGGTGAAGCAGAATTTCCCACAAGTACAGGTCATTGGTGGCAATATCGCCACAGGTGCAGCAGCACGGGATCTGGTCGAGATGGGTGCAGATGCGGTGAAAGTAGGCATTGGCCCTGGCTCCATTTGCACAACGCGTATTGTCGCGGGTGTCGGTGTACCGCAAATCACAGCTGTCGCGAATGTAGTGGAAGCCCTAAAAGGGACGGGCGTTCCAGCAATTGCAGACGGCGGTATCCGCTATTCTGGTGATATGTCCAAAGCGATTGTTGCAGGTGCGCATTCGATTATGGTTGGTGGGATGTTCGCAGGAACGGAAGAGGCGCCGGGCGAAGTAGAACTGTTCCAGGGGCGTTCATACAAATCCTATCGCGGTATGGGTTCACTTGGTGCGATGCAGAAAGGCTCTAGCGACCGTTATTTTCAGGATAGCGACTCCAATGTTGAAAAACTGGTTCCGGAAGGGATTGAAGGGCGCGTCCCTTATAAGGGTGCAATGAGTGCGATTGTCCACCAGATGATGGGCGGGTTGCGTTCCAGTATGGGCTATACCGGCTGCGCTAATCTGGAAGAGATGCGCACCAAACCGGAGTTTGTGCAAGTGACGGGTGCGGGCATGAAAGAGAGTCATGTGCATGATGTGACCATCACTAAGGAAGCGCCGAATTATCGGGTGTAACGATGCCTGAAATTTGCCGCTTTTATGGGATTATCATTTCGATTTTCTACGATGAGCATAATCCACCTCATTTTCATGCGCGTTACGGGAAAAGCAAGGTATCAATCAGCATCAAAACCTTGGAAATTCTGGATGGAAATATCCCTCCTCGTGCATTGAAAATGGTCAAAGAATGGGCATCTGATCATCAGAAAGAATTAATGCAAGGCTGGGATTTGGCTCAATCCAATCAACCACCGTTAAAAATCAAGCCATTGGACGAATAGAGAAAAAATCATGTTGCATGATGTAATTTCAGCTTCTCATATAGATGGATACAGAATCAATCTTACATTTGATGATGGAAAAAGTGGAATTGTTGATTTTTCAGAATATCCTGCAAAAGGCGGTGTTTTTAGGCAATTTGAAGATATTGATTTTTTCAAGGATTTTTCGGTAAGCAATGATTTGGGAACGTTAGTTTGGAAAAATGAAATTGATGTTGCGCCGGAAACGCTTTATATAAAAGCAATAAGTTAAATTATAGAAATTCTGGATATGGAAAACGCCGAACAGAAATGGGAAAGTTTTTTAAATCCGGACATTCTAAAGAAAAATCTAGTCTCTGCATCATTGTATATTGCCGCATTTGAATCACTTAAAAATTCGATTATAGATAATTTACAATGTTTCTATTGTATCGAAATATATGAAAAAAACGAGTTATGTAAAGAATACAGGAAAAAGATTCTTGCCAGAAATAAAAGCGCAGTATACGCATCACTTGATTGGTTCAAGGAAAATGGAGCAATTGAACAAAAGGATATTGAAAAATTTAACCAGATCAAAAATCTTCGCAATGATCTAAGTCATCTATCTATATGATCTGCTTGGATCATATGGATTACCATCTGATTTTTCTGGAATTTTTCAAGAGCTAGTCGATCTCCAGTATAAAATTGACCATTGGTGGATAGTAAATATTGAAATCCCAACAAATCCGAATCTATCAAGTAAGAAAATTGATAAAAATAAAATAACTCCCGGCTCCATACTTGCCATTCAGATGATGCAAGATATTGCATTAGGTGAAGAAAAAGAATCAAAATACTATTATGAGCACTGGAAAGATTATCAAAGCAATCCCGCTAGATAATTACAGAATTGAAATCCAAACCAGCATCGGAATTTCAGGCATTTTCGATGTAAAACCCTATTTAAATGGAAGCGCATTTCAAGAATTGACTGATCAATCCTATTTCAAACTTGTCCGCCCTGCATACCATGGAATCGCATGGCCACACGAACAAGATTTCAGCGCAGATACGATTATTTGGGACATACAAAACAACAAAAATATCCAGCAATGCTAAGCCTATGACTGTAACAACCCTTAAGAAAAACCTTAAAACACTTTCAAACGATGATCTAGTCCAATATATTGTAGACCTCTACAAGAAAGACAAGTTCGTCAAAGACTATTTTGATATAGAATTCAGTAAAAATAACCAAAATGATTTAGAGATATTTAATAAATACAAAAATACTATAGAACATGAATTTTTCCCCACCAGGGGACATGGGAAGGCAAGGATTTCCAAACCCAAAAAGGCAATTTCAGAATACAAAAAAATATCAAACAACCAAACTCATATTGCAGAACTGATGATTTTCTATGTAGAAAATGGTGTACAATTCACGTTTGAGTACGGCGATATTAACGACCAATTTTATACAAGCATGGGAAAAATGTATGAAGATGCATTAAAACATATAAAAGAACATGGGCTAAAAGATGCATTCCGTTTCAGATGCAAAAAGATCGTAACTGATACTGTTAACATGGGCTGGGGATTTCACGATATGCTTGAAAGGTTGCACAATACTTATTGCAGAGAATCATTACTTTCCGAAAACAAATTAAAAACAGATGAATCTTATAAAAATAAAAAATAATCCCTATTTAATAAAAAATATTAATAAAAATTACTTTTTTAAATTTAGATTTCATTCAATTTTAAGCTAAACAGTAAACCCGCAACTTAGCAGGAATTTATGACCACAGACATCCACGCAGACCGCATTCTCATCCTTGATTTTGGCTCCCAATACACTCAACTGATCGCCCGCCGCGTACGCGAAGCTGGCGTTTATTGCGAACTCTACCCATGGGACATGGAAGAAGCCGAAATCCGCACTTTTGCGCCGAAAGGAATTATCCTTTCCGGTGGCCCGGAAACCACAACCGGTGATGACGCGCCTATCGCGCAACAAATCGTCTTCGATCTCGGCGTGCCGGTACTCGGCATCTGCTATGGGATGCAAACGATGGCAGCGCAACTTGGTGGCGAAGTAGAAACCGCCGAACATCATGAATATGGCTACGCGCAAGTGCGGGCGCGGGGACACTCCAAGCTGCTCAACAAAATTGAGGATGAAGTTTCACCGGAAGGTTACGGTCTGCTGGATGTCTGGATGAGCCACGGCGACCGCGTGATCCAGTTGCCGGATGGCTTCTCTGTTATGGCCTCCACCGATAACGCGCCGTTAGCCGGGATGATGGACGAATCACGCCACTTTTACGGTGTGCAATTCCACCCGGAAGTGACCCACACCAAACAGGGTGAACGCATTATCAACCGTTTCGTGCATGAAATTTGCGGTTGTGCCTCCGACTGGAATCCCGCTAGCATTATTGAAGAGAGCATTGAAACGATCCGCAAACAGGTCGGCGATGATGAAGTGTTGCTGGGACTTTCCGGTGGTGTTGATTCTTCGGTCGTTGCTGCCTTGCTCCACAAGGCAATTGGCGACCAGCTTACTTGCGTATTTGTCGATAATGGCCTACTTCGACTGCACGAAGGCGATCAGGTGATGGCGATGTTTGCGGAACACATGGGTATCCGCGTTATCCGCGCCGATGCGGAACAGCGTTTTCTGGATAAGCTGAAAGGTGAAACTGATCCGGAGAAAAAACGCAAAATCATTGGTCACACCTTTATTGAAGTGTTCGACGAAGAGGCAGGCAAACTCGAAAATGTGAAATGGCTTGCACAAGGGACAATTTATCCCGATGTGATTGAATCGGCAGGCGCAAAATCGGGCAAGGCGAAAGTGATTAAATCGCACCACAATGTTGGTGGTTTACCAGAAGAGATGAAACTCGATTTGCTGGAGCCGTTGCGCGAATTGTTCAAGGATGAAGTACGCAAAATCGGTATTGAACTTGGCTTGCCATCTGAAATGGTCTATCGCCATCCATTCCCCGGCCCTGGCTTGGGTGTGCGTATCCTCGGTGAAGTGAAAAAAGAATATGCCGATTTGCTGCGCAAAGCGGACGATATTTTTATCTCCGAACTGCGCAAAAATGATCTCTACGACAAAACCAGTCAGGCGTTTGCGGTCTTTTTGCCGGTGCGCTCTGTTGGTGTGATGGGTGATAATCGCCAGTACGATTACGTCGTTGCGCTTCGCGCCGTCGAAACGATTGATTTCATGACCGCCCGCTGGGCACAATTGCCGTATGATTTTCTGGGGCATGTTTCCACGCGTATTATCAATGAGATCAACGGGATTTCGCGTGTCGCCTACGATATTTCTGGAAAACCCCCGGCGACGATTGAGTGGGAATAATGAACGTATCTATCTTTCAGGAAGTGGTTGAGAAATAAAGATTCCGCCGCTACACTTGCCAACTTTTTTCGACAGGCTTTGCAATTTGGTTCGCAAAACCTGTTTTCATCGTAAACACGTCCCCTCTTTCATGACGGGGGGAGACGCTTGGAGAAAACCATGTCAGTGACTACAGAACAAAAAGTAGAAATCGTCAAAAAATATCAGCGCGGTGACAATGATACCGGCTCTCCGGAAGTACAGGTTGCCTTGTTGACTGCTCGAATTCAGGATTTGACGGAGCATTTCAAGACACATAAGAAAGACCACCACTCCCGTCGCGGGTTGTTAAAGATGGTTAACCAGCGCCGTAAATTGCTCGACTACCTCAAGCGCAAAGACGCAAGCCGCTACTCCACTTTGATCTCTTCATTGGGGCTGCGCCGCTAAAGGCAAAAATTATCCCGATTTTCCGGTGGCTCATTTTTGAGCTGCCGGTTTTTTTAGGCTACCGGTTTTTCGTTTTTCAGGATAATAATTTAGGCAATCAAAAACAGTACGTTTTTCTATTGCTCACCTTCAATTAATCATCATCAAAACCAACCATTTTCAGACGCAGTCTTTCAACATTGTTTTCGTGAAAAACTGCATCTCGGCTCTGTAAACGCTGTAAAAAATAGAAAAACCAAAAAACTGAGGCGATTCGTAATACATGAGACGAATTGCTGTTTTTTATTTCAGAAAACGCAGCATTCAGACGCACAAAATTTCAGACAAAATCCAAGACAGAAAAAGTAGGAAAAAGACGTGACACCAATCAAGAAAAGCTTTCAATATGGAAATCAGACCGTAACGATAGAAACGGGCGAAATTGCCCGTCAGGCAACCGGCGCGGTCAAGATCAGCATGGGCGAGACTGAACTGCTGGTCACCGTTGTGGCGGAAAAAGAAGCGCAGGAAGGCCGTGATTTCTTCCCGCTTACCGTCAACTATCAGGAAAAGTTCTACGCGACAGGCACCATTCCAGGCGGTTTCTTCCGTCGTGAAGGCCGCCCAACCGAAAAAGAGACGCTTACTTCGCGTCTGATCGATCGTCCGATCCGACCGCTCTTTCCAAAAGGGTTCGCACACGAAGTACAGGTGATCGCAACCGTCATCTCTTCTGATAAGAAGACTGATCCGGAAATTCCAGCCATGTTGGGTACATCTGCTGCACTGGCTATCTCTGGTGTGCCATTCCAGGGACCAATTGGCGCAGCACGGGTTGGCTATAGTCACGGCGAATATATTTTGAATCCGCCATTAAGCATGAAAAACAGTTCTGATCTGGAATTGACCGTTGCGGGTACCGAAGAAGCGGTACTGATGGTGGAATCAGAAGCGAATGTACTCTCCGAAGAAGTGATGCTTGGTGCAGTGTTGTTTGGTCATGAGCAGATGCAGGTGGCAATTCAGGCGATTCGCGAACTGGCGCAGGAAGTGGGCACGACACCGTGGGATTGGCAGCCGCCGGCAGAAGACACTGCGCTGGCGGATGCGGTCGCAGGCGCGGCAGCGGATGCCGTAACTGAGGTCTATCAGATCGCTGACAAGATGGCGCGTTACAACCGTATGGATGAGGTGCGTGCGGATGTAGTCAGCAAGCTGGTTACTGAAGATAGCGAATGGGATGAAGATCAAGTCAAAGCTGCGGTCAGCAAACTGGAGAAGAAAACGGTGCGCAGCCGTATTCTGGAAGGCCATCCGCGCATCGACGGGCGTGACAACAGCACAGTACGTCCGATCCATATCCGCACTGGCGTGATACCGCGTGCGCATGGTTCCTCCCTCTTTACCCGTGGCGAAACACAGGCATTGGTTGTCACCACATTGGGCACAGAACGCGACGCGCAAATCATCGACGCACTGGAAGGCTCCTACAAAGAACCATTCATGTTGCAGTACAACTTTCCGCCATTCTCCGTTGGGGAAACTGGTCGTGTCGGCAACCCAGGCCGCCGTGAAGTTGGGCATGGAAAACTGGCGAAACGAGGCGTGATGGCGGTTGTACCAAGTGTGGAAAAATTCCCGTACACCATGCGTGTCGTTTCCGAAATTACTGAATCGAATGGTTCCAGTTCAATGGCTTCCGTCTGCGGCAGCAGTTTGTCGATGATGGATGCGGGCGTGCCACTTTCTGCACCGGTTGCAGGCATCGCAATGGGGTTGATCAAGGAAGAGGACAAATTCTCGGTGTTGACCGATATCCTCGGCGATGAAGATCATCTCGGCGATATGGATTTCAAGGTGGCTGGTACTGAGGAAGGTGTCACTGCATTGCAGATGGACATCAAAATCACCGGCATCACCCGCGAAATCATGGAGATTGCGTTGGATCAGGCACGGGATGCGCGGCTCCACATTTTGCGTGAAATGCAGGCAGCGATTTCTGCGCCGCGTGAGGAACTTTCCGAGCATGCACCGCGCTACGAGACGCTCAAAATCAAACCGGACAAAGTTCGTGACGTGATCGGCAAGGGTGGCGTGACGATCCGTTCTATTCAGGAGGAGACTGGTGTAACGATTGATCTTGACGACAATGGTACAGTCAAGATTGCAGCGACTGATGGTGCAGCTGCCGCGGAGGCGAAACGTCGTATTGAAGAGATCACTGCCGATGTCGAAGTAGAGAAAATCTACGACGGTAAGGTTGTAAAAGTGGTTGATTTTGGTGCATTCGTGAACATCCTGCCGGGCAAAGACGGTTTGGTGCATATTTCGCAAATTGCCAACGAGCGCGTCGAAAAGGTTAGCGACAAGCTCAGCGAAGGTGAAACTGTGCGCGTTAAAGTGCTGGAAGTGGATCGCCAAGGGCGTATCCGCCTCAGTATGAAGGCAGTGACTGCAGAAGAGTCGTAAACCGGTTTTCCTGCTTTTTTGGGAAAGCTGGAAGATAGAGAAAGAGCCCACAGGATGGGCTCTTTTTTATGATGATTTACTGAATCAACCAAGCAAATATTTGTGTCTCCGTCAATCAACAGCAAACACCGAAAAACCTTGCGCCTGATCTTTTCCAATCCGGTCAATGGAAATATAGAATGACGCAAAATTGAATCGTTGTTTCTTGCGCTGGGCGCGGAAAAAGAAGAAGGGAATGGCTCGGCAGTCACTTTTTTCATAAATGGCTTTCGAACTGATTTTCATCGACCTCATCCCAACAAGGAAGCATTCGGTATCGTGTGCGTGCAGCGCGTGAATTTCTCGAAAATATAGGAGCCACACCATGAATCTTATGAATTACCGAGGATACGATGCCCGGATTGAATATGATGCGGAAGACCATATTTTCACAGGTCGTCTCGCAGGAATTACAGACATCGTTGTTTTTCACGGAGAAACGGTGGATGAGTTGGAAACTGCATTCCACGAAATTGTGGATCACTATTTGGCAGTCAGCCATAAAACCGGACATGCTGTCCAACAACCCCATGCCGAAGATTTGATGTTGCAAATCCCGCCTAACCTCTACAAAGATATTTCCAACGCCGCAGCTACAGCAGGAAAAAACATCAACGAATAGACCTCTGAAACTTCGGCATACGCAGCGCACGCGTAGAAAAAACGGCAAAAAAAACGATAGAAAAAATATATAGAAAAGATGAAACCACTCAAAATATTGCTGAGCAACGACGATGGCATCCACGCACCAGGACTACGAATTTTGCGGGAAAAAATGCAAACCTTGGGTGATGTGACTGTTGTCGCGCCCGACCGCAACCGCAGTGGCGCAAGCAATTCGCTGACGCTGGACAACCCGTTGCATCTTTTCCCACAAGAGACTGGAGAAAACTGCAAAAATTTCGCGGTCGATGGCACGCCGACCGATTGCGTCCATCTTGCGCTGACTGGACTGCTGACGGAAGACCCCGATATTGTTATCTCTGGCATCAATTGGGGTGCAAATCTGGCGGACGATACGCTCTACTCTGGCACGGTTGCGGCGGCGATGGAGGGACGATTTCTGGGACTACCTGCCATTGCCGTATCACTGGTTTGCGATGGCGACTCATTCCAACATTTTGAGACGGCAGCAATTGCGGTGGAGAAAATTCTGGAGCGGCTGGAAGGCCATCCGCTGGAACCGGACACCATCCTCAACATCAACGTGCCCAACGTGCCGTGGAACGAGATCAGAGGATTCCGTGCGACACGGCTCGGTCGCCGCCACAAATCTGAACCGATCATCCGCATGCAAGATCCGCGTGGCAAAGAGATTTTCTGGGTCGGCCCTGCCGGACAAATGGAAGATGATGAAACCGACACTGATTATTATGCCGTACAGCAGGGTTGGGTCTCGGTAACGCCGATCCACACCGATTTAACCCAGCATCGTCTAGTCAAAGAGATGGGAAACTGGTTGGCATGAATGCTCTCTTTCAGAATTTGGCGCGGCAAGTCGCATCGTGGTCACGGCATCGTCATGCGGAGCCGACACTCGCTGGATTGAGCTTTATCGAATCCAGTTTTTTCCCGATTCCACCAGAAGCAATGTTGATGCCGATGGCATTGTCCAATCCGCAACGGACATGGCGATATGCGTTTCTGGTGACGGTTTTTTCGGTACTGGGCGGGATGGTTGGCTATACCATCGGTCTCTTCGCGTTCAACTGGGTCGCACCGATCATTCAGGATTGGGGCTATTGGGATGCTTATCTGCAAGCACAAAACTGGTTTGATGAATGGGGCTTCTGGGCAATTTTCATCGCCGGATTTTCGCCGATCCCCTACAAAGTTTTCACGATTACTGCCGGTTCGATGTCGATGGCATTTTTGCCGTTTGTCATTGCATCGCTGATTGGGCGCGGGCTGCGGTTTTATCTGGTCGCTGCGCTGTGCAAATGGGGCGGCAGCTATGCGCGTAGCCCGGAGGGCATTCGCCGCTTGAAATGGATCGGCTGGGGGAGTGTAATAGCCGCCATTTTGATCTACCTGTTTATTGCCTGATCTGCTGAGGCTTGATACGCACTATGTTGAAATTTTCTGCTCCCAAACTGCTTGCGCCATTTCTTGCGTCATTTTTTGCACCAGCCGCGCTGGTTTTTTCCCTGTTTGCCATCACAACAACCTCACTCGTTGGCTTGACGGGCTGCTCTGCTTCACAAATTCCGGTGGAGAATCGAACATCGCACATCACGGATCTTCCCCGAACTTACAAAGTACGTCGCGGCGATACTCTCTATATGATCGCGATGGAATTTGATCTCGATTATCGCAAGCTTGGCAAATGGAACAAATTGAAACGTCCTTATCGTCTCCATCGTAGCCAAGTGTTGAAACTGCATCCGCCCGGTGGAAAAGCGAAACGCAACATCGCAATGATGGATGACCGGGAGGCGATCAACGGCATTTACACCGTGCGACGTGGTGATACGCTCGGCGAAATCGCCAACTCGTTCCATGTGATGATGACGCAACTGGTGGATTGGAACCGCTTGCGTGCGCCCTACGCCATTCATCCGGGACAAAAATTGCGCGTGGTTCAGCCAAACCGTTATCAAGCGTCGCAGCCGCAGACCCGAGTCGCATCGAAACCGATTACTCGACAACCGCAGTCGCGCAAACAACAGGATAGCACACAACAAAATAGACAAATTAAGCCAACAAATCAGCCGAAAACCACAAGGCAGGCTACGCGTAACACGCAAATCGCTTCCAGCTCTGGAAAATGGCAACGCCCGACCACTGGAAAAATAACGGGACGTTTCTCTGCGCAGTCGGATGGCTTGACCTTCAGCGGCAGCAAAGGCGATCCGGTCTACGCGGCGGCGGATGGCGAGGTGGTCTATAGTGGCACAGGATTGGTGCGCTATGGCAAGCTACTGATTGTCCATCATGAAAATGACCTGTTGAGCGCATACGCCCACAATGATGCCTTGCTGGTAAAAGAAGGCGATGCGGTCAAAGTAGGACAACAGATTGCGAAGATGGGCAATAGCGGCACCGACAGCGTAAAACTTCACTTTGAAATCCGCAAGGATGGGCAACCAGTTGATCCATTGAAGTATCTAAAATAGCAGCACCACTAAATTTGCACGCGGCAATTATCAATTAGCCGCGTTTTACCAAGACAGGAAGCAGTTAAAATCACCAACTCTTTTTCGTTTGATTTTGGTTTCTGCAACTGCCGCACATCGCGGATTGACAAATAATCGACGGAAAAACCGGATTCTTTCAGCTTATGTGCTGCTTTTTTCTCCAGCTTGGCTAAATCTGTTTCACCCTTTTCAATTTTTTGCTTCATCCATAGCAAAGTCTGGCGCAAAAATGGCGCATACTTACGCTCCTCTTTTGAGAGGTAATTATTGCGCGAACTCATCGCCAAACCGTCTTTCTCGCGCACAGTCGGCGAGCCGATAATACGGATCGGAAAGTTGAGGTCTTCGACCATCTTTTTGACCATCAACAATTGCTGGAAATCTTTCTCACCAAACACTGCAACATCAGGCTGCACAATATTGAACAGCTTTGTCACCACGGTCGCAATGCCAGTAAAAAACGCTGGTCGCGTCACTGCACAAAACCCTTCGGAAATGTGCGGCACTTTGACGAACGCACAATTCTCTTTCCCTTCTGGATAAATCATTTTGTCCGTCGGGATAAAAAGATGATGGACACCCAACGCTTCCAGCTTTTCCTGATCTTCTTTCAACGTGCGTGGATAGGTGGAAAAATCTTCATTTTCGCCAAACTGCATCGGATTGACGTAGATACTAACCACCACGCGGTCGGCTTCCTTCAAGGCGCGTTTGACCAACGCTAAGTGGCCTTCGTGCAAATTGCCCATCGTTGGCACAAATGCGACAGTAAAACCGACTTGCCGCTCCTGCCGTAGCCTTTCACGCAAGGGGTTGATTTTTTTGAAGATCAGCATGGTGATTTTTTACCTTTTTCCAGACTGTTGTACAGAAGTAAGGATACCACGCAAAATGTTCATTTCGTTGCGGTCAACCTGCGCTCGCTGGTAGAGCCGCCGCAGCCGCCGCATCATCTGTCCTGGATTGTCTGGATCGAAAAAGCCGGTTTTGGTAATGACTTGCTCCAGATGCGCATAAAACCCTTCCATCTCATCCTGCGTGGCAAGTGGGTTTTCGCGGACAATTTCCGCCGCTGGCTGATCCGCTTCGCACTGCAACATCATTTCATACGCCATCACTTGCACCGCCGCACCGAGGTTAAGCGACGAATAATCGGGATTGGTCGGAATACGCATTTGCGCGTTGCAAAAATCCAATTCAGTGTTGCTGAGACCAGAATCTTCGCGCCCAAAGAGAATCGCAACGGGTTGCTCCTGCGACTCCAACGCCAGTTTTTCCGCACATTCACGCGGCGTATATTCCGGGATGTAGAGATGACGCGGACGTGCGCTTGTCCCCACCACAAATGCGCAATCAGCAACAGCGGATTCAATCGAATCGTGTATTTCAGCGCGTTCCAACAGATCGTCTGCACCGGAAGCACGCGCGGTCGCATCAGCATGCGGGAACTGTTTCGGCGTGACCAAAGCCAGCCGCGAGAGCGACATATTTTTCATTGCTCGCGCTGCCGCACCGATGTTGCCGGGATGGGAAGTCTCCACCAGCACAAATTTAATGTGATTCGGGTCGATATTCATTGGCTGATCTCCGCAAATTGTGCGCCGGTTAGTTGTTGTAAGTCGGCGGGCGCGAGTTCGATTTCCAGTCCGCGGCGGCCTGCACTGACGAAAATAGTTGGAAAGTTTTGCGCCGATACGTCAATCACTGTCACCAACCGTTTTTTCTGCCCCAATGGGCTAACCCCGCCAAGCACATAGCCGGTGGCACGTTCCACTTCCGCCGGGTCTGCCATCTCCGCCTTTTTTGCACCGGCTGCTTTGGCGAGGTTTTTCAGGTTTAATTTGCCGGAGACTGGCACAATGCCGACTGCCAGTTTTCCGGTATTGAGCTGCGCTACTAGCGTTTTGAATGCTCGCGCCTCTGGAAGGCTGAGTTTTTCAGCAGCTTCGGTGCCATAGGATTCGTGCGCTGGATCGTGTTCATATTCGTGGATTTGATGGTCAGTTTTCGATTTTTTGGCGAGTTGGATTGCGGGGGTCAATTTTTGTTACCTCTCCCTGCCATTGCGGATGGATGATGGTCTATTTATCTTTCCGCTTGATCTGTTTGTATATAATGGCAATATACAGAGATGGTTGATTGGAAACAAGTGACCGGCTTTGAGTGGGATGCCGGAAATGAACGGAAAAATGCAGAAAAGCATCATGTTAGCCGATTTGAGGCGGAGCAGGTGTTTTTTAATGCGCCATTGCTGATTTTGGATGATGCAAAACATAGCCAGCACGAAGAACGCTACCATGCGCTTGGCAAAACGGATAACGCCAGATTGTTGCATACTACATTTACATTGCGTGCTGCTGGCACTTTGATTCGTGTAATTTCAGCGCGTGATATGCATCGCAAAGAGAAGGTGATTTATGGGCAAACTTAAAAAAATACCTGAATTCAAAACTGAAGCGGAAGAACGTGATTTTTGGGAAAATCATGACTCCACCGAGTATGTGAATTGGAAACAGGCTGAATCGGTTTCAATGCCAAATTTAAAACCCACCACCAAAACAATTTCGATCCGGTTACCAGAAAGTTTGTTGAACAGCATTAAAATTGAAGCCAACAAGCGTGATATGCCTTATCAGTCGTTGATCAAAGCGTGGCTGGCTGATGATGTGAAACAGAGTCGTGGTATTTAATTAAGGTGGGGCTATACGAAATTTCTTCTGATGAAGAATAAGCTTCTTCTTCGCCAATTTTACTTCTTTAACAGAATTTTCCTCAAAAGAAAATTCTGCAAGACCTTCGCTCTCAATATGTTCTAAGAATTCGGATGCAGATTTCATATAATCACTCCATAAAGGTACTTAGCAACATTCCAAATACTTTTCCTACCAATACCGCTAAAGTTCCAAAATCACCGAATCCGATACCCCGCATGGCAGGTAACACAAGCCGCCGTCACTTCGGTCAACGCCCGATATGCTGGCACAGGATCACCCTCCTCCGCCCGCATCGCAAAACGGCTCGCCGCCCGGTGCATATTGGTTCCCGCCTGACGCATTCCCGCTGGCATGAACTGCCCCATATGATGCGCCCCGTGCGATGCCAGAGAACTCATACCTAACCGTTTTTCTGCCACAGCCGCCACCTGATCCATCTCATCATTCGCCATCAACGTGAGAATTTCATGAATCGCTGCCAAATGGTCACGCATATTGGCCATCATGTGCTGTTGCATCATTTCCGGTAATTGCACCAACTGTCGGGCATCTTCCTGCGCGGCCACTTGCATCGTAAAAATACTGCTTGAAAATAGGCAAAATGTTGCGGCGATAAAACGGGTTTTCCCTTGCATTTTTTTCATTTCATATTCCTTTTCTGTTTTCAATTTTTCATTTGATTTTTAAAAATCAGAATGCAATCGTTAGTTGTTTTTCTCTTGTAACCATTTCTCTATTCCAATTTCTTTTCGCCTCAGTAGATCACTTTTTCGCATCGCCAGTGATTTCTCAAATTCATCATCCGACAAATTTGGATCGCGCAGTTCGTTGAATATTTTGCACGGAAATTCTTCACATAGCCCACAATGCCCAAGCTGTTTTTTGTTTTTGCAGCAATCATACAGCGGACAAATTCCATTTGGTATTTGCGATGTCCAGAACGGTTTTCCCGCTACATTGCCGCATCCTGCGCACTGTTTTCCGAGAAATTCACATTCACCACAATACAATCCACATACTGGCGCATAAGTTATTTGGCTCATTTGATTTTCACTTTTAATTTTAGATTGAAATTAGTTCAATATCTGGCAGGTTTTCAGAAACTTCCTGAACCGTTTTATCTTTCGTGAGCAATTCCACAATAATCGGCAACGGCTCCGCCCAAATTTCGGGTAAATTCGCTTCGCCTTGCGTGCGGATCGGATAAGCCAGTTTTTCTTCCGGTGGACAAAATTCTGCCGCCACATCCAGCTTATTTCCCCGCGCATCAATCCGATACCAGCCGAATTTCTCCAAATAAACCGCATTCAATCCATGCAAACAAAACGGCGGCTCATCCGTAACCGTCAAACGCTGATAACACAAACCGGCTGGAATTTGGTTCGCCCGCAACAACGCCGCCAGCAGATGGCTTTTCGCATAGCAATAGCCCGTGCCATATTGGAGCACATCGGATGCCTTGCACGTCACTGGATTCAATTGATAATCCCAACTGTGTTTAATTTCATCGCGTACAAAATTGAAACAATTTCGGGCAATTTCTTCGGGATTTTTTCTGTTTTCAGCGAGTTCTTTGGCTTTATTGAGAACAGTTGGATTTTCCCAGTCGATAAATTCAGACGGTTTCAGATATTGATTCATTGTTGATAAACCCGTTGATCAATTCGTCATTTCTTTCCACAAATATATTGCGCAATTAAACCGCCAGAAAATTCTTTTGATTCAATCGAAAAACCGGCGCGGGAAAACATTTCTTCCAAAACCCAGGAATAGGTTGAATATTCATCCTGAAAATGTTCAATCGCATCGTTACGCAGAAAATCTCCACCTTGTGCAGCTTGCGCATCTACAAATGCGTTAATATTTTCGATGCAATGCTCTTCTTCAATCACCACATCCTGCATAAACAGTTTTCCGGCAGGCGATAAAATTGCATGCATTTTTTTCAGCGCAATCAGTTTCCAAAAATCGGGTAGATGATGAAAAGAGAATGAAGTAACAATAAAATCCGGCGCAACAATTTCTGGCGGAAGATTCAAAAATCCGCCTTTCAGAAAATGGATATTTTCCACGTTCGCTTCTGCGGCTTTGGTTTTCGCAAACGCAAGCATCGCATCCGAAACATCGACTGCAAACACCGTCAAACCGCGTTTCGCTGCTGCAATTGAGAATGTGCCTGTGCCACATCCAATATCGACTAAGGATTGCCCCGGTTTTACGGCAATGGCATCCAGAATTTTTTCATTTTCCGCCGCAACATCGCGGAATTTCGCATGGCTGGCATCGTATGCGGCGACCTCTGCTGGTGATGCGTAATCTTTTCCGATTTGGTGAAATTCATTGTATTGCCAGTCTTTAATATTGGTGTTCATAGAAAATTTCTTGTTTAATTCTTATCAAAAACAGGAGATTCATGAATATGATATTTTGAAATTTATTATCTTTTTATATTTAAAATTATATCAGAAATTATTATTTGAAAAATTTATTTTTACAATGATTGAATATTAAACTTATCAAATCAAACAGGCGTCTTCTTGTTTCATTAAAATAATCTATATCAATTAACACCTTATTATCCTCTGGAGGATTTATTCCAACTTCTTTCAATTTGCTTAAGTAAATATCATTAGTCTTCCAGGAATTGTGAATACCTAAATCACGCCTAGCTTTTGCCTCAACATATATTGGCCATACAGAATCTAATGCATCTTCTTCCATAGACAAGAGAGAAATTATTTCTCTTTTATACTCATTAGGCCTTTTGTACATTATCTTATTAAGATATCCCTCTGCTAAATAACGTATTGCTGTGTCAATACTTCCAAACTCTAATAACTTATTAAGTTCTATATTGTTTTTTCCAAGCTTATTGGGGTGAAGACATAAAACTTCTATTAATAAATCTTTAATAAACCCCTCTACTTCAGAAATCATCAATATATGTGATTGTAGATATACGAATCTAACCAGCTTAAACTCCTCAATCTGAAGAGTGTTGTTTTCAAACAAATGATCTGGAAGGTTGCTACACATATCTAATACTCTTTTATGAAGTTCGGTTCCTTGGTTTTTTAATAAAACTTGATTGATATTTAAAGCAATGGCTCCAAATTCTCCAAGAGCAAGAAGACTTTTTCCTTTTTCAACATACAATTCATAAATTTTATTCATGATACATCCTCCATACATCTATATATCAAATAAATTGAAGACTAAAATATAAAATGAAAAATCTATTTTTTTCTATCCAAAAAACCACCCATACAACAACCGCCCTGGCATAAACGCAAACGCCCCCGCAATGAGAATCCCGCCAACATACAACCCAATCATATGATTCCGGTGCTTTTTGAACTGATTGTTCTGCACCGCAAAATAAGCAGTAGGCACAGAATAGAAAACCAGCACACTAAACAGATGCAGAAAACCAAAATGATCGAATAATCGCGGCCCAACCTCGGCAGGCATAAACAGCGTGATTGTTGCTGTCAGTAGCATCAGTGCCATATACATTTTGCCGAATAACCGATGCATAGGCGTTCCTTTCCGACTGATCAATAGATACGCACCGATCAAAAATGCAGGAACGACCGTACCCAAATGTAAATAGGCCGATTGAAGATAATTCATAGAATCAAGCTGCTCGCATCATGTAAAACGTATATCCATAATTTTCATGATGCTTTTTGAATAATTCCATCTCGTTTTCTGTATCTTTAATCACTAGTTGCATCATTTCATCGCCGCTATTTTTCAACGCTGCGATATTTTCATGCAATGGATCGTAATAATTGCCCCACCACGCTTTTGAGGGTAATCGACGCGTTTCCAGAACTTCAAAACCGGAATTTTGAATCAATTCTATATTTTCCGATTCGGTTTTGATCCCCGGATAAATATTCTGCATCATTTGTGTTACGTTTTCTGATGAGTTCTCCGAGAAATAACTCATCTCCGAAATCACCGCGATGCCATTTTTCGCCATCAATGGTCGCCATGCTTTTAACGCACCTTCAAAGGTAATGGTGTAGGCTGCGCCTTCTGACCACAATAGATCAATCGATTCCAGTTCCCAATTGAGATTTCCCATATCGCATTCGATGGGTTCGATGAAATCCGCCAGCCCTTCTTCTCTGGCTTGTTGCATCATTTGATCCAGAAAATCTTTCGAGAAATCGACCGCTTTGACTTTGGTTCGATATTTTTTAGCAAGCATCAACGTGCCTGCTCCTGCACCACAACCGAGGTCGGCGATTCTGGGATTTGGTGGCAGTTCGGTGAATTGATTCAGAATATCATCCGAAAAATCTGCATCGCCGGGGCCTTGTCTTTTTAGGCCAACATGCAGTTGAATCAATGCTTCAATATATTTTTCTTCTTCCATTAGATATTCTTTTTAGGAAGGTTTTCTTCCAATTTTTCACGAATTCTTAAATGCATATTTGTTATTTATATCTCTTCTATCGACAAGATTACAATCCGGTCTTTTTTGCATGCTTTTTAATTCAGATACCATTTATGAAAAGTTATGATTGTGTTTGGAGGTGTAAGAATCCCGGTTTTTCCAAACTTCATTTATGATTTGGTCTTTATACATTTTCATCATTCTTCACATTGCACAGATTTTTGTATCAATTTGTTTTACAAATAGAAATAACTTTATGGAAAATAGGCTAGATATTTTTCGAAATAGGTTTTGGCCACTTTTCAGATTTGAAAAATACACAAGATCCTCGCAAGATAAGTATAATGCCATATTCGCTTGCTATTTGTTATGAAGCTGTTTTGCTAAATAACGAACAAAGTAACTTGTTAAAAAGTATTATGGTAGATAGTCAAGTGTAGCTAATTGTTATATTTCTTACTATTTATCAGAGTGATACGTTGATAATCCTGGAGCAATTACACGGCTTTCAACATCATAAAGAGTAAGATGATTTCTTAGCCAAAGCTGGTAATCGTAACCTTCCAAATGATGATCTTCAGTACAATCTACATTCCAATGGTGCAACCAATAACCAACAACTGCTGCTCTAACTGATAGCTTAAGGCAGCCATTACTCATATTAAAGTCATGTTCAATTGTTTTTGGGTATTTCACATTTTTTTCATTTGGATGAGGTACTAACTCCAAATTAACCATACGATTCCATTGGTAATCTGTTGAAGCATTTCCTACAGAAGCGTTAGGATCAAAGCTATTTCCTATTTCAATAGATACAATTCTTGTTAAGGCGTATGAACGATATGGGTTTTTAGGCTTAGATTCATCATATGCCCTAACATACCAATGTATACCATTGTCAAACATTGCATGAGGTCTAATTATTTTTTTCGACAATCCATTGTTGACTGAGCGATAAGATATATTTAATTGCTTCATCCCCGATATAGCTCTAGTCACTTTTTCTAATAGCTCTATTCTAGGCAATGAAAGTCTTTGAGGGCATAATATTCCGTCAAACTCAGACATACCAAGAGCCTCACTTACCTTTGCAGTACGAAGCTTAGAAAGAGCGGAGCTTATTGGCAACTCAAAAACTGGCTTGAAAGTCTCCTCAAGAATTTCGTATTTCTTCGAGCTTTGGTTAAGCATAAGGTTTTGTTCAGAAAGCTCTTTGTATAGCCTTATATCTCTAGTTGCGGCAGCCTCTCCAATACCAAACCTTAACGTCAAATCTCCCCTTGAGATCCAACCTCGAAATCTAAGCATGAATTCCAGATATTCCAACCTATCATAAACTATCTTTGATAACTCGTTGATTTCTTTCATAACAATACCTTCGTTGTTTGTTCATACATTGTGGCATAGTATGATATTAATGCAATCTTGACATAATCAAATTGATTAGATATCATCATCTTTAAGTCATGATTGTGTGGCGAAATTTATATAAAGAGGAGTTGATTATGGCAACTAATGGAGTTTCTGGTGATAATAGAAGACATGGGGCGATAAAAAATCGTTCGCAAACAAAGCATTCTTCTGGAAAGCACTGGATTAAGAGAAACACTGATACAGGACAATTTATGAATGTCAAAGCTGATGGGAAAAAATTTAAGGGAGTACGTAAAGAAAAATAAAATTATTTGAAGTACTAAATTACATTAATCAGGACACTATAATATCCTGATTAATGCGTATTCGCTGTCCTCAAACAGGGGCATATGCTGTTCAACAAAATAAAAAATATTCATGAAAAACAGACTGCCTCAAACCACAATCTCACCGACTCTCCCACTCCTCCCGCGTATAGGCCTTCACCGCCAACGCATGCAATTCTCCACTCGCCAACGCTTCCTTAAACGGAGCCATCACCAAACGCTGTTTCGCCAACGGTGTTTTCCCGGCAAATTCATCACTAATCACCGTCGCGCTGCAATTGCAATCCACACCCTCGACAATCGCCTCCGCACCCGGAATCGCCGCCTCAATTTTCTCTTTCACTTCTAGAACGTCCATAAATCTCTCCCTTCAATTTGATCCAAATTCTCCAGCCGTTTACGCGTCATCGACCGGTCAGCATACGGCGCAATTTCCACCAGAAACTTATCCATCGCATCGCGGATTTTCCGCGTGCCAGAAACAAAATGGTTCGCAATCACCACAAACGTCAGCTCGTGCCCCTGCGGCGTGGTAAGGTATCCGACAATCGAGCGGATGCCAGAAAGCGTGCCTGTTTTCGCACGCAATTTCCCTTCCAAATCGGTCTTGCGGAACCGCCATTTCAGCGTGCCATCCTTGCCCGCTACCGATAACGAATCACGGAACACTTTGGCCTGCGGATGGCTACGCATCGCCCGCAACAACCGCACAAAATCCTGCGGACGCACGAGGTTATAGCGTGATAGCCCGGAGCCGTCCACCAGCCGGTAATGCGCTTTCGGAATCTTGTGCTGCTTCAAAAACCGGTCGACCGCCTTCATCCCACGCTGCACCGAACCCGGCTGCGTTTCCCCTTTTTTTATGCCGAGCCCAACCCGGCGCAACAGATTTTCCGCCACCAGATTAATGCTGCGTTTATTCGCCAGCGATAAAATTTTCTTTAACGGATGAGATTTGTGAATCCATACTTTGCCGATTTTCGGACGTTTGTAGTTTTTGATCTGATCGCGGTCGAATGCTTTTCCGGTCACTTTAATGCCAGCGCGTTGCAATGCCTCTTTGAATAGAAACGCGGTATATGCGGTCGGATTTTCCACCGAAATTTTCCCTTGCTTCGCCGGATTGCCTCGCTGCTTTTTCGGGATACTGACCACCAAACGGTTTTTCGCCCGTTCGCGGGTGATGGAAAATGGCGTTCCGGACGCAGCAGTTTGTACCGTTTTAGAAATGTATTTTGTATTCGGAACAAGCTTGATTTGGCTCGCTTTCAAGCGGCTCTTTTTATTTTTCGGAATGCGATAGTCGACCACACCGCCATGTGCGGTTAGCCCAGATGGCTGCGCAGAAAAAGAAAACGGCTCATCGTCCCACGCCCACCCCTGACCCAGCGGCTCATCGACGAAAATATCATCCACACCGACGATATTGCCCTGCACCTTAGTCACGCCCTGCTTTTTCAGCGACGCCGCCCATTGCTGGAGCACTCCCTTCCCGCCTGCGCCCTCTTCAGTGCCGAAGGTTGGATCGCCACTCCCAACAATCGTCAAATCTCCCTGAATGATGCCCGACTTTTTCCAATTCCCGGCGGGAAATTGCAACCGCGTTTCAAACTGGAAATCTGCACCCAGCCGATCCAGCGCCACCGCCGTCGAAAAGAGTTTGACCGTCGAGGCTGGAATGAACGGAATTTTCGCGTTGCGCTGGTAGATCAACTGCCCGCTCTTGCTCTCCACCACCATAACCCCCCACAGCGCAGACGGCACGCCTTTCGCCTCCAGCACGAGATGCGGTTTTTGCGGGTTTGCGGCCATCGCGGTTTGTGCTGTAATCCACAGCAACAACAGCAACCATTGTCCCAGTCGGGCGGTACGTTTCACGGGTTTCCCTACGACGAAAAAAGCGCGAATCGTACCAGATTATGGGACATCTTGAGTTCCCACCACCCTCTTTTCAGACTGAAAAATCAGCAAAAACAACACGTATGCAAGAGATCAACACAATAGAAGAAGTACAAACCCTCCTCCAAACCGAATCAGCAGCTTTGCTCTATTTCACCACACCAGAATGCAACGTTTGCAAAGTGCTGCGCCCCAAACTGGAGGCGTTACTGGAAGAGCATTACCTAACGCTCCAACGCTACACCATCAATCTGGAGCAAGCCCCGGAAATCGCCGGACAATATCAGGTATTTACCGCTCCAACGGTGGCAGTGTTCCTCGACGGGCGTGAATTTGTGCGCAAATCGCGCAATTTCAGCCCGATGGAGTTGATTGAAGAACTACGCCGCCCGTGGGAATTGATGCACAGCTAAAGCCTGCTATTCATCAGATGCGGTAATTCACCGCTTCAGATTGAGTTGACCACAACATTGATGATCGTTATCTATACCCCGATCATCTCCACCTGATTACTGACGTTGCTGACGGGGTTAGAAACCGTTATTTCCGGGCGATAGAATGTCACTCTCACAAAGCAGGAGTCTGGAAAAGCAAAATTGACAGATTTCCGATGACAGTCTTTGGGAATGGCGAACCCTTTGCGAAAAGACAGCAAGATAAACAACAGCGGGATAAACAATAATGCGTTGATTAGAAAAGTTGATTTCCCTTTCTATCAATAAACCGCTTCCATAACCATTTCCAAACTGCAACAAAAGCGAGGGAATGATTATGGCAGACCAGCATGTAAAAATTGTGCAACGCACCGTAGATGGCATTCATTCCATCCACGCAAGCCGAAAAAACAAGGCGGTCGATATCGCCGCCCACGATATGGAGCACAATTACAATGAACGTTCAGGCAACCACCGGCAACCCGGCCACATTTACCTGACACTCACCAGCTTTAAAGATACGGATGCAAGAAAAATTGTAAAAATCTGGAAGGCGTTGGATATGTATGTGGGCGGATGCCACAATCTTCCCAAAGGGATGTGCCACTACCCCGTATCCGCCGCATGGACAGAAGACGGGGAAACAGTGAAAGTGGCCTATTATTGGGGGAGCAATACGGATGCGCTAAGTGCGTATGACCAAATTGCAGTCATACGGAAACATTTCAACAATGAAGGGCATACGGTCATCGTCGAAAAATAGAATCGTCAGTCTGATCTCATATTTGATGGAAACAAAAAACCGGAGAAATCTCTCCGGTTTTTTATGCAACGCCCTTCGGCAATAAAGACAATTCAGCTCAGAAACTTGTTATTTCGAGTGTAGCGAGAAATCTATTTCATTGTTTTGAAGATTTCTCCGCGTTTCTCGTCGAAATTGACGATACCTTTTGCAATCTTATCTACGCCCACGTCTACCACCGCCAAAACCGGAAGAACGCCGTTTACTGCCAAACAGTCCAGAACTCGGTTTGGAGCGACTTCCAGAAGTTGCCCTACTTGAAGAAGCTGGCTTACTCTGCATACTCTTGCTTGCGTTGCGCATATTGCGTTGTGCACGCTGATTCTGTTGCTGCTGATGCTGCTGGAAGTTGGAATTCCCCGCCATTTTGTTGGCGATCATTCCGCCAATCAGCGAGCCAGCGGCGGAAGCCAAAATCATCTCGCCCAAGCTTAAACCACCACTCTCCATTGCAGGTTGGTTGAGCGCAGATTCACCTGCCTCAAATTTTGCCGCTTCCGCTTCTGCAATCTGCGTCAATTCTGCCTCACTGAGCATCCGCTGATTACCATCCAGTTCTGTCAAACTTGCGCTGGTTTTCCCATCATTGGATGGATATTTCCCCGTCAACTCATACGTATCCGGATTAGCACCCGTCTGCGTAATCATCAGAAACAACCCCTGCTCTGCTGCCTGCGAAATACTGTTCTCCGCATTTTGCGAACCTTGCTCGCCACAACCTGAAAGCCCAACTGCCATTGTTACCCCAAGGCTAATAGAAATAGCATACGGGATGATCTTTTTGCTCTTTCGTTGATTCACGCTTCAAAACTCCTGATTGATTGAATGTAATGAAATACAGCTGTCTAAGACAAGATGTTAAAAAAAATACTTACAAAGGAATTCGCCAAAAAACTGGCAAATCATAATATGTTGTTACGGTATTGTCGCGCATCTGTGCATTACTTTTTAGGAGGTGAAATTAAGAGATAGAATTACTTACAGACTCGTTAATTGTTCCAGCAACGGCGTAATCTCTTCCGTAAATAGCAGCGTATCGGCGATAAACCGCTCGTTTTTATCTTCCGCCTCAATCTCTTCCTGCGTTTCCGCAATCACCTCCAGTGGCTTGATGCGCCGCAATCCCAATTCCTGATCCAAAACAAACGAAACACGGTCATTCCACGTCATTGCCAGTTTGGCAACGAAACTTTGCTGCTCCAGTTGCTTGCGGATATTCGGCTGTGTGATGTCCATATTTTTACAGCGCATGATCCCCGCTTGCTCGCTGTTTTCATGAATTTCACACTCATCATCCAAAGCAAAATTGGTCGGCAAATTGCCATGAAACAACCAGCGACTCATCGCCTGCGCTGGAGAAATTTCCAAATCATCCAACGGTGATCCAATCTTGAGCGAACCAATCGACTCACGCAGCAAAACCGTTAGCTCTTCTGCCTGCTTTGCGCTGGCAGAATCAATCAACAACCACTGTTTTTCCGGATCAATCAATGCATAAATCGTACGCGATTTGGTGAAGGCACGCGGTAGCATTTCTAGCGTAATCTCTTCCTTCAACTGACGTTTTTCACGCGCAGCAATTTCGCGGTTTTCGTCTGCTTCCAGTTGCGCGACTTTCTCATCCAATGCCTCTTTCACCACACTCATCGGCAGAATTTTCTCTTGCCGTTTCGCCGCAATCAGCAGCCGGTTGCCGATTTTGAGCGTCAGCGCAGAACCTTCTGGCAATGGCGGTTGCCAACCAAAGGTAGACATCTCTAACGCGCCACATTTACGGGCTGTGCGTTCCGCAAGACGCGTTTCCAGCACCTCATCAGGAATGGTGAACGGTTCCGAAAGCGGAAAAATAGTCAGATTTTTAAACCACATAAAACAGATTCTTTGAGTGAAATTTGGAGTGATGTTAGATGTACTTCTTGACGTAATTTTTAGCGTAATCTTTGAAAGTCACAGTGTGACTTTGAAGAAATAGCAACGGAAATTGTGTAGAAATGGTTTAGATCAGCTTTTCCGCATTGCGCTCAGAAATGCCCGATTCTCTTCTGGCGTGCTGACGGTAACCCGCAAACAATCTTTCAACGAACTACCCGCGCCATCCAGATTTTTGACCAACACCCCATGCGTTTTAAGCCGCTCAAACAACGCTGTCGCTGTGCCTGTGTTCACGCGGAACAGGATAAAATTTGCCCGGCTCGGATAGACATGCTCCACGCCATCTATCTCTGACAATCCCAGCATCAGCGCAGTTCGTGCCTCACGGATCAGCCGTGCCTGCTCCTGCAAAACACCCTCATGCTCCAGAATAAACGAAGCTGTCGCCTGCGTTAGTACATTAATGTTGTACGGCAGACGCACTTTGTTGATTTCATCAATCCATTTTGCCGCACCTGCTAACAGGCCAAGCCTTAATCCTGCCAGCCCCATTTTCGAAACGGTGCGCATTACCAGCAAATTAGGAAATTCGTCCAGACGTGGCATAAAACTCTCTTTGGCGAAAACATGATATGCCTCATCCACTACCACAAAACCGGGTGCAACCTGCAAAATCTGCTCAATCGCATTCACATCAAACAAATTACCGGTCGGATTATTCGGATAAGCGAGAAAAATCACTGCCGGTTGGTGCTGTTCAATGGCATCCAACATTGCAGACAAATCAAGCTGAAAATGCTCATCCAACGGCACGCCAACAAACGGCATATCAACAAATTGCGCTGTCATTTTGTACATGACAAAAGTTGGCTCCGGCGCAAGCACAACGCGATCCTTACCTGAAACCGCCATCAGGATCATCTGGATCAGCTCATCTGAACCGTTGCCCAATACTACATTGGCACTTTCCGGAATTTCCATCGCATTGCGTAATTGCGCAGTGAGCGTTTTTGCTGCTGGATCGGGATAGCGGTTAATTTCGACTGTTTTCAGCTTTTCCAACCACGCATCGACCAAATCGGCTAGCCAGTGATAGGGGTTTTCCATCGCATCCAGTTTGATGCAATTTTCCGGATCAGGAACATGGTACGCGGAAAGCGCGCGGATTTCCGGGCGGATTAAATTCGGCAACATAATGTAAAACCTTGTAGGGGCGTATCGCCATACGCCCCGTTTACTGAAAATAGGAAAATATTAGCGGACAAAATGCCATTCAGCCCTTCAGGAGGAGTTATTAGAAAAGATTACAGCTATTTTTTTTTGCGGTTTTCCCACCACACACGAAACGCATATCCAAAGGTCACCGGAGTGGAAATAATAAAAATCCACGTTACCAGCAACTCATATCCGTTCATCTCCCCCATTCTGCTCATAATCACATCCATCATGATTTTTGCTCCAAAACGTAAGCCAATACGAGCGTATCCACCGCTACACCTAAATGAATAAACAACGTATCTAGAGCGATTTTATCAGCAAAGAAACCAACCACACCCGCTAACAAGAACCCTTTGCTCACATCGGATAAATATTTGCTAAGCAAATCGCGCTGTTTGATATTCATGAAAACAACAATTATGCGTTATGACTTGATCCGGAACTCTGCCGAACGCGCATGCGCTGTCAGCCCTTCACCCCGCGCCAAGACAGAAGCTGTTTTACCCAAACCAGATGCGCCATTTTCAGAGCAGAAAATCAGACTAGAGCGTTTCTGGAAATCGTAGACACCTAGTGGCGAAGAGAACCGTGCTGTACGTGAGGTCGGCAATACATGGTTCGGCCCCGCGCAATAATCTCCCAATGCCTCTGCGGTATACCGTCCCATAAAGATCGCCCCAGCATGGCGGATTTTCGGCAACATCGCTTTCGGGTCTTCGACCGATAATTCCAGATGCTCTGGTGCAATAATATTGGTCACGGTTGCTGCTTCATCTAGATTATTCACTTGAATCAACGCACCACGATCTTTCAATGCAGTTTCGATAATTTCCTTGCGCTCCATCGTTGGCAACAATTTTTCAATACTCGCTTCCACATCTTTCAGGAAATTGGCATCCGGGGAAACCAGAATCGACTGCGCATCTTCATCATGTTCCGCCTGCGAAAACAAATCCATCGCAATCCAGTCCGGATCAGTTTTACCATCGCATACCACCAAAATTTCTGATGGCCCGGCGATCATATCGATACCAACATCACCAAACACCATTCCTTTCGCCGTCGCGACATAAATGTTGCCCGGCCCAACAATTTTATCCACCTGTGGAACCGTCTCCGTACCATAGGCCAATGCAGCAACTGCTTGCGCCCCGCCGACTGCAAATACCTTGTCCACACTGGAAATTGCCGCAGCTGCCAATACCAGTTCGTTGACTGTGCCATCCGGTGTTGGCACCACCATAATCAGTTCTTCCACACCTGCCACTTTTGCCGGAATCGCATTCATCAATACAGATGATGGATAGGCCGCTTTGCCACCTGGCACATACAAGCCGACGCGATCCAGTGGTGTCACTTGCTGACCTAACATCGTGCCATCGTCTTCAGTGTAACTCCACGACTCCATTTTCTGGCGTTCGTGATAGATGCGGATACGCCCGGCTGCGCGTTCCAATGCTTCGCGCTGATCAGCTGGTAAATCATTCAATGCCTGCTGCAAACGATCTTGGGGTATCGTCAATTCCTGCATATCTGCAGCAGAAAGGCGGTCAAATTTATTCGTGTATTCCACCAATGCCGCATCGCCACGCTGGCGGATATTCTGGATCACTTCTCGAACTGTGCTCTGCACCGATTCGTTGGAGACGCTCTCCCATGCCAACAGCTGATCGAGTTCTGCATGGAAATTAGAATCTGCGTAATTTAATTTTTTCATGATCTTTGATTTTCAATAACTTTCTTGTAAGAGCATACTCATTATGTGTGCCCTATTAAATTTGTGTCTATCTGATCGTTATGCCCTAAACAAAAAGGGCAGACACGTTGGTCTACCCCTACAAAACCGCATCAATTTTACGATGCATTGCGTTCTGCAACCGCCTTCGCCAACCGCTCAATTAACGGTTTCACTTGTCGATGTTTGGTTTTCATTGAGGCTTTGTTAACGACCAATCGTGAACTGATCTGTGCAATCTCTTCTAGCGGCTCCAAGCCATTCGCTTCCAACGTACTGCCTGTTTCGACCAGATCGACAATCCGGTCAGCAAGCCCGACCAACGGCGCCAATTCCATCGCCCCATAAAGCTTGATAATGTCGGCCTGCTCGCCCTTGGAGGCAAAATAGTGCTTGGCAATATTGGTATATTTGGTCGCGATACGGATACGACCTTGCGGCTCCGGCGCACCGACTACGCCCGCTGTCATCATCCGGCATTTGGCAATCTGCAAATCAAGCGGTTCGTAAAGGTCTGCACCGCCTTGCTCCAGCAACACATCTTTTCCAGCGACCCCCAAATCTGCCACACCGCGCTGGACAAAGGTCGGCACGTCGGTGGCGCGGATCACCACCACTTTTACACCTTCCAGATTCGTATCAAGAATCAACTTGCGGCTCGTCACCGGATCGTCAACCGGACGGATGCCCGCGTATTCCAGCAATGGCAAAGTGTCCTTGTAGATGCGCCCTTTGGAAAGCGCAATCACCAGAGAATTGTCTGCCGGGTTACTTGCCAAATTATCTGTCTGATCCGAAACATGCATGGGATGAAAAACCTGTCAAAAATGATGCAAAAACTTCGAAGTATACCGGAAACCTACCCCGGCAACCGCTCCACTTTTGCGCCCAACTGCCGCAATTTCTCTTCGATCATCTCATAACCGCGATCAATGTGATAAATCCGTCCGATTGTCGTCTCTCCTTCCGCCGCTAACCCTGCTAGCACCAGACTCGCAGACGCACGTAAATCAGTCGCCATCACCTGCGCTCCGATAAGACGATCCACCCCTTTCACGACAACCGTATTGCCCTGCATATTGATGTCTGCACCCAGACGCTGCAATTCCGGCACATGCATAAAACGGTTTTCAAACACGGTTTCGGAGATTGTCCCCACCCCTTCAGCCACCGCATTCAACGCCATAAATTGCGCCTGCAAATCGGTTGGAAACGCTGGATAAGGTGCAGTCCTAAAATCAACCGCTTTCGGACGCTTGCCGTGCATATCCAGACGGATTTCCTGTTCGCCGATTTCCAGTTCTGCACCTGCTTCCTGTAATTTGTGCAACACTGATTCCAACAATGCCGGATTGGCATCCAGCAGATGGACACTACCCCGTGTCATCGCCGCTGCTACCAAATAGGTTCCCGTTTCAATTCTGTCGGGGATCACCGCATGTTCCACGCCTTGCAGCGCATCCACCCCTTCAATCCGAATCGTTGGACTGCCCGCGCCGCTAATTTTTGCGCCCATTTTGTTGAGGAAATTGGCCAAATCGACTACTTCCGGTTCACGCGCAGCATTTTCCAGAATAGTCTCACCCTTCGCACGAACGGCAGCCATCATCAAGTTTTGCGTACCTGTCACCGTCACCGAATCAAAAAAGATGTGCGCCCCTTTCAACCCATTGGGCGCAACTGCGTGGATATAACCATTCTCCACCTTCACATCCGCACCCAATGCCTGCAAACCATGGATGTGTAGATTGACTGGACGTGCGCCAATCGCACAGCCGCCGGGCAATGACACCCGCGCCGCGCCTGCACGTGCTACCAGCGGCCCTAGCACCAGAATCGATGCACGCATTGTTTTGACCAATTCGTACGGCGCGAATGGCTCTCCCATCGTTGTCGTATCAACATGCAATCCCATCCGCTCGTTGACAACTACTTTCACGCCCATCGTCGTCAATAACCGCACCATCGTCTGCACATCATGCAACTGCGGAACACGTTCAATCACTACTGGGCTTTCTGCCAATAGGGAAGCGGCCAAAATCGGCAACACCGCATTTTTCGCGCCGGAAACTCGTAGCCGACCATGTAGGGGAATACCGCCTGTGATTCTCAATTGATCCATGATAAACCTGTGTCTTGATCTTCTGAAATTGCCTGAGACTTTCTGAATTTACCCACGCAGTTTATACCCGGAATGGAGCATCAAAAAACTGATTCCGCCCAAAGCCACGAAAAATCCGCCGGCAACCGCAACACTCAGCATTGGCGCGACATCCGAAACGCCCAAAAAACCGAAGCGGAAACCATCAATTAGATAAAACAGTGGATTCCAGACCGAAACCTGCTGCCAAAAAGATGGCAAACTGTGGATCGAATAGAAAACCCCGCTCAGGAAGGTCAGTGGCAACACCACAAAATTTTGGAATGCAGAGATATGATCATATTTTTCTGCCCAAATCCCGCCGATCACGCCCAACGCCCCCATCACTGCACTGGCCAATAATGCAAACAACAGTACAATCCCCAACGAATGAATTTGCAAATCGACAAACAGCAACGCCCCAAGCAGAACCGTGCCACCAACCATAATTCCGCGTGCAATCGCTGCGCCGACAAAGGCAAAAAAGAAACCAGTCGGTGAAATCGGCGACACCAGCACAAACAGGATGTTCCCATTCACTTTCGACTGCAAAATGCTGGAAGAACTATTGGCAAATGCGTTTTGCAGCATCGCCATCATCACCAGCCCAGGCACCAAAAACTGCGCATACTGATGGCCTTCGTAGACCTCAATCGCCTCGTCAAACACCACACCAAACACCAGCAAATAGAGCAACGTGGAAACCATCGGTGCAAGCACCGTCTGGATAAAAACTTTCAGAAAACGGTAAACCTCTTTTTTGAAGAGCGTCCAGATGCCAAACCAACGGTTACTCATGCATCTTTCCCCTTTTCAGTCAAGGAGACAAAAATATCCTCCAATGTCCAATCTGGGTACTTCGCCATCAATGCTTCTTTCTGCTCCAATGCGACTAGCTGCCCGTAATTGAGGATTGCAATGCGATCACACATTGCTTCTGCCTCTTCAAGATAGTGAGTCGTCAGCAAAATTGTGTGCCCCTCCTGATTGAGCCGATCCGCAAACGTCCACAACGCCCGGCGCAATTCCACATCAACGCCAGCAGTCGGTTCGTCCAGCACCACAACCGGCGGACGGTGTACCAATGCTTGCGCAATCAACACACGGCGTTTCATCCCGCCAGAAAGCTGCTGCATATTGACGTTGGCCTTGTCGCTGAGATTGAGCGTCTCTAGCAACTCTTCCAACCACGGCTGATTTTCGCGTCCTAACCCGAAATAACCAGACTGGATTTTCAGCAGTTCAATCACTGAAAAAAACGGATCGTAAATCAGTTCTTGCGGCACAATGCCAATTGATTGGCGTGTCTTGTGATACTGCGCAACCACATCATTGCCCAGCACCCGCACCTGCCCGGAAGTCGCCCGCACCAACCCAGCCATGATGTTGATCAGCGTCGATTTTCCTGCGCCATTGGGGCCTAGCAGGCCGAAAAACTCTCCTTGAGTAATCGAAAACTCAATCCCGTTCAACGCATGGAGACTACCGTATTGTTTACGGACATCTATCAGTTCAACCGCAGCCTGCATGCAATACCCACAAAATTAACTGATCCAAAACAAAGAACCCCGTAGCATGCTACGGGGTATGTAAACCAAAAGTAAGGAACTCACTTAAAAAAATAGAATACTCTCTTATTTTTCTATTTTTACTAACACAATATTCTACGATTTACTATGATTATGCTCGTGCAAGCGACGGATCAATCCATCTATACCATTGTGATCTATTTCTGTGCGAAAGCTGGATTGGTAACTTTTGACTAAACTGATTCCCTCCACCACAACATCAAATACTTTCCATTTGCCTGACAACTTCTCCTTACGCAACCGGAAGGCAATGGGCATTCCCGGTCCATCTCTATCCTGCAAGTCATAAAAACTGGCATGTACTACTGTGCTTGTCTTGCCTCGTTGTAGAATATGCGGAGAAAATTCTACCTGTTTTCCTTGAAACCCGAGCAATGCGGTCGCATAAGTATGGATCAGCATCTGTTTGAATGCATCCTGAAAATCATCTTTCTGTTGTTCTGAAATAGCCTTCCAATGCTTCCCCAACATCCAGATCGACATCACATCAAAATCCAGAATTGGGAGAATGAGTTCATCCACCAACTCTAGAGCCACTTGATAAACTTCGCCATCTCCCTCGCGCATCCGCGATTCTTCCTTCTCCAAGCGTTCCAATACCTTTATTGTCACACCGCGGAGCATCTCATCTGGCCGATCTTCAACATCTTGAAAAGCCTGTGCCTGCGACCCTGCAACATCTTGAAAAGCCTGTGCCTGCGACCCTGCAACATCTTGAAAAGCCTGTGCCTGCGACCCTAGCATTACGAAAAAAAGGAAAAATAATGAAAACAATACCGGATTTTTTTTAAGCATCTTGCGAATATCCTGATCTAAAATTCTATACTGGGTATCCTAGTTTTTTTTAATTTAATTCTCTGATTTTTCTAAAGCTTGTATCAATCATCCTCCCCCACTCAACATAGCAATGACTATGTCTAAAACAATATTATGTCTAAACGACTGCGTATAGCATAGCACGCAATTATAAACAAAGCCGCTCCATCTCTGGAAAACTTATTTTCCGCCAAAAGAACCTCGATTCATCAGGAAGTGACCAATAACTTGCTCCAAGGCAATGGAGGATTGAGTCATCTGAATTTCCTCGCCTGGCCGCAAGAATTTTTCTGCGCCGCCCCCTGGTTCCAGACCAATGTATTGTTCTCCCAACATCCCGGAGGTAAGGATGGATGCTGAAGCATCCTGATACAAGGCCGTTGTACAATCTGCTGTCGCAGTTTCCAGCTCTTCCACGCTACATAAAGCAGGTCTGCCTTGCGCATCCAGTTCAACTTCCCCAGAGGACTTAACGCGTTGCAACGGCAGTTTTTCCGCATCCAGTTCGAGTACTACAGTAGCGCGATAATTACTGCTATCCAGTAAAATCTCTTGTACGCGCCCAACCTGTACTCCGGAAATCCGTACTGGCGCACGTGTTTTTAGCCCACCGATCTCACCAAACTGCGCCGTAATCCAATATCCATTTTTATTGTGCAAACCATCTGCTAACCCGCCGACATAAAATGCAACTGCCAGCAGTGCAACGATGCCAAAGCCGACAAACAATCCAACCCAAATTTCCAGTATCCGTTTCTGCCTCATAAAAATTACATTCCTTCAAACATCCATACTGTCAGTAGCAAGTCCAGCCCAAAAACCGCAAAAGCCGAGAAAACTACTGTACGGGTTGTCGCTTGCCCAACCCCGCCTGCAGTTAGTTCTGTCTCTCGCCCCTCAAATAGCGCGATCCACATCACTGCCCAGCCGAACACCAATGCTTTGAGCCAGCCGCCTAATACATCCTCCTCAAAACCGATTCGTCCATCCATTTGTGACCAGAAGGCAGAAGGTTCAACGCCAAACAAAAAGATCGACACCAGATAACCGCCACCAATCCCAACCAGCGTAAAAATCGCAACCAGTAACGGTAGCGATACAATCCCAGCCAAAAAACGCGGCGCAACGATCCTTTCCTGTGGATCTACCGCCATCATTTCCAATGCAGCCCACTGTTCGGTGGTACGCATTAGCCCTATTTCTGCGGTTACTGCTGATCCAGCACGTCCAGCAAATAATAATGCTGTCACTACTGGCCCTAATTCCTTTACCAAGGCCAATGCGACGAGCAATCCGATTGTGTCTTCTGCACCAAATTTCGCCAACGTCGGGAACATCTGCAATGCCAGCACCATGCCAACGAATAGCCCAGATAGCACCACCAACCATACTGTTTTTACGCCTAGCCCATACATCTGCGGCGCAATCCAATCGACACGCCAAAATATCTTTGGTAGTGCTGCCAGAATTTGTCCTAAAAATAGTGTGCCGCGCCCTAGCCATGCCAGAAGTTGCAACGGATTGCGTAAAAAATCACGCACTACACAACTCCTCCAGCAGAGGTTTTGCTGGATAATGAAACGTGACCGGGCCATCTGTTTTTCCATCCAGAAATTGCCGCACCCATGCATCCTGATTCGTTGCCAATTCTGCAGGTGTGCCTCGCGCCACAATATTTTGATCCGCAATCAAATAGACATAATCTGCAATTGTCATCGTCTCTTCTACATCATGAGAAACAATGATGCTGGTAATGCCTAATGTACGATTTAGTTTATAAATCAAATCCATCAGAACATTTTTAGAAACAGGGTCTTGCCCGGAGAATGGTTCATCATAGAGAATAAGCTGTGGATCACGCACAATTGCACGTGCGAGTGCTACCCGACGTGCCATTCCACCGGAAAGTTGTGCAGGCATCAAACGACGTGCTCCACGCAAACCAACCAATTCCAGTTTTCTCAACACCAGATCGTGGATCATTGATTCTGGCAGTTTCGTATATTCGCGTAACGGAAAGGCGACATTTTCAAACACATCCAGATCAGTCAACAATGCGCCGTTCTGGAACAGCATCCCCATTTCTTGTCGTAGCTGGTTCAGTTCGCCACGTTTTAGATTTGGAACAGATTCCCCCATTACCTCTATAGTTCCAGACTCTGGCACACGTTGTCCGCTAATTAGCTGTAATAATGTAGTTTTCCCGGTACCGCTTGGCCCCATAATTGCGATAATTTTGTTCTGTGGAACATCAAGGCTTACATTCTTCAAAATGGCTCGCGCACCATACGTAAACGACAAATTACGGATACGCACCAACAATGGTTTTGGCTTACGCTTTTTAGGAGGGGGATACGTTCGATGCTGCGCCACGCGCCAAATTCTCAGCAGATTTCCGATTAGGAAGCTAAAAAAGGGAGCAGGATAACATTCTACTGATTGATCAGAAAATGTTTTTTATCGCTTAAACTTAATCTTTGTGCTCGTATTAGCGCAACGAGTCCAATATAATGAATCCATTTTGTTAATCGGGCAGTTCAAAATCTACGGAGAAATGATCCTCATGAAAAAATATCCAACATTCTCGCGCACAGTGCTATTGGCTGGCGCACTGACTCTTTCTGCCAGCTCTGTATTTGCGGAAGGTGGCTTTATGAGCACAAAAGGCTCCGGTTTTTATGGTTTTCTTACCTATCAAAACAGTGAAGCCGATTCAGGAGACCTTCCCAAAACGAACTCAACCGAAGAAGAGAATGATCATTTCACTTTAGGCCTCGGTTACTCTCTAAACAAATATCTTGCTATCGAATCCAGTTATATGGATATGGATACTTTAATTGATCAACAGGATGCCACCAATTACATAGATATTTCCGGATGGAATCTAGGGACTACTTTGTCTATCCCTGCCACAAATAAACTAACAGCTTTTATCAAAGGTGGAGTATATTTATGGGATAGGGAAATGAACGGGCCTAGTTATAGTAATCTAGGAAAGGAAGAAGATGGAAGCGATCCTTATTTGGGTATTGGCTTAGAATATAGTATTAACAAACGTTTTTCTGTCTTGGGCGATTACACTCAATATAAAGTTGACAATATAGATATTGATACTTATAGCGGGGGTATAAAAGTAGATTTCTAATACTGAGAATAATCTATCTCCCGACAAAAAGGCCCTGTTAAAAATATAGGGCTTTTTTATTGATTTCATAATGACTTACTTCATATCAATCTGTAACTGTAACGGTCAGCTCAACACGGACACGTTATCAACATGAACTGTTCAAAATCTACAGAGAAACGATTCCTATGAAAAAATATCCAACATTTTCACACACGGTGCTACTGGCTGGTGTACTGACCCTTTCTTCCGGCTCTGTATTTGCAGAAGGTAGCCTTATAAGCACAAAAGGCTCCGGTTTTTATGGTTTTCTTACTTATCAAAATAGTGAGGCCAGTTCAGATGAAATTACACCATCTAGTCCTCTTGTACCGATAACAACAGATAATGACCATTTTAGCTTAGGCCTTGGTTACTCTCTGAATAAATATCTTGCTATCGAATCCAGCTATATGGATATGGATACCTTAGTCGCTAGACATGGTTTAGCTCACGATGAGATGGATATTTCTGGATGGAATCTCGGTGCTGCTTTGTCTATCCCAACTACAGATAAGCTAATCCCCTTTATCAAAGGTGGAATATATTTATGGGATAGGGAAATGAAAGGAGGTTTATATAGTTATAGTCATCTGGCAGCTATTAAAATGGATGGAAGTGACCCTTACTTGGGGATCGGCTTAGAATACGGTCTTAACAAACGTTTTTCTGTGATAGGCGATTATACAAGATATAAGGCTGACGATATTGATGTTGATACCTATAGCGGGGGTATAAAAGTGGATTTCTAAGGTTGGAATTTATCTATCTCCCTACGAAAAAACTCTACCAAAAAACGATTTTTTATTGATCTCAGATCGCTAATCAAAACTATGCACTTTAAGTGCATAGCGGTTAAAGTAGTAAAGCTGTCAATTGCAGCTATGATTTATGGATTACATGTCCCACCACGGGACAAAACGCAGCCGTCCGCAAGAGTTGGTTCTCGGCACGCTTTCAGTTTTGTCGTTGCGGATGGATTATTTCCTGCAGGATGATGCCTTTGATGCGCAAACAATTCTGAACAATCCGGAAAAAGGCTATATCTCCCTCTATACGCTGGGGCGCGATTATTACAAGGTATTGCACAAACGACTAGACCAGCTGGCGCAAAAAATCCGCGCTGAAATTGTCGATTTTAATTACCGCGCTTTCACCAATAGCGCATCAGTGCTGGAAAAAGGAATCGCAGAACAAGCCGATTTGGGCTGGATCGGTAAGCACACTAACCTGATTAACCAAGAAGCAGGATCGTGGTTTTTTCTTGGCGAAATTTATACCGATTTGCCATTAGACACATTTTCCAATTCCCAAAAATCAGAAAGAGAGTCAATGGGAAAAAAATAATGCAAGCGTTGCAAAAACGTCTCGCCGATCCCGATTGTACGCCACTAGTCACCGAACATGCCCAGTGTGCATTAGCCAGCAGACCCCCTCGCGATTCCAAAGTGTTACTCAGCGGAGAAATGGCATAAAGCCGGCGGTTTTAAACACTGGCGAAACTTGACTTAACGGAACAGTGTTGGTTGTGTACCCTATCCGGTTTTTTCAGCGTTTCCCCAAATTTTACAAGGATCAGTTCCATGAGCCAGCCCATCACTCTGGTTACCCGACCGCACGGGGAGGAGAGCGTTAGCCGCACGATGATGCTGGTGATCCTCGCGCTTTCACCCGCCACATTATTTGGTCTTTACCAGTTTGGCTGGCCGGCAATTAATCTGTTTCTGATCACCGTTTTCACCGCAGTCGCTGCCGAGGCGGTGATGCTCAAGTTGCGCAACCGCCCGATCAAACTACATTTGATGGATGGTTCTGCGCTGGTCACTGGATGGCTGCTAGCGATGACACTGCCACCGTGGGCACCGTGGTGGATCGGTGTACTCGGCAGCCTGTTTGCGATTGTACTGGCGAAGCAACTCTACGGCGGCTTGGGGCAAAATCTCTTCAACCCGGCGATGGTGGGGCGAGTGATTCTGCTAGTGTCATTCCCGCTGGAAATGACGCTCTTCATCACTCCACAATCAATTTTCTCCGCCGATGCCCCCGGTTTTTTGGAAGGGGTGCAAATTACTTTCGGCAGTATTACTGACGCGCAACACCATTGGGACCAATTCAGCAGTGCAACCTTGTTAAGCCATTTAAGCATTGAGTTAAATCGAGGTGAAACAATCCCTACTGCAATGGCACATTATTATCAGCCGTGGGAGTTATTTGCTGGTTTTGTTCCTGGCAGTCTCGCGGAAACTTCCGGGCTACTGATTCTACTGGGTGGATTGTTCCTGCTCCAAAAGCGCGTAATTTCCTGGCATATTCCGGTTTCAATGCTCGGCACATTGATTGTGCTCGCGACGGTTGGCAATCTGATTGCGCCCGAAACGCATCCGAATGCGTTGGTACATCTGGTCTCTGGCGCAACGCTAATTGGCGCGTTTTTCATTCTCACCGATCCAGTGGGGAGTCCAGCCTCGCTACGTGGGCAGATTATCTTTGGGATTGGTGCCGGAGTTTTGCTCTATGTGGTGCGCACTTGGGCTAGCTATCCGGAAGGGATGGGGTTTATCGTGTTATTGATGAATGCAACCACACCGCTCATTGACCATTTCATCAAGCCACGTGTGTATGGTGAGGTCAAAAAAGAAGTATCCAGATGAACTCCGGTTACTATATTTTCTGTACAAATTTCTGTACAAAACTTCTATACAAATATTCACGACACGACTTTGTTCCGAAGATAAACGAGCTGTACCTCTTCTGGCAGTAACAAATTTCCAGCTTCTACAGCAGGAATTGCCAACTTCGCGATTTCTGCTGCATGGGGCAGTTCATCTCCCAAGACTTCCCCCAAGTGATTAGAAAAACGTGCTTCCAGATTTTCCCGATATGTTTTCCAGCCAGAACCAACTCCGACCCACTGTTCGGAAATCTCTGTTTTTAGCCTCGGAATTGGAACGCTATCTGACGGAAGCACTGCTTCTTCACCGACTAGTTGCGGAAAACCGGCTTCATCTATTTGATAAGTACCCCAATAAACCTCATTCATCCGCGCATCAATTGCCGATAAAATCAGATTTGCCCCCGTTTGCTCTGCTGCCCGTAACGCCAATGCCGCCAATGAAGAAACTGGAACTACTGGCAACTCCGCGCCAAATGCCAATCCCTGCACAATTCCGGCAGTGATCCGCAAACCGGTAAAACTGCCCGGCCCACGGTCAAATGCAATAGTATCCAGTTGTTGCAACGAAATATCTGCTTCCGACAACAGCGCATCCACCATAGGTAGAATACGATCCGTATGACCACGTGGTGTTTCCTCAAATTGTTCACGCCAATCACCTTCAATATAAAGCGCTGCCGAACAACCTTCAGTGACCGTATCAATCGCCAGAATTTTCATTGTCAAATCTCTCTATCCATGAATCCAACTCGCAAGTGCAACCATAGCAAAACGGGAAAAGTGCGGTAAGCTGCGGAAGCATCTGAATCTGCTGCTCTGGTCAAAATGGGAGGCACATATGGGGAATTACACACAGCTCATCAAGAAACAAAGATACCAGCTTGTGGCGTATTTGGAAGCCGAGTGCGGAGGCTCAAAAATTCATATTTGACGACAGGCTCCAGGATAGCCTCCAGAGTTTTTTTATGGGATGGCAACTTGGGAAACTTGGATAGAATTCGTTTTTCACTCCATTTGCTCATTGGACTGAGAGAGAAAAACACTCAAACAGAAAAATAATGTCCCTGCGGATGATGCACCACAATCGCAGAGGTGGACTCTTCTGGCCAAAGCTGCTCGTCCTCACTCATCTGCACACCAATACGCTCCGCGCCAAGTAACTCAATGATTTTATGCTGTTCGGACAAATCGGGACAGGCCGGATACCCAAATGAAAAACGCGCCCCGCGATATTTCTGCTTGATCATCTCCTGAATTTCCCGCGCATCTTCCATCGCGAAACCCAGTTCGGAGCGGATCATGCGGTGGATGTATTCTGCCAGCCCTTCTGCCCCTTCGGCGTTGAGACCATGCCAGTAGAGGTATTCCTGATACTGATCAGTCGTAAACAACTCCCGCGCAAAATCGGAAGCGGATTGTCCGACCGTCACCAATTGCAGCGGCAACACATCCATTTCGCCCGATTCGACCGTGCAGAAAAAATCGGTGATGCAGCGTTTTTTGTTTTTGGTTTGACGCGGTAATGGAAATCGGCAGCGCTCTTCTTTACTGTCCGGAGCAGCATAAACGATCAACTCTTCCCCATCTGCCTGCGCCGGAAAATAACCGTAGACTGCCTGTGGCTGGAGGATATTCTGCGCCACGCTTTCGTGCACCAATCGGTTCAGAATTGGATCAACCTCTGTACGCGCCCACTGTTTGTACTCCTCTTTGGATTTCCCTTTGGGCTTGAAACCCCACTGTACCTTGTAGAGTGCGGTGCGGTTGATATAAGGAACCAACGCCGTCAGCGGCACTTGCTCCACCACCCGGCTACCCCAAAACGGCGGCTTCGGGATTGGATTGTCGGTTTGTAATTTTGTTGATGTTGTTTCTGCTTCATTCATGCTTCAGATGCTAACGTAAAAGCGGATCAATAAAAATTGATAAATATCAATTTTACTGATCCGCTTTGATTATATTGCTACAGATTTCGAATTATTGCTGTCATTAAACAGATTTCTCATTACGTTCAAAATGACAAATACTCACAAATATCCCTCACAGATATCCTCAATTGTTAAACCTTCTTGCACTGGAGCAGCACATGGAATGGAGGCATGTTGTTGTGTGGCAAACCTCCACCAACTGCGCCGGTATTAGTTCCACGATTTGCATTACCATATCGGCCTGGCATATGTTCCGTCGCAGGGATCGGTGCCCCCCGATTGTCAGTCCAGTGAACGCTATGACGGTGAGCAGGCAATTCTGCAGTTGTCAATGTATGGCTTTCTGCACCACCCTGCCGCCCCGGGAAACGTGCAGAAAGGCCATTGGAACGATTCAGATTTGCCCCAAGCAAAAAACGTCCACGTGCCTGAACAAACTCTTCCCAACCACTCGGGCAACTCCGCAAGTCAAAAAATGCGACTGTACCCTTTGGAATTTCCATCTGGTTCACAATCAGCTTTGCTTGACCAGTATCCAGACTTGCGATCTTTTTCTGGATATCAGAAACGCTCCCTTGCGTCTGTTTAAGTAGTGCACCTATGTTATCCACTACTTGAATATTTGCTTTTGCGCTCAGCGTTGCAGAAATTTCTGACAACTGCTTACTACTGGCAGACTGATCTATCTGATAAGTTTCCAACGGAACGACAGTTTTGGACAGATTCTGCTCCACCTTTGCCAGACGTTCTTCCATTGCTTTACGGTCATCGCTATCGTTTGTTTTGATCGTAGTAACAATGGCAGAGATGGCCAGCACAACACTGATCCCTGCGATAATGATAGGTGCGCCTGATTGTTCACTCATGGTTAATTCTCCTCCTGATGAAAAACCGCAAATAGAAAATCTTCTGTTTTCTTATTTTTTCTGAGACTTTCATTCACAACAATTAAGTCTGCAATTCCGCTCTATTCCAAGTTTACATTTTTATTCTATTCAACCACATCTATTTGGTCTGGAAAAACCAGACCCCATTCCAAAATTTAAGAGCTGGAAAAGCTTTGTTTATTCCTTCTCGGCACGTTTTACTACGCGCCAAAGCCGCTCCATCTCGTCAATCGAAAGCTGATCAAATGGCTGACCAGCATCTACTGCCAATTGTTCGATTTGCCGGAAACGTCGCTCAAACTTATCGGTAGCACGGCGCAACATTCCTTCTGCATCCAGCTTGAGGAACCGCGCCAAATTGGAGACCGCAAACAACACATCGCCGAACTCTTCTTCCACTTGCGCCGCATTTTCCCCGGAATCATATTGTGGCGACTCAATTTCTGCACGTAACTCAGAAAACTCTTCTTCCACTTTATCCAGAATTCCGGCGGAATTTTCCCATTCAAAACCGGTTGCTGCTGCTTTCTTGCCGATTTTTACCGCCCGCACCAAAGCTGGAAAATTACGAGGAACGCTATCTAATACACTATTCTGCGCATCGTTTTTGGAAGTTTCCGCTTTTTCTTGTGCTTTCAGTTGCTCCCACGCCTGAAGCTGCTCTTCTGCGCTACCAATTTTTGCATCGGAGAAAACATGCGGATTGCGGCGTTCCAGTTTGGCGCAAATGCCGTCCAGCACTTCATCAAAGGTAAATTGTCCCGCCTGACGCATAATTTCGGTGTAAAAAACAACCTGATAGAGCAAATCGCCCAATTCTTCGCGTAGATGTTCCCAATCTTCACGCTCAATCGCATCAATGACTTCGTAGGTCTCCTCCAGCGTGTAGGGAACCACCTGCTGACATTCCTGCGAACGTACCCACGGGCAACCGGTTTCTGGATCACGCAATGCTTGCATGATTTCCAACAGACGCGTCATTTTTTCGGCTGTTTTGTGTGTGGTTGTCATTATCTGAGTTTTTTTGAGGATTCCGGAGAAAAAACACAGAGCATACCCAAAAACGAATGTGGCCGTGGATTTTTGGATTCATGGTACGATCCGCACCGTTTTCAACTTTCAATTTGAAAGGGAAAGATCAAGGAGCAAAGCGGCGCTTATGGGACAAGAACTCCAGCACGAACATTTCCGCAAACGCGACTTTTCCCATTTTCACCGCGCTTTATCTGAGGAGACTGCGCTGCTCCAGTCGTGGTTTGAAGAAGGAAAACTGGATGGTGGCGCACACGTTGTCGGTTTTGAGCTGGAGGCATGGCTGCTGGATGCGCAACATCACCCGGCTCCACGCAATCAGGAATTTCTGGAAAAACTGAATCATCCACTCGTCGTTTCGGAGCTCGCCAGCTTCAACATTGAACTCAACGGAACGCCGCAATTCCTCACGCAAACGCCAGATCCGTTCCGAAAAATCGCGGACGAACTGGAGCAGACTTGGGACGCATGTACCCAGCAGGCCCAACAAATGGGAATGGATGTGGCGATGGTGGGTATCCCGCCAACATTGCAAGAGATACAAATGCAGTTGGACAACATGACACCTGTCCACCGCTATTATGCGTTAAATGAGCATATGATCCGCCTGCGCCACGGGCAGCCCACTCATTTCCTGATTGAGGGTGAAGAGACTTTTCAGGCAGTTCATCAGGATGTGACGATGGAAGGAGCGGCGACTTCGTTGCAAATCCACCTGCAAGTGCCGTTTGAGCAATCGGTCAACGCCTATAATGCAGCATTGTTGCTCTCTGCGCCGATGGTTGCGCTTTGCGCAAACTCACCACTGCTGTTTGGCAAACCGATCTGGGCAGAGACGCGCATTCCGCTATTTGAACAGGCTTTTTCCATTGACGCATTTGCCCATCGCTTGCATGGCAATGGACGTGTCACTTTCGGCACCGGTTTTGCAAAAGAGAGTTTGTTTGAGCTATTCGCGGAAAATCTGGAGCACTACCCTATTTTGATTGCTGACCAGCAACTTCAGCCTGCGGAAAAAATGGAAAATGTGCATTTGCATAACGGTGTGATTTGGCGCTGGAATCGCCCGCTCATCGGCTTTGAAGAAAATGGAACGCCGCATGTACGGATCGAACATCGACCGGTCGGCGCGGGGCCAAGCTTGCCAGATACGATGGCCAATGTCGTCTTTTTTACAGGCGCGATGCTGGCATTGCTGAAACATGAAGATATTGTGGAAGAAATCGGCATTCCGTTTGAGACAGCAGAAGAGAATTTCTACACTGCTGCGAAACATGGGCTGGATACGATCATCCACTGGAAAAACGGGAAAACTGTACCTGTGCGGGAACTGTTGCGGATGCATCTGCTTCCGCTTGCACGCGAAGGGTTAAAAGATTTAGAGCTGGCAGAATCCGATTGGGGGAACTGGCTGGAAATGATCGAAGGCCGTCTGCAGACCGGGCAAAATGGCGCAGCATGGCAGCGGAAATTCGCTGCGCAGCATGGACGCGATATGGATGCGCTGATGCAGGCGTATCTGGAAGGTCAGCATTCTGGAAATCCGGTACATCTTTGGAAGAGTTAATTTCTGTTTCAAAAAACACCCACATGACCCCCATTTACCTCAGCATCGGCAGCAACATTGACCGCGAACGCAGCATCCGTTTTACGGTGGGCGCATTGCAAGAGGCATTTGGTGCACTGGAAATTTCCACTGTGTACGAAAGCGCGGCAGTCGGATTTGCCGGGGAAAATTTCTACAATCTGGTTGTCGGTTTTGAATCTGCGCTTTCCCGCGAATCGATCCAGGAAATCCTGCACCAAATCGAAGAAGAAGGGGGACGCGAACGCGGCGCACAAAAATTCACTTCCCGCACTGTCGATATTGATCTATTGCTTTACGGCGATCTGGATTTGCAAGCGCAGAGTATTGATCTACCCCGCGCAGAAATTTTCCAATATGCGTTTGTGTTGCGTCCGCTCGCGGAAATCGCCGGAGGACGACACCATCCACAAACCCGCCAAACCTACGCAGAAATTTGGGCGCAATTTGACCAGTCCTCGCAACCGCTGTGGGAAGCGGCATTGCAATTTGACCAAAATGGTCAAAACAGTCGAAATCATTGAAATGATCAAAAAAACCGCTAAAAACTGTTAAAAACTGATTTGGAAAACTGACTTACGCGAAATAGAACTGCTAAAATCAGTCACTTTTTGATTTTGCAGATGATTTTTGAAAATTTGATTGGTTTGAATCAATTTGAAAATCTCAAGAAAATTTTAAGAAATCACCTGCGTTTTTGGAGTTGAAAATTTTGGAACAGTATCGGGGAACAACGATCCTTTGCGTCCGCCGCGAAAATGAAGTGGTGATCGGCGGCGACGGGCAGGTCTCGATGGGGCCAACCGTCATGAAAGGCAATGCACGCAAAGTGCGTCGCCTCTACCACGAAAAAGTGATTGCCGGATTTGCCGGTGGTACCGCAGATGCTTTCACGTTGATCGAACGTTTTGAAGGCAATCTGGAAAAATATTCCGGTCATATGGTGCGCTCGGCAGTCGAGCTGGCAAAAGACTGGCGCACCGACCGCATGTTACGCAAACTCGAAGCGTTACTGCTCGTTGCCAACGAAGAAGAGACGTTGGTGATTACCGGAAACGGCGATGTGATTGAGCCGGAACATGGCGCAGTGGCGATTGGTTCTGGCGGTCATTACGCGCTCTCTGCAGCGCGGGCATTGCTCGAAAATAGCAATCTAGATGCCAAGACGATTGTCGAAAAGAGCATGGCGATTGCAGCGGATGTGTGTGTCTATACCAACCAGAGTTTGGTGTTGGAGATACTCAGTAAAGAGAGCAAAGATTAATTTATTATTTCCCTCACTCCTGCCCTCTCCCCCAAAGGGAGAGAGGAAACAAAGCGTGACTTCACAAAGCCCTCTCCCCTTGGGAGAGGGTTTGGGTGAGGGGGCAATTGATACGCGATTTTTAAGCAAGGAAAAGAAGAACGATGGCGGATGTAGGGGTTTTGACACCAAAAGAGATCGTAAACAAGCTGGATCAGCATATTATCGGGCAAGATGAGGCGAAACGTGCGGTGGCAATCGCGTTGCGTAACCGCTGGCGGCGGATGCAACTGGATGAATCGTTGCGCTATGAAGTGACGCCGAAAAATATCCTGATGATTGGCCCAACCGGCGTCGGCAAAACTGAAATTGCCCGCCGCTTAGCGAATTTGGCGAACGCACCGTTTATCAAAATCGAAGCGACGAAATTCACCGAAGTGGGCTATGTGGGGCGTGATGTTGAATCTATCGTCCGCGATTTAGCGGATGTCGCAGTCAAAAAAGGGCGCGAAGAGGAAGTCGAAAAAGTGGAACGTCGCGCCGAGGATGCAGCAGAAGAACGTATTCTCGATATTCTGTTGCCACCAATGCGTTCTGGTGCCGATGCCGCGATTGAAGAATCGCAGTCGGAAAATCCAACTCGGCAGAAATTCCGCAAAAAGCTGCGTGAAGGTGATCTCGACGATAAAGAGATTGAAATTGATATTGAAGCCCCTTCCTACGGCGTGGAAATCATGGGGCCTCCAGGGATGGAGGAGATGACCTCGCAGCTTCAGGATATGTTCCAGAATATGGGGCAAAAGAAGAGCCAGAACCGCAAAATGCGCATCAAAGAGGCATTAAGACTACTTACGGAAGAAGAAGCGCATAAGATGGTCGATGCGGAAAAAGTGAAGCAGGCTGCGATTGAGCGTGTGGAACAAAACGGCATTGTCTTCTTGGACGAAATCGACAAAGTTGCAAAACGCAACGAAGGCGGCGGCAGCGGCGAGGTTTCCCGCGAGGGCGTGCAGCGTGATCTGCTGCCACTGATTGAAGGCAGCACCGTCAGTACCAAATATGGGATGATCAAAACCGACCATATTTTGTTTATTGCTTCTGGTGCATTCCATTTATCCAAACCATCGGATCTGATTCCAGAATTACAGGGACGTCTGCCGATCCGTGTTGAACTGGATGCGTTGAGCGTCGAGGATTTTAAACGCATTCTGAAAGAACCCAATGCTTCGTTAACCGAGCAATATTCTGCATTGATGAAAGTCGATGGTGTTGACTTGGAATTTGCTGACGATGGCATTGAGCAAATCGCGCATTTCTCGTGGCAAGTGAACGAACAGACGGAAAACATCGGGGCGCGTCGTCTTCACACTGTGATGGAGCGGCTGTTGGAAGAGATTTCATTTGAAGCTTCTGACCGTCAGGGCGAGAAAGTGCTCGTCGATGCAGAATATGTGAAGAAATATCTGGCTGATTTGGCGGAAGATGAAGATTTAAGCCGGTATATTTTGTAGGAATTATGATTTTATCACTCCCGCAAAAGCGGGAGTCTGGAAAACAGCTTGGGTAGAGAGATTCCCGATACCAACATTCGGGAATAACAAATTAAACAACTGATTCAATTTAATGGACAAGACAAACGTAGATGACATCTTAATTGAGATGATCTCCCCTAAAGTGAAAGAGATTGAAGAACGTTTTTCGCGTGGGGAAGGATTGAGCAATGACGACATCAACACCTTGTTGCTGAAATCGCAGTACAATCACATCAACCATCTGGATCAACGGTTGGATGAAGTGACCGCTTCCGTTTGCGCGTTAGAGAATAGATTCCAAGGATTGGAAGGAAAATTCCAACTATTGGAAGAAAAATTTGAAAGCCTAGAACAGCGTGTAGATAGTCGATTGGATACGATGGAAGCAAACATGAAAGCCTTCCAGCAGGAGATCAAACGGGATGTCCAATCCATTGAATTGAAAGTTAGTGACGCAATCAACAAAAACATGAAATGGTCGATTGGATTGATTGCATTGATCGTAACGGTTTTGAAACTGGCCGATATGTTTTTGGTGGGTTAATTTCGAGCGATCAACATCGAATTAACATTTTAGCATTGAGAAAAATGCGAGATTCAAGCATTGAAGTACTAAAAAATTGAAGAGAAACACAAAACTATGAGTGAAAATAAAAACACAGTCCCTACAGAAATTCTCTATAACAAGGAAAATCGCGCATTAAAACTTTCGTATGAAAGCGGCGAATCCTGGGAAATGAGTGCAGAATTTTTACGGGTCTATTCTCCATCAGCAGAAGTACGTGGTCATGGCCCAGGCGAGGAAGTTTTACAAGTTGGTAAGGAAGATGTCGTGATTGACCGGATTGTGCCGGTCGGTCGTTATGCAGTGCAACTCTGCTTTGATGATGGGCATGATACCGGAATTTATTCGTGGGACTGGCTCTACACGTTAGGCGAGCGCAAGGACGAATATTGGCAAAAATATCTGGATGATTTGGCGGCAGAAGGGATCGAACGCAAAACAACTTCGGAACGATTGGCCAGCTAAAAACAGGTCATTTCGCTCGAGAGGCTCGAAAAATATTTCAGTAAACTAACACAGGATCATTTCGTGGACAGCACTTATTCCCAATCCCAACATTCAGCACAAACGGCACATCCTTCGGAAGAACAGACCCACTTTGGTTATCAGGATGTGCCCATCGGCGAAAAGGCAGATCGGGTGCGCGGCGTGTTTGATTCCGTCGTTGACCAGTACGATTTGATGAATGATTTGATGTCGTTTGGCATCCATCGCCTGTGGAAGAAATATGCGATTGAGATGAGTCTGGTTAAAGAAGGTGATCAAATTCTGGATTTAGCAGGCGGAACAGGTGATTTGGCAGCGCAGTTTTCACGCATTGTTGGCAAAGACGGAAAAGTAGTGCTCTCTGATATCAACGCCGCGATGCTGGAAAAAGGACGCGAGCGAATGATCAACGAGGGCGTACTTGGCAATATGGAATATGCGCAGGCCAATGCTGAATGCTTGCCATTTGAGGATAACACGTTTGATTGTGTCACCATTTCATTTGGATTGCGCAATGTGACGGATAAAGATGCGGCATTACGGTCGATGCATCGGGTGCTCAAACCGGGCGGTCGTTTGTTGGTACTGGAATTCTCCAAACCGAAACATGCGTTGCTGAATCAGGCATATGATCTCTATTCTTTCAAATTGTTGCCGCTGATTGGAAAAATTGTGGCGAAAGATTCGGATAGCTACCAATATCTGGCAGAGTCAATCCGTATGCATCCCGATCAGGAAACATTGCGCAGTATGATGGAAACTGCCGGTTTTGCGCGCGTTGATTATTTTGACCTAACCGGCGGGATTGTGGCGCTGCATCGGGGTTTGAAAAAACGTGATTAATTTCTGATTGGCTGATCAAATCTATTTATGATGGGGCGTATTACGATACGCCCCTACTTTTTTCTGCATTGGATAATTTTTTCTATTCATGATCTCACCCCTTCAATTTATCCGGCTCTTGGCAATCCAGCGAGTGTTGATTCGTCACCGTCTGGACGAAATTGCCTTTGCCGCTGCCCCACCGTTGCGCCCGCTTCGGTTTCTCTTTTATCTGCTGCCATTTTTCTGGTTTCGGGGCGATGCAAATGCTTCTGAAGGGCAGCGAATTCGGCTGGCATTGGAAGATTTGGGGCCGGTTTTCATCAAGCTGGGGCAGATGTTTTCAACGCGCCGTGACCTGCTGCCTGATGAAATTGCTGATGAACTGGCGAAATTACAAGACGCCGTGCCACCTTTCCCTGGCGCAGAAGCGCGGAAAATTGTTGAACATGCGTTAAAACAGCCAATTTTAGAGGCATTTGAACGTTTTGATGAGGAGCCGTTGGCTTCTGCCTCGATTGCGCAAGTGCATACGGCACGGACGAAAGCGACGCGTGAGAAACCTGCGGAAGAGGTTGTTGTCAAGGTGGTGCGCCCGGACATTGAACCGCGCATCCGCCATGATATGAAGCTAGCAAAACGACTCGCAGTATTGGCAGAACGCTATTTTTCCGAAGCGCGACGACTCCATCTAACGCGCGTGGTCAACGATTATGAGCGTGTGCTGCTGGATGAGCTGAACATGATGCGCGAGGCCGCAAACCTGTCGCAACTGCGCCACAACTTCTCTTCTGGCGATGTGGAGCTGGTGTTACCGACGTTAAATTGGGAGTTGACCCGCGATCGCATTCTGGTGATGGGGCGCGTTGATGGTGTGCCAGCGGCTGATGCAGAAACCTTGCGCCAACAAGGGGTAGACCTCAAAAAACTCTCTGCACTGGGGGTAGAGATTTTCTTCACCCAGGTGTTCCGCGATAACTTTTTCCATGCCGATATGCATCCTGGCAATGTCTTTATCGAGGCGAAAAATCCGCGTCATCCGCGCTATATGGCGGTCGATTTTGGTGTAATGGGTAGCCTCACCGAAGAAGACCAACGCTATCTGGCGGAAAACTTGCTCGCTTTTTTCAACCGCAACTACCGGCAAGTGGCGCAGCTGCATATTGATTCTGGCTGGATTTCTGCCGAAGTGCGCATTGATGAACTGGAAGCTGCCTTCCGCACCGTCTGCGAGCCGATTTTTGAGCGTCCATTCCGTGAGCTTTCGTTTGCAATGTTCCTGCTACGGCTATTCCGCGCCGGACGGCGGTTCGGGATGGAAGTGCAACCGCAACTGGTCTTGTTACAGAAAACACTGCTCTATATTGAAGGGCTCGGCAAGCAGCTTGATCCAGATTTGGATTTATGGGCGACGGCAAAACCGTTTCTCGAGAAATGGATCAAACAACACCGTGGTTTTCAGGGGCTAAAAACGCAAATCGAAAAACATGGGCCGGAACTCTTTGTCCAGTTGCCGGAAATGCCCGGATTGGCTTTTTCGCTGATGAAGCTGATTCGCAAGGGCGAATTGCCACCGCAAGCGCGCAATCTGCAAACTGAAGAAATTCGCCAAGCCGTACAGGAGAACGCCCGTTCTACCCATACGGCGATTGCCGGAGGTAGTTTGCTCATTTCCGGTACAGTGCTTGTGCAGTTTGGAATGTTGGCGGTTGGCGGTGGGATGGCGGCTGCGGGGTTGGTGGTGCTGTTGCGGTCGTGGTCACATTAAATTTACAGCGTAAGCTTCCCCTAAAAATGAACTGTAGTGGTCTAATAATGGAAATCTCCGATGCTGGTGCATTGGCGGTAACCCGCTGGAAAAAGCAATACCACGAAGAACTAGAAAACAAAACCCCGCAAAGGGAAAGCATTTTCCAAAACGCCGGATACCAAATTGGCCAAGGCTGCGCTTAAACACGCTATGCAAAAGCATAATCCGGATACTTCGAAACCGATGTTCCATTCTGATCAGGGCGTGCAATATTCTGCACGCAAATTTGTCGACTATCTGGATACCGGATCCCCTGAGGATCACGCAAAGCATGGGCAAGTGCAGCAATTGTTGGGGCAATGCGACCATAGAACGTTTTTTCGGGAGCCTGAAGGCAGAACGCCCGAACCATATGACACCCACATAAACCATAACGCAGTGATTCATGTGCTGGAAAGTCACATCCGGTTTTACAACTACGGGAGGCTGCATTCTGCGATTGATTACCGAGCACCACATCTGCGGCCACAGCAATTGAAACGGCAAATGAAAAAGGCGGCTTAGTTTCTCTCCAAGAAAACTTGACCATTACACCTTCAACGCCTTGGTGATCCGCGCCAACGCTTTTTCGAGGTTTTCCATGCTGGTCGCAAAGGAGAGGCGGATATACCCTTCTGCACCAAACGCTGAACCTGGAACCACTGCCACCTCTGCATCGTTCAACAGCATTTGCGCCAGCTCCGTATCGTTGTTGATGTTTGATAACCGCGCAATCACACCTTCCACATTGGGAAAGGAGTAAAACGCCCCTTCGGAAATCCGGCATGTCACACCATCAATCGCATTTAATTGATCGACGACAAATTTGTGACGTTCCCGGAACGCTTTGACCATCGGCGTAATACAGCCTTGATCGCCATTCAGTGCCACTTCCGCCGCCACTTGCGAAATGGAAGTCGGATTGGAGGTGCTTTGCGACTGTACTTTCTTCATTGCCTTAATTAGCTCTTCTGGTCCGCCTGCATAACCAATGCGCCAGCCAGTCATCGAATAGCCTTTAGAAACGCCATTCATCACTACAGTGCGGTCATACAGATCCGGATTCGCAGTCAACAAATTGTCAAACGGTAAATCGCTGAGCAAAATGTGTTCGTAAATATCGTCACTAGCGATTAGTACCTGCGGATATTTTTTTAGCACCTCACCTAATGCTTGCAATTCGGCTTTGGAGTACATTGCTCCGGTTGGATTGGAAGGCGTGTTGTGTACCAGCAATTTGGTTTTTGGCGTAATCGCTGCTTCCAGTTGCTCCGGCGTCATTTTGAAACCCTGGTCAATTCCAGCAGAGACAATCACCGGTTTTGCACCCGCCAGCATCGCCATGTCTGGATACGAAACCCAATACGGTGCAGGGATAATCACCTCGTCGCCCGGATTCAAAACCGCCTGACACAAATTGTAAAAAACCTGTTTGCCACCACAGCTTACCATCACCTGATTTAGATCGTATTTGAGGCTATTTTCGCGCTGCAATTTGTCGATTACTGCCTGCTTCAACGAAGGCGTGCCATCGACTGCCGTATATTTGGTGAAACCGTTTTCAATCGCCGCAATCGCCGCTTTTTTGATGTGCTCTGGCGTATCAAAATCAGGCTCTCCCGCGCCAAGGCCGATGATGTCTTTTCCTTCGCTACGCAACTGTGCCGCCAATGCGGTCACGGCAAGGGTGGGGGAAGGTTTGATCTGTTGTACCCGGTCAGAAAGTGGCGAACTCACGGCAACGGCTCCTCAAGCAACGGTGGCAATAAAGTAAAAACGAAGGAAATGTGAAAAACGTTTGACTATACCCCTTTCTTTTTCAGGCATCCATGCCCGAGCTGCTGAAATTCAGCACAATTCACCGTTAAATTGCGAAGATGGATGGCAAAGAAGTGTGTAGAATTAAAAATTTTTTGAAATTATTTTGGAATAATTTTTGAAGATGCTTTCCCGGCATGTTCTCCAGACGTAGGAAAAGCCAAAAAAAAAACAGCACGTCAAAAAACAAAAAGTCAAAGAAATAAAAAAGTTAACAATTTTTTTTGGGGGGGGTTGAGTAATGGAATTAACACAAATTTTGCTGATTATTGCAGGGATCGCACTGATCGGGCTGATTTACTGGAAGAGCCGTCAGCGTCATCAAGAGATGGAAGAGCGCCTCCGCGCACGCCGCAACCAGCAGGAACAACAGTGGAATGACAAACCGATTTCCGATTCCGCTGAACAATCTGCAACAGCATCTGCGCCAAAAGTGAAAAGCTATCGTGATACTCTTGCGGAAAGCGGTGAGGAAATCCCGGAATTGAACATCACCGCAACTTCTGCATCAGATTCGGCATCAGAAGCCCAAACACAAGCCGTTTCAAAACCAGTGCAATCCGAACAACCAAAACCAGCATCAGAACCCATATCAGCACCAACGTCAGCACAAAAGACGGATCCAAAATCGACAAAACCAGCAGGCGAACAACTGGTTATCGCATTGCACATCCTGTCCAAAACGGGAAGCAGTTTTCAGGGGCCTGATTTATTGCGCGAATTTGAAAATCTGTCGCTGGAATTCGGAAAAATGGATATTTTTCACCGTTTTTCGGCACAAAATCGCAAAGAACCGCTTTTTAGCATTGCCAATGCAATGAAGCCGGGCACATTTGACCACAATGCGATGGATAAATTTGAAACGACCGGCATCGTCCTTTTTTGCCAGTTTCCAAGCAGCCATCCAGGTGGGCAGGCGTTTGAACAACTGGCTTCTTCTGCCAAAACCCTCTGCACTGCGCTGGATGGCCGTTTGATGGATGAAAAGCGCCGTCCGCTCGGTTCCCAATCACTGCAACAGATGCGTGATCAGGTGAACGACTTTATCTACCGGCAGGAGCTGGCGCAGAAAGGCTGATTATCAATACAATACAAATAAATCAAGCGATCCAGACCGTCTTGGCATTGACGAATTCGCGGATACCGAGCAGAGATAGTTCGCGCCCATAGCCGGAATTTTTGATCCCCCCAAACGGCAGGCGCGGATCGCTCTTTACCAATCCATTGACGAAAACACCGCCGGCTTCAATTTGACGGGCGACGCGTTCGCCACGTTTTAGGTTTTGCGTCCAGACACTACCGCCCAGCCCGAATGCAGAACTATTGGCAATGCGAATTGCTTCTGCTTCATCTCGAACACGAATGACTGCCGCCACTGGCCCGAATAATTCTTCTTCATAGGCTGGCATACCGGGTTGCACATGATCCAAAATGGACGATGCATAACTGGCGATTGTCCCTTCTAACGGCTGGCATCCAGTTATATTTTTTGCACCTGCGGTAATGCTTTGTTCAACTTGACGATGCAATTCTGCACGCAAATCTTCCCGCGCCATTGGCGCAAGCGTTGTGTCAGAATTCATCGGGTCACCCAGCTGCAACTGCTCCACTGCTGTTTTGAATTGCACCAAAAATTCGTCTGCAATCGCCTCCACAACGATAAATCGCTTTGCCGCAATACAACTTTGACCGGCATTGAGAAAGCGCGATACTGCTGCAATTTCGACCGTTTTTTCCAAATCACAATCTTCCAGCACGATAAAGGCATCAGAGCCGCCCAATTCGAGCACGCTCTTTTTCAGATTTGCGCCCGCTGTCGCTGCAACCTTGCGTCCCGCCGCTTCACTACCAGTGAGCGTCACCGCGTGAACACGCGGATCGGCAATGACTGATTCCACCTGCGATGCGCTGATCATCAATGTAGTGAAAACTCCATCCGGCACGCCAGCTTGATGGAACACCTCTTCAATCAGTTGCGCACATTGCGGCACATTGGAGGCATGCTTGAGCAGTGCGGTGTTTCCAGCGATTAGCGCGGGTGCGGCAAAACGAAACACCTGCCACAGCGGGAAATTCCACGGCATCACTGCCAGCACAGTACCCAGTGGTTGATAGGCAACATAGCTTTTTCCTGCATCGGAGGCGATCTCCTCATCTGCCACAAATTGTGCGCCGTTCTCTGCGTAATAATCACAACCAATTGCGCATTTTTCGACTTCCGCCTCTGATTCGGCAATCAGTTTGCCCATTTCTGCGGTGATGATTTCTGCCAGTTCGCGTTTACGTTCGCGCAGAACCGAAGCAACTTTACGCAGAAAATCACAACGTTCTTCAATTAGTTTGTCACGCCATGCTGGAAATGTGGTATGGGATCGGGCAAGTGCTGTTTCGATTTGAGATGCATCCCAATATTCAGTGTGGGCAATTGATTCGCCAGTAAACGGATTGATGGACTGGAATGGCATGACGGGTTCTCCGGAAAAATGCGCTATTTTCCAGCAAGGGATTTTTTTATGCTACTTTGAAAATCCCTTCTCTCTCCCCTTTTCAAAAAGGGAGAAACAGAAAAAATCTTATCCCAGATTCTGGTTCACAAAATCCCAACTGACCAGTTTCCAGAAGCTTTCCAGATACGACGGACGCGCATTGCGGTGGTCAATGTAGTAGGCGTGTTCCCATACATCGATCGTCAACAACGGCGTTACACTTGCATCCATCAATGGCGTCGCAGCGTTAGAAGTATTGACAATCTCCAAACTGCCATCCGCAGTTTTCACCAACCACGTCCAGCCGGAACCAAAATTATTGATCGCCTTATCGTTAAACTCGCTCTGGAATTGTTCGAAAGAACCCCATTTTTTATTGATGGCATCAGCAATTTTCCCGGTCGGTGTACCACCACCGTTTGGGCTGAGGCCATTCCAGAAAAAGGTGTGGTTCCAGATTTGCGCCGCATTGTTGAAAATACCGCCATCAGAAGAACGGATAATCTCTTCCAACGACTTGTTTTCCAGATCAGTTCCCGCAATCAAACCGTTCAGTTTGGTGACGTAGGTTGCATGATGCTTACCGTAGTGGAATTCCAGTGTCTCTTTGGACATGTGTGGTTCCAGCGCGTCGATTGCATACGGTAATGGAGGAAGTTCAAAAGCCATAATTGTTCTCCTTTTCAAAGTTTTTGATGGCTCTAACCTTATAAATACCAACTATTTTAGTCAAGAATTATTCCACACAAGAATACTCTGCCGATGGTTCAAACCACCGGCTTTACGCCATTCCCCGCTGGGGAAACGATTGATCCCAGCGGGATTAGGGAAGATAGGCAGTGGTTTTAACCACTGCATCCCGACTATACTGATTGGTTTTTCATCATCAAAACAGAACTAAAAAAACATGCCCCAGAAAACTCTCCTGATTACCGGCTGCTCCTCCGGAATCGGCAAACGGTGCGCAGAGATGATGCGCGAACGCGGCTGGCGTGTTTTCGCCACTGCCCGCAAGGCAGAGGATGTGCAACAACTGGAAGCAGCAGGATTCGAAAGCACACGGCTGGATTTGAATGATTCTGAATCGATCCGCACCGCCGTGACGTACATTCTGGAGCAGACCGGTGGTACGCTGGACGCACTCTTCAACAATGGCGCATACGGGCAACCTGCCGCAACAGAAGATTTAAACCGTGATGCGTTACGCAAGATATTTGAGACGAACCTCTTCGGCACAGTAGAACTCACTAATCTGATCATCCCTGTGATGCGCAAGCAAGGACATGGACGGATTGTGCAGAACAGTTCTGTGCTGGGATTCGTCGCCCTGCGCTACCGTGGCGCGTACAACGCCAGTAAATATGCGCTGGAGGGGATCACCGACACCATGCGTCTCGAATTGTGTGGCACGGGCATCCATCTTTCGCTGATTCAGCCAGGGCCGATTGAGTCGCAGTTCCGCATGAATGCCTACCGCGCTTTCAAGGCCAATATTGATACGACACATAGCGTGCATCGGGAAAATTACGCTGCATTGGAAAAGAAACTGCAAACTGAAGGCGCGGTTGTGCCGTTTACCTTGCCTGCTGATGCAGTTGGTAAAAAATTGATTCATGCACTGGAAAGCCCACGTCCGAAAGTGCGTTATCCGGTTACTTTTCCGACATATTTGTTTGCATTGTTAAAACGCATTTTGCCTGCGCGTTGGTTGGATTTGGTTTTGTTGAAGATTTGATTTGAATTCACGCAAACACACAATGTATTTTCTATATAAACGATTGCAAAATACGCGGTTTTCAAAATATCGCTGATCTGTCCGTTGAACCGCTCCACCATACCGTTGGTCTGCGGGTATTTCGGTTTGATAAACCCGGCGCGTCGCCTGGTCGATAGCGACGAACAGGTAGCCCCGGCTGCTTTCACCTGCATCTTTGGCAAGTATTTGATGTCCATATGGATAAAGTCCGGCTCATAATCCTTGAGGGTCTTTTTCTTCTCTTCTTCAGATTTGTCTTCCCTTTCTGAACGTTCACGCTTCATCCGGTTCAGATTGGAACCCCCACATCGTGATAGACAGCGTGCCAAACCAGCGCGTGCGAGGCTTTATCATTGATGAATTCGCGGTTTACAACCAGGTTAGAAGATTGGATTTCAGCACAGATCGCTGGGGTGGTCCTGGCTTTTGGATGGATGTCCATTGTTTCTGGCCTTGTTGTAGATCAGTGACAAGCTGTTCCATGCCCCCCCAAGTGCGGAAGAGCGGGTAGCTTTTTTCTGGAATATCATCTTCCGAGACCCAACACCTATTCATTCAATGAAATGAATAATCATTACATAAATATATAAAACAAGAAAACATATAAATAAACAACATATGCCAATAAAAAAATAATTATTGAAAACAAAAGAAAACACTGATCATATTCAAACCGCAATAAGTTTTTATTTTTTATTTTTCATAAAAAAAGGAAAACATTATGAAAGAATCTGTCAATACTGTTAATATAAAGCCCGATGGAAGCAGAAACAAAAACACAAACACAGAAACAATCATAATCACAGGAATTAATTATGAACATGATGAAAAAATTCACAAAAGAGAGTCAGGAGAACAACCATTTGAAAATGTAAATATATTTCAAAAAGATCATAATTTATCTATACAAATAGATGCTATTGCCGGAAGAGATGGAAAAGAATCAATAGCAAATAAACTAAAAGGGGACAATAACATCAACCAGAAAAAAATATTATGCGTAACAAATAAAGGAACTCCGGGAAAACTGGATTTTCTTTTCACAGGAAAACTCATCACAGAAGGATACACTACTAATATTTTCGGCAAAAAACAGGAATTTAGTGATGAGTTTGAAATCACACTAGCTCAAGGGTATCGATCCTCTAACAAGGAACATAATTGGTATTTTTTCTCTGATTTTTTCAATAAGGAAAATAAAAAATCAACTGATTATGGATATCTTCAAAAAAAAGATTCTGATCCAAAAAAAGCAACGTATAAATATAAAATATCCACAGAAAAAACAAAAAAGACAATTATTGCCGAAGACCGTGCTTATACTCAATACAACCACACACCGAATTTATTTTTGATTGCAATTGTATAGAAAAAATGTTTTGCAAAAAATAAACAATCCCGTAGCAACAAGCTACGGGGCATTATATATTGCGATGCAGAATCTGGATTCACCAGAAAAATCTTATTTTATCATTCCAAGAAATAGAAAATTAATACCTATTAGTAATTTAAAACCGCCTTACATTTTATTCTAAAAAAACGATACGCCATCTCAAATCATGGAAAAATTTGAAAAAATGAAGAATAAAGAAAATACACCCATAGATTTTCTTGATATCCCATTAAATAAAATGGCACTAAAATCAGCATGGGATGTAAAAAACTCAGACTTACAAGACCTGTTAAACAATAAGAACAATGGTTATTGCCGGGGTATTGAAGTCAAGACAGCACTGGATCCTTTCGCACCAGACTACTTTGATCAAAATAAAAAAGGGGATCTTTATAATGTAATATCAACCCTCCAATCATGGAAAAATGAAAATTCTGATCTTATGCAACCACTATTTTTAGGTATTGAATTCCAATATGCCAATTATATTGAACAGGATCTTTTGAAAGAAAAAAAATTCTTCAAAAAATTTCATGAATATTTAAAAAATTTTTTACAAGATAGCATTTACAGCCCTAAAGATTTAAATGATTGGATAATAAAATATAAAGAAGACATAGATCACCCATGTGAAAATTTTCTTGACCGTATTAAAAAATATGGCTGGACTAATTCTAATAAAATTAATGGAAAAATAATTGTCTGTCTGGTTGGAGACAACCAAAACCCTTATAAAATCAACTATATAAACCATGTAAAAGATGATATCAATAAAGCACTTTGCTTTGTCGATTACGAGGTTTCCGCAACAGAAGAAATAGAAAAAGATGCTCTTCCAAAAGACCTAGACAAAAATACAGCCATTTTCTCCGCCATAGGCGGATATACCGAAGACGACCTAAAATTTAGAAACCAATACCATAACTTACGTATGTTGGGCGGATGTGGCGCATTACGGCGTATCCGCCTTCCAAACCCCAAAAACCACGCACAGGCATGGAAAGATGGAATATTGCATATGGGCGGAAATATCCTGACAACCACCAATATTGCAAATGACAAGGTAGATCCACAAGAACCGTTCCTCATTTATCCAGAAGGCCGCCGATCTCCAGCTTGCGGAAAACAGCCGGAATAATACGCAGAAAAATATATTTTTTATGTCATGCAAAACCGTAACTGCTAATCAAGGTGAACAAAATGGAACAGGATAACAGACAAACCCCTTTTGACCGTGGCATTGAAAAAGTATGGACGAAAGCCACCGAACATCTGGAAGATCATTATTATGTGAAAACCTATGGATGGTCAGCTGAACAACTGCAACAGCACCGGGAAAAACATCAGGAAAAACCTCGGGAACGAATCCGCTTACTCCACCAGTACCTCAGCAATTACCGTCGCTATATGCAGTTAAAATCCCCCGGAAAAACCCTGCAAGCATGGGCGGTGGACGAAAATGACCCCGCACAGGAATCCCCCTACTCCTCCAACATGCTGATCACATCCAGCCAGCTCCGCTCATTCATCGACCAGAGCGGGAACAGCCTGCTGGTTTTTCTGAAAGAAACGCTGGAAAACCATCATCAGTTGCATAGGCTGATTGTAGATCAGCAACAACAAAAGCAGCCATTCACCCCTGCAGAACAGGACAGGGTCAAACGTTGTCTGCGTGGTAGCCACACCCTGGGGCCTTTGCCTGAATATGTCTCCCTATTAATGAAAAAACCGGCTTTCAAACGACTAATACAGCTAAAAACTGCACAGCAGTGCAATATAAAAAAACGGCTGGGTGTTATGGCCGTAATGTGTAACGCAGCTGCAATACGCAAAATGTCCCCTGAGCAAAAGGAAGAAAAAATTGCACAACTGAAGGGAGGCTTACCTGCTATTCGGGGTGAAATAACAGCTGCCTTAACTGGCGAACAAAAAGTAACCACAATATTTGAGCAAACAATTCAAACATGGGTAGAAAAAGACCCGCCATATCTAATTGAAGAAGAGATAAATAATATATTTGAGCCGGTATTTCCACCAGGACAAATAATAACATATCCACCAGGATATATAAAAGATGTGAAGACCGCCCTTCAACACCTCGGACAGCTTCTTTATAGCAGCTCCAATGATGATATTGGCACTGGACAAGCCATATTACAAACACAGGGAGTATTACAGAAAATACTACAACCTAGCTATGGGGAGGTAATTGGAAATTTAAATAATATTTGCAATGAGATGGCTACACAGTATGTAGATTCATTAGAATTACACATAGAAGATGATGCTGCAAATATCAGATCAAGAATAAAAAGATGGATTAATAAAATACGAGATGTTGATACAAACCAGAGTGTACAAATTTCCCCCTGGAAACGAATCCAACGCGCAGAGAGTCTGGAAAATCGTATCTCAATCGTAAAATTATTTAGCTTTGCCAAATATATAGATTCAATTCCAGTAATTAATACAAAGTTGGATACTCTAAATGCTGTTGCCGTAGAATGCATAACAGAACAACTACCTTCGGAAGAAGAAGAAAAAGAAGAAAGACAAAACGTAGAAAACGAGAAAAAAGCACAGGAAGAAATTGGTGATCAGGAGCCTCCAGAAATTCAAGAGCGCGAAGGTTGGGAAACAGGAAGTGAGAACTCAGAATATTACAATGACTTTTGCAGCCGAACACGTGACAACCCCCTGCTGATAACAACCCAAACAACCCTGCTTGGTGTTCCAGAAAACCCCTGCGAAAAAATCGCCGGGGAATTTGAAGGCAACATTACCGAAGAAACCAAAGCTGCCGTAGAAGAAGGGGAAGCCACTGCTGCAGAGGAGACCGCCGCAGAAGAGATTGCAGATGCCGCTGTCGTAGCCGCAGAGAGAGAGGCAGAAGAACTGACTGCCGGTGCCTTCTCCAGCTATCTTGGCATCTCTGCACTTGGTGGGCCGGGAGGAATAGCCATGATGGCTGCTGTGATGGTTGCGCCAAAAATCATCGACCTCCTCCATTCCCTGCTCGGATCGCTATTCTCCAAACATGACGATAACCCGCCACAATCCTCAACCGTGCTAATGATCAACGCTGTCTCCCCCACCATCAGAAAAGAGTGGCAAGGGGATGGGGAGCGCAAAAAAGGCGGCGTCGCCCTGTTGACACATCCCAAAGACCTGTTTGTACAGGGCTGGCAGTCTAATTACATTAACGATCCGGATCACCAGAAAAAATCCGACCTCTATATGGAGAAGGGGATGATTCACGAATTTACCGCCTCAAAACCACTCGTTGTTGCTGATCATCCGGAAAACTGGTGCGCACTGACTGCCTCCCTGCAAGCCTCCAAGCAAGTGTTCGAGGTGAAAGGGAAAATCCAGTACCGCGAACCGCAGCTCTATACCTGCTCTTTCCTTCATACCAATGATTCAGAAGAAGGGATCGGCGGGATGGCACTATTTTCCATCCCCAAAAACGGCTGCCATGTCCAACGTTGCGCAGACCAACCACCCGCACCAGAACTGGAACGGAAACTCGCTTTCTCCTTCCATGGCAAGGATGGCGTGAGCGTCCAGGTTCTGAGCGATGACGGGCAAGATAGCCGGGAAGATATCTACGCCAGCCTGACCGCAAACCGAAAAACAGGCGAATGCACTGCCAAAAAAGACAAATACGCCCTCTATGCAAAAGTAGCCAACCCACAGCATAACCATACCTTCTCTGTTGTCACTATGATGCATGAGGATTCCACGATATTTAAACAGTGGAGCAAGGATCAAAGCTTTAATGGTCTCTTTCCTGTGTAGAAAATGGGTGTAACATTTATTGTAACGATTCAATGGTTATGAAAATGCGTGGGAGAACCCATGCACAACCCATTCCAATCCGGTAGAATCGACTCTTTTTTCGTCTTGATCGTCTATCCTCAAATTTCTGGAAACCGTCATGTCCGCAGACAATAAAACAACAAGAAAAATCCTCGTCACCAGCGCACTCCCTTATGCTAACGGCAGTATCCATCTGGGGCATCTTGTGGAGTACATCCAGACTGACATCTGGGTGCGGTTCCAGAAAATGCAGGGACATCAATGTATTTATGTCTGTGCGGACGATGCACACGGCACACCAATTATGCTGCGGGCGCAGAATGAAGGGATCACGCCAGAAGAGCTGATTGCTTCGGTAGAGAAAGAACACCGCGCTGATTTTGATGAATTTCTGGTCAACTTTGACAATTACCATTCCACCCACTCCCCGGAAAACCGCGAGATGGCGACGCTGATTTACACGCGTTTGCGGGATGCGGGGCATATTTCCACCAAGACGATCCAGCAGGCCTACGACCCGGAAAAGGAGATGTTTCTCCCGGATCGTTTCATCAAAGGCACATGCCCAAAATGTGGCGCGGAAGACCAGTATGGAGACAGTTGTGAAGTGTGTGGCGCAACCTACTCACCAACCGAACTGAAAAATGCAGTTTCTGCAATTTCTGGCGCAACGCCGATCCAGAAAGAATCTGAACATTACTTCTTCAAACTCTCCGATTTTGAAAGTATGTTGCAGGAATGGACGCATGCGGGTCACTTGCAGGATGAAGTCGCCAAAAAACTGAATGAGTGGTTTGAGGCCGGACTACAAGAATGGGACATCTCCCGCGATGCGCCGTATTTTGGGTTTGAAATCCCGGATACCGAAGGGAAATATTTCTACGTCTGGCTCGATGCGCCGATTGGCTATACCGCCAGTTTCAAAAACTATTGTGATAAAACTGGCCTTGATTTCGATGAATTCTGGAAAGAGGGAAGCGATACCGAGCTGTATCATTTTATTGGCAAGGACATTATCTATTTCCATGCGCTTTTCTGGCCAGCGATGTTGAGCGGCGCAGGTTTCCGTACGCCAACCACCATCAGCGCACACGGTTTCTTGACGGTCAACGGGCAGAAAATGTCCAAATCACGCGGCACATTTATCAAAGCGCGGACATGGCTCAACCATCTCAATCCAGAATCATTGCGCTACTACTACGCTGCAAAACTGAGCCACAGCATTGAAGATATTGACCTGAACCTCGAAGATTTCCGCGCACGGGTTAATTCTGACTTGGTGGGTAAGGTGGTCAATATCGCCAGCCGTTGCGCCGGATTTATTACCAAGAAATTTGATGGCAAGCTTTCTGATACTTGTAGCGAACCGGAACTCTACAAGCAATTTACGGAAGCTGGTCAATCCATTGCCCAACGTTATGAAGAGCGTGATTTTGGACGTGCAATTCGCGAAACGATGGCATTGGCAGATTTGGCGAACCGCTACATCGACGAGAAAAAACCGTGGGTGTTGGCGAAGGAAGAAGGCAAGGAACAAGAAGTCCACGATGTTTGTAGCATGGGGCTGAACTTCTTCCGCGTGTTGATGACTTATCTGAAGCCAGTGTTACCGGAAATGGCAGAAAATGTGGAAGCTTTTTTGAATGCAGGTGCGTTGAGTTGGGATGCAATCCAGCAGCCACTACAGGGTTCTGAAATCAACAAATTCAAGCCATTAATGCAGCGTGTGGAAGCGGAAACGGTTGAAAAAGTGGTGGAAGAGTCCAAAGCTTCTTTAGAAGCAGCAGATCAAAAATCAGACGATAAAAAATCAGATAAAAAAGGCAAAAACGAGAAGAAAAGCAAATTGGAGCCAATTGCGCCAGAAATTACCTTTGATGATTTCGCCAAACTGGATTTCCGCATTGCTAAAATCGAAAAAGCATCACATGTGGAAGGTGCGGACAAATTGCTTCAACTCACGCTCAATATTGGCGAAGAGACGCGCAATGTTTTTGCCGGGATCAAAGCGGCTTACAACCCGGAAGACCTAGAAGGCAAGCTAACCGTGATGGTTGCCAACCTTGCACCACGTAAGATGAAATTTGGGATGTCTGAAGGGATGGTGATGGCAGCAGGGCCAGGCGGCAAGGATATTTACCTGTTGAGTCCGGATAGTGGTGCAGAGCCAGGGATGCGGGTGAAGTAAACATAACAGGCTCTTGAATTTAATCACAACAACTGAAAACACAAGGTAAACGATACCGAAACAGTGTCAGAATTCGCGCTCATCCTGATCGGAACGATTCTGGTCAATAACTTTGTATTGGTGAAGTTTCTGGGGCTTTGCCCGTTCATGGGGGTTTCTCGTAAGTTGGAAACTGCCGTGGGAATGGGTTTGGCGACCACCTTTGTCTTGACCCTCTCCTCCGCGCTCAGTTATCTGATCAACGAATACATCCTGATCCCGCTTTCGCTGGAATATTTGCGCACCATCGCGTTCATTTTGACGATTGCGGCGATTGTCCAATTCACTGAACTTTTCGTGCACAAAACCAGCCCGGTTTTGTATCAGGTGCTCGGTATTTTCCTGCCGCTGATCACCAGCAACTGTGCGGTATTGGGTGTGGCGTTGCTCAACACTCGCGAACAGCATTCATTTCTGGAATCTGCCGTTTACGGATTTGGCGCGGCGGTTGGTTTTTCGCTGGTGTTGGTGATTTTCTCCGCAATGCGTGAACGGCTTGCTTCAGCAGATGTGCCTGTACCGTTCCAGGGCGCGTCGATTGCAATGATCACCGCTGGGCTGCTCTCCATTGCCTTCATGGGCTTTGCTGGATTGTCGCATGGCTAGCGTTGTAAAAATCGTGTTCGAATAAACATGCTCACTGCTATCCTCGTTTTTGCGCTGATCGCCGCCTTTTTTGGCGCGTTGCTGGGCTATGCGTCGATCCATTTCCGCATTGAGGAAGATCCGATTGTTGACCGTATCAGCAATTTGTTGCCGCAGACGCAGTGCGGGCAATGCGGTTATCCAGGGTGTAAACCCTATGCAGAAGCGATTGCCAATGAGGATGCCGGGATCAATCTTTGTCCGCCCGGTGGCGAAACGACGATTGTCGCGCTCGCTGATTTGCTGGGACGTGATCCGGAACCATTGTCGGATAGTGCAGCAGAAATTCCAGCTTTGGCCGTCATCAAAGAAGCAGAATGCATTGGCTGTACGCTTTGTATCCAGGCTTGTCCAGTGGATGCGATTGTCGGTGCGGCAAAACAGATGCACACGGTGATCGCGCAAGAGTGCACCGGATGCAAACTATGCCTGCCGCCCTGTCCGGTCGATTGCATTGAGATGGTTCCAGAGGCGCAAGATATTGAGTCGTGGAACTGGCCGCTGCCGCAGGCAATGCGCGTGGAGGCAGTAGCATGAGCGCAAAATTAACATCTAAAAATTATCAGCAACGCAAAATCTATCCGTTTCACGGCGGATTGGAGTTGGATGGTCACAAGTCGTTAACGTGCGACAAACCGATTGCATCCATCGAAATTCCAACAGAAATCATCTTGCCATTGCGGCAGCATATCGGCGAATTGAACCGTCCTGTGGTGCAAGTTGGCGAAACAGTTGCCGCGAACCAATTGATTGCGAGCTGCGATTCACCGTTAGGCGCACCCGTGCATGCGTCCTATGCGGGAAAAGTCGTTGCGATTGAACCGCGTCCGGCATTGCATCCGTCTGGAATGGCGGCGCAAGCGGTGGTGATTACGGTCGATCAGGAGAAGACCCAAGAAGATTCCCGCGTACGCGGGAATGACGCTATAAACACTGATGCTGCTGCAGAAATATTGGTCAAACAGATTTATGCCGCCGGGATTGTTGGTCTAGGTGGAGCTGGTTTCCCAACGGCACGAAAAATGCGTTGCTGCGAAAGGGGAGCGCGGGAAATCGATACGCTGGTGATTAATGGCGTGGAGTGTGAGCCGTACATCACCTGCGATGACCGACTGATGCAGGAACATGCGATTGAAATCATCAGCGGCATCGAAATTTTGCATCGGATTCTTACGCCGCAGGAAATTTTGATCGGCATTGAGGAAAACAAACCGGCTGCGATCCGTATCATGCGCGAAGCAGCGGCAAACAGTGCGCTGAAAAAAACAATCGAAATCATTGAATTACCGGAACGCTATCCTTCTGGTAGTGAGAAACAATTGATCCATCTGCTGACTGGGAAAGAAGTGCCGAGCGGGCAACATCCACATCAAATCGGCATTTTATGCCAGAACGTCGGAACCGTGTTTGCGGTGCATCAAGCGATTCACACACAACAACCACTCACGCATCGCATTGTTACCGTGACAGGCGATGGTGTTGCGAAACCGGGCAATTATCGCGTCGCAGTCGGTACAACAGTGCGTCATTTGTTGCAGCAGTGCGGCGTGGATTGTGCAAATGATGCGAAAGATTTTACAGTGACTGTTGGTGGACCGATGATGGGGTTCACGCTGCAAAATCTGGATGCGCAGATTACCAAAACGACTAACTGTTTGATTATCGAATCAAATCAGAAAAAGTTATCGCAATCAAAAACGCAAGAACAACAACATTGCATCCGTTGTGGAAAATGCGCGGAAGTTTGTCCGTCGAAGCTGTTGCCGCATCAACTCTACCGCTTCATCAGCGCAACAGAACACGACAAAGCAGAAGAAATTCATCTGTTTGATTGCATTGAGTGTGGTTGTTGCAATTATGTCTGCCTGAGCCACATTCCGCTGGTTGATTATTACCGCTACGCCAAAGGCGAACTGTGCGATCAGGCAGAGAAAAAGGCGAAGGCGGAACGGGCGAAATTGCGTAACGAAAAGCGTGCGGCGCGTCTGGCGCAAGAGGAGAAGGAGAAAGCGGAAAAACTGACGCGGAAAAAAGCGGCGTTGAAGGCGCAAAAAGAGAAAGCGGCGGCGGCAAAATCGTCTGGCAAAGCAGACGAAGAGAAAGGTAGTGAGCCTGCGGATGCGGACAAGAAAAAAGCGGCGATTCAGGCCGCGATTGCGCGTGCCAAAGCAAAAAAAGAGGCGGCGCATCAACAGGGCGTTGATCCAAAAAACACGACCGATCTGACCAACGCGCAGCAACGTCAAATTGAACAGGCGAAAAAACGCCGGGTAGCAGTGCAAAAAGAGATAAATCAGCAAGCGAAGGAGACGCAAACAGATGAGTAAGCCATCGAATTCGCTGTCTGAATTACTGAAGGTCTCTTTGCGAAGCGCGGTGTTTCTAGCGATGTTTGCAGTGATCGGCACAGCATTGGTTGCCGGAATTTACTGGTTGACCTACGAACAGATTGTAGAAAATGAACGTCAGACTTTATTAAGAAATCTGGAAAATATCCTCCCACCTAGTTTTGCATATGATAATGATCTATTGGCAGATACGCTGGAAATCCCGGCAATTCCAGAGCTGGGGCTACGGAAACCGGAACAAATTTATCGTGCACGGTTACAGGGGCATCCGGTCGCAGCATTGATTCCGATTACGACCTATAAAGGTTATAACGGCCCAATTCGAATGTTGATGGCAATTCAGAGTGATAACTCACTGATTGGAGTGCGGGTGCTGAGTCACACTGAAACGCCTGGTCTTGGTGACTTGATTGAAGAGCGGAAATCATCATGGATTTACAGTTTTTCTAGCACTAGTTTGCGCTCTCCAGAAGAGAATCAGTGGAAGGTAAAAAAAGATGGTGGTGCTTTCGATGAATTTACCGGCGCAACGATTACTCCGCGAGCGATTGTTGAGGCCGTTTATCAAGCATTGAAATATTTCGAGCAGCATCGGGAAATGCTTTTTAATGACACGAGCGATCCCAAGCCAGCACTTGATCCGATTGCCGAAGGTAGACAGTGATGAGTGACGCAACAACACAAACTGCAACAAACAACATTTCCTACCAAAAAATCATCCGCGATGGTTTTTGGAGCAACAATGCCGGTTTGGTGCAATTGTTGGGGCTGTGCCCATTGCTGGCAGTGACCACAACCGTGGTCAATGGTTTGGGGCTAGGTATCGCCACAACGGTAACACTGATCATTTCCAATGCGTTGGTTTCGCTGATCCGCAATTTTGTCTCGCCGGAAATTCGCATTCCGGTCTTTGTATTGATCATCGCTTCGGCTGTTACCGGTATTGAATTGGTGATGAATGCGTGGTTCCACCAGCTTTATCTAGTGCTGGGGATTTTCATCCCGCTAATTGTCACCAATTGCGCAATTATCGGGCGTGCCGAGGCGTTTGCTAGCCGCAATGCGCTGCTGCCTGCGCTGGTTGATGCGATCAGTATGGGGCTGGGCTTTACGTTGGTACTGATGTTGCTCGGCGCGTTCCGGGAGATTTCTGGATTTGGCACGTTGTTGATGCAATCAGAGTTAATGTTTGGCAACGGTTCCGAATGGGTAACGATCACACTGATAGAAAATTACCGTGGATTTTTGCTCTCCATTTTGCCGCCGGGCGCATTTATTGGTCTGGGGCTGATAATTGCAGCGAAAAACCGGATTGATATGCGGTTTGCTGCGGTGAAAGGCGGCTGAAATCCTCCTTGCCCCTCCTTTACAAAAGGAGGAAACCTCTATGCTGGATTTAGAAAAAATTGATAGGGCAACATAACCCTGTTCTGAAATCATTTTTTTCAGCAGCAACTAAATTGCTGAAAGAACCCGCCAAGCTGAAGTTTGAAGTAGAGCAAATCTACAATCCAAATGAGATGGATCACGAAAGTTCCCTCCTTTTATAAAGAGGGGATCAGGAGGATTTTTAGTGAATAAAGAAAAACGGCTCCAGATTTTCCAGCGTCTGGATAAAGCGATTCCAGAACCCACTACGGAACTCAATTACAAAACGCCTTTTGAGTTGCTCACTGCGGTTTTGCTCTCTGCGCAGGCAACCGATAAAGGGGTCAACAAAGCGACAGCGAAGCTTTTCCCAGCTGCGAATACGCCACAAGCGATTTACGAACTGGGCGAAGAGAAGCTGAAAGAGTACATCAAGACAATTGGCTTGTTTAATAGCAAAGCAAAACATTTGATTCAGACATCAAAAATCCTGATGGAGCAGTGTGATGGTGAAGTTCCAGAAGATCGCAAGGCGTTGGAATCACTGCCCGGCGTGGGGCGCAAAACGGCGAATGTGATTTTGAATACCGCGTTTGGGCATCCGACGATTGCGGTCGATACCCATATTTTCCGCGTCTCCAACCGCACCAAAATCGCGCCGGGGAAAAATGTGTTGGAGGTGGAGCAAAAACTGCTGCGGCATGTTCCAGAGCAATTCAAAAAAGATGCGCATCATTTATTAATTTTGCATGGTCGCTATACGTGCGTTGCGCGTTCGCCGAAGTGTGGGGAATGTGTGATTGAGGATTTGTGTGAGTTTAAAGAGAAGAAATTCCCTTAACAGATATATAAAATGATCTATAACTAATAGAGTTGTTTCGACAGTTTAATTTTAAAATGTTCTAATTCGATATTTTTA
>CAYFMX010000006.1:0-46004 GCA_964344325.1 uncultured Piscirickettsiaceae bacterium
GATAGATGCGCAGATAGATGTGTTTGATCTTTTTGCGGACAACGGTAATTTCCATGCCGTCCAGTTCAAAGCGGCAAGTATCGGAAACTGAGCTATTGCTTTTCCTGTACTGGGATTTCATCCGGTTCCAAACGGATTGTTTTTCCATCTTTGAAAACGACCGCGTATTGCCCCAGCCGCCGTTTTTTCTCCAGTTCATCAGCAACGGCGCGTTGCAATACCTCAACGGCTTGTTGGGCTTTCTGGTGCATCTCATCCATTGCCTATCCCTCTGCATAGCGATTGATATAGAGCCTGATCTTTTACGATTCGACCGTGTTTATTCTGTGTGAAAATTGCTTTAGGCACAGATTTGGCATTATCCAGACAAACTGTCTCGCTGCACAGCGGCGCGTAATGGTCGAGCAGATTGGTAATGCTACGCGGGTAACGGCGGCGGATCGACGCTTCCGGGATATTGTGACTACCATGCGCAACCCGTTCCGCAACGCGTGAAATGGAGGCTTCCACAATCAGGTCTGCATTGATGAAGTTATGGCACTGTGCCACTTCTGGCAGATACCGAAACGCAAACGTAGCTCTTTCTGTGCTATTTAGTTCATCAATAATACTGCTTTCATCTTATATAAAGTGATTTTTCTATATCACTAGATAAATAAAAAACATCTTTTTATTTTAAATAATTGTCTAATATTTTCTTTTTTCTGAGGGGATTCTTCTGTTGTTTCTTGGGCTTTCTTAATTTTTTGTTCCAGTTTTTCAACTTCCGCAACTAATTTTTTCTGTTCAGATAGTGATGGTACAGGAATTTTTATTCCTTCAAATGCGCTTTTTATAATGGAATCAAATATTACGCCGATTGCTTTACTTTTTAACTGATTAATTTCTTGCTTCATAACATAGTATAGATAGACAGGGGTTATCGTTTCCTTTGTTCTAATTCCATAGCAGGATTGATTAAAAGTCATAGGGGTTTTTAATTGCCCCATCGCCCCAACAGTACCTCTTGCAGAGATAATCAGATCGTCTTTTTCTAAATATCTAGTATTGCTATTTTTTAAACCTTTTTCTATAATATATTTTTCAGATTTTTCAACGTATCGGTTTTCATTGTTAAAATCGGCAACACTCAGCCAAGGAATACTTCCATTCCAATATTCAGGATTACTTGTTTTTGGAGTTCCTCCACTTATTATCTCAATATCATTGGTTAATTTTTCAGGGTTGTAGTTGGTGCTAATATCTCTGACTTTTTCTTCAATTTCTTTACTTGCCTCATCAACCATTTTCTGCGCTTGTTCGCTTGCTTGGTCAATCGCTTCGCATTCTGCAACTATTTGCTTCTGCACTTCTATAGGTGGCAGAGGGATTTTGAAATTTCCTTATAAACCATCCCGGAGGATAATGCTCCAATATTTTTTCTGTACCTCTTCAATACTTCATATAAATATTCATGCTTTATTTTCTTTTCATTGCAAATAAAGTTTTTATACCCTTGGTTTGTCGCTGTCTCAATCTTTGCAATTGCAACCTCACCAATAGTTGCACGGCTTGAAAAAATTATAGTATTTACAGGCAATAATTTCGCACTACTGCTATCCAATCCTTGTTGAGTTATTTTTTTGCAGTCGAATAAAGATATTTTTCTTTTGTATCAACTAATGTTGCCCAATTAATTGACCCGTTCCAATATTCTTTAACATCTGAATTTGGAGTTCCACCTGGCATTGTTGCATGAATCATATTCACACTAAGAAGCTGTTTGGAAACTCACAACTTAGGCCAGTCTGGCCAACATGATGCGGGTCATGGCGATATACATCCAGATTTCGTCCGTACGGGTCTGTCGTTCGTAACATTTGCTGAGGCGGCGCGAATGGTTCAGCCAGCCGAAAGTACGTTCAACTACCCAACGGCGGGGCAGCAACACAAACTTCCTGGTTTCTTTCGGGCGTAAAACCACCTCCAGAACAAACCTGAAACGCGCCGCAACCCATTTAACCAACTGGCCACGGTATCCGCCATCGACCCAGATTTTCCGTAGCTTTTTGCACCCACCGGGCAGATGGCTTAACAACAGGCGTGCGCCATCACGGTCCTGTACGTCAGCTGTTGTGACAATCACAAACAACAGCAATCCCAAAGTATCCGTCAGAATATGCCGTTTCCGCCCGTTTACTTTCTTTCCGGCATCATAACCCCGCTCTCCCGGTGTTGCCGTACATTTGACGCTTTGACTATCCAGACAGCCTGCTGTTGCATGTTTGTGCCGCCCCGCTTTCTCCCGTAATCGGGAGCGCAGCAAGTGATGGAGCCGTTCCCAGGTGCCGTCATTCTTCCATTTGCGAAAATAGTAGTACACGCTATTCCACTTCGCGAAATCCCGGGGCAGTTGACGCCATTGGCAGCCTGTTTTCAATACATACAGGATTGCGTTGACCACTTGCCGCAAGTTGATTTTTCTCGGCCTGCCTATTGTTGAGACTGGTAAGCAAGGTTTCAGGAAACTCCATTCACCCTCACTCAGGTTACTTGGATAGCGCTTTTTCCGTTTTTTTGGTTCATGGTTACCTCTTTAATCAACAAAATCCCAGGTTCGCACTAATCTCGGGAATTTCCAAACAGCTTCTTAGAGAAGTATCAAACAAATTGCGGTTTGGCGTTCTCCGTTTTAAGCAGATCGGCAATTTCCAGCGCATTTTCGGGCAAACCGCCAATTTTTATGCTGCCAAGTAGCTCTTCGACTTGTCGGGCGAGCAAAATCTGTTGATCCAGATCAAAAATCCCAATGATTTTTTCCACAGTTTCCAGCGATTCTGAAAGCAACGTTGCTGCCAAATCATCTGCGCTAATCGGGCTTTCCTTGCGCATTAAGATCGCAAACAGCGGCTGATCCAGCATTTCGTAATGAATCTCACGTGCGGCAGCTTCATTTTGTAATTGCTGGAGAAATTCGGCGTTGTCGCCACTTTTTGCCGCCTCGTTTTCCAACGTTCTGCGGAAAACAATATTCAATTTCCGGATCGCCTCTTTCTCTTTTGGAAGTGAAACTCCAAGTCCGGAGCATTCTTCATACAATGCATCCAATTTGCCGAGCAAATCCAGCAACTGATCAGTTTCAACGTGTTTCGGCAGTTCGCTGATCTCTTTAACCAATGTGGTAAACGATTGCTGAAACGACTTTTGTTCCGCTTGGTCGCGTTCCCGCGCTTCAATTACCTGATGTTGCACAACAATTTGCGCCGCTTCTGGAAACAGCGGATTGCGGTATTTGCGCTGGAGGTGTTGCTCCCACGCGCCGGGATTTTGGCTAAATTTCGGTGGTAAATGCATTGTCTTCGTTCTTTCCTACCTATCGTGCCGATCCCGCGTATAATGCCGCGCTTTTATCAGCAAATCAGGAAATAGTAATGTCGGATTCGGTGGAAAACCTGCGCAATATCGCAATCATCGCCCACGTCGATCATGGGAAAACTACGCTGGTCGACCAGTTATTGCAACAGTCAGGAACGTTGGAGACGCGCGGCGAAGCAGAAGAGCGGGTAATGGATTCCAACGACCTGGAGAAGGAGCGCGGGATTACCATCCTCTCCAAAAACACCGCAATCCGCTGGAAACGCGGCGATGAAGAATATCGGATCAACATCGTCGATACGCCGGGGCACGCCGATTTTGGCGGCGAAGTGGAACGCGTGCTGTCGATGGTTGATTCGGTGCTGTTGTTGGTCGATGCGGTAGAAGGGCCAATGCCGCAAACCCGTTTTGTCACCCAGAAGGCACTGGAGCGTGGCCTGCACCCAGTTGTTGTCATTAACAAAATTGACCGTCCCGGTTCGCGTCCCGATTGGGTTGTAGATCAAACGTTTGACCTGTTTGATCGCCTCGGTGCAACCGATGCGCAGATGGATTTCCCGGTTGTTTACGCCTCTGCATTGCAAGGATTTGCGAGTCTGGATCACGAATCGAACGATGGAACCATGAATCCATTGTTTGAAGCAATTGTCGAACATGTGCAGCCGCCGAATGTTGATCTGGAAGGTTCGTTCCAGTTGCAAGTGAGTGCGTTGGATTACTCCAGTTATGTTGGTGTCATTGGCGTGGGTCGCATTCAGCGTGGTCGCGTGAAAACGAATACGCCGATTACGTTGATTTCTGCCGATGGCAGCACGCGCAATGGGCGGATGTTGCAAATCCTCGGACATCACGGATTGGAGCGTGTGGAGATGCCGGAAGCCGCAGCGGGTGACATCATTGCTTTCACTGGCATCGACAAGCTGAAAATTTCGGACACACTTTGTGATCCGAATTCTGTAGAAGCATTGCCTGCATTAACGGTCGATGAACCGACACTGAGCATGACATTTCAGGTCAATACTTCGCCGTTTGCTGGAAAAGATGGCAAATATGTCACCAGTCGAAACATCCGTGAACGGCTGGATCAGGAACTGGTGCATAATGTGGCGTTGCGCGTTGAGCCGACCGAAGATCCGGACAAGTTCCGTGTGTCTGGGCGTGGCGAATTGCATCTCTCCATCCTGGTGGAAAATATGCGCCGCGAAGGGTATGAATTAGGCATTTCACGCCCGGAAGTGATTGTCCGCGAAATTGACGGCGAACAGCGCGAACCCTATGAGTCTTTGACAATTGATGTTGAGGAGGAACATCAGGGCGCAGTAATGGAAGAGATTGGTATTCGCAAAGGCGAATTGCGTGATATGGTTCCCGATGGCAAGGGACGCGTGCGGCTCGATTTCATTATCCCATCGCGCGGATTGATCGGCTTTCGTACCGATTTTCTGACGCTCACTTCCGGAACTGGGCTGATGTATCACGCCTACGACCACTACGGCCCGAAAGTGGAAGGCAAAATCGGCGAACGCCACAATGGTGTTCTGATTTCTAACAGTGCAGGTAAGGCACTGGCTTACGCGCTGTTTAATTTGCAGGATCGCGGACGGCTTTTCATTGGTCATGCGGAAGAGGTCTACGAAGGCATGATCATCGGTATCCATTCGCGGGATAACGACTTGGTCGTCAATCCAATGAAGGCAAAGCAGTTAACCAATATCCGTGCTGCCGGCAGCGACGAAAATATTCTGCTCACGCCGCCGATTTTATTAACGTTGGAGCAAGCATTGGAATTTATCAACGAGGATGAGCTGGTGGAAGTGACACCATCCTCCATCCGTGTACGCAAGAAAGTGTTGTCAGAGAGCGATCGTAAACGAAAAGGGCGCGGATAAAACGAATTGTAAATGCTGTAGGGGCGTGATTCATCACGCCCTTATTTTTCGCCTTTGTTTTGTTGCATTGTAGTTATGGGCGCGATGAATCGCGCCCCTACAAATTGCCAAAATTGATGTGTTTTATGGGCACGATAAATTTGTTCCCACAAATCATCAAAATTGGTTTTGTTTGAATTGATTCAATTGCCGTCGTTGCCGTTTGTCCGGCCGACGTTGTCGGCTGGCGCGTGATTCTGCCTCCATCGCTTTTTGTTCCTTGATTGCAAGGCGGTTTTGCAGGCTTTTCTCAGTCTCTTGATAGAGCAGTTGCGCCTCTTTTGCAGGACGGCGTTGTTTGTTGATACCGACAATATCAACCTCAAACGGCGTATCGCCGCGCTGGATTTCCAGCCGGTCGCCCGGCTTCACTAGCCGCGACGGTTTGACCCGTCCGCCATTCAGATGCACTTTTCCACCAGAAACGGCTTCCGTTGCCAATCCACGCGTCTTGAAAAAGCGTGCTGCCCAAAGCCATTTGTCAATACGCAGGGTTTCCGGCTGTTCTTGCATAGTGGTTGCTGGATGGTTAGAGGTTGAAGAAATTCAAGTTTTGAAGAAGCTGAAAATGATACAAAGAAAAACGCCTGTTCCCAATATTTGGGAGACAGGCGTGAAACAGCAAGTTTGCTTCAGATTTTTGCTGATAGTGGCAGCTTAGAACGCGCCTTCTGCTGCGCCGTCCAGAATTGCGAGCATTTTAGAGGCAACTGATTCCGCCATCTTTTTAGCTTCTGGAGAAAGATCCAAAACACCGATGATTTCCGGATTCATGCTCCACATGGAGACGGAGCCATCTTTCGCTTCCACAACACCGATGGTGCAAGGCATCAATACGATGTAAGAGTCGGATTCATCCAGCAAAACTGCTGCGGTTTTCGCGTCACAGAGACTGTGGATACTGACGTGGCGGAATTCACGGCCGGTCACTTCACGAATCTGCTTGTACAGCCGGGAAACGCCTGCGTGGAGCAGCCCTTCATTGAGTGCCAATTGGGCGATGGATTCGTCTACTTCTTCCGCAGAAATCCCTTCCTGCACCGGGGTGTGGAGGACAATCTTGTTAATGACGGTTTTATTGATATCAAACACAAACAGGAAGTAGCCTGCAGCGAGGATGATGAGCGCAAGCAAGGCAAAGAAGGCTTTTTTCATTATTTTTTCCTTTCAGGTCAAACAGGGGTTGATGGGAAAATGTGCGGACGGATCATAGTAGATTTTCCGGGACAGTTCAAAAAGCCAAAGCAAATCAGGGTATTCGAAGATTATCAATTTACAGCGTGACAATATTATAACTTTCTAATATCATGCGCCGCAGAGACCTCCCGTGGATACCTGCGAAATACTCCTCCTCCTCGTTTCGTCGGTTTTCCTCCTCCATCGGAGGTCTTTTTTTTGCGCGGCTTTTACACCGCGCTTTTGGTGGTCTTTATAGTTTTTACAAATTGATTCTGCTGGTTATGCGTTTTCACGGGCAACGGCGCGATGGCCGATGTCGGTGCGATAGTAGCAATCTTTCCAGCTAATTTTATCGACCAGTTTGTAGGCGTTTTGTTGTGCTTTAGAAACGTTGTCTCCTAATGCGCAGGCACAGAGCACGCGCCCACCTGCGGTGACAATTTTTCCATCCTGTTCTGCAGTTCCAGCATGGAAAATTTTCTCGCCATCAGATTCGTGATCTGGTAGCGTAATTTCGTCGCCTTTGTGGTAACTATCTGGATAGCCACCTGCTGCCAGAACCACACCCAATGAAGTGCGTGAATCCCATTGTGCTTCGATTTGATCCAGCTTGCCGTCCAGAGCTGCATCGCACAATTCAACGAGATCGGATTGCAAACGCAACATAATTGGCTGTGTTTCCGGATCGCCAAAACGGACATTGTATTCCAGCACTTTCGGTGTCCCATCTTCTGCGACCATCACACCAGCATAGAGGAAACCGGTAAATGGGTTACCCTCTTTTGCCATGCCCCACACTGTCGGACGAATTACTTCATTCATAATGCGGTCGTGGATTTCAGGTGTAACGACTGGAGCCGGGGAATATGCGCCCATACCACCCGTGTTGGGGCCGGTGTCGCCATTGTCCCGCGCCTTGTGATCTTGCGAAGAGGCCATCGGCAAAATGTTGGTACCATCGACCATGGCGATGAAACTTGCTTCTTCGCCGGTCAAAAATTCCTCAATCACAACACTGTGTCCTGCTTCGCCAAAGGTATTGCCGGAAAGCATATCGCGCACTGCAGCTTCCGCTTCGGCAACCGTTTGCGCAAGGATCACGCCTTTTCCTGCTGCTAATCCGTCTGCTTTCACCACAATCGGCGCACCGACCTGCCGCAAATAGATCACTGCTTCACTGACTTTGGTAAATACGCCATACGAGGCGGTCGGAATGTTATGGCGCAATAGGAAATGTTTGGTGAACGATTTGGAACCTTCCAGTTGCGCAGCTTTTTTCGAAGGCCCAAAACAGCGCAATCCCGCATCCTGGAACGCATCGACAATTCCGGCAACTAGTGGGACTTCGGGGCCAACAATAGTGAGGTGGATATCCTCTTTTTTCGCAAACTCAATCAGTGTAGGAATCTCTTCCACGCCAATTGCGACATTTTCCAGTTTGGGTTCGTGTGCAGTTCCCGCATTGCCGGGCGCAACAAACACTTTGGAGACTTTTTCAGATTGTGCAACTTTCCATGCGAGTGCGTGTTCGCGGCCGCCGCTGCCGATAATAAGAATTTTCATAATTGTGTGAGCCTTAATTTGATTTTTTCTTTGGTGCTGGCGGCGGTGCAATTGGTTTCATATTTTTGGCTGTTCTGGATTTTGTTTGTCCATAATCTTTGACTTGGCTGCGTTTTGCACCTTCTGTGAGAGTGTTTTTGTTCATAATTGCTCTCCTAAACGTTCTTTTGGAATTGTTTCGATTGTCAGCTTTCCATGCTCTCTGCATAAATAAAGGTTAGGAACAGTATAATACTGTTCTGAGTCTTCATAACCGAAGATTGTGGCATCTGTAAGTACAATTTCCTGAATAGTATTGTTTTCCGAGAATGACTGCACTTTTCCTTGATAGGTAAGGTTTCGTTCAATATCTCGGATGTAAACCCAGTCTACTTCTGAGGAATTGAGATAAAAGGAATAGAGGTTTTCATCCCCGTACTTAGTCGATACTCTCAGGTATTTTGCAATATTGATCAGTATCTTATTGTTAACGATCCAGGAAACCAGAAATGCTATTGGAATCGAAAATCCAGTTGCAAGCCCAACTTCAGCGAGGCGAATGGGTGTTTTTGTATCTGAAATGACATTCCAAATACTCAATGGTGCGCTGAGTTTTCCTAATTGAATAGACTCAGGCAGCAATAAATAAAGCCATACAAAAAATTGCAGCGCAACATAGCAAGAAACCCCTAAAACGAAAGAATACAGCCCATATTTCAGTGTTCCCCAAGGGCGAACATGGACAACAATATGGTCTGCAATGATGGTTGCGATAATGCCGGGAAAAAGAATGACACCAACGGCAATAGCAATTTCGTTCATGGGTTTTGGTTCAAATTTGCGGTCAGTTTAGTGACGGAAATGCCGCATCCCGGTAAAGACCATCGCAATATCGTGCTCATCTGCTGCTGCAATGACCTCTTCATCGCGCATGGAACCACCCGGTTGAATGACTGCACGGATACCCGCTGTATGCGCAGCATCCAGACCGTCACGGAACGGGAAGAACGCATCGGAAGCCATCACTGAACCCGGCACTTCCAAACCGGCTTGTTCGGCCTTGATCCCGGCGATCCGTGCGGAGTTGACGCGGCTCATCTGGCCTGCACCCACGCCAATCGTCATCTTGTTTTTGCCGTAGACAATTGCGTTAGATTTGACGAATTTCGCCACTTTCCAGGTGAAGAGCAAATCGCTCATCTCTTCTTCGGTTGGCGCACGCTTGGTAACGATTTTGACTTCATTGGTCAGTAGCAAATCCGCATCCTGAATCAGCAAACCGCCATGCACTTTTTTCATGTCGAGATAGGCTGCTTCGTTGTTCCATGCGCCCGATTCGAGCAGACGCACATTTTTTTTCTCGCTGACAATCGCTGCTGCTTCAGCAGAAATTTTCGGCGCGATGATCACTTCGACAAACTGGCGGTCGATGATTGCACCGGCCGTTTCCATATCCAATTCCTGATTGAAGGCGATGATGCCGCCAAACGCCGATTCTGGATCAGTCGAATAAGCGCGGTCATAAGCATCCAGCAAATTTTCGCCATAGGCGACGCCACACGGGTTGGCGTGTTTGACGATCACACAAGCCGGTGCTTCATCAAACTGTTTGACGCACTCCAGCGCGGCATCAGTATCGCCGATGTTGTTATAGGAGAGCTCTTTACCCTGCAACTGTTTCGCGGTGCTGATTGAGCCAGCTGGTGCGTTGTGTTCGACATAAAATGCCGCGTTTTGGTGCGGATTTTCGCCGTAGCGCATCTCCTGCACTTTGTTGTACTGGCGATTGAAGGTGCGCGGAAACTGAGCTTTTTCGCCATCTTCTTTGATCAGGCCGAGATAATTGGAAATTGCGCCATCGTAGTGAGCGGTGTGCTCAAAGGTTTTGACCGCAAGATCGAAACGAGTCTGTTCTGTTGTTGCGCCATTGTTTGCGCCGATTTCTTGCAGAACGCGGTCATAATCATTGGCATCGACGACAACAGTCACATCTTTATGGTTTTTCGCTGCTGCACGGAGCATTGTCGGGCCACCGATGTCGATGTTTTCAATGGCTGTCGCCAAATCGCAATCGGGTTTGGCAATGGTTTCTTCAAATGGATAGAGATTCACAACAATTAAATCAATCGCTGGAATGTTGTGTTCGTTCATCACTGCGTCATCGGTTCCGCGCCGCCCCAAAATGCCGCCGTGGATTTTTGGATGTAGTGTTTTGACGCGTCCGTCCATCATTTCCGGGAAACCGGTATGGTCAGAAACTTCCGTTACTGGAATGCCTTCCTGCGCGAGCAGCTTGGCTGTGCCACCAGTGCTGAGGATTTCAACGCCAGATTGCTGGAGTTTTTGGGCAAATGGCACAATGCCGGTTTTGTCGGAAACACTGATCAGGGCGCGTTGGATTGTCATGTGCGGTCTCCTGTACGGAAAATTTTGAAGGTTGAAAATGTGAAGCTGAAATTAAACAGCCAAAAAACTGAAAAACAGCAATCTTAATCGAAATCAGCGTTGATATGCGCCAAAGTTTGGCTTATTTGCCTAATTTAGACCATAGTGTTGCAATTTTTTGCGCAAGGTATTGCGATTGATGCCGAGCGTCGCAGAGGCGCGTGTCTGGTTGCCATCACTCTGTTCCATCACCAGTTTTAGCAACGGAAATTCCACTTCGTGCAGGATACGTGCATACAAGTCCGTTACTTGTGCACCATCCAGTTGCTCGAAGTAGTTTTCCAGGCTTTGGTAAACGCAATTGCGCAATGCGTAATCGTGCTGTGTGGGTTGCGATGTGTCGTTGTCACTCATGCTGCCACTCCCTCGGTTTGCGCATCTTCTTCTATTTGATTTTGCTCTTGTGTTTGCATCAGTGCATCGAAAAAATCACGCGTCATTTGCAGTTGTTCTGCTGTCGTTTCGACGCGGTTCACTTTTTGGCGGAACGCTGCACCATGCCGTTGTCCTTTGCTGTACCAGGAGATGTGCTTGCGGGCAATGCGCACGCCAGTACGTTCTCCATAAAATTCGTACAGGTTGTGCAAATGGCCGAGCAGTAAACTTTGCACTTCTTCCAAACCGGGCTCCGGGAGTAGTTTGCCCGTCTCCAGATAATGCAAAATAGAACGAAAAATCCACGGCTTGCCCTGCGCGGCACGTCCAATCATGATCGCATCTGCATCGGTCTGTTCTAGCACAAATGCCGCCTTTTGCGGTGAAGTAATATCACCATTGGCAATAATCGGGATGTTGCGTTGTTGCTTGATGGTGCGGATCGTTTCGTATTCGGCATCGCCAGTGTAACCATCGGAACGGGTGCGTCCGTGGATCGCCAATGCCTGAATACCCGATTCTTCCGCAATCCGCGCAATTTCCGGCGCATTTTTGTGGTCGTGATCCCAACCGGTGCGGATTTTCAGCGTGACCGGCACACTAACCGTTTTCACCACATTTTCGAGAATTCTAGCAACCAGTGCTTCATCTTTCATCAACGCGGAACCGGCAGCGACATTGCACACCTTTTTCGCTGGGCAGCCCATGTTGATGTCGATGATTTGCGCGCCGTTGTCGGCGTTGTATTGCGCCGCTTCGGCCATCATTTGCGGGTCTGCGCCCATGATTTGCACGCTACGCGGTTCCTCTTCGCCCGTGTGATCGGCGCGGCGGCGGGTTTTTTCACTGCCCCACAACAAGGAATTGGAGGAGACCATTTCAGAAACGGCCATCCCTGCGCCCAAATTGCGGCAGAGTTGCCGAAACGGACGATCCGTCACACCCGCCATTGGTGCGAGAATCAGGTTGTTTTTCAGGGTGTAGGGGCCGATTTGCATAAGCGCATGAATTGATAGTGATATTAACTAAGTAGCAGTTGATTAATTTTTAGGCAATTTTGCGAAAAAGGAGGCGGATCATACGCCGCTTCGCAGGTCGTTTCCACTTTTCATTACTATTAAGAAACGTTTGTTCGTCGTTGATCTTCGGGGATTTGTCCCGAAATTGGCAAAAATACGATGCAAAATGGTAGACAAACCGAAACACCTCCTCCACAATCGGTTTATTCCTTGATTGCTGATGATGACTGACGTGAGACCTCCCCGAATGGCGAAAATCCTGCTGCTGAATGGCCCGAACCTCAATTTGCTCGGCACCCGCGAGCCGGGGCACTATGGCAATGATACATTGGCAGCGATTGTGCAGCGTTTGGAGAAAGAGGCCAAAGCAGCCGGACACCAACTGGATCATCTGCAAAGTAACGCCGAATTTGAACTGATCAACCGCATTCATCAGGCACGGGAAGACGGCACACAATTTATTGTGATCAACCCGGCGGCGTTTACCCATACCAGCGTTGCGCTCCGTGATGCGCTGCTGGGCGTTAAAATTCCGTTTATCGAAATTCATCTTTCCAACACCCATGCGCGGGAAGCGTTCCGGCATCACTCCTATTTTTCCGATATTGCGAAAGGGATCATTATCGGTCTGGGGGCGCAAGGGTATTCGCTTGCACTGCAAGCGGCGGTGCAGCATCTGCAAGAGTTGCAAGAAACGAATCAACAAGAACAACAATAAAAAACCAGACGTGTTGTTCCCGCATGTTTTGGGCGGGAATCTGAAATGTATCGCTGTTTATTATGAAATCAATCATTAAGGACACAGAATTTACATGGATATCCGCAAAATCAAGAAACTGATCGAATTGCTGGAAGAGTCCGGCATCGCTGAAATTGAGATTCAGGAGGGCGAGGAGTCGGTTCGCATCAGCCGTCATGCGCACACCGCCGCGCCAGCCGTTGCTGCGCCAGCACCTGCCACCATCGTTGCAGCTCAACCAGCTGCTGCGCCCGTTGCATCTGCCGCCCCAGCAGCATCAGTAGCGGAAGAAGAGAAAGATGATCTGTCTGTTCGCGCAGGCAATTTAATGAAATCACCGATGGTTGGTTCTTTTTATCGCGCTCCATCACCCGATGCAAAAGCGTTTGTCGAAGTAGGTGACCATGTCTCTGTTGGTGACCCGCTCTGCATCATTGAGGCGATGAAGATCATGAACCCGATCAATTCTGAATTTTCCGGCATTGTGAAGGAAATTTTGGCGGAGAACGGGCAGGCGATTGAATATGAACAGCCGCTCTTCGTGATCGACTAGCAGGAGCGCAAACATGCTGGAAAAAATTGTCATCGCCAATCGAGGCGAAATTGCGTTGCGCATCCTCCGCGCCTGCAAGGAGCTGGGCATCCACACGGTAGCCGTTCACTCCACCGCAGATGCGAACCTCAAACATGTCAAGATGGCGGACGAATCCGTCTGCATTGGCCCACCGCCCTCCACTGAAAGTTATCTTAGCATTCCGGCAGTGATTAGCGCTGCGGAAGTAACCGATGCGCAGGCGATCCACCCAGGGTACGGTTTCCTTTCCGAAAATGCCGATTTTGCTGAACGCGTTGAACAAAGCGGCTTCACCTTCATCGGCCCGAAAGCGGAGACGATCCGCATGATGGGTGACAAGGTCGAAGCGATCCGTGCGATGAAAGCATCAGGCGTGCCAACGGTTCCCGGTTCAGATGGTGAGTTGGGCAACGATGACGAAACCAATCTGAAATTGGCGCGAGACATCGGCTATCCGGTCATCATCAAGGCTTCTGGCGGCGGCGGCGGACGTGGGATGCGCGTTGTGCATACTGAATCCAATCTGTTGCAATCCATCTCTATGACCAAAACGGAAGCTGGTGCAGCGTTCAATAATGATTCCGTTTACATGGAGAAATATCTGGAAAATCCGCGCCATGTGGAAATTCAGGTATTGGCGGATCAGCATGGCAATGCGATTCATCTTGGCGAACGTGATTGTTCGATGCAGCGCCGTCACCAAAAAGTGATTGAAGAAGCACCTGCGCCGGGCATTACGCCGGAAGTGCGGGAACGGATTGGCGGGCGTTGCGCAGAGGCATGTCGTCAGATTGGCTATCGAGGTGCTGGGACATTCGAGTTTTTGTATGAAAACGGAGAGTTCTATTTCATTGAAATGAACACCCGCGTGCAGGTGGAGCATCCAGTCAGCGAATTCATCACCGGCGTTGATATTGTGCGCGAACAGTTGCGCATTGCTTCCGGTGAGCCACTCGCTTATACGCAAGACCAGATTGAAATTCGCGGCCATGCGATTGAGTGCCGCATCAATGCAGAAGACTCGGAAACATTTTTACCGTCGCCGGGCAAGATCACAAACTACCATGCGCCGGGAGGAATCGGCATCCGCGTCGATTCGCACCTGTACAAAGGCTATATCGTACCACCACACTATGATTCGATGGTCGGCAAGCTGATCGCTTATGGAGAGGACCGCAATATCGCACTAGCGCGGATGCGCACTGCACTCGACGAAATGGTAATTGATGGTATCCGTAATAACATTGACCTGCACCGTGATTTGATCCGCGATGGCAATTTTATGGCAGGTGGGATCAACATCCATTATCTGGAGCAGAAATTGGATCAGAAACCGGATTGATCATCCAATTTGATATTTGGTCTACAGGGGCGCAATTCATTGCGCCCTTTTACATTTTTCCCTTTTTTTCTTGTATCGGGCGTGATGAATCACGCCCCTACGATCAAACGTATTTTTATGTAGCATGATTTCCGTAAGGGAGTATTGCAATACGCCCCTACCATCAGATCCCATTGAATCAAAACAAAAATATTGAATTATGCCCTGGAACCAAATCCGCTTTGGCGCAAGCCAATCTGACGCTGAATCTTTTTCTGATCTGCTTTTTGAACTCGGTGCAGCTTCTGTCACCTTTGAAGATGCAGAAGATCAGCCGATTCTCGAACCGCCACCCGGCGCAACGCCATTGTGGGAGCAAATAGAAGTAGTTGGGCTGTTTGATGCAGAAATTAATATCGATTTATTGCGGATTGCGCTTTTACCGCATCTAAATGAGGTGCAACAACAATCGCTCAAAATTGCGTCACTGGAAGAACAAAACTGGGTACGCGCGTGGATGGACGATTTCCATCCAATGCAGTTTGGCAAACGGCTCTGGATTGTGCCGTCATGGTCAAAACCAGTTGATCCAGATGCAGCCAATATTTTGCTTGATCCGGGATTGGCGTTTGGCACGGGAACCCATCCAACAACAGCATTATGCATGGAATGGCTTGACCAAAGTCCGCCAGAAAATCAGATTGTGATTGATTATGGATGCGGCTCCGGAATTCTCGCATTAGCTGCATCCAAACTGGGCGCAACAGTGGTGCATGGTGTAGATAACGATCCACAGGCATTGCAGGCGACGCAGGAAAATGCAGAAAAGAATGAACTTGATGATCAAATCAAAACCTATCTGCCAGAAGCATTTCAGCAGGAACAGGAAAACCTGCAAGCGGATGTGCTAGTCGCCAACATTCTCGCTGGGCCGTTACAAGAATTAGCTCCAACTTTGGAGAAATATCTGAAACCAGGTGGAAAAATTGTGCTTTCCGGTATTTTGCGCGAGCAGGCGCAGGATGTGATGGATGCATATCGTTCGTGGTTTGAATTTTCTGAATCAGTGATTCAGGAAGAATGGGGGCGGTTGGATGGGATCAAAATTTCTTAAAAATTCTCAAAAATTTTCTATTTTTTTGATTTTTCGCCAGAAAATTCTCTAAAAACTTCAGGATTTCTGTGAAAAAGTACGCAAATTTGCATTCGTGTCCCGTTTGTTGTTGACTCACGCACTTTTTTCTCGGGGGAGTTTGTCTTGTTAAAAGCTGGTGTGTTTCTGGATGTGGAGAATTTGCGCTACAACGGTGGCTGGGGAATGCGATTTGAAATACTGAAGCGTCTGGCGGAAGCGCAAGGAACGACCGTATTACGGATGAATGCCTATCTCGCCGTCGATCATGAGCGCGAGCGCAATGATCCGGAATATGGCGATAAGGCGCAGTCTTTCCGTGACCGGGTGCGGCGTTCCGGTATCCATATTGTGCAGAAGCCGGTGAAGAAATTTATCTCCAGCGATGGCAGTGTGACGGTCAAAGCTAACGCCGATCTGGATTTGGCAGTTGATGCGATTTTGCAGGCAGAAAATCTTGATTATGTATTACTCGGCACGGGCGATGGCGATTTTTTGCGGCTGGTGCGTGCGTTGCAAAACAAGGGCAAACGGGTCGATGTGCTGGCGTTTGAAAATGTGAGCCGCGAACTGCGCCGCGAGGCCGATTACTACTTCCACGGTGCGATGATCCCTGATCTGCTGCCTTTCCCGGATGATGCCAAGCGCGATTCACGCGGCATTCTCCACACTGCGAAAGAAGATCGGGGGTTTGGTTTTATCACCATGCGCACTGGCTACGGGATTACTGATGTGCGCGACAATATTTTTTGTCACATCTCCAGCATGTCGATTGATGGCCGTCCTGTCAGCAACGAGTTGTTTGCCGATATGGCATTGCGTGATCAGGCAGTGGAGTTTTCGCTGGTGGCGGATGATGAAGGGAAACCACAGGCTACCAATGTGGTTCCGTTGCGTTTGACGAAGTAATGTCAATGTATGCGCAAAGTTTTTGGACGGACTTTTCAAGTAAAACTTCTGTGCACACCGCAAAGCGTTTGATGACAGAAATCTGATTCAAAGTGACGATACGGTCTGTCCGTACCCAGCTAGGTTTGGGCAATTTCCCTTCTTGCAAATAATTTTCCAGCGAAATGCTATTTTTGTGATAACCACGGCTTGTGATTGGCAACGCAATAAAATCACCCTGTTGGTCGGGCGCGGATAATGTGAGGACAGGACGTTGTTTTTTTGAGGAGAGGTCTGTGAATGGATAGGGGATCAGTACAATTTCGCCCCGTTCAAACATGATTCCAAACCTCATCTTCATCATTGTCCCAAACATCCGATAACGCGATGCTTTGGGCATTCATGATATTTTCCCAATTGGAGCGTCTGGAGCGGTTTTTGAGGAATGTGATGAAATCCAGCACTTCCCGCATGTCCGCTTCTGGAAGATCACATGCTGCATGATGAATGCGTTCAGCGACATGATTCATGTTGATCCCTTTTTTACTTTCCCATTTATTTCTAATAATTTTTTACAGAATACCCAACAATTTTTCCAAATCCAGCGATTTTTCCATTGCGTCTGCAAGCTGCTCCAGACTCTGCTCGCGCAGTGCATTGAGGTCGGGCGCAGAAACTTCTGTTTCTAAACCAGCCCAGCGCAACAATGCGTTTGCTGCTTTGGGTTGGTCGAACAAGCCGTGCAAATAACAACCGGCAATCTGATTATCGTTTGAAATTGCACCATCCATACGATCCTCAAACTGGATCAGTGGTTTTTGCAATGCAGCACCCACTGTTCTTCCAGCATGAATTTCGTAGCCGGAAATAGAAGCTTCGTTTGTGAGACAAAGTTGACCGGCGCAATTTTGCAGTGATTTTTCCGGTTCTAGCGTGGTTTCCATCTCCAGCAAATTGAATCCGTCAATTGTTCCAGGCTTTCCTTCGATACCGTGCGGATCGTGAATTTTCTTTCCGAGCATCTGAAATCCACCGCAAATGCCTAACACTTTTCCACCATAGCGGAGATGTTTTTGAATCGCGGTTTCCCATCCCGTTTCGCGTAGCCAGTACAAATCCGCAATGGTGTTTTTGCTGCCGGGCAGGATGATTAAATCTGCAGACGGAATTTGGTTGCCTGTTACATTTGGCTGAATGAACTGAAAATCGACCACCTGATGGCGGATCAACGGATCAAAATCGGTGTGGTTGCTGATGCGCGGCAACGTGGGTGCAATGATGCGGAATTTCGCATCCGGTTTTTGTGTGATAGCTCGCGGCAGCGCATCTTCCGCATCAAGTTGTAAATCGTGCAAATAGGGCAGTACACCAAGCACCGGTTTTCCAGTGCGTTTTTCCAGCCATTCCAGCCCGGATTCTAGCAACGATAAATCGCCCCGAAAGCGATTAATGATGAACCCTTCAACGCGATTTTGTTCAGATTTGGAAAGCAGTTCCAGCGTGCCGACCAGCGAGGCGAATACACCGCCCTGGTCAATATCTGCGACGATAATCACTGGACAATCTGCGGTTTCGGCAAACCCCATGTTGGCGATATCGTTGTCACGCAAGTTAATCTCTGCCGGACTGCCTGCACCTTCAACAATGATCCATTCGTATTGTCCCGATAATTGTTGATGTGCCAACAAGACTTCATTGAGTAAATCCGGTTTCAGCGCATGGTAATTAACAGCATTCCAGTTGCCGATCGCTTTACCGTGAAGAATCACTTGTGCGCCAATGTCAGTCGTCGGTTTGAGCAAAACCGGATTCATGTCGGTGGTTGGCGCAATTCCGGCGGCCTGCGCCTGCAATGCTTGTGCGCGTCCGATTTCGCCGCCATCTGGCGTCACCGCGCTGTTGAGCGCCATATTTTGTGGTTTGAACGGTGCAACGGAAATGCCACGTCGGTGCAATACCCGGCATAATCCAGCAACAACAATGCTTTTCCCGGCATCGGAAGTGGTTCCCTGCACCATCAATGTACGGGGATGTGCGTAAACAGTTTTATGGGACATTTCAGACCAGTCGGAAAGCCGGATTTTGGTGGGCGGGAACGGTACAATGAGCCGCTTTTTTACGCAGGATTCAGGAAATAAGCAAGATGGATATTGTCTACATTACCGATTTGCGCGTGCAGACGGTGATCGGGATTTACGATTGGGAGCGCGAAATCCGCCAGACGGTCAGCATTGATCTGGAGATGGGAACGGATATCCGTAAAGCAGCGGAGCACGACACAATTGAACATACGCTTGATTACAAATCCGTTTCCAAACGGCTGATTGATTTTATTGAAGCGAGTGATTTTCAGTTGGTGGAGACGATGGCAGAGCGAATTGCCGCGATTGTGCGCAATGAATTCAATGTGCCGTGGTTGCGGTTGCGGGTCAGCAAGCCGGGCGCAGTGACAGGCTCAAAAGATGTTGGCGTGGTGATTGAGCGCGGGGAAAAAATTTAGCTGACTTGATACGTGAATTCAACTCAAAAGTGCAGCTTTCCTATTATGTCTAAAAAACCCACCAATTGGCGGGCTTTTTTCATCTCATTAACGCCGAATTTTTGTTTCAGATAATCAAACCTTCGCAAACACCAACGTATCACCGGAAACATCCACCCGAATCGCCTCACCCGGTAAAAACGCGCCAGAGAGAATTTGCTGCGCCAGCGGATTTTCAATCTGATGCTGGATTGCGCGTTTGAGCGGACGTGCACCATAAATCGGATCAAAACCAGCCTCGCCAAGCAAATCCAATGCCGCATCACTGATTTCAAAGCCAATGTCACGATCTGCCAGACGCTTGTGCAGATAACCCAACTGGATTTTCGCAATCGCACGGATTTGTGTTGCGCCGAGTGGATGGAAGACGACCGACTCATCAATTCGATTGATGAATTCCGGGCGGAAATGTTCGCCGACAATTTCCATCACGGCTCCTTTCATCGTGTCGTAGCTTTCGTGCGCCAACGTTTGGATTTGCTGCGAACCCAGATTCGAAGTCATCACAATCACAGTATTGCGGAAATCAACTGTCCGGCCTTGGCCATCGGTCAAACGCCCATCGTCCAGCACTTGCAACAGCACATTGAAAACATCCGGATGTGCTTTTTCCACCTCGTCAAACAGAATGACAGAGTAGGGTCTACGCCGCACCGCTTCGGTCAAATAACCACCCTCGTCATAACCGACATAGCCCGGAGGTGCGCCAATGAGCCGTGCAACAGAGTGTTTCTCCATAAACTCGGACATATCAATGCGCACCATCGCCTCTTCAGTATCAAAGAGGAATTGCGCTAACGCTTTGGTCAATTCGGTCTTGCCGACACCGGTTGGGCCAAGGAAGAGGAACGAACCATTCGGGCGATTCGGATCAGACAGTCCAGCACGCGAACGGCGAATGGCATTGGAAACCGCTTCAACAGCTTCATTCTGCCCAACAACGCGTTTTTGCAGCGCATCTTCCATGCGCAATAATTTGTCGCGCTCACCTTCCAGCATTTTAGAGACTGGAATCCCTGTCCATTTCGAAACCACTTCCGCAACTTCTTCATCGGTCACTTTGTTGCGTAGCAACGTAGTTTCTTTGGTTTCCGCTTCCGCAGCATCCTGGAGCTGTTTTTCCAGCGTAGGAATTTGACCATACTGAATTTCACCGGCACGCGCCAAATCACCTGCGCGTTGTGCAGTTTCCAACTCCTTCCGCGCTTGCTCCAATGACTCTTTAATTTGTGTTGTGCCCTGAACCGCTGCTTTTTCTGATTTCCACACCTCTTCAAAATCGGAATATTCGCGTTCCAGCTTTTCGACTTCGCTTTCCAAATCGTCGAGCCGTTTTTTCGACGCGTCATCGCTCTCTTTTTTCAATGCCTCGCGCTCAATTTTGAGTTGGATCAAACGGCGGTCGAGTTTGTCCATCTCTTCCGGCATGGAGTCAATTTCCATGCGGATGCGTGAACCCGCTTCGTCGATCAGATCAATCGCCTTATCTGGCAACTGGCGATCAGTAATGTAGCGGGTCGATAGCGTCGCCGCCGCAACAATCGCCGGATCGGTAATGTCGATGCCATGGTGCACTTCGTAGCGTTCTTTAAGGCCGCGTAAAATCGCAATCGTATCTTCGACGCTTGGCTCATCGACCAGCACTTTCTGGAAACGGCGCTCCAGCGCAGCATCTTTTTCGATATATTGGCGATATTCGTCGAGCGTGGTCGCGCCGATACAGTGCAGTTCGCCGCGTGCCAACGCCGGTTTGAGCATATTGCCCGCATCCATCGAGCCTTCGCCCTTGCCCGCGCCAACCATCGTATGAATTTCGTCGATGAAGAGGATGACTTGCCCTTCCTGTTTTTTCAGATCGTTGAGCACACCCTTGAGGCGCTCTTCAAATTCGCCGCGGAATTTCGCACCCGCAATCAATGCGCCCATGTCGAGTGAAAGCAGCCGTTTTCCCTTGATTCCTTCCGGCACTTCGCCATTGACGATGCGTTGTGCCAATCCTTCAACAATCGCAGTTTTTCCTACGCCCGGTTCTCCAATCAGTACCGGATTGTTTTTGGTACGGCGTTGCAATACCTGCACTGAGCGGCGGATTTCATCGTCGCGCCCGATGACCGGATCAAGCTTGCCCTGTTCGGCGCGTTCGGTGAGGTCAATGGTATATTTTTGCAGTGCCTGACGCTGCTCTTCGCTATTCGGGTCGTTGACGTTTTCGCCACCGCGCAACTGTTCAATCGCCTGTTCAATCGTCCCTTTGGTTGCGCCTGCTTCGCGCAGCAGTTCGCCAACCGCGCCTTTTTCGTCAGTCGCTGCGAGGATAAATAGTTCGGAGGAGATGTACTGGTCGTTGCGTTGTTGCGCCAGTTTGTCGGTCTGGTTGAAGAGTTTGCCAAGGTCGTTAGAGACATGCACCTCGCCACCCGTTCCTTCAACGGATGACATACGATCCAATGCTTCGCCCAGTTTGGAGCGCAATGCGTTGACTTGCACGCCCGCAAGTGTCAGTAGATGGCGCACCGCGCCGCCTTCCTGATCCAGCATTGCGACGAGCAAATGCGCTGGTTCGATGAATTGATGGTCGCGCCCGACCGCGAGAGATTGTGCGTCGGCTAACGCAGCCTGAAATTTGGTGGTCAGTTTATCCATTCTCATGATGTGATTTCCCCTACGAAAACTTTTGTTTGAATGCTATAAAGCGGTAGATGGGGATTGAAAATGGGGTTTCAAGAGGCGGGAGATCGACGGATTTTTTGCTAAATAGCTTCGCAATAGCTATCTTTTGCGTGATTTTGTACGATGTGTGTATTTTTTATAGTAGACAAGTAAGTGTTAGTAATATGGGTTACAAAAAAGATTGGAATATTCTCGTACAGAGAATTGAAAAACTGAAATCAGAAAAGATGGAGTCAAATCTCTCTGAAAATTTACAGAAATATCTAGTTGCAGGTGAAGATCATCGTTTTTGGTTACATTACGGTTTTGATCCTATTGGGTTATTGAGGGCTACGTGGAAGTCTAAATTTCGAAAATATCGTGAGGGCGGTTCAACAATTACGATGCAACTAGTTCGTACTGTTACTGGTAATTATGAAGTAAGTTTTAAAAGAAAATTAAAAGAGATTTATTTGGCAATTAGGTTGACTGGTTATTTAGATAAAACTGATATTTTAAATATTTATCTATCCGTGGCATATTTTGGATGGGATATGCATGGCATTGCTCAAGCATGCAACAAACTAAATCTAAACCAAAAACAACTAAGCGAGTACGAAGCAGCATCTCTTATTGCAAGGCTAAAATATCCTGAGCCAAGATACAAAAATTATAAAAAAACTCAAAGAATAAACTATAGAGCAGTTCATATTATCAATAGATTCAATAAACTTAATACTACAGAACAATATGGAACCATTCAAAGTATCTAAGTATTTGTCTGATATTAAAAACATATATCCAGATGCGCAGCAGATTTTGGATGCTGCCGAGCATGGTGGTGAAAAGGCAAGACACGCTATTGCTAGACAATGGTTATCTGAAGGTATTCCATATGCATTTAAAGATTGTCCTGGTGTTTATGAATCTGTCAGAGAATGGATGGCAACGAGATTAGACGTAGATCCTAAAGAAGTAAATCTTACTGGAAGTGCACGACTAGGGCAGTCTCTTTCTCCGAATAAAGTGGGAAAGCCATTCGACAATGAGTCTGACCTTGATATATTTATCGTTTCAAGTAATTTATTTGATAAGCTAAAAACCGAATTTAATGAATGGTCTTATGATTATGAAAGTGAAAATATAAGTGCTTCAAACAAAAGAGAAGAAAAGCTTTGGAAAGATAATTTATACAGATGCCCGAAAAACATTTTACGTGGTTTTATTGATTCTAATTTAATTCCAAATCGTAAGAAATATAGCTATGCTCAGAATGTAGCACAAACAATGTATATGCTTAAAGAAAAGCTTAGCGCAACAAAATACGCACCAAAGATATGCCATGCATCAGTGAGGTGTTATAAATCTTGGGACAGCTATGTACGACAAATATCTTTAGGGCTTCATTAAAGACCGATAATAAAATTTAACTGTCTTTCGAAATTTGAGAAATTATATTTTGATTGCAATCACTTGTTATGGAAAAAGCATACATCATTTGCGGCAGCCCAGGCGCAGGAAAAACAACCTATGGCAAGCAATTAGCCGAAAAAGAAAATACTATTTTCCTTGATATTGATATTGATATTGATGTTGCAACAGAACGTTTGGTGAAATTGGCGTTGAAACTCTCCGGAAAAGATCCTAAAGACCGCGACAGTCCGTATTTCAAAAAGCATTTCCGGCAACCGATTTACGAACAATTGTTTGATATTGTACGTGACAATTTACCGCAAAGAAGCGTAGTGATTGCCGGGCCATTTACCAAAGAGATTCAGGATGCAGAATGGCCGAAAAAATTAGCCGCGCACCTCGGTGCACCCGTCGAAATCCACTACGTGTTTTGTGATCCGAAAATCCGAAAAGAGCGCATGATCAAACGCGCAAATCCGCGGGATACTGCAAAACTTCAAGATTGGGAAAAATACCTTGAATATTACAAAGGCGAGCCGTTTCCCGTTTGTGAATATATTGCAGTTGATAATTCTGCTGAATTAAGGATATAGAAATACAATATAAAGCCATGAGAAGAATAGCAGAAGGAAAAGACTTGCTGGAAGTTTATGCTATCTACATGGATGATTCTGTTATTCCCTATTTAGGCTATGATCCTATGCCTTTGGAAGAATTCAAACCGATCTATGCTGAACTTATCAATAGCAACAATTTTTATCTGTTTGAGAAAAATCATGAAATTGCAGGATTCTATTACGAATCACGATATGCTGGAAGAACACGCCACGTTGCCCATTTAGGCACATTAGCAGTATCTCCAAAATATCAAGGCCAAGGTATTGCAAAAGAAATGCTGAAAGAAGCAATAGAAAAAATGAAAGATTCAGGCATTAAAAGAGTAGAGCTTATCGTAGAATCAGATAACTTGCGTGCTATTTCATTTTATGAAAAATTTGGTTTTGAAATTGAAGGAAAATTAAGAAAATACTACAAACGATCACATGAGAACCACTATACAGATGATTATATGATGAGTTTGTTGTTTTAGTAGACGAGGGTAGTTTGAAACTTTTAAATGAAAAATTTCAGAATATCCAGTAGTCTCTAGCCTTATGATTACCAAAAAATATACTTGCCGGAAATGTGGCAGCGAAAAGATCGTCAAAAACGGGAAAAATGTTTGTGGGAACCAACAATGCCGGTGCAAGGAATATGGCGCAAGCGGTGTTCTGGAGCCGCACGTGAAATACACGGAAGAACACAACACAAGGAAGAGATCATCCGCGCCTATCAGGAACGCTCCAGCATGAGTGGTATCCAACGAATTTATGAGGTCAGTATCACCACCCTGTCGAAGTGTTTAAAATCATTTAACAGTTTTAAACTACCCATAAAAAAAGCGGACACCTGAATGGCTCCGCTTTTTATTCCCCTATAAACAAGCTCTACCCATTATCTATGGGTATTGCTGTTACCGCTTCATGGCATCAAAAAACTCCGCATTGCTCTTGGTGGCACGCAGACGCTCCAGAACAAACTCCATCGCAGCCAGTTCATCCATCGGATGCAATACCTTTCGCAATAACCAAACCTTCTGTAGCTCATCCACATCCATCAGCAGTTCTTCACGGCGCGTGCCAGAGCGGTTGATATTGATCGCCGGGAAGACACGCTTCTCGGCAATACGGCGGTCAAGGTGCAATTCCATATTGCCCGTGCCCTTGAACTCTTCGTAAATCACCTCATCCATCTTGGAGCCGGTATCAACCAGTGCCGTTGCTAAAATTGTGATACTGCCACCCTCCTCGACATTCCGTGCTGCGCCGAAGAAACGTTTCGGGCGGTGCAACGCGTTCGCATCCACGCCGCCAGTCAGCACTTTGCCGGAAGAAGGCGCAACCGTATTGTACGCACGCGCCAGACGAGTGATAGAGTCGAGCAAGATCACCACATCTTTTTTGTGCTCCACCAAACGCTTCGCTTTCTCGATCACCATTTCCGCCACCTGCACATGACGCGCTGCCGGTTCGTCAAAGGTGCTCGAAACCACCTCTGCATTGCGGACAGAACGTTGCATTTCGGTCACTTCCTCCGGGCGCTCGTCGATCAGCAAAATCATCAGCCTCACATCCGGATAATTGTTCTCAATCGAGCGGGCGATGTTCTGGATCACCACCGTCTTACCCGCTTTCGGTGGGGAGACGATCAAGCCGCGCTGTCCCTTGCCAATCGGCGCCGTCAGGTCAATCAAACGCGAAGTAAGATCTTCAGTGCTACCATTTGCACGCTCCATCACCAGTCGCTCTACCGGATGTAATGGCGTCAAATTCTCAAACAGCGTTTTGTTGCGGCCTTTGTCCGGCTGTTCGCCATTCAACGTCTCAATTTTGAGCAATGCAAAATAACGTTCGCCCTTTTTCGGTGGACGAACTGTGCCAGTCACCGTATCACCGGTGCGCAAGTTAAAACGGCGGATTTGGCTCGGCGAAACATAAACATCATCTGGTCCTGCCAAGTAGGAATCATCAATGGAGCGCAGGAACCCGAAACCATCCTGCAAAATCTCCAGCACCCCACCAGCATTGATACTGTCGCCTTTCGCAGCCATTCCCTTCAGGATGGTGAAGACCAAATCCTGCTTACGGGCACGACCCTGGATTTCAATTTCGAGCCCGCGTGCAATTTCGTGGAGCTCAGGGACACTCTTCAACTTCAGTTCTGTAAGGTTCATCAGAGGTGCTTCATTTCCAAAAGGTGCAAAGAAAAAAAGGAAACCGACAACAAGGGCATCAACCACATGCCAGCCATTCCAAAATGGCGCAGCCTATAGATGGATGCAAAACTGCCCCGGACATTCCAGCGATCTGCGTGGAATCGCACCGGATCAGTGGGCGTTATGAAAAAATCGGGAAAATCAGGTAAGCGGAAAAAATAGAAAAACCGGGAAACAATCAGCGAAAAACAGGAAAAAAACGAAAAAAATCGGGAAAAATAAAACTTGAAAAAACGAGAATCAGAAAAACGAAAAATAGAAAAAAAACGACTAGAAAAACAACAACTGGAACAATAAAAATGGGGAAAACTGAAAAAGCTGGAAAGGGAAAGAAGAGAACAACAAAAAGAAAAAAAGGATTGATGACCCGATAAACATCGGGTCACGGGAATGAAATATTTCTTAGAGATTCTCTTCAAGGAACGCAGTCAGTTGGGATTTGTTCACCGCACCCACTTTTGTGGCCTCAACCTCACCGCCTTTGAACAACATCAAGGTTGGAATGCCACGAATGCCAAACTTCGGCGGCGTATCCGCATTCTCATCAATATTGAGCTTCGCAACCGTAACCCGGCCTGCGTACTCTTTTGCCACCTCTTCCAATACCGGTGCAATCATTTTGCAAGGGCCGCACCAATCCGCCCAAAAATCGACCAGGACAGGCTCATTCGCCTTGAGCACATCGTTTTCAAACGTGCTGTCCTGCAGATAGACAATCTCGTCACTCATCTCAGTGGAATCTCCTCAAGATTTGAAAACCCAGATTTATTAATTTACACCTTGTTAATTTGCATACTGCAATGATGCAGATCCGAAAATCTGGAACCGCCTCGCGTAGCATTTGCTTTCATTCAAGCCTAGAAGGCGCATCAACAGCGTATTTCATCCTACTTGCCCGCGATTTGCAACTGCAAATTTATTCCATTTCACGCCACAACCGCCTGAACCGATTCCACACGCTGGAATCCACGCGGTAATTTGTTCCCGCGCCGTCCCCGTTCACCTTGAAAATGTTCCAAATCTTCCGGTTTCAACACCAATTTCCGCTTGCCTGCCAACAGCTGTAAATGCTGTCCTAGTTGCAAAATTGCAGTACCAACCACCAGTTCTTCCCACATTTTTGCACGCGCTGCCGGGATGTTAATCAATTTATTGCCTTTGCCTTTCGGTAATTTGGGCAAATCAGACAATGGATAAAGCAATAATCGCCCTTCATTTGTGGCTACCGCCAGTTGTTGCGATTCCAGATTCTCTGCATTGGCAACAATTTGCAATGGCAACGGCTGCGCATTTTCTGGCAGTTTCAGAAATACTTTTCCGGCTTTTTTGTTCGCGCTCATCTCTTCAACGGTAGAAAGGAAGCCATATCCTGCATCTGAAGCGACCAAAATCATCTGCGACGCTTCTGCGCACAATAGATCGACAAACTGTGCGCCTGCGGGTGGCATGAGCCGCCCCGTCAATGGTTCACCCTGTCCACGTGCGGACGGCAAACTGGAAATCGGCACACTGTAGCTGCGCCCAGTCGAATCAAGCAGATGCGCCAACTGGTTCGTTTTCCCTTTCGCCGACGCAAGATACTGGTCGCCACTCTTATAAGAGAGCGAAGTTGCATCGACTTCATGCCCTTTCGCAGCGCGAATCCACCCCTGTTCAGACAAAATCACCGTCACCGGCTCCGCCGGAACCAACGCGTTTGCATCCATCGCCTGTGCCGTTTCACGTACCACGACTGGCGAACGACGATCATCACCATATTTTTCCGCATCTTCACGAATTTCGTCGTGGATCAAATTGCGTAGTTTCGCTTTGTCGCCGAGCAACTCTTCCAGCGTTTTGCGTTCCGCTTCCAGTTCTGACTGCTCGGTGCGGATCTTCATTTCTTCCAGTTTGGCGAGATAGCGCAACCGCAAATTGAGAACCGCTTCAGCCTGAATATCCGACAAATTAAACTGTTTGATCAATTCCGCTTTTGGATCGTCTTCGTAGCGGATGATGCGGATCACCTCGTCAATATTGAGATAGGCGATCAAAAAACCTTCTAGCAAATGTAACCGCTCGTTGACTTGCGCCAACCGATGATTCAACCGACGCTCGACGGTCTGCTCGCGGAAAAGCAACCATTCGCGCAAAATCGTCTGCAGCCCTTTCACGGCCGGACGACCATCCAGCCCAATCATGTTCAAATTGACGCGGTAGCTCTTTTCCAGATCGGTTGTGGCAAACAGATGCGACAGCAGTGGCTCCAGATCGACGCGATTCGAGCGCGGCACAACCACCAACCGGATCGGGTGCTCTTGATCCGACTCATCGCGCAAATCATCGACCATCGGCAATTTTTTCGCCCGCATCTGGTTGGCGATCTGCTCCAGAATTTTCGCGCCGGAAACCTGATGCGGCAGCGCATTGATCACGACATTGCCATTCTCCTTGTGCCAACGCGCCCGCATCCGCACCGAGCCGAGCCCGGTGACATACATTTTCCGCAATTCTTCCGGCGGCGTGATGATTTCCGCCTCAGTCGGATAATCTGGTCCTTGGATGTGGGCGAGCAAATCGTCGAGCGATGCGTCCGGCTGATCCAGCAGATGAATGCAGGCATTCGCCACTTCACGTAAATTATGCGGCGGAATATCAGTCGCCATCCCAACCGCAATCCCGGAACCGCCATTCAGCAAAATATTCGGTAGCCGCGCCGGAAGCAGTTTTGGCTCTTTCAGCGTTCCGTCAAAATTGGGCTGCCACTCAACCGTCCCTTGACCTAATTCACGTAACATCAACTCGGCATATTTGGTGAGACGTGATTCTGTGTAACGCATCGCCGCGAATGATTTCGGATCATCCGGCGAACCCCAGTTTCCCTGCCCATCAATCAGGCAATAGCGATACGAAAATGGCTGCGCCATCAGCACCATCGCCTCATAAGCAGCAGTGTCGCCGTGCGGGTGGAATTTGCCAAGCACATCGCCAACTGTACGTGCCGATTTTTTGAACTTCGCCGCCGCGCTTAAGCCCAATTCTGACATCGCATAAACAATGCGCCGCTGCACCGGCTTGAAGCCATCCCCAATATGCGGCAATGCGCGGTCAAGGATGACGTACATTGCATAGTTGAGGTAGGCGTTTTCGGTAAATTGATCAAGCGGCATGCGCTCTTCGGTGGTTTCCATACGTTCGATCTACTTCAAATATTGTTTGATTTCGTTTAGAAAATGGGTGTTCTCGTGGTTTATAACTTATTGATATTTCAGTATCTATACTTGTCAATGCGTACATCCTAACCTTAATGAGGTATCCGGGAAGAATTAGAGCATCACATTGAGTGTTTCCGTCCTCACCCAATCCGGAAACGAGATGATGCAGGCGAATCGTGAGTGATTTCAGACTGCGACGTTTTGATCCGGATATTCAGATATTTCTTTACGAGAAAATTTCCTGGTATTTTTCTTCATCAAAGCCGACCAAAATTTCACTTTTTCCGGCAATTTCCAGTACCGGGCGTTTGATCATTGAAGTATTTTCCAGCAGCAGTTGGAATGCTTTTTTCTGATCCAAATCCTCTTTTTGTGCTGGTTCGAGGTTGCGCCAAGTCGTGCCACGTTTGTTGAGCAAAATTTCCCAGCCGACCTTGTCGATCCACTGTTGTAATTTTTCTGCTTCTAGTCCTTCTTTTTTGAAGTTGTGGAAAGTGAAAGCGATTTTATTTTCCTCCAGCCAGCTTTTTGCTTTGCGGATGGAGCCGCATTGCGGAATTCCGTAGAGGATTGTTTTCGGTTCGTTCATAATTGCGCCTTTCTTTGAAAAAAGCGGCGGACGTTAGCATAGAATCCGCAGTTATTCCTGTTTTCTGATATTTGCAGTTCTGGCAAAAAGGCATTTGAAATGATTGATTCATTCCGTATCCAGGGTTTCCGGCATTTTGATGATGTGGAAATCAAACGGCTTTCTCATGTGAATTTGATTGTGGGCAAGAATAGTGCGGGGAAGAGTACGTTGCTGGAGGCGTTGAGAATTTATTGCTCTAAAGCGTCACAAGAAACTATTTCTGATGTTCTAAAAAATAGAAGGGAAGATGTTTCTCTTTTTAAAACGCATTGGATGTCAGAGTATATTCCAGAAAATACACAATATTTATTCAAAGAATATATTTTTCCTGAAGTAGGCGGTGAAGGGTTTAAGTTTTCTGAAGAAAAATCAGGAAATTTACTACACGTTAGGATTCTAGCATATACGTCTGAAAAAAAAGAAGATCGTATGATCAAGCGTGAATTGACTGCCAAAGAACTGGAGCAGGACAGTATTGATGTTGATGATATACGCTTGGTTGCAGATTTTTATACGAAAAATCAAGATTTGAAATCAAGCTATATTATTAGAAATATATTTGGACCTTCAGGTTCAATATTTAAGGAAAAATCCTATAGCCCCTTATTTGTTTGTAAATTTGTATCTACTCAAGGTCTTGATGAAGAAATAGCAGAAAGAATGTGGGGTAAGATAAGCCTTTCTGATTCGAAACAGGATGTTATTAATGGGTTAAGTTTAATTGAAGATAGAGTTACAGATCTTGCATTTGTTGAAAATGAGAGAAGAGCTTCAAAGCGTGCTCCTTTGGTGCGTTTAAAAGAAACAGAAGATACAATCCCTTTAAATAATCTGGGTGAGGGTGTTGTGCGTATCTTTCATATTATTCTTGCATTAGTAAATGCTCGCGATGGTGTATTATTGATTGATGAATTTGAAAATGGTCTTCATTGGAGTGTACAGCCAAAAATTTGGGAAGTGATTTTTAAACTGGCAAAAGATTTAAACGTACAAGTTTTTGCCACAACACACAGCCGCGACTGTATTGAAGGTTTCCAAAAAGCATGGGAACAAAATGAAGAAGATGGCGCATTTTTGCGTGTTGATAAAGAAGATGGGCAAGCTTCTGTACGTGAATATCCACTAGAACGTTTGACCAGTTCCCTCGAAACTAATACGGAAGTGCGGTAAATGGAGGAAAAACCAAAATTCCGAGCAGAAGGGAAATACCTTGTTCTTGCAGAAGGCACAAATGATTGCTTTGTGATGGATGCATTGAGTAAACACCATCAACTTTCAGATGAAATCAAATTCTACGATTGTGGTTCTGACCAACAGGCACTAAAAAAGCTACAAGACATACTTTATAAAAGGAAAAGTGAAAGGCCAGATGTACTAGGAATTGTGCTGGATGCGGACAATCCAGATCACTTGGATAGATGGAATCAAATTGCAGATCAACTGCGGGAAGAAAATTACGATGTTCCTGCATGGCCTGATGAGGATGGAACGATCATTTCACATGATAATCTTCCAACGATTGGAATCTGGTTGTTTCCAAATAATCAAACCGATGGAATGCTGGAAGATTTTCTGAAAGAAATTTCGTGTAGCCAAGCGATCCAATGCGCAACAGAGTGTGTTCAAAAAGCGGATGAACAAGGGCACACAAATTTCAGGCCAAATCATTATCCAAAAGCCATTGTTCGCACATTGCTCTCTTGGCAAGATAAACCCAGTATGTTTTTCGGTAAAGCCATTGAAAATGGTGTGTTTGATGCCAATCACGAATTAGCTGAAAAATTCGTCAAATTTCTACGCAAACTTTTTCCTGCATAATTATTTCTATCTGAAATTCCAGATAGTTCACAAATTTCATACAGTTTTCTAAAATCTATGCACATTCATATCCTCGGCATCTGTGGCACATTTATGGGCGGCATCGCACAGCTCGCAAAAGCGGCAGGGCATACGGTCACCGGCTCGGATGCGCATGTTTATCCACCGATGAGCACACAGTTGGAAGAGGCAGGCATCACAGTGTTGGAAGGATACGATCCAAGTCATCTTGATCCGGCTCCTGATCAGGTAGTCATTGGCAATGCGATGTCACGCGGTAATCCGGCAGTGGAGTATGTGCTGAAACAAGGGCTGCGCTATACCTCAGGGCCACAATGGTTGGCGGAGCATGTGTTGCAGGATCGCTGGGTGCTGGCAGTTGCCGGGACGCATGGTAAAACGACAGCGGCGAGCATGTTGGCGTGGATTCTCGAATATGCAGGTCTGAAGCCCGGTTTTTTGATCGGCGGCGTGCCGGAAAATTTCGGTGTTTCTGCGCGTTTTGGCGATGCGCCGTTTTTTGTCGTCGAAGCGGATGAATATGACACTGCGTTTTTCGACAAGCGGTCGAAGTTTGTCCACTACCATCCGCGTACGTTGGTGATGAATAACCTCGAATTTGACCACGCTGACATTTTTGAAGACTTGGACGCAATCGAAAAGCAGTTCCACCATCTGGTTCGTACTGTTCCGGGGAATGGTCTCATTATTTATCCGTCGCAGGATGAGGCGTTGCAGCGTGTCATACAGCAGGGTTGCTGGACACCTGCTGAGACAGTTTTTGGTGCATCAGGGCTTTGGCAGACACAAAATGCGACGACAGATGGCAGTCGTTTTGAAGTTTGGTGTGGTGACCAAAAACAGGACGTTGTTTCATGGGAATTAGTTGGAAATCATAATGTTAATAATGCCATGGTTGCGATTGCTGCGGCGCGTCATGCAGGTGTTCCAACAAAATATGCGATTGAAGCGTTGGGACAGTTTAAAAGCGTCAAGCGACGTCTTGAGACAAAAGGTACAGTGAGTGGTGTTGTGGTTTATGATGATTTTGCGCATCATCCGACTGCAATCCGTCTCACGTTGGAAGGGTTGCGGAACAAGGTCGGGACAGCGCGAATTCTTGCAATTATGGAGCCGCGTTCCAATACGATGAAGATGGGCGTGCATGAAAAAACGCTCGCGGATGCATTTGCGCAGGCAGATCAGGTTTTGCTCTATCGTGATCCAAATCTGGATTGGGGGTGGAATTTGGACGAAACGATGCAAAATGCGTCCGTTCCGGTTGTGTTGCACAGCAAAATTGAAGAGATTGTCGAAGCGGCGGCAAATTGGGTGCGACCTGACGATCATATTTTGGTCATGAGCAACGGCGGTTTTGGCGGCATCCACGAAAAATTGCTACAGCGTCTTCAGCAGACTGAAGCAGTGCAGTCGTAATAATGTGGAACCAAAACAATACGGTTGCAGTGGGCGTAACCGGCGCATCTGGCGCGATTTACGCGTTGCGATTGCTAGAAGAGTTGATCCGCGCAGAGCAGCGGGTTTGGTTGATGCTTTCCGATGCTGCGAAAATTGTTCTACAAACAGAAACTGGGTTGGAATTGCCAGAATCGCAAACTGAAACTGCGCAATTTTTTGCAGAGAAATTCAATGCGAAACCGGGGCAATTTTCGCTGTTCGGTAACAATGAGTGGACAGCTCCAGTCGCCAGCGGCAGTGGTGGCGCAAATGCGATGGTGGTTTGTCCCTGTTCGATGGGAACGCTCGCCGCAATTGCGCACGGAATGAGCGATTCACTGTTGGAACGTGCGGCTGATGTGATGATCAAAGAGAGTCGAAAATTGATTTTGGTACCGCGCGAAACACCATTTTCCGCGATTCATCTTGAAAATATGCTCAAACTGTCAAAATTGGGTGTAACGATTTTGCCACCCAATCCCGGTTTTTATCATCAGCCACAAACGACGGGTAATTTAGTTGATTTTATCGTGGCGCGGATTTTGAATCAGTTGGGTATTGAACAAAACTTGTTGTCGCGTTGGGGCGAATCGGAGATTTGAGATTAGTAGACTCCATCGTGTGTCACTATCGCTTCCAGCAATATAGCTTTTTTTGTCGTGTTCGAAAATTCGTGAGTTCAACTCAAAAGTGCAACTTTCCTATTATGTCTAAAAAAATATCTGGTTTGGTGTTTTAAACGGCATTGTTGCATGAACCATATCCGCACCAAGATATCCCCTATTTCCGGACCATTCCAGCCTGTTTTTTAAGCAGTTACAGCATAACTTTCCGGCATCCCAGCATGGTGAACTGGTTCATAATTGACACGCGCACCTGTGCCTCGGTTTGTTGTGACTCAAACAACCGATTCTTTAAATTCCCGCCAAACAGTTGCTTGATCCGGTACATCGCATTCTCCGCCAAACTTCGTTGGTGATAGCCGCTGTCCTTTTTCCATGCTTCTTCCCCCTTTTTTGCGCACTCCCGCACAATCTCCGTGCGGCAACTGTGCCAGCAAGTCCGGCAACACTTCGCCGTCACCGACCTCATTTGAGGTCAGTTCCATCCCGACAACTTCCAAATTCCCCGCATCCACAGCCAGATGTAGCTTGCGCCATGTCCGGCGTTTTCCGTCCGTACCGTGCTTCTTCACTTTCCATTCCCCCTCGCCGTATACCTTCAATCCCGTCGAATCAACCACCACCGTCCGTTTCCCCGACATCCGGCTACGCGGAATTCTAATCTCCAGCCTCTTTCCCCGCTTGCACAGCGTCGTGTAGTCCGGTGCCTTGCAGTCTTTGAACAGGCCGTTCAGGAACCCTTGTGTCATCCCCAGTCTGATTTTGTACATCTCACGGAACGTCAGACCACACTCAACCGCCAAGTCCGAATAGATGTCCGAACTCCCTTTCCTGCCCGTTTTCTCCTGGTTGTACCAGCCTTCCGCCACCTCTTCCGAAATCCACAGCGTCAGATCACCCCGGTTCACCAACGCACGGTTATACTCTGCCCAGTTCTTGACACGGTATTGGCGTTTCACGCCTTCTTCTTTATTTTTGTCCACCCTCCTGATATGGGGACGGATGATTCATGCAACAATGCCCTTTACAGCAGGAAAACCATTGGCTGCGCGGAATACGGAAGAAAAATATTTTTGCGGTTTGACTGCGCCAGTAAGTGGTTGAGTTAAATTTCCATTTAAGTTTCCAATTTTGAACTTTTAATCCTCAAGCTATTTACGCACGACAATTGTATTGATTAGAATTGAAAAATTGTCAAAAATCAGAAAAATAGAATAAAAAGAGGATTCAAAATATGTCTTTGGCAATCGCATATAGTCGTGCACTGGCAGGTATTGACGCGCCGGAAGTGATCGTCGAAGTGCTGCTCAGCAACGGCCTGCCCGGCATTTCGGTGATTGGTTTGCCGGAAGCCGCAGTGCGCGAATCGAAAGATCGGGTACGCGGCGCATTGATCCGCGCCGGATTTTCGATGCCGGGACGCAAAATCACTGTCAATCTTGCACCTGCGGATTTGCCCAAAGAGGGCGGGCGGTTCGATTTGCCAATTGCACTCGGTATTCTCGCCGCTTCTGGTCAAATTGATGCCGATTTGCTCAAAGATTTTGAATTTCTCGGTGAACTTTCGCTGGACGGACAACTTCGTCCAGTCAATGCGGTGTTGCCTGCCGCGTTACGCGCGCGGGATGCGGGGCGCAAACTGGTGTTGCCACAGGAAAATAGCGCGGAAGCAGCGCAAGTCGATGGACTGGATGTTTATTCAGCCAAAACGCTAATGGACGTGGTGGCTCATTTCACCGGCGACACAATGTTATCGCGGCAACAACCGGACACAATCAACAACCGTACTCTATCTGTCTACCATAATGCAGCTGATTTGGGACAGGTATACGGGCAGCACACCGCAAAACGGGCATTGGAAATTGCTGCTGCAGGCGGACACAATTTGTTGATGATCGGCCCGCCGGGAACCGGAAAAACGATGCTCGCTTCGACGATTCCCGGTATTTTGCCAGAGATGGATGAATCTGAAGCAGTCGAATCAGCAACGATCCGCTCTATTAATCAGCCGCAATTTAATGCAGAACAGTGGGGCGTGCGCCCGTTTCGCACCCCGCACCATACCGCTTCGGCGAGCGCATTGGTCGGCGGCGGCAGCCATCCACGTCCCGGCGAAGTTTCACTCGCGCATCATGGTGTGTTGTTTCTGGATGAATTGCCGGAATTCAGCCGTAATGTGCTGGAAGTACTGCGCGAACCACTGGAATCAGGAAAAATTGTCATTTCACGGGCGGCAGCACAGGTAGAATTTCCGGCGCAATTCCAGTTGGTCGCAGCAATGAATCCCTGTCCATGCGGCTACCACGGTGATCCATCTGGACAATGTCGTTGTTCGCCAGATCAAATCCGCCGTTATCGGGGAAAAATTTCTGGCCCGTTGCTCGACCGTATTGACTTACATATTGAAGTACCAAAAGTCCCGGCAGAAATTCTAGCAGAGAAAAAACCGGCGGATGCAGAAAGCAGCGCAGTCGTGAAAGAACGCGTCAAAACGGTACGGGAACGACAGTTACAGCGTCAAAAAACCGCCAATGCACAACTAGATGGTGATACGTTAGAAGAAGTTTGTTCACTGGCTGATTCGGAGCGGCTCTTTCTGCGTAAAGCGATTGAAACACTCAACCTTTCCGCACGTGCCTATCATCGGATTTTACGAGTGGCACGAACTATTGCCGATCTAGAACAAGCTGATGCGGTAGAAATCGGTCACTTGAGTGAAGCGATCTCCTACCGGAAGATGGATCGCAGTGTGTGAGAATGCGTAAAATTGCTAGACGGAACATGACTTTATCCGTATCCTACGCGATTCTTTTTTGCGCCCGTGGCTCAGCTGGATAGAGCGCTGCCCTCCGGAGGCAGAGGTCAGAGGTTCGAATCCTCTCGGGCGCGCCACTTCCTTAAAATGAAAAAAGCCCGATACAGTAAAAAAACTGCATCGGGCTTTTTTCTGGATCAGAATTCTTAACTATTTAGAATCCGATCACGGTTAGAACCTTACTACTTTTCTGCTGACTCCGCCGCTTTCTGTGCGGACGCGCCGCGATAGTAACGTGGTGCAGCATAGTAAGGATGACGACCATATGGCTGACCATAATAGTATGGGCGTGATTCACTTCTCCAATCTGTATCACCGTCCATGCGGGTATCGTTGGAGAAATCAGTATCTGCATCCATATCCGCATGGCCTTTACCAGATGCGTTGAGTGTCATACTAAAATCACCTTCCATATCGCCAGTACCTTTGCCTGCGCCACGACCGCGTGAATCCATTTTACCGTCCGCGCCACCAGTGCCGTAACCATGGTAGTTGTCATCATCGCTGAAAAACGCAGATGCACTGGAAGCCATCGCAGCTAATGTCAGAGCAGCAATTATCTTTTTCATAGTTATATCCTCATTAAGTTAAAAATTCAAAATCAAATTCGAAAAATTTAAATCCAAAAGCTTGATGGCTGCGTATTCTCCATCATTCAAGAAAATAGTCAAGTATTAATATTTATGATATTTCTACTGTTTTTGTAGCCAATCTGGAATAAAGCGAGACATGTAAGCCGCAAACTGGTTTGCAACACCATAACAATGGAATAAATTGCGAAGAAGTGAAATGAAAAAAATGAAAAGCCCTTACAAAAATAGAACGGTTTTTTTCATCTTTTCTTTAGAAGCTGTTTGGAAACTCACAACTTAGGCCAGTCTGTTCAACATGATGCGGGTCATGGCGATATACATCATGATTCCCCTTTAAATATATCTATATGTTTTTAAATCAAAAAACATAGAGTAATGTAAAAAATACCCCACTTTATACCCCAATCATAAAGCGGATACAAAAAATTATACACGTTTGACTGCTACTTCGTCAGAACCTATAGATTAACAGAATATTCTCATTTAATAAATAGAATCATTTTCATTTGAAAAACATGCAAATACCCTAGTGAATCAATCAGGCTTTATCCATCTAAAGTAAAACTAGCTCCAATCATCAATCAAAACAATAAATCTCTTTCCTTTAAAAATGATTTCTGAATATATAATAAGAAACTAACGCAATCATAATGATTAATTGCGTATAAATGATAAATCTTGAAACTAATTTAGTTTTAAAAAGCTGTGTTTTTAAGCTGTATTCCCTATTTTTATAATTAATTTCCAATTCCTTTTCTTTTTGCTGATACTCGAATTCTTTTGAGATTAACTTATTGTTTAGTTCCCTTTCTTGCAAAACAATAGCTTTTCTCATATCTGCATTTTCTTTGCTAACCTTTGCAAGTTCATTACTCATATCAATGATTTTCTGGAAATCAACCTTGGGTAGTCACTGTCTATCCATTTGGCTAGTCTTTTGGTTAGTCGCTTGGTTAGCCGTTTGACTACCCAAATTACCCTGTCCATTTGTGTAGTCATCTTGGCTAGTCATTCCGTAATGAGTCAGTACATCATCTTTATCTGCAACTATTTTTCATCATATCATTTTGGTTTTAATATTATCACTTCCCTTTACCACTCTTCTGATTGTTCTTTCACTTTTTCATGTGATTTTAGATAGCTCTTTTAAAGTCAGCATATTTTCAGGCATAATGTACTTTTATTATCAATTAAAGGATAGACATGGCTAACCATATAGATAGACGTTGGTTAATTTTTATTCTATTAAGAATATGTTAATGTCAAATCTTTGTGTAGACAAAATGTCTAGTCAAAAAAAATAATCTCCTCTATGAAAGAGGAGATTGAAATCTAAAAACCAAAATCAAATTGAATATTTTCTCCTTTATTCGTTTGTTTTTGTTTTAAAGCAGGCACATCATTATCTTTTTTTTCTGCCTGTTTTTCCTCTGGGGGTTGTGTTAGCAAATCCTTTGCCTCTCTGTAATGCAGCTTTATAGACCATCCTCCAAGGTAATGAGCCGGTGTATAGAGGGTTTGACGAAACTCCATTTTCAGAGAATCCCCAACGATCACTTCTGCTGGTACATTCCATAGGCTCAACTGCACATAGCACATCATTGCTACAAGACGATCAACATCAATACATTGCACCCAAAGCTTTTTTGCTGGATCATGACTGTGGCTGATCATTACCTTCACGAAGGCTAACACCATCCCTCCAGCACCACAGGCAGGCTCTGACAAGGTTACGAAATCTTGTTGTATCTCTTTCAACTGATCGCCATAGCTCATTTGGGCTAACATCAGAGAAATCTCTGGTGGAGTAAAGAATTGACCAGTATTATCATTACCAAGTTCAAGCTCCATATACAAGCCACCTAGAATGTCACGAGGTTCTGGCTGCAATAGTTCAACAAGGATAGCCAGTAGCTCGCAAAACCCGGAAATCTCTTCTTTCTCATACTGACCAACAATATTCAGATATTCTTGCTCCATCTCCTCATTTTTGTTAATAGCATTATGTAGAGAAATGGCAGAAATAATTACAAAATCTCGAAACACCTCATAACGATGTTTATGCTTGGCAATACGATTAAAAACATCAATAAAATCTTTTCTCGTATAGATTTTTCCATCAGACATCACATACAACCCCAAAATATATGTGTATGCACTGGCTCCAACCAGCAACATACACTGGTTGAAAATACAGATATGAAAATTTTCTATAAAAGGGTGATTTTCATATAAGCACACTATTTCTTACCGTTACCATAACGATAACAATAAGAAAGATGTTCTTATAAAATAAATATAGACTTTAAAAATACAAATACAATTTTTATTGTCAAATGAAAAATATTTTGAATTATGATTATTTTTCAATAAAATAAGATAATTATTAATGCAAACGATTTTTGATGAAAAATTCTTTACTTAACATCCCAGCCAAACAAAAAGAAGAAATAACTGCTATGGCTCATGAACTCTCAAAAATAAAGTGAGTAGAAAAAATTATACTTTTTTGAAGCTTTGCAAGAGGGGACTATGTTTTAAGGGATGTAACTGAAGAAAATTGAACTGCAAGGATTTATGAAAGTGATTATGATTTTTTGATCGTAATTAAAAACCATAAAAATGATATTGAATTGGTTGCAGACAGGGTAATAAGAAAAACCAAAAAAGAGAATAAAGTAGAAAGAAGAATAGATACAATTTTGGAAGGAATTAAGCATATCAATAAAATGCTTGAGGAGAACAGGTATTTTTATGCAGACATCATTAAAGAATGAATATTGCTTTTTGATTCATGAAAATATGAGTTATCAAAGGCTAAAGAACTAAGTTTGGAAGAAAGAAGAAAAATGCAAATTGAAGATTTTGAAATACGGATTAAAAAATGAGTTACTTCTATAAAAAAATATGAGTTTTGTTTTAAAGAAGATTTTTTGAATGAGTGTGCTTTTGATCTACATCAAGCAACAGAAAGATATATAACTGCATATTTATTGGTGAAAACTTGATACAGGCCAAAAACACACAACTTGGATGATCTGTATGAGATTCTAACCAATTTAGATTCTGATTTTTCATCAATTTTTGATCTTAAAAACAAAGAAGAAAAGAGAAGGTTTAAATTGTTAAAAGATGCTTATATTGATGCAAGGTATTCAGATAAATATAAGATTACAAGAGAAGAGCTGACTTTTCTGGAAAATAAAATAATACAACTAAAGAGCTTGATAAGTTCTTTAAGTAAAAAAGAAATAGAATTATCTTTAGCATAAATTGATTTTTTATATTGTAATTTTTACACAATGAACAGTTTAGACGAAAATATTACAGAAATTTCTGATTCCCAGAAAGAAGAGCTTCATAAGCTCAGAGAAAACTTTAACTCTTTAATGAAAGATATTATGGATGACTCTTTACCTATAAACCTACATGACATTTTTCCCAAGACAGGAAATCTGGAAAAATTGAAAGAACAATTATTGGAATTAAAAAAATGCCTGGATAGCTTTAGGCCATTTAATTATGCTCAATTAAATAATCTGCAAGAAGCATTTGATACAGAGTACACTTACGAGTCAAATAGGATTGAAGGGAATACTTTAACACTTTCCGAAACTGCATTAGTGGTAAGCCAAGGAATAACGATTAGCGGAAAGCCTTTAAAGGATCATTTTGAAGCTGTCAATCATAGAGATGCTATTAACTATATAAGAAAGATAGCAGAATCAAATATAGATTTTTCAGAAAAAGTATTGCTTGAAATACATGCATTAATCCTAAGAAGCATAGATATTGAAAACGCAGGTTTTTATCGTCGAGATAGAGTAAGGATTCAAGGGAGCCGCCATATATGTCCAAATCCTTTAAAAATTCCTGGATTAATGAAAGAATACTTTGAATTCTATGAGAAAAATAAAGACTTAATGCATCCTGTAGAACTTGCTGCAAATATGCATGAAAAGCTGGTAACAATTCATCCGTTTATTGATGGCAACGGAAGAACTGCAAGATTAGTAATGAATTTGATCCTTTTAAGAAACGGTTATCCAATAACGGTCATTAATTCAGAAAGGAATAAAAGAGAAGAATATTATAAAACTTTAGAGGAATCACAAATATCTTCAAACAATGACAATCTCAAATTTATCTTGCTCATTGGAGAATATACAAAACAATGGTGCTTTAAGTATTTTGAAATGATTGCTCCAAGCGTTAGAGAAGATGCAAAAGATAAAGGTTATTATTTTTTCAAAAAGATAGAACCTTATATGAAAAAATAAATCAGAATTTGATTTTTTATACTTTGCCTATAAAATAATCAAGAATTTAATTTATCAATTATCTCACATTATGAAAACTGAATGAAATAAAAAAATTAGCCCTGAAAGGTTAAAAAAAATAGAAGAGTTCAAAAAATTAACAAAGAAAATAAGAGCATCTTGAATAACAGAAAAATATTTTAATGACTAATTTATAAAGTATGTATATTTTTGATGCCAATGTTTTTATAAACCACTTAAGAACAGAAGAGAAAACCATTGAAAAAGTTAAAAATTTTATCGATAAGCTGTTTTTTAATGAAATAAAAGTTCTTGTTCCTGATTTGTGTTTTTATGAGGTGATATACAACCTAAAGAAAAAAGAAGTGATAAATGATGAGTATATAAGAGCTTTGGATATAATTTTAAATTTGGACAATCTGATTATTTACAAGCTAGATGCAAAAGAATACAAAAATGTATTATCCACTTCTATAAAGCATAACACATCAACTTATGATTGAGCCTATCTATATTTACATGACCTGTTTCCAGAACAAAAAATCATCACTCTGGATAAAAGATTTTTCAATTCTATAAATGATAGTAAAAATATAGTCTATATTTGAGGTTAAGTGAATTTTAGAAGTTAAAGTATTATTTTTTATTAAAATGACACATTAATAGTTGATAAGAAAATAGAAATGTATACTTTGTTTTTTATTTATTTTTTGATATTGAAGTATCAAAACCAAGAGAAAATCATTGAGAGCCATATAATTTAACTTATGATGAAATAAGAAAAGCTATGGATAACCTTTGATTTGACTGGGTTCAATAAAGTATATATCTAGAAAGAGAAGATAAAATTTTTTTAACTATCGCTTATCAAACAATAATGCCCCCCTATTTCATAGGTAAAAAATATAATTAGTATGAATATTTACTTGTTCATTTTAATCATGGTTCCTATTGCTTTTAGCCCAGGACCTGCCAATATTGCACTAGCAAGCCACAGCTTAAATTTTGGAATCAACAAGACAATTGGCTTATTTAACGGGATGATTTTCTCTTCGTTAATAATTTCCATAACAATTAAATTAACTATCAATTCGTTTTCTGAAGAAAATATATGGTTTGTTTATATACAAGTTATTGGGGCGTGTTATATATTTTACCTATCCTATAAATTATTCATAATGAATTACAATGATCCAGATCAAAAGTCACAATTTCTAACATATAAACATGGAATTTATTTAAACATCCTTAATCCAAAATTTTATTTTATGGTTTCTGCTTTAGCAACACAATTTCCAACACAAAAATCAACAGATCATATATTATTTATAATACTGCTTATAACATTAAACGCTTTCGGAAATATATTATGGATATTATTGGGAAGTGCAGGATCAAAATTTAATAAATACAGAAACATATATATATTTCAAAAATACATATATTCTATTTCTCTTGCAGTGTTATCGTTATATCTTTTGCATGATTCAATTATTACCACAATATGATCTTATAAATCATTGCACACATAACTTAACCACTATGCACTGAAAGTGCATAGGTTGCTTCAAAAACGACTGAAAGTCGTTTTACTATGAACAGCTATGTGTCGCTACGCGACGCTTTTTGTATATGCTAAAGCCTTGCACTGGAAGTGCATAGTTTTTAACTAGCGATTGAGACCAATAAAGCTATAGAGAAAACAATTTTAATATTTTCAATGCATATAAACATATATAGAAAATTAACTTTCCAACTAATTTAAAGAATATTTAGCAACAGCTTTCGCATGAACTAAATTTGTATCCAATAAAAATATATCTACATCTTTCTGTTTTATCAATAATGAAAGTTCTGTGCATCCTAAAACAATTGCCTCCACTCCATTATTAGAAAATTTTTAAACCATATCAATACATTTTTTCTTTGAAGATTCATCTATCACTCCGGCACTTAATTCATTGAATATAATATTATTTATTATATTCCTATCTTTTTTGCTAGGAACAACAACCTCAAGGTTATAATTATCAACAAGTCTTCCTTTATAAAAATCTTGTTCCATTGTAAAAATTGTTCCTAAAAGACCGATTTTTATCAGTCCTTTAGATATGATTTTTTTAGCAACTATATCTATGATATTTAAAATTGGAATATTTATATTCTTTTGAATATCATCAGAGATTTTATGCATTGTATTTGTGCAAATTATGATAAAATCAGCTCCTGATTTTTCCAGTTTTTTTGCAATACCAATCATTAGTTTAGCTAATTCCCCCCATTTCCCATGAGATTACAATATTTCAATCCCATGAAAATCCACTGAATACATTAATATTTTAGCAGAGTGATTCCCTCCAATCTCTTCTCTTATTTCTTTATTGATAATCCTATAATATTCAAGAGAAGATTCCCAACTCATACCACCTATAATTCCTATTGTTTTCATAAATAATAAGCCAAATTTAAATTATTTTTTTACATTGAAAGCATATCTTATTTTAATCAAATGATCGTTGATATCAAATAAAAAACAAAAAAACCACTGCTCGTGTTTTGCATTTTTTATAAAAATAAATATAATTATAATGTATTAACAATTAACCACATATAATAATGTATGCTTTGTCTTTTGATATGGAAGTATCAAAACTAAGAGAAAATTACTGAGAGCCATATAATTGAGCTTATGATGAAATAAGAAAAACCATGGATAATCTTTGATTTGATTGGGTTCAATGAAGCCTATATCTAGCAAGAGAAGACAAGAATGCTTTAACTATCGTTTACAAATCAATAGATAAGTTAAAAAATATCAAATGGTTCAAAAATTCTGTAAGGGACATTAGAGCTTTTAAAGTTGAAGACCGGTCTGATTTTACAGAAATCGTCAAAGATTAGATTTAAATATATTTTTTAGAATCAATAGTCTTTATAGTAAAAATTTGACATGCTTAACCAGTTCCATAAACTGATAATTATAGAACTGTTTGAAAATACAAGAAATCTAATTCCATAACTCGTTCCAAATTGAATCCCTATAATCTCTTAATATTTATAGAACTATGAAAGTTTGATATGCAAGAGTCTCCACTAGCGGGCAAAGCTTAGACATCCAAATAGAAAAATTAAAAGCTTGTGGCTGTGAGAAAATTTTTGAAGAAAAGAAAAGCGGAGCAAGTAAGCAGGGAAGAGTCGCTTTGTGAGAAGCTCTAAATTTCATCCGTGAAGGTGATGAACTTGTAATCACCCGTTTAGACAGATTAGCCCGTAGTGTACGAGATCTCAGCAACATCACTAACGATTTACATCAAAGCAAGTGGGCTTTGTTGTACTGGATCAACAGATAGATACCACCACACCTACAGGCAAGCTCCTCTTTCACGTTCTTTGAGCCATAGGAGAGTTTGAACGCGAACTGATTAATGAAAGGATCAGGGATGGCCTTGCTAAAGCTAAGCAAGCTGGTGTGAAATTCTGACCAAAAAACAAGCTGAAACCTGAACAGATTGAGCAACTTCGTAGGGAATTTGAGGAATGTAAGCCAGAAGGAAGAAAAGAATTAGCTAGTAAATGGGGAATAGGTAAGACCAGTTTATATAGATTAGTTAAGTCTCCATAAAAATAATAAAAACCACTAGTTTTTCTAGTGGTTTTTTATAATCATCGAATTTATTAAAAAATAAGAGAAGACTTATTTGATAATCACATATTTCTCAATATCCAATTAATTGATCCAGATACCCCATTAGGGTGACTTCGATTTCCATTGTGGGTTTCACAAGAAAAGCCAGATGAAGAATCATTTTTTCTTAGGCTATTACAGTTTCCAAATTTTCCTCCACCTTTTCCACAGGTGACATGTATTTGTATGTAGTCGAAGCTATCTTTATATGCCTCAATAGAGCAAAACCCAACCCCTGAAACATTCTTATGCTCCTTAACAATATAGTCTGTAGAATTTGCCTGTGATGCAATCAAAGAAAAAAATAAGCCAAAAAATATATTTTTCATATATTACCTCATCCTTAAAAAATAAAAGTAGATACATTTTTAAAATGTATTTTTATAATATTATGTGGTATAAAATGCATATTCCATTGACATATTTAGGTATTTTATGTAGCTTCAGTGGTTTTTCATCTAGAAATTCTGGCAGTATTATGGATAAAGCAGTTATAAATAAAGATATAGGTACAAAAATCAAGCAGGTACGAACCATCAAAGGCTGGTCACGTGAGCATATGGCAGAACTGCTGGAGATGTCAGTTTCTAATTATGGAAATATTGAACGAGGTGAGACAGATATTTGTATCAGCCGCCTTACAATGATTGCTAATATTTTTGATATATCTGTTAATGACTTGCTAGGTTTAACTGAAAAGAATGTTTTAAATTTTGGAGAAACAACAGGAAATACTGATTGCCTAATTGGGGTTAATTCATTTTCGACCAGTACAGGCAATTCAGATTTAGAATATGAATTAGAAAAGAATTCTTTATTGATAAAAGAACGAGATAAAGAAATTGAGAATTTAAAAGCTCAAATTTTACAGTTACAAGAGCTTAATTCTTTGTTGAAAGAAAAAATCACATAAAGTATGAAGCTATTTTTTCTTAGGCTCTAGGCTCTAGGCTCTAGGCTCTAGGCTCTAGGCTCTAGGCTCTAGGCTCTAGGCT
>CAYFMX010000006.1:46104-84738 GCA_964344325.1 uncultured Piscirickettsiaceae bacterium
CTGTTAGCATAGAGCCCTTACTTAGTTTCAAGAAATAATATTTTGATTTAATAATGGATTGCATTAAAAAGAAAAAGAGATAGTTTTATCTATAAAATAAGAGGATCATATTTTATTTATTAGTAACACCCCGTATATTTTTCTATAAATATTTCTTCTTCATAAATAGAGCTGTATTCAATTTCAATTTCAATTCTATTAACTAGACTTTGAAGCTTGTTTAAGCTGGAATTCTTATTAATATTGGCAGGCAAATAGAAGAAATTTACTCTTTCTTCAGGTGAGATGATATGATTTTGATCAAACCAAAATGCTCTTATATCAAAATCTACAAAATTTTCTTTTCGATTAATTTTATCCCAAATTTTTGCACCATTTCCCATTATTGGATTTTTGTCAATACTTACATTCCATTTTTTTATAATCGCAGGGCCTATTCCTGAATTCTTGATTGAAATTCCATTGTATTCATAATTTTGTTTTAGTTCGCAATAAAAAGTTAAATTTGGCTTTACTGATATTATATTATGTTCCCGTGTAATATAACCTTGCCAAATTGATACAAATAATGCACAAAAAGCAACAATAAACACAAATAAAGATATTTTATTATCAATTGATAGTTTTATTTTTTTCATATTTTTAACAGCCAACATTAATTTTCAATATTTGATTCGCCATTTTATTACCAGAACTTGCGGCAGCAAGTAAAAGCCCCCTAGCTAAATAGTAGATATTATGATCGCGCTCTTCAGTATTAAGAGATATTCCTAAAAAATTAATATTTTTATGATCTTCAACGAAGTCAAATTCATAAGGATATATTTTTCCGTTATTGTTTTCGAAAAAAACACGTTCCATTTTTCCAAATAATACAATTGGGAATTCGTGGAGTGGATCTCCTTTTTCTTTAATATCTATCCAGATGGAAGGAGGTAACAATAAATCATTTTTATTCACCCATAATCTTGGAGATGTGTTAAAAGTTATACTTTTTAATTTTGTCTTCCAAGACACATGATTTGCTAAACTTCCTCCTAATGAATGACCTGTTAATGTTATTGTAAAACCATTATTGTTTCTAATAATATCTTTGGTTATAGAAATTGCATAGTCATATTGTTTAGGTATTTTTTGTTTTTTTCGGAAAGCAATAACGTTATTGACGAGTCTCCAATCTTTTATATCATCTGATCCTCTAAAGGATATGATTATTTCTTTATTCTTTTTGTTTTTGTATATGTCTGCTTGAAAACCTGACTTATCATCTCGATAGTGTTTTATATATTTATATTCAGGAATTTTAAATTTATTATTAACTCTATAGGTGTTGGAAGAAATTAAAGCATAAATATAGTTTGCAGTTGCATTCTTTACTTGTATGCCTGTTAAATTTTGAGTATAGAAATGCTTGTCGCATCCTAAAAATTTTATTTTTGATGTTCGCTCGTGAATTAGGGGTGCTGTTGGGGTTAGTTCTTCAAGATCGTTATTTCTAACAAATTCAGTACATCCAGAAATATAAAAAACAATTATCAAATAAATATAATTTAATTGCTTTTTATATTCTCTCATTTTCTAAATCTATTAAGAGTATTTGTAAAATGATTGTTGTTGTGTGAATTATACTTCGACAGTTGTTATTTTGTGTATTTTTTTATTTAGATGTTTTTTGTCGAAACATTCGTTTATTTAGAAATTATGATTTCAATTTAAAACCCAGCTTATTGTATGTAAAGAAAATTAGAAAATCAAATAAAATGATCTTATATATAAATAAATTATTTAATGATGCAAGTGATGATTTGTTTTGTTATAAGAAACTATATTGAAGTTATTTATATTTCTTGGTGGTCTTGATCCGGCGGGGTCTGGAGAGATTGGTTTGTCGTATAAAAAATAAAATACTTAAAATATCTTACCTATGTTTTTTGATAGATATCAGTAATTGATATAAATAAAGGATTTTTTATGGATTATATAAAAGAGAAAATCGGATCATGGCAGATAGGAGATAGCCCAATAGAAGGTAAAGTACAATTTAAAGTGTTTTTTCCAGATGAAGAAAAAGGCCTTCAACATAATATCGAATCCATCCAAGTAGCTGGAAATTTTCAAGAAGTATTAGGATATGAAAAGTGGGATCATACAAACGCACCTTTATTAACAAAAACATCTCACCCAGAAGGAGAAATCTGGAGTTATGAAACACCTGTTAATCTTAAAGCTGGATTCTATGAATACAAGTATTACATCACATTTAAAGATGCATTAGAAAAACCACGCTGGGTAAGTGACCCTTGTGCACGATACGGTGGACGAGAAAATATGAATGCTGGATTTGTGATTGGTGGTAGCCAACCACAAGACAATCCTATTGCCCCAGTTAGTGGAGGACGCTTACCGCTTCATGATCTTATCATTTATGAGATGATGATTGATGATTTTACATCTGAGTACCGCTATGCACGTGCTTCCCTTGACGCTGTACGCGATAAGCTTAAATTTCTTAAGAGCTTAGGCATAAACGCAATTCTGTTTATGCCTTGGACAGCATGGGAAGATTCCGATTTTAATTGGGGATATACACCATCTCTCTACTTTTCAGTATGTCATCGTTATTCTAATGATTTATTGTATCCTTCTGAAAAGCTTTCTTGGCTTAAAAAGCTTATCAATGCGTGTCATCTTGAAGGAATTCATGTCATCATGGATGGAGTATTTAACCATGTTCATACAAAATTCCCTTACAAAGAATTCTATCAAAGCTATGATGAAAACTGTCCTTATACAGGTTCATTTTATGGACAATTTTCTGGATTACAGGATTTAGATTTTCATAAGATATGTACACAGCAATTTATTCGAGATGTATGTTTTTATTGGATAGACACATTTAAAATAGATGGAATCCGGTTTGATAATACTGTAAATTTTTACAATAATAAAACCCTCAATGGGATACCAAATCTTCTTAAAGAAATTGATCGCCATATAACGGATATTGGTGAGAAAAATTTCTCTCTTACTATTGAACATCTTGAGTTAAATGCTTCCGAAATTACTAATAACACTAGAGCAACAAGCTATTGGGATAATTCTCTTTATGAATGTACATTTGAAAGTCTCCGAAACAATTGCATTGAACCAAAAATTCTAAACGCTTTAAACACCAAAAAATATCTTAATGACCCCTTGAATGTTCCGACAGTATATATTGGAAATCATGATCATTCCCATGTGAACTGGCAGGCTGGTGCACATATTAATAGTGGAACATTGCTGGCATATCGTACCCAACCTTATGTAATTGCCATGATGACCTCAAGTGGAACACCTATGATTCAAAATGGTCAAGAGTTTGGAGAAGATTATTGGATCCCTGAAGATGATCATGGAAGTGGGCGACGAGTACAGCCTCGACCGCTTCATTGGTCGTATCCAAATGATAAATTTGGTAAGCCTCTTGTGAATTTTTATTCTAGGCTATGTGAGATAAGAAAATCATATAAAATTCTCCGTACGGGAGAGTTTTATCCAACGCATTTAGAAAACTGGCAAACATATTTTAATGATGCAGGGTTTGGTGTAGATACGCATCGTAATCTTGTTATTTTCAAAAGATATGGGCATCTTTCAACAGGAGAATTTCATCAATTTATAATTGTGCTAAATTTTTCGGAATATAACCAGCGAATCACTGTTAATTTTTCAGATAATGGTTTATGGACTGATTTGCTTAGTGGCTGGGCTCCACATATCCAAAATTATCAACTTGAATTTGAAATAGGCTCTAATTGGGGGCATATCTTTTTTAGAGGCTAAAAAAGATTGATTACTATACCTGAATTATTATTGATGGCAGAATTTGGATATAATTCTGCCATATTAGCTTGATAGAAAAATCTACTCTACAGAAAGCTTCTTTTTCACATTCTTTGAGTTATAGGGGAGCTTGAACGCTGATACGGAAACACTGACCGATATCCAGCGTGCAACCCGTTTCTACTACACGCTGAAAAACTCCTTTGGTGGGCGGATCAGTGGCAAACCAACGTTCGGTTATGCGCCGAGTCGGCAGCCACGCCTGAATCTGTTACGGATTGAAGAGGAACTGAGTGCCGGGCATCTGCGTTTGGCTGGCACCTACATTGAATGTCTGCCCTATGCGGAAATAATCAAGCGGTATGATCGCCCGGAAACCTTTTTCTACTGCGACCCACCGTATTGGGGCTGTGAAGATTATTACGGCAAAGAGATATTCAGCCGGGAGGATTTTACGCAACTGGCAGAACTGCTCGGCAACATCAAAGGGCGTTGCCTGATCAGCCTGAACGACACGCCAGAGGTGCGGGAAATCTTCAGAGATTTCCAGATTGATGAAGCGGCTTGCACCTATTCAGCAGGGAAAGGTACAAGACCAAAGGCGAAGGAAGTGCTGATCCGGAATTATGATCTGGTTTGATCAAATTTAAGAGTGTTGTATATCATAACGCTTAAAATCAGCCGACCCAAAAAACGCGACGCGTTTTTTGGGTCGGCTGGATTTTTTTGTTAGGCAAACGCACCAAAGAACGCAGCCAACTTCAACGCTGACATGATAAGAGCTTGAGCATTTGCAGCATTATTGATTTCTTGCTCAATAAGCGCCAATTTTTCAACATCTTCTTGTGTAGTTAGATGCCCTTCTTTGAACAAAGCCAAACGAGCCGCTAGAAGTTCTTCCGCAGCTTTTTTAATGGCAGGTTTTAAGAGCCATTTATCGGCCGGACTTGCTTCTTCGTATTTTTCAAACAGAACATCTAAGGCATTTTCAGCATCTTTTACTACTTTTCTATCTTGCGCATCAGACATTTTCCTTACTCCCCGTTACTTGATGTTTCAATTTTACAATTCCCAACTTCGGCAATTGGCATTGTCTCGATTCTCTTCCAGTATTCTTTATCACCAAGTTCTTTCTGTACACTCTGTAGTTTTGCCGTTGCATCTTCAACGTCAATACCCTTCAGTGTTCTCAGGAAATCAAGGCCAAACTGAACCACACCCAATATTTCGGATATTGAGACCTCGCCATATTTACCCAGTAACTGGTGGACTTTTTTTCCATCCTCAACGGCCGCCAAGGTAAGCTTTATTGCATTTTCATGTTGTGTGTCATAGTTGTTTATGGCCGTCGCAATTTCATTAAATACAAGTCTAGCTTCTTTGTCTTTGTTGTTTTTCACCAAGTATTTGTATTTCCCCACCTTTTGTCTCAATGAAATTGGATACAGTGGGTCTTTCTGAATATCCATCGAAAAATTGACAAGCTGACTTGTGGCTTTAGCCACAACATCTTGGCCACAACTTACGTACTCCGCCCCTAAAATGCTCCCTTTGGGCAATGACTCATATGCGTTACGAAGCAATGTATACACAACCTTGATGTCATAGAATTCCTTTTCAATAGTGCTATCTCCCTTATTTGCTTTTCTAAGACTTAACGCTTCGACCATGCTGTCTATATTAACCGAGCTGGGTGTACCCTTTTTTATTACTGCAACAGTCTGTTCAAACAATTGATCATTTGTTTCACGGTCAATTATTCTATAAGTCTTGAACATTTTCTCGTAAGCATCAATTGCTTGAAGAGATTTGGACTCAAATGACTTGACTGCCGTTACTAGAGATTCTGCTTTTTCAGGCGTACACCCTGAGAGGAATATAGTAGCTGTGACCAGCGCCAAGACTAAAAACGACGACTTGATTACCTTCATATTTATCTCCTAATTAACATTGCTCACGCGACTACATATGATTGCCTAACTATTCAATATGCGGACTAGCTAGTCCGCTTAATTTTCCTAAGTATACGGACAAAATAGTCCGCATATCACCTATATACATCAAGAAAGAGGACTATCTGCTTCATACTTGCTTTTTCTACGAATGTTGTATGTAAAAACAGTCTACTGCACAAAAAGCAGACCCATGTGACGGTTGATCTCGTATCCGTCTATAATTACAAGACTCCTTTATCTGTGGTTTATTTCCGAAAAATCTATTTATGATTGCCATAGATATATTTTATGCATTGAAAATAAAAGGAAAATCCTATGGGACAAAGAAAGATACAATCAGTGCTTCATGCAATCTGGGAATGGGTAAAAAGTGGCCCGGCTGTAGTGATGGCCTTGATCGGTGCTGCTGGTATCTTCTTTGTTATGTACTCAATGGCGCATTCAATGATCAAGATGTCTGGCTACATGGAGCGCATGGCCAACTACATGGAGAGCATGAAAACGGATATGGGCAGCATGAAGGTCTCTATGGAGATCATGGGCGGTGATATGCGCAATATGTCAACTGACATGAGGGCTATGAGAATCACTATGGGCAAGATGGGCAGCAACATGCAAAACATGTCTGACCAAATGACGGCAATGCGAAAGGATATTGATGAGATGGATCATAATATTCATGGCATGTATGACTTGATGTCGAAGGATTTGGATGCGATGCGGGTTGCTATGGAAAACATGTCTCCTGCAATCACAGGAATGGGATATGACATGAATCGGATGGGGCACGATATGCATCGTGGAGTTCGATCTTTTAGCAATCCAGTAGACTATGTTGAAGATATGTTTAAGGATTGACAAAAACGATTTTAAGAGCGTTTCAGAACCACTGATAAAGAAGTCGGAGCGCTCCGGCTTTTTTATTGAAAAACCTGTTGCAAACAATTTTGCGGCCTACAAGTTAGCTAGGAAAAGACTACTCTGTATAGACTGATTAAATCACCAAAAAATTTTTTAGAATAAATTATTGATTTAATAGCACAAGAAAAGAGAAGATAACCATCCACGATACTATACCGGCAATTAAACCAGTACCTAAAGTATAGTGTGAAAATCCCCCATAAGTACGGACTATCTTATCGTTATTTATTAAGGCTACTAGTCTGATTCTCCAAGAAGAAACATAATCGCCCTTTTTTCCGGGCTGTAATATGCAGTATTCCCACCATCCTAAGTTTCTCCAATGCTCAACAGAAGAGTAAAAGCCTTTCACTTTTCTAGCTAGCTCATCTCCTCCTGATCCTAAACCGACTAAATCTCTGTCCTCTTCTTTCAAAGTAGATATTGTTTTACAAAACGTTAGGGTAACTCGAGCTATAATGATGCTTTTCTCATTATCACTGGGTGCATAATGTTCGGCAGTTTTTTTATTAAGTCCAAAATATATGCCGGTTCCCGCATAATTCCCATGACCAACTAACCAATCACCACTCTGAGTAATTTTTGTTCCAGCTTCTCTGAATTTGGTTCCGTGTAGCATTACTAGACTAGGAAAAACGATGCTTACACCACACATTAATATGCTATCTAATACGTATAATCCAGTATCTACTAGCATTCTAACAAAGCGAATAGGGAAACTTACAATATATAAAGAAAAAAAACTCCAGCCCTTAATATGCCCTAATTTTCCTCTTTTAGGATATAGAAATTCTTGAATATTGTCTGAAAAAGAAACAGCACTAAATAGTATGATATCGTAGTAAAGTGATAGTATGACTCTGATGGGAGTGTTTATTATATATGAGAAAATAAACCATAAGGTGGAAATTCCAGTATATGTTAATGCAATGAAAAAACCTCTTGGTTTATTGGAATATGATGTTTTCCAGAGTACTCTAATTGGGTTAGATATGATCCATTGAGCATAATTCAAGCCCCTAAAGATTGGCTCAATAAAAAATACTAGCTGTCTTAATACTCCAGTTAGAATTATTAAGACTAGATAGACTAAAATAATTGATAATACTATTAAAAACATGCCATTTAACCTTGGCACATACATCAGAAATATATTTAAAGAAAAGCATTAAAGAATATTAGATTTTGATATTTTAAATTATTTTCATAAGTAAATGTATTTACTTATGAAAATATATTGAAAACCGAACCAAAATTTAGAAAAACCAATTGAACCTGTTAAGGGATTTTGATAAATGAAAATTACCAAAAAAACAGTTCAAAAAATAAAAACAGACTTAACCACTATGCACTGAAAGTGCATAGGTTGCTTCAAAAACGACTGAAAGTCGTTTTACTATGAACAGCTATGTGTCGCTACGCGACGCTTTTTGTATATGCTAAAGCCTTGCACTGGAAGTGCATAGTTTTTAACTAGCGATTGAGACCAATAAATAATTTTAATCTCTAAGGGTTTAATTCCCCGACCCTTGGGGCGATAAAATAAGTGTTTTTCTGGCGAAGCCAGATGTCGCATTGCGACATGTAATACCCCGCTGCTTGCGGCGGGTTTGTTTATTACAAAAACAATTACCCTTCATATTAAGAATCATTAATAAATTTTTTGCTTAACTTCCAAATAATAAAACCAAGTAAAAATAAATCCACTATAAACAGAAAATATTTAAAGAATATTAGAGACAAAATAAGGATACTATTCTCTCCTATTTCAAAAATACCAACCAATATATTTTCAATGAAAAAATGGAATCCAACGGAGAATAATATCACCACAATAAACAAAGTATAAGAAATAGAGATATGCTTTACAAAATGAACAAACGTTTTTTTCTCATTTATACTTTTTCCGTTACGCTTTTCAGAAAATTCAGTATTACTTAAGTGCCTCCTGTAATTTTCATTATGCTTGGTTTTTGGTTTTAAACCAACACCGTGAAATTTCTTTTCCATAAAAAATCTGATATAAATATTTATTGAAATATCGTATTAATTTATTTATAAGAATTTGATATTAAACCAAATACCATATAAAAATGTCTTTCATCGAAATTTCTATATCTCAGATGATAAAGTAATTCTTCATATAATAATGGGGAAATATCCTCTTCACTTATAGATATATCTAAAATATCTGCACAATGAGAAAGGCTAAAAAAAGCATTATAGTTTAGTATAACCTGTTCCTCATCATCCGATAGGACGCAGTTATAATCTCTCGGATGTATCTGAATCGGAAGATACTTCATAAGCCACTTACATGTTAGTGAGGCAGCCTTATTGTCAGAAATTTTTTTCCGAGAATCATGAATGTATTCAACCCACTCAAGAGAGAATGGGGCGATTTTTTTTCCACCTGTATCTTCTTTAGAGGGATTAAAATTATATTCTTTGTATCGTATAACATCCAAATAGTAACTATGTACAAGAGCTCGTAATTTAAAGCTCTCCACATTTACTAAAAAATCTTTTTTACCAGGACGCAAATCGAATTGATCTGTAAATATATCTATAGCTCTAATTAGATGAATATATTTATCCTCTGCTGCATCAGAATAAAATTCCTCAAAAATATCTTCTATTCTTATTGATAATGGAGGCCCGATCCCACTCATATTTATTACATCCTACAATAAACCAAACACAAGCAAAAATTAAATATTAATATTGCTTCTTCTTATGATATGAGCAACATTATCAGCTATCTTTTCTTCATTGCTAGTTTTACTATAGTCAATAGGGTTTCCAGAATTATCCCTACCTACACCATTTATCCTGCCCTCTTTATTCATTTTTCTCCATTCTTGCCTTAACTCTTCATCTGAAAGGTTAAAAGAAAAATTCTTTTCCATAAAAAAAACCTTTAAAAAATATAAATTATCTTTATTTGTATTATTTTTGTTCAAACTGAATCAGTTTTTCATTAAACCCAGCTTTAATTAAAATTTCTTTTATTTTCTGTGCTCGTTTTTCACCAACACCAACTCTCCTAATCTTAACCCAATCACGAGAGTTGCACACTTTCGTAACATTGTATATTCGATTAGAAAAATCTTTTTTCCCAATATTATTTTCTTCTAAGTCTATAAAGAACTTTTCAGATAAAATATATTTATTCATTTATAATTAATTCCCTAACATTTAGTCTAATCGCTCTCGTTGTTTACCTTTTCGAACTGTAGAACATCTTCAGGAAAATCCATTTTCTTCAATATTTTCTGCATTTTATAGGCAGTAACTTCTTTAACGCCTTTCTTCTTAGCATTTACCCAAGTTCTTGCACCTGGAGAATGAGAAATATTGTTTGCTCTTCTTGCAAATTCAGAGGAATTTATACCTTGTTTAGTTAGATAGTCAGCTAACTTAGGGAAAACATATAATGCGTTCAATTTTTAATTAACCTATTGTTTTTACTGCTACAAATTATGCAGATATGAAAAAAGTGATGGAATTATAAGAAGATTAAATAAAAATACAAGGATTTTTATTAATTTTCATAAAAATTCACTTTTTTTCCTAAAAATACATAAAAATACACAAAAAAATTATGGTACTTAACTTTGTGATTTGTACTTCTTAGCTGTTCTTCCACTTTTATCTTGTGGAGAGAAATATAGCGAAATCCCCATATGTCTTACCCTATAATCAATTCCTTTTCCTATCCTTTTAATATTAGAAACACTATAAAACTCTAACGGATTATCCTTATTTTTTTCAATCAGCAAATCATCTTGACTATCTAAATAAGCTATATATTTTCCAATGAAATCAGTTGCTGATTTTTTAAAAATATAAATTAAAATTCCTCCTTCATTCTGATTTATCACACCAGTAGCATACCTAGTAGTCAATTGTAAAAACCCCTCATGAATATGAGGAATACTATTAGATTTTTTAGCCTCACAAAGCCACAAATATTTTTTCTCCGGTTTATCTATTCTAATATCTACATGACCGCCTGTTTCTGCATCAGAATAAGCATTAAATCCCTTTGCTCTTAACAAAGAAATCACCTGGTTGGTGATTTGATCCTCTGAAAATCCATCATAATACTGCGGGTTTTGCTGTAATTCATTAATAATAAAGTCAAAAGTTTTATATATGATCCTTACAAAATCCTCATAAGAATCAACAAAACTTAATTCAAATAACTCATAAGCTTGAGGGTTCAAATATTGAAGCTGAGATAGAGTTAGATTACCCAATTCCTCATTCATCTAAAAAAACACCTTATCTAACAATTCTTCTAACAAAATCACTAGACGAATAAGAAATAACTATAAAATTCTGGAAATCTTCTATATTTTCATCTGTTATGGGATGCTTTAAAAAACCATTCTTATAAGCAAGAGAAATTTCTTTTTTAGAAATAGGAAAATATTGATCTATCTGATCATCAAAATAGTGAAAAATAGGGTTCAACAAATGAAGAGCGTCACCTGTAAAATAATGAATAACAGATAAAATATTCTTATCTATTGCTGTATTTTTACTGCCCTTATTTACAATATTCCTTAATGAGCCATACGACATAGACGATGAATTTTCTTCTACATTAATTACCAAATAATCAAGGACAGCTTTAGCCAAAGGCCTTAAATCTTCAGGTAAGTCCTTGTTAATTATAGAGACAACATCAGAATATTCTACCAGCAAAACTAATTTCTCAATTAGCCATTATCTAAATAGTACAAAATCTTATTAATAATACTATCATAATCTTCTTTATTTTCAATCTTTGTAAGAATTGCCTCATTTAACTCTACTCCGACACCATCTAAATGATAGATGGTTCCGGGAAAATAAAGCTCTGGCCTTGTATCTCCTCTATTCCATGCAATATTAATTCTATAGGGGTTTAATGCATGATTAACTGTCTCAGAACCACCTATATGATAAGCATCTTTTCTACAACAATCATTGGCATTTTTTGCATTAGCACAAAGATTTTTTGAACCACCATTGTTTGTGGTAAATGATAAATTTCTTACCACCCCTTCTTTTCTATCTAAATAAATTTTATCTATTAATGGAAATAAATTTACAGGATCACAAATAACCCATTTTCTTCCTTTAATATTTGAGACATTATTCTCAAATTCATTTCTCAATTTATTAAATGCAGAAATTCTTTCATTAGATGGAATGTGATTAGAATTATCCAGTTTAGGATTGTCAATTCTAAATTCAACCAGCCCATTTTTATGAATAACAATCAAATCAAAAAATTGCCTATATTTATGATTAATAGCAAGTATTTCGCTAACATCTTTATATTGATCAAGAAACTCTTCTTTTAATGTTGATTTTGGCATCTTAATTCTACTGGTAAAATATCTTGCTGAACAATAAATTAAGATTATCTTATTATCAGATTTATCTATATTAGACAAAACAACATTATCAAGTTGTTTTTTTAAATCATGATTCCTGAGAGAAAAAGGAAAGTTACTTGTAAATTCATGTTGTTTTTCTTCTAATTTCCCTAGAAGAGAGAAAAGTTCCGCACATTTTTCTTTATCCAATCTAAACAAATAAAGAGATTTTTCTCCATGCAACATGAAATCATTAAGATACCAATGCACAATAGATTTAAGAGAGTTAATTTTTTTAAAATTACCTTCTTGAAAAAAGCTGCTGACTTTTTCAAGAGTAGCCGAAGAACTTCTTCCTGCTATTAAGTTATTTCTCTTAAAAATATGCTGCAATATAGACAATGGAACCCTTTCTATTATTTCCGAAAAATAATATAAAATATCAAAATCTTTATCAAAAGTATCCAAAACAAAACCTCTATTATAAATTCAGATAAGGAATAACTTTTTTACAAAATATCTAGAAAAATCATCTGCTTTCCAAAGCCAACCACTCATAAGCCTCTTTCACTTCTTTAAATTTCTCCCCCATCTCTTTCACAGTCTGACTACCCTTCGTCTGATGCTTATCAGGATGATACTTAGCTGCCTGCCTACGATAAGCTTTCTTTATGTCCTTATAGTCATAATTTCCGCTGGGATCAAGCTCAAGAATCCTCAAATACTTGGATTTTATTGATTCGCGACCTGAACTGTGACTTCTGTGATTGCGACGACTACTATCTTGCTGCTGTGATTTCTGCTGGCTTTGGCTTCTACGGTAATTCTGCGACTCTTGCTGTCTTCGTTTGTATTCCTGTTCCTGCTTTGCACGATTGCTTTCTTTCTGAGCTTGCTCGTATTTTCGCCGCAACTCTTCAACTTCTTCCTCTTTCCTGCGAATTTCCTCATAAGCATCACGGTATCGCAAGGCATTGATCAGATCGCTGATTGCCTCCCCGAGGCCTTCCAGCATATAAGCGAAGGGCAACCAGTAACCAATTAGAAAAGCCCCTAGCATCGTCAATAAATGTGCTTTACTGAAGTTGAATTCGCTGATAAACGGGATCACAAACAAAACAAGTAAGGCCAGCTTCCAAAAATTGAAGCTTTTGGAGTTGCCCGCAACATAGCCGAAAGCAACCATCATGACTGAAAGGAAGATAAAGGAGGAAATATCCATTTTACTGCTATAATTTCAGAAAATTATTAAGCATGATCAGATTTAATAAGTTCTTTCAAATATTCAGCACCATGAACCTGACACCAATTACTTTCTAGAAAATGTGCAGTATCAAATGAAAACCTATCATCATAAGATAAGTCTTTTTCTTTCCATAAAAAGCTATTATTTCTAAAAAAACCAAATCCATCACAGCCACAAGAATATAATGCTTTCTCCGATCTTATCTTAGAAAAATAACGATCTGAAACATAAATTTCATCATTTTTAGATAAGCTTGATAATTTAGCTGCCATATTAACTGCTTTTCCAGCCCAAACTTCATTGTGCATGTCTCCTCGTTTAGAGCTTCTCCTCAACCCAATCTTACTTACAAGAAGAGTTGCTTGGTCAATTCCAATATGCACGCCTGTATCTATTTTTGTCTTATTAGTTACTTTCCTCTCAAACTCTTCTTTAATAAAAGTTTTAAAGGTAACTGCTGATGCAAGGGCAGTATGTACCTTATCATAATCAAACAATGCAAAAACACCATCTCCTTTGATATCTATATACGGAGATCCAAAAGCACGAAAAATTCTTACCGCTGTCCCTGTAAAAAGAGAATACACTCTCCCTGTGGTAGAAGCATGGTGTGACGCACTAAATTTTGTAGAATTCTTCATATCCACAAAAACGCATATAACATTTTTTATTTTAAGCCATTTTTCAGAATATTCAGATGGTATATTATCAACAACTGGGATTCTATCTATTTCTTCAGTATGAATTTTCTGCTTAAATCTATCTAATTGAGATTCAATTATATCTTTATATTCTTTAGGGATTTGATTTTCACTGATCACTTAGATTCTCCACAAATAAAACAGATCTACAAATAAGGAATAGAAAATAATAGCAAGCATGGTCAAAATAGAGGAAAACTTAAATTTTTCGTATTTTCCTAGGGCTATTCTAGAATTAATTACTATTTGACAACTAAAATCCAACTCAAAATCACTATATTTTTTATTGGACAATTCAAGATTTTTAGACAAAAAACTCAAATATGATCTCTTATCATATTTGGCAATATCCGCAAAATACATACAATTATCACTGCTGTTTTTTTGTTTAAGAGAAAACAATTTATATTTCAAGATAGGCAGAAAAGAAAAAACGCATACTAAAGAGGATGTAGCTGTCAAAATATGACCCATAGCAACAATCCATATCAAATGATCAATTTCATATTGAGGACTGGATAAAATTCGACTAATGCTCCATAATATTCCACCATTCAATATCAACAAACCAGCGTGTTTTTGCTCTGCAAATCTAAGCCAATCATTAATATTTTTAAAATATCTCATCCATTCTCTTTAAAAGTATATCTTTATCTTCCAATTTCTTTATCCTGTTTTTATCTTAATAATTTAAAGAGAAATCCAGCCCCAAAGAGTAAACTAAGCACAGTATCTTTCAGATCAGCCAGCATTGCAGAACTTCCCAAGAAGAACAGAATGATCAAAGGAAACAAAAAATAGGAAAGAAACCATCCCCATTTTCTCAACAGATTGCCCATATTCTTGAAAAAATAGGCAATCGCATATCCTAGACCAAATGAGGCAATTCCTGTAAATATCCACTCTGTCTCATTCATCTGCTTCTCTGCAAAAGTCCTTTGACCAGATAAAAAACCTCATCCAGATAATACTTGAATTTTTCAAACCCTAAAAACCCAATTAGGGCGACTAGTAAAAACGGAATGGTGGCTTGAAAAACAAGGTTTACACCAGAAACCAGACTCAAAGAAAATGGCACAACAAAAATAATCGCAATGATCTTATAAAGACCGGGATTTCTGAACAAGTAACCATTGAAATAGCCCAATACGCAAAACAGAGCTATTCCATAAAGATTCAGATTTTCCCCAAATTGAACGGTGTAATTCATGTGAAAAAACCAAACGAAAAACTAACGTATTTGAGCTTGATGACTACTTTGCATTGTTGACTGTCTTTGATTTTGTAGCTCTCTCTGGCGTTTTTCCGCCTGTTCCTGCTCAAATATCCTGTTTGCCTCTTGTAGTTGAAGACGCGTCGTATGCAGTTTTTTTACATGATAGAAAACATCTTTGATTGCCAGTTCCGCATCACTTCTTTCCTTGCTTTTCATAAAACCGAGCGTTAAGCGGCCTCGCAGCTTTCCAAAAAAATGCGGTTTTTCACTGAGCTTCTGGTTGGTTTTCTCATAACCATGCTTATCTTGAAAAGCCTTCAATTTTTCATAAGCATTTTCCGGATCACGGTAGACTACACGGAAGATTAGTTTGACCCGCTCTTCATAGTAGCTTTCTTCCCGGTTCAGTTTGGCAATGATGCTTTGTAGCTGATCTGGCATTTATAAGTTCACTGTTTTCAACATCTCATTTTTTGGATTTTCTTCGATCTTGCAAGCCCCTTTTCGAGCCTGTTTCCTGAATTTCCAGTTTTCAAAGTAGGGGGTTGTTTTGAGCTTAACGGCCTGCCTGTTCCCGGACACAATCAATGCTTGGTCAGACCCAATCATCCTCACTTCAGCAGCATTCATGAGGTTGAACTCACGGTACTGGTCTGTCGGATCATCAATCTCCCTTTTTTGCCTTTCCCTGACTTTACCAATAATCCTCTCAAAAAAGCTGGAAGTCTGTGAGTCTGCACCCGCATAGGTGAGATAGGTATTGAACCCCCCTTGGATAGATTGGGCATAATCCTTTCCATATCTGGCATCCAGTTGGCTAATGCTTTGCAAGATGATGGATAGGGATACCTGGTATCCCCTGATGGTATTGGCCGTGCTGACAAAATTCGGGATGCTTGAGTGGCCGAATTCATCATACAAAATGTAAACGGGCAGTGTTTTTCGATCTGGAATCTTCCTCATACAGGCATTGAACACACTACGAAAAAACAGGCTGGTAAAAAAGCTATAGTACTCGGCATGCTGGGCAGAGGTAATCAGGTAGATGATCGTCTTTGTATCCCTGATTTGCTCCAGAGAAATATCAGACTTTGCGGTGATTTTGGCGATATTTTGGTTTGATAAGGCTCTTAAAGAGGTAATGGCATTCAGTACAAAACTTTGCACACCCTCCCTGTTTCCTGTCATTACACCTTTGTACTCGTTCCACAAACTTGCATCTGTCGGATTATCAGGATCAATGGTGTAGCGGCTCATAAATTTATCAAGAGCCTTTCCATCTTCACCGAAATTCTGAAACAGGTAATAGAGGTTATGAAGATTGAAATAGGCTGGATCTGCTTCTCCCGCATTTTTCAGGCATTTGATGAACAGGGAAACAAAACGGATCGCACCTTGTAGCCAGAAATCATTTTTCCCTCCACTGGAAGGAATTCCACATCTGACCAGAATTTCTGCAATCTGTTCCAGTTCTATGCTTTGTTTTGCTTCTGCAAGCGGGTTGAAATAGCTGGAACGGTCAATGTTTTCAGGATCAATGATGATTACCTTATAACCATGCTGTTTCATGACCGCAGAAGTATGTTCAAACACCTCCCCTTTCGGGTCATTGACCACAATGGAGCATTGGCTACGTGCTTTTTCCAGCACATTCGGAATGATGTATCTTGAAGTTTTACCTGCCCCAATTCTTGCAATTACGGCAACATTTTGAAAACTGTCCCTTTCGGATAGCTTTAAATTATCGCCATCCAACAACAATCCCCTGTTTCTGGAATGAAGATAAGTACTGTATTCAGATTTTTTGGCAAAATCAGCGCCGGTAGTACTGTTTACTACCCGTCCCATCAGCAGATATTTCAAACCAATATAACCAAGCTTGAAAGGAGCACTGATTACATCTTTTGTTTTGAACATTGTTCTTTGTTAGAAAATAAGGAAGATTTTAAAAATCTGATCTCTTTTTCGGATTGTAGCTGATTGGCAGATTTCAGCGTTCTGTTGACCCTAAAACTAACCTGCATTCCTAATGATCGAATCGATCAATCATCTTGGAATTTATGATTTTCCTGCTTGTTTTTCGCTTTCTCTGTTCTTATATTTTTGATCTCTTCTTGCCTTTCCTGCTCAATTCTTTCTGCTTCACTAAGCGGCTCATTGTCCTCTTTGTTGGAAGAAGTATTTTCTTTTCTATTTCTTTTTTGCTCTTTAATCTTTTCTTTGCCTAGTCCAATACGGCTCACCATCAATTCAAATTCGTCCAGAACCCCTAGCGTTTTCAGTCGATGTTTTCGATTGTTTACCTTATCTACAATTCCGACTGCTTTAGAGCGAACATAAAGCTCAAATCCTGCTTTCTCTAAAATATCATAAAATTCCTGTTCGTTATTGGCGATAGAAAAAATATCAAGGAGTCTTTTCTTAACTGAATCTCTTTGCGGTGTTTTACCTGTTCTTCTGCGTTGTTCTGCACCTTTATTGGATATTTTTTCAACCGCTTCTTTATTGATAACAATTTTTTGTTGTAGCTCTGGATACTGCTTTAAAACCTATTGTTCCAGATTTTTCTTAAATTTATCAAATTGATATTTGGATAAGCGAACTTTCTTGCTTTCTCCTAAAATATTGGCACTAATCAAAAAATGGTAATGTAAATGGTGGCTATGGTCATCATGCATCGTAGCAAAAACAAGGTTGTATTCTGCCCTTCTTTTTGCATACTCAAGAGCAATCTCACGAAAAATCTCTTTCTGCCTTTTTTCCTCCAATTTTTCATTTCTGACAATAGAGAGTATTTCGTGATACAGATAAACCCCATTTTTTCGCTTATACATCAAATCAGCATTTTGCTGAAATTCCTCTTTAATCGCCTCTGGCTGGTCAGAGTAAATATTTTGATAAACATTATATTGCTCGTCTGACTTATCAATGTCGGACATATAGTCAACCAATTGCCCAAAAGATGGTATTTTCCTCGACATTGACTTAACGATCATCGCTATTTTTTAAGATTCTTCCTTCGGTATATTGGTAGATTGCTTCTTCGAGTTGCTTGATGTGCTGTAACAAATTATTCTCATTTTCTGTGCTAACACTTCTCACAATATTGGAATAATGGGCAATTTGGTTTACATTGTTCGCAATATTTCTGATCGCAAACCTCAAGGTTTTTAGCTCATCCTGTAATTCACTCGGAACATATGCCTGATTCTCAAGACCGGCTAAAGCAAGCTCTTTAATGTAAGTTGAAGTTTTCTTCTTTTCCGATTTTGCTGCACGTACAAAATCACGATACTCTTCTTTACTTAAGGTTAAATTAACTCGCTTAGCTTGAGTTTTATATTTCTCCCTATATTTCCGTTGATATTCCTTCCTCTTTTCATTCATAATAAATGATCTATAATTTATTTATATAAGAAAAATATATACCAATAAAAAATCCATTTTATTTAAAATTCAGTAATGTCAAATTTTAATAGGGGGATTGAAGGGGGCACTTTCCCCTTCACGGGTTCCAAGGGCTGGCCTTTGGCAAGATGCAAGTGAGGCAGTTTTCAGGTAGATTTTAGCGAAGTAAAATTTGGATGAAAACCGGAAGAACAGAGTCTGTTCGTTACGAACTTGCAATCTTGCTTCCACATACACATAGCTTTCACATATTCGTTACGAACATACCCTTCCAAAGCCCAAGATGATCGACAAAATTAGCATGTGTCTAACCATGTCTAGCCAGCCTTACTGGATCGAAAATTCTTCTTTATCTCTTCCCTGATTGATCAAATCTTGCATCCATTTTGGTGCTCTACCTCGACCTGTCCAAGTGACACTTGAGTCATTTGGGTTGCGGTATTTCGGGGCGATCTTCGAGCTTTTTCTTTTGCTGCCTTTTGTTAATTCATCAGCAATTTCTTCAAGAGGAATATCCAAAGCTGCTGCTTTTCTCTTAATTTCTTCAATAAGCTCTTTTCTCTCGCCTTCTTTTCTACCTTCTTTCTCAGATTTCAGTTTTTCCAAAAGTGCATTAATCTCTTCTGTACTTAAACCTTCAACGTTCAATTGATCCATCTCTTTTTTCCTTCCTTTAAAGGGTTAGTTTGATCCAGTGAAAATCTGACTTATATATCATCTAAAAAAGATTTGCAAATATTTATTTTGAACAAAAAAAGGGCTAATCAATCCCTATCATTAATTCATCTAAAAAATACTTACAATATTTGTCTTCTTTCAGTTTTTCAAGATATGGTAAAGTTTTTTCTATCAACTCTTCTATAGATTTTTCAGAGTAATCATATTGGCTATCTAAATAATTAGAATATGTGTAAATTTCTGTTCAATCTCATGAAAAATCATTTATAAAATCATATCATGTGACCTCTTCTATATGATTTCTTGAATTTTGTAAAATACATTCAAGAACTGCATACACAGGATCAATTCACTCAAAGTTATCATATCAAAGACTTTCTCTTTCATTGTCAATAATTTCAAACAAATCATATTCTGACAATTCTAGCTCATTTCAAATTTCACATACTCTTTTAAGATCAAGCCACCCAAAAGGGTTAAAGTAAGTTACCAGTTCAGACACCTCATTAAACATAAAATAAAAATTATGATATAAAATATAGGATAATGAATCCCATAGATGAATCACAATACAGACAACAAAAGTCAAATGTAGTGTTTTTCATACCTTATGAAAAAATAGAGAAAAACACGGTTTTTGAAAAAATTGAACGCTGATAAAAAACGATAAATATTTTCAAAAAACATTTGACTTTTGTTGTTTTGAGAGTTTTTTATCTTTCCTTAAAAAATATTTTGATAAAAAAACCTCAAAACTGCTTTGTATAATTTATGGAATGGTTGGTTATCTTTCCTTAAATTTCTAGTCCGAATTTTGTTTTCTTTCACCTAAAAGAAAAATTGACTTTGCAGGCTTTTTTATAAAATTAAATCATTATTTAATATGTAAAAAACTATGGGTTTAACTTGGGATCAAGGTCATAATATATCAATTGTGAGATATTTATCTGCACAAGGGTATTTCCCTGCGTATAGCTCATGCAATAGCCAAGAATACCACTATCATAGCCCTATTCGTAATGATGATAATACTCCATCTTTTCATGTAAATGTTATAAAAAACAAATGGCATGATAAATGAAGATGAATAGGGGGAGATGTGATTGATTTGGTTGTTTATCACCAAAATATGAACCGTTCACAATCTTGCCATTGGTTAAGCAAATCAGGCTTGTATAGCGGTGATTATGTTCCTGAATTCCCATTAGTTCAAAAATGAAGATATTATTCAATGAAGAAGAAAATATCACATTCCAGCAAAAAACCGATCAATAACAATGTTGAATATGCAAAATTGGAGTCTGATACAAGCTTTATTATAGAAAACATCCAAGATTTACAGCATCCAGTTCTATTACAATACATAAAATATCGAAAAATTGATCTAAATATCGCTAAAAAATATAGATTAAAAGAGATTAATTACCATCTTTTCAATATTCCTGAATCATATTATTTTGCATTGGCATGGTTTAATGATAGCTGGGGATGTGAGTACAATAGTAAAAGCGGACATAGTAGTTTTAAAGGATGCTTAGGAATTAAAGACACCACAAGTATTAATCTGCAAAAAGGTAAAAAACTTGCTGTATTCGAGTCTGCAATGGATTTTTGGTCATATTTGAGCTATTACAAAATAGATAATTTCGGAAATTCAGCTATCATTCTGAATAGTGTAAGCTTGAGAAATAAGATTTTAGAAGCAATTGAAAAACATGAACCAGAAAGTGTTTATCTGTTTCTTGATAATGACATAGAGGGTCGAAAAACAACTGAATCATTAATGGAAGATATTCAGTGAATTCCTGTTTATGATAAATCTGATCTGTATAGGGATTATAAAGATTTTAATGAAATGGTGATGGGTAAAAGTTAAAGAAAAACCTAAAAAATTTCGTCACAGGGACGTTTTGATGACTTTTTGATACCTATATAGCTGAATGATGTAAAAAATACAATACAGAAGAAATTTTAGGTTTTTCTTTTAGGTGAAAATTCAGTCTTGATTTATATTTTCTTAGAAATATTAAATTTATGTATAATTTTTTTGAAAATTACACTGTATTTAAATCATTTTACTCTTATTCATTAACTCTAAAATACTGAGAGTTTTTAACATTGCCTTCTTATGTCGATTATTAAGCCACTTTAAAAAATAGGTTTTACATACAGGATCGAAGAATTTACATATAGGGTCGAAGATTTTTGGTATTTTTACATACGGGATCGAAGAATTTTTAACAATTTACATATAGGATCGAAGATTTTTATCATGGAAATAATTGATTTTCTGGTCTGTATTTGCAGTTTTTGTCACAAGGATTAATCCATTCTTTTCCAAGCTTATGACAAAGAGTATGCATTATGGATGTAAAATACGCCTGTTTGTTCTTAATAGTTCAGTATCTCACCAACTCTTTATATTCACCTATCGCTCTAAGAATCATATTTTCTGAGTAATGCAAAGCGAACAGGCTATACAATGCTTTATTTTTGGTCTTTCCTCAAATTTCTTGAGATATTTTATCAACCAAATAGTCCCTATGTGTTTTCTCTTTATTAACAACCTTTAATTTATTTAATATTATTTTCTTCTTCTCGTTTCTTTTAGTGAAAACACACTTCCAATCATCTCCATTGCTGGTTTCTTTGATTTTCACGCATAAAAAGGCATTATCAACAGATAAATCAATTCAGTCCAGATTCTTCTGGATTAGCTCAAGCAAGGATTTTCTTTGGCTTTTGTATTGATAGCGGCTTGCTTTTAATGCTAGTTCATCAACAATTTTCAGTGCTGTTTTTTCATATTTATCCATTTTTGCTAAAACACTATCCACTCGATTATAAAGGGTTTTAGCTACTTCCGATTTAATGGATTTTCTTGCTGTAAAATTGACGGGGATTGTTATGGAATTTCTAATGTTTTCCATAATATGATCAGAAAATCGTACAATACATCTTCAGCTGATTGTTGATCCCTTACTTCTCTCTTTTAGCTTCGAGTAGTTAAAAACACTCAAAATCCTTTGTCATTTATAGGTCTCTTCAGTATTGCTTTTTGTTTTAAAAGAGAAAACCCATGAAATTTTAGTTTCTTCAAGACAACGAAGCTCTTCCAATATGCTATTGAGTGCTTTTCAGCTTGTTTTCAAATCCAGTTTTCTTGCTATATCACTTACAAATAGCTCCATTGGATCATTGGGCATATGTTTTTCCTTCCATAGTGACATAAGAGCTAAAAACACATCATAAGTTTTAGTGGTATAGCTTTTTTCATCCTGTGATGGGGTGATTTCTATAATTGCCTCAGATACCTTTCCATCAGGTAGCTTTACCTCCCGCTTTTTCTTTCTTCTTCCGTAAATATTTTTACTTTTACTATGCGGAAAAAGAAAATTTGACCAACGATCATAGTTAGCCTCAGTACTGATTATTTCAGCAATATAGTTATCAGATTTGGAAATAATATTTTTTTGCGGATCAAGCTGTGAATTGTTTTTCGGTGGATTAAACAGCTTTATTTGTGAAGTATCTTCCATTTTTTATCGTATAAGATAATTAATTTACATAAGATATCGAACGCTTACATAAAGGATCGAAAATCTTATTTTTTATTATAGAAAATACTTAAAAAAAGCAAGCTTTATGCTTTTAAAGAGAAACTATCAAAAAATTATAAGCTTATGGGCTTATATGTTTTTGATAGTAAACAAACGAAGTGCGTTAGCTATTGTTTTTGCTGATGGTTGGAAGAGTGTGAATTTTGGCTTCTATCTCTGCTTTCTCTGATTTGATGGTATCTTTTATTTTCTACCAATTCCTGTAATTCAGAACTATCCAGTAGGTTTTGTTCTTCAATTTGCAGTAAGTCTTCCAAACCAATTGATTGAGTCGCTATCTGAAGGCTACGGAGGGCAACTTCATAGGCTAGTTCAACTTCTTCCCTCTCCCCCAGTGTCTCTTCCCAGCCTTCATCATCCAGAAACTTAACGCTAGCTTCTGCATTCATATACGCGTCATGAACAGAACGATAAGCACTCACTCTTTCTGTAAGAGAGTCATCTTTTGGGTTGAATATATGTGCAGAATCAGTCATAAGAGAGCATAATATAACGCTTTGGAAAAAAATTCATGTAGGCTATTTTTCTAATGCAATCCCCTTTTGATGAAGAATTCAAAGAAATCGCTGATAGTATGGGGATCGCACTATACCAACGCTTTAGCCTTAATGAGGCATCTTTGTTTCTTCGTTGTCCAGAAAATGACCTGCAAGATTTGGTCAAAAAGAAAACAATCCAATACATCCAAGTCAGCAAAACAGAAATCCAGTTTTTCGGCTATCAACTCCTTCAACACCTGTTGGACAGTGTAGCCGGTCATTCTTCCTACAGTGGATCATCTGAAAAATCAAGCGATACACAAGATAGAATTTTAAGGGTACAGGAAGTCCAGCAAGTAGTTGGCTTATCACGTAGCACGATTTGGAGATTGGAAGGGAAAGGTAAATTTCCTACTCGTGTTCCATTAGGTGCTAGTAGCATTGGCTGGCTAAAAAGCGATATTGAGACTTGGATTAACAGCAAAAAATCATGATCAGCTTTTTTCCTTCAACACATCCAGATAATCAGCCCATTCTTGCATCATTTTTTTTCGTTCAGATAGATAAATGGAGCGATTGTATGCACGTGAAGTTGCTGTACCAGTCAGATGAGCCAGTTGAACCTCAATAACATCATGATTCCAACCTTGTTCATGCAGTATGGTTGATGCTGTACTTCTAAATCCATGAGCAGACATCACATCCGCAGAGTAACCTAAGTTTCGCAAACGATTTGTCATTACGTTTTTGCTAATCGGTTTACTGCTATCTCTTTCCCCAGGAAAAACATATAGCGAGTAGCCTGTACATTTCTGAAGTTCCAGAAGTTGATCAATTACTTGAGTTGCCATCGGAACAAGATGTTCTCTTCCCTTTTTCATATCTTCTTCGGGGATTCTTATCAAGCAATCGTCAAAATCAATGTATTCCCACTTGAGGAACCTGATTTCTTTGGGTCTCAGAAAAATTTTAAGAATAAGTTTGAGAGCTTCACCTGTGCAGTAGCTACCGGGAACATTTACATCAATATCTTTAGCTAATTTTGCTAGATCAGAAGCTTTTACAATAGCTGCACGATGCTTCACTTTAGGTAATGGCTTCAGTATGTCCTTTAAAGGCAATCCTTGAGCCGGATTTGTGCGAGTCAACCGATGAGCTAACGCATAACCAAAGATCCTATTGATAATTGATAGCACTACCGGGGCTTTTTTCGGTGTGCCTGCCGCTTCAATGGATAACATCAACTCTGTTATGTGAGCTGCATCAATCTGATCAATTGCTAATTTTTCTATCGACCGAACATCTTGAGTAATCCATTTCTTCACTCTTCCAGCATGAGTTTTTGTCCATGAGTCACGTTGCTGCTCCCACCATTTCAGAGCGATTACACCAAAAGCTCTATCTTGCGGATTGCTGGCTCTTTTGCGTTCCTTTCTTTGCTCCATCGGATTAACGCCTTTTGCGAGCAATGTACGTGCTTCTTCCACCATTTTTCGTGCTTCATGAAGCGATATAGTGGGGTATTTTCCTAGAGCCATTTCTTGATGCTTGCCAGCATACTTATAGCGTAATCTCCAAAGTTTAGAATTGTTATTTTTTATTAGTAGAAACAATCCATTACCATCATGTTTTTTGATTTGTTTTTTGTCTAAAGGGCATGAAATACTCTTTATTTCCAACGCTGTTAGTGCCATTTTTTTCTCATCTTGAAGGTATAAAGTGGGGTACTTTTATCACTTATACCCTAAAAAATGAACACCTCATTTCATCGATACCCCACTTTATACCCGTAAAATTTTGCAACTTGATGGGTCATGATGAAACATCCTGAACAGTAAAAAACAAAGAAAAAGCCCGAAAAACAATGTCTTCCGGGCTTTTTGAAACGCTATGAGCGTTGGTGAAATAATCACATGATGATTACATCATACCGCCCATGCCACCCATACCGCCCATATCACCACCTGGCATTGGCGGTGCTTCCTTCTGCGGAATTTCAGAAACCATCGCTTCGGTTGTGATCATCAGACCTGCAACAGAAGCCGCATGTTGCAATGCAGAACGGGTCACCTTCGCTGGGTCAAGGATACCCATACCGATCATGTCGCCATACTCACCAGTCGCAGCGTTGTAGCCGTTGTTGCCACTGCTATCTTTCACATTGTTGACGACAACAGATGCTTCCTCGCCTGCGTTGGAAACGATCTGACGCAGTGGCTCTTCCATGGAACGACGCGCAATGTTGATGCCGACATCCTGATCATGGTTGTCGCCAGTCAAGCCCTTGATGCCTTCCAGTGCACGGATCAGCGCAACACCACCGCCCGGAACCACGCCTTCTTCAACCGCAGCACGAGTTGCATGCAACGCATCTTCCACACGCGCTTTCTTCTCTTTCATTTCGACCTCTGTCGCTGCACCAACCTTGATGACCGCAACGCCGCCGGCCAACTTCGCAACACGCTCTTGCAGTTTCTCGCGGTCATATTCGGAAGTCGTTACGTCAATCTGAGTGCGAATTTGGTCAACACGATCTTTGATATCGTTCGCAGAGCCTGCACCATCAATAATTGTGGTGTTTTCCTTGTCGATCACGATACGTTTTGCAGTGCCCAATTCATCCAACGTCGCTTTTTCGAGAGACAAGCCAACTTCTTCAGAAATAACCTGACCGCCAGTCAAAATTGCAATATCTTGAAGCATCGCTTTACGGCGATCCCCAAAACCTGGTGCCTTGACTGCTGCAACCTTGACGATGCCACGCATGGAGTTGACCACTAAAGTTGCCAACGCTTCGCCTTCTACATCTTCTGCAATGATTAATAATGGACGGCTTGCTTTTGCTACATTTTCGAGAATTTGCAGCAAGTCACGGATATTGGAAATCTTCTTGTCGAAGATCAATACAAATGGATTTTCCAAATCCGCAGTCATATTCTGCTGATTGTTGACAAAATATGGAGAGAGATAGCCACGATCAAACTGCATGCCTTCAACCACGTCCAACTCATTGTCGAGAGACTGGCCTTCTTCAACGGTGATGACACCTTCTTTACCGACTTTTTCCATCGCTTCGGCAATGATGTTGCCGACAGAGGCATCAGAGTTTGCAGAAATGGTGCCGACCTGCGCAATTGCGCTGGTTTCTGTACATGGTTTTGCCGCTGCTAAAATCTGACCAACTGCTTCATGAGTCGCCTTGTCGATGCCGCGCTTCAGATCCATCGGGTTCATGCCTGCTGCAACGGCTTTCATGCCTTCGCGCATGATTGCCTGCGCCAGAACGGTCGCAGTAGTTGTACCGTCACCCGCCACATCAGAAGTCTGGGAAGCAACCTCTTTCACCATCTGTGCGCCCATGTTTTCGAACTTGTCTTCCAGCTCAATCTCTTTCGCAACAGAAACACCATCCTTAGTGATCGTTGGTGCGCCAAACGCCTTGTCCAGAACGACGTTACGGCCTTTTGGACCCAAAGTGACCTTTACTGCATTTGCCAATGTGTTCACGCCAGCCAACATCAGGTGACGTGCGTCATCGCTAAATTTTACTTCTTTTGCACTCATTGTTCGTTTTCTCCTACCTTAACCCTTTATGCCTTAAACCTTTATTACCCTTCAATAACAGCCATGATGTCGTTTTCAGTCATCACCAACAGCTCTTCGCCGTCTACCTTGATTTCTGTGCCTGCAAATTTGCTGAACAGCACTTTATCGCCGACTTTCACTTCCATTTCGATCAGCTTGCCATCAGCAACCTTGCCTTTGCCCGCAGCAACCACTTCGCCACGGCTTGGTTTTTCTGTTGCAGCATCTGGGATGATGATCCCGCCTGCGGATGTTTTCTCTTCTTCCATCCGGCGGATCACGACACGGTCGTGCAGAGGACGCAAATTCATAATGCTCTCCTTAAATTGATTAAAAATTGAATTGAAATTCAGATGTTAAATTTTTTGAATTAAATTTGGTGCTTGTGCGCCGATGCTACTACGTTGCAAATACGCGACTAAAGAGCAGAACGGCGGGCTAACCGACTTGGAAACAAGGGACAGTTAGCACTCCCATAAAAGGAGTGCTAATCATAGGGTCGTAAAACCGAAAGTCAACCCAACCTTTTCAAAAATTAACGATTTTTTACCGTCATTTCGACGAAGAATTTGAAAATTTCTCCGCATTCTTCGTCAAAACAACACGAATCAAAAACTGAATTGAAGACTTAATGGGGACGGATTTATTGAAATCAACTGAAATATTTCTAAATCAACCGAAATATTTCATCTGGACAAAATCAGAACAGATTACAAACTTATCTCTTCCGCCAAAAACCGGTTGATCGCTTCCAAATGGGTCGGCGCAAGCGAACCAACCGCTTTTTCCAGTTTGATGCTCGACAGCAAATAATTGTGCCGCGCCTGCGCATAATCGCGCTGCGTCTGGAAATGGTTTTTCCGCGCATTCAATACATCAACCGTGTTGCGCGTACCCGCCTCAAACCCTTTTTGCGTTGCTGCCAACGCCGTTTCGCTGGAATGCAATGCCCGTTTCAACGCTTTTGCCTGCAAATATTCTGCATTCAAATTGAGCACTGCGGTTTCCACCGCCAATTCCACTGCACGGCGTGTTTGAATCAATTGCTGCTGTGCCTGCTGGAACAGTTGCTGCGCCTCACGTACTTTAGAGCTGGTGTTGCCGCCCGAATAGAGCGGAATCGACAATTCCAGACCAATGCTGCCCGCACGGCTGTCGCCGCTGCTGCCAGAGTCCATATCGCTATGTTTGTAGCTGCCGGTCAAATTGAGCGTCGGCTTGTGACCATCACGATTTCGCGCCACTTCTTGTCGGGCTTTTTTCACCTTTTGTTGCGCCATGATCATGTCCGGGTTTTGCTGCAATGCATCTTCCAGCCATTGCTGGATTGTGCGTTCTTTGGGTTCTGGCAATGTTTGCGATTCAGACAAGCTATTCAGCTTTTGCCATTGCTCACCGGTAATTTCGTGGAGCGCACGTTGCGATAATTCCAATTGGTTGCGTTGTTGGATCAACGTCGCACGCGTTAAATCGAGATCAGCCTCTGCTTCGCGCAAATCAGTAATTGCGCTTTGACCCACTTCAAATTTCTTACGTACCAGCGCATGTTGCTGTGCTATCGCTTTTTCTTCTGCTTCTGCAAAATCAAACGCCAGCTTGGCATTGAGCAAATTGAAGTAGCGTTCGGCAATCCGTAACAAAAATTCCTGCTCGGATTGCTTCAATTGCGCCTGCTCAATTTTCAACTGCACTTGCGCCTGTCGATACGCCTTGCCTTGCGCCGCGTTGTAGAGTGTTTGTGAAAGCGAGAGTGTGGCGCTGTTCTGATTATAGTGATCACCATCTTCGTGATCGTGATTTGCCGTTGAAGAACCAGACAACGAAAGCTGTGGTAACAATACTGATTTTGCCTGCGGCACTTGCTCCTCTTGTGCACCAAACCACGATTGCGCTGCTTGGAACTGCATATCATTTTCCCGCGCTGCGTGGTAGGCATCCATCAAATCTGCGCTTTGTGCATAAGACGCAAACTGCATACCAAGCAACGGAACAATTAGAGAAAGAGCACGATATTTCATTGTTTTTTTCCAAATGCATCGCTGATATGAGATAAAAACGGTTCCGCTTCGATAAATTGCACTAGCCGTTTATGCTGAACCTCCTCTCCATTCGAATCAAAAAAGAGCAGCGCAGGTGGTCCAATAATATTTAATTGTTTCATCAATGCCTGATCGAAATCATCATTCGCTGTCACATCAGCTTGCACTAATTTCACCCCTGATAATGCACGCTGTACATCTGGATCAGAAAAGGTGAATTTCTCCAGTTCAATACAGGAAATACACCAGTCAGCATAAAAATCGAGGAAAACAGACTGGTTTTTCGCTTTTGCTTCAGCAAGGATGGCATTGAGTCCGCGCACTGTTTTGCCATCCTGGTTGTCGCCGTCCAGCCCTTTGATTTGTTCGAATTGCAGGTGAATTTCCGCAGCTTGTATTCCATTCGGAGTGCCGAGGCTGCCGATGTTGAGCACCCCTTTCAGCGGCTGGAACAGGTCGCGGTTCCCGGCAGAGGCGCCGATGATAATCAGCATGCCGTAGAGCAGCAAGATTACACCGATCCCTTTCCACAGCTTGCCCCAGTTGCTGGTCGGATGCGCCAACGCGCCCATGTAGATTGCAGAGACGATCAGCAAAATCGCCCACAGCAGCATGGTTAGATAGGTCGGGAGGATGCGCTCCAGCATCCAGATTGCCACGCCGATCAGCATCACGCCAAAGACTGCTTTGATCGTCTCCATCCATGCGCCGGCATGTGGCAGCAGTTTTCCGGCAGATGTGCCAAGCAAGAGTAGCGGTGCGCCCATACCCATTCCGAGCGCGAACAAGGCTAATCCGCCCAGCAATGCATCGCCTGTTTGTCCAATGTAGATCAACGCACCGGCGAGTGGTGCGGCGACACAAGGGCCGACAATCAGCGCAGAAAGCACTCCCATGATCGCTACACCAGCCAATGTACCGCCTTTTTGCCGGTTGCTGACTTCGGTGATTTTGCTTTGGAAACGGGATGGCAATTGCAGTTCGTAAAAACCGAACATCGACATCGCCAAAATAACGAAAATTGCGCTGAATGTGCCGATGATCCACGGATTCTGGAATGCGGCCTGCAAATTTTGTCCGAACAGTCCAGCAAGAATGCCTGCGCCGGTGTAGGTCAGCGCCATTGCGATGACGTAAACGAGGGACATCGAAAAGGCTCTGCCGGTGCTCAAATTCTGTCCCTGCCCGACGATGATGCCGGAAAGGATCGGGATCATTGGAAAGACGCACGGAGTCAATGCGAGCAGCAAACCAAAGCCAAAGAAGCTGAGCAAAATCCAGAACAGATTGCCATTCTGCAACGAAGCGGCGATTTGGTCTTGCTCGGAAAGCAGCGGTTTTGTTTCTGTCGTTTGGGCGACTTCTGTTGTTTCTGTAATCTGGTTTTCAGAATGGTTTGTAGTGCTGGATGTACTTTCAACACCATTGCTCGCAGCAGCCAACTGGATCGGAATTTTTTTGTGCATCGGTGGATAGCAAATTCCCCGTTCCGCACAACCTTGGTAGGTGATTTTCAAAGTTCCACTGGCTGCGGCGTTTTTGTCGATGTGCTGCAACGGCAACTCAAATTCAACCAATCCGTGGAAAATTTCCAGTTTGCCAAAGTAAGGGTCTTCTTTCTCTTTGCCGACAGGGAGAGTTGGTGCGCCGATTTCCAGATTATTGGCATCTAACAACGCAAATTTGAATTTGTCGCGGTAGAGATAATGTTCTGGTGCAATTTGCCAACGCAACGGCAACATTTCTGCTTGCGGTGCAGCGCTGGAAAAGGCGAATGCTTCGTCCGGTGGCAATGGATCGGAAGATTGTAGGGAATCTGATTTGCCGAACAGGGAAAATTCTGCCTGTGCGGCGGAAAACCAGATCGACAGGAGTGAAATCAGTAGTAAAAACAGAAAATTCGGGAAATTCAGGAAATGTTGAAAATATTTCTGACAATGTTTCGGCATCGTTGCGGTCATTTTTTCGTGATCAACCTCGTCATAATGATGAATTGTGCGCGGGCAAGGCCACTGTGTCACAATGCGAACCCAAAATTTTGATCCGAGAGTATACAGGCCATTCCATCATGAATCCGTTCCGCATCCTTTTTCTGCTGTTTTTGATTGTCCCGGTGGTTGAAATTTATGTGCTGATCCAGGTCGGTAGCATCATTGGTGCGCTCGCCACCGCGTTGCTGGTGGTGTTGACTGCAGTGATTGGCGTTTCGATGCTGCGCCAGCAGGGATTTTCTACGGTCATGCAAGCACAGCAAAGCATGGCGCGAGGCGAGGTTCCAGCGTTGCAGCTCATTGAAGGGGCGGTATTGCTGGTTTGTGGCGCGTTATTGTTGACGCCCGGTTTTGTCACGGATGGGATCGGTTTTCTCGGATTGGTTCCGTTCACACGCCGCAAGATGATTTTGTGGGTGTTGTCGCGTAGTGATGTGATTATGCGTGGTGGTGTCCATACTTCACATGGTCGAGGTCATACAAACTACGAGGAGCATGAAGATGGCGTGACCATCGATGCGGAATACGAGCGCAAGGAAGAGCGTCGAATTCGAGGTAAGTAATGGGATCAACAGCAATGATTCTAGGCGTAGACACCGGTGGTACATTCACCGATTTTGTCTTGTGGGACGGCATACAATTGCGCGTTCACAAGGTGCTTTCTACCCCACATGCGCCGGAAGAGGCGATTTTGCAGGGCGTATGTGATTTAGGCATTACGTTGGATGGCTTGACCGTTGTGCATGGTTCTACTGTTGCCACCAACGCGGTGCTGGAAGGAAAAGGTGCAAAGACAGTTTTCATCACCAATCAAGGTTTCCGCGATTTGCTGACGATTGGTCGGCAGGCACGTGCGGAACTCTACAATTTACAGCCAGAATCCGTCGAACCTCCTGTTCCTGAAGCGCAATGTCTGGAAACAGGCGGACGGATTAGCGCATCGGGTGAAACAATTGATCCGCTCACAACGGAAGATTTGGTGCAATTACGCGAAGCAGTCGCTCAACAGAAACCGGAAGCAGTTGCGATTAATTTGCTCTTCTCGTTTCTGGATGATTCATTTGAACGCGCTATTGAACAGGCACTCGTGGAAATACCGGAAAATTTGTTCATTTCTCGCTCCTCAGCGGTTTTGCCGGAAGTTGGCGAGTATGAACGCGGTATGGCAACGTGGCTTAATAGTTATGTCGGGCCAAAAGTGGAAGGCTATCTGCAACGGCTGCAGACGGGTTTGGCGCAGGCGAATGTTTCGGTGATGCAATCCTCTGGTAGCACAATCAGCGCGAAACATGCAGGACGGGGCGCAGTGCATTTGTTGTTGTCGGGACCAGCAGGTGGATTGGCAGCTGCGGAATCGCTTGGCAAAACGATTGGACGCGAACAGTTGCTCACGTTTGATATGGGCGGCACGTCCACTGATGTGGCGTTGATTGATGGCGGTATTCAGCTCACGTCCGAAGGGAAAATTGACCGGTATCCGGTCGCCGTGCCGATGGTGGATATGCATACGATTGGCGCGGGGGGCGGTTCCATCGCTGCGGTCGATGCGGGTGGTTTGTTGCAGGTGGGGCCAGAATCGGCAGGAGCTGCGCCGGGGCCGGCCTGTTACGGTAAAGGCGGCACACAGGCGACCGTCACTGATGCGAATCTGGTGTTGGGGCGTTTGTTGCCCGATTCGTTTTTGGGCGGTGATATGCGGTTGGATGTCGATGCTGCGAAACAGGCGGTTTCAAAGGTTGCAGAAAAATTGCATTGCAGTTTGGAAGAGGCGGCAGAGGGCATTATCCGCATTGCCAATGACCATATGTCACGGGCATTGCAATTTATTTCGATGCAGCGTGGGATTGATCCGCGCCCGTTTACGCTGGTTTCGTTTGGTGGCGCGGGTGGCTTACATGTTTGTGCGCTCGCCGATGCGTTAGGGATGAAACGGGCAGTGGTGCCGGCCTATGGGGGTGTGCTTTCAGCGTTGGGCATGTTGGTTGCACCACGTGGACGGGAATTTTCACAAGCGATTGTGCAGCGGCTAGATCAGGCTGATTTTGCTGAGTTGAAAACCAAGTTTCAGCAGTTGGAGCAGCAGGGGCGCGATGCATTGATTGCAGAAGGCGTTCAATCCGATGCGATACAAACTCGGCGGAGTGTTGATCTACGTTATCAGGGGCAATCGCACCCGTTAAATTTGGTGTGGAAAAACAGCGTATGGGAATTGGAAGAAGATTTTCATAAGTTTCATCAGCAACGCTACGGACACAATTTCGATTTTCCAGTTGAATTGGTCAATGTGCGTATTGCAGTGCGTGAGCAGAAAGACCAGTCAAATCAGTTTTTCACTTCAGAAAAGCGGAACAACGTACAGCAAAAAGAACCTATCAAAACACAGCAAGTTTACGGCATAGGCGATGTGCCAGTTTATCCACGTGAAATGCTGGAAGTAGGTATGATTTTTCAGAAACCGATGCTGATTACCGAGCAAGTCGCTACGACGTGGGTGGAGCCGGGCTGGCAAGTGGAAATTGATCTGTCGGGTTCATTATTGCTGGAAAAACTAGACAATAACGAGCAATAAAAAACCGCCCCAAAGAGCGGTCTTTTTAAAATCACAACCAAGAAACGAAAGTTATTTGATTTTCGCTTCCTTGAAGATCACATGCTTGCGCACTTTGGGATCATATTTTTTGATCTCCATCTTTTCTGGCATGGTGCGCTTGTTCTTCGTAGTAGTGTAGTAGTAACCGGTGCCTGCGCTGGAGACCAGCTTGATTTTATCACGCATGATTTTGGCTCCCTAAAACTTTTGTTTGTTCTTATACTTTTTCGCCGCGGGCACGCATTTCAGCTAAAACAGCGTCGATCCCTTTCTTGTCGATGATGCGCATCCCTTTTGCAGAAAGGCGCAGTTTCACCCAGCGATTTTCGCTCTCTACCCAGAACCGGTGGGAATGCAGGTTCGGCAGGAAGCGGCGACGAGTTTTGTTATGTGCGTGGGAAACATTATTCCCGACCATCGGACGTTTGCCGGTCACCTGGCAGATTCTGGACATCACAGCTCTCCAAAAATGGTTGCGAACGTTACGGAAACGTTCTGTTTCATCGGAATGTAAAAAAGAGCGCGGATTATCCCGGAATTTTCCCAGTAACGCAAACATGTGACTGAATTTTAGGGTGCGTACAGGCGAGAAGCTCGTATAATGCCGGGTTTTCATCCGATTTTTAATTCTATTTTTATCCATAAACACAATAAAACGTAAAGGAGCAGTGTGATGTCGATGTCAGACCTTGATGGCCTCATCTGGATGGACGGTGAAATGGTTGAGTGGCGCGAGGCGAAGGTGCATGTGCTGACACATACGCTCCATTACGGTATGGGGGTCTTTGAAGGTATCCGCGCTTATGAGACAGACCGTGGTCCAGCGATTTTTCGTCTGAAAGAACATACAGATCGGTTGTTTCGTTCCGCGCATATTTTGGAGATGAAAATTCCGTACTCCAAAGATGAGATTAATGGCGCGACCAAAGCGGCGGTTCGCGAAAACAATCTGAAGAGTGGTTATATTCGCCCGATGTGCTTTTATGGTTCCGAAGGAATGGGAATTCGTGCTGATAATTTGAAAGTCCACACAATTATTGCGGCGTGGGAATGGGGTGCGTATCTCGGCAAGGAAAACATGGAGAAAGGCATTCGTATCCGTACTTCTTCATTCACGCGCCACCACGTCAATATTACGATGTGTAAGGCGAAATCGAACGGCAACTATATGAATTCCATGCTTGCGCTGAATGAAGCATTGGCAGATGGCTACGATGAGGCGTTGTTGCTGGATGTTGAGGGATTTGTTGCAGAAGGGAGCGGCGAGAATATTTTCGTTATTCGTGATGGGGTGATTTATACGCCGGAACTGACTTCTGCGCTAGATGGCATTACCCGCCAGACAGCTATGAAGCTGGCGAGTGAAATCGGTATTGAAGTCCGTGAAAAACGGATCACGCGCGATGAGGTTTATACGGCAGATGAGGCGTTTTTCACTGGTTCCGCAGCAGAAGTGACGCCAATCCGGGAACTGGATCGTCGTACGATTGGCGAAGGTTCACGCGGGCCAATTACCGAAAAATTGCAGACTATGTATTTTGATTTGGTACATGGTCGTTTGAAAGGCCATGATGATTGGTTGGACTTTGTTTGATGTAGATTAGGTTCTATATGGCATTATAGCTAACGCAACCTTGATTCGGCTACGTTAGCTATAGTGTCAATAGAACCTAGCCCCATTTTCAAACCGCCTTTCTTCCAAAAAGCTTACAGTTGCAATTGTCCATTCATCCCTCACAATAACATCTGTTGTTATCCAATTGAAAATTCGGGATTTAACTCGTTATGAAACGAATCGTTCTATTCCTCGCTACCAACCTCGCAATCATTATTGTCCTCTCCATTACCATGCGCTTGCTGGGGGTAGAGCCGTACCTCAACGCCAACGGCCTTAATTTGCAATCGTTGCTGATTTTCTCGGCGATTTTTGGTTTTGGCGGCTCATTCATCTCACTCGCAATCTCCAAATGGATGGCGAAAAAAACCACCGGCGCACATGTCATTGAGGAGCCACAAACTGAAAGCGAACAGTGGCTAGTCGAAATGGTCGCCTATCAAGCCGAACAAGCGGGGATCGGTATGCCGGAAGTGGCAATTTACGATTCTCCGGATGTCAACGCATTCGCTACTGGCATGAGCAAAAACAATGCGTTGGTAGCAGTTTCCACTGGCCTGCTGAACCAGATGAACGCCGAGGAGGCAGAGGCAGTGTTGGCACACGAAGTTTCCCACATCGCCAACGGCGACATGGTGACGCTGGCGTTGATTCAAGGCGTAGTTAACACCTTCGTGATTTTCCTCTCGCGCATCGCAGGTTATCTGGTCGATCGGATAATCTTCAAAAACGAGGACGGTCACGGCATTGCATTTTGGGTCACTTCGATTGCAGCAGAAATTGTGCTCGGCATCCTCGCCTCCACCATTGTGATGTGGTTCTCGCGCCAACGTGAATACCGCGCCGATGCAGGTGGTGCATCCCTCGCCAGCCGCGAAAAAATGATTGCTGCATTGCGTCGTTTGCAAGCCATCCATGAGCCGCACGCCTTGCCAGACCAAATGGCGGCAATGGGGATTAACGGCTCCAAGCCGAGTGGTCTGAAAGCGCTATTGATGACGCATCCACCATTGGAAGAGCGTATTGCTGCACTGGAAAGCCGTCGTTAATCTGATTCTGATCTTGTCATTTTGAGCAAAGCGAGAAGTCTTCTAGACTATCATTCAATTGTGAAAATTTCTCCTTGTTCCTCGTCGAAATGACAAGGTGCATGACTTGAATTGATGAAACTCATCACACCCGATTGGCCTGCTCCGCCACATATCCGCGCCGCTGTCACCACACGTGCAGACGGTGTAGGCCAACCGCCTTACGATTCTTTCAATCTGGCAACCCACGTTGGTGATGATCCACAAGCAGTCGCAGAAAATCGGACGCGATTGCAAAACGCATTGCAGCTTTCTAACGCGCCCGTTTGGTTGAATCAGATCCACAGCACAAAAATTATCCAGCTCCTAATTGAGAATCCAAGTAATTCCGCAGAAAAATCAAATCTCCTAAACATCTTCAAGATTCCTGATGCGGACGGCGCGTGGACAGATCAACCCAATACAATTTGCGTGGTAATGACTGCCGATTGTCTGCCTGTTTTATTCACGAACCAAAGCGGCATGCGGGTCGCTGCCGTTCATGCCGGATGGCGCGGGCTAGCAGACGGAATTCTGGAACGCGGCGCAAAAATTATGCAACAAACCGATGAACCGGTTTTTGCGTGGATCGGCCCAGCGATTGCGCAGACACACTATGAAGTCGGAAACGAGATGAGGGATATCTTTTGTGCGCAAAATACAACCTACGCACAACATTTTCGATCATCGTTCGGCAGTACGGAAAAATGGCTCGCCGATTTGCCTGGCATTGCGCGGCAAAAATTAGAATCGATGAGTGTTGCCGTTTATGGCGGAAATCTGGATACCTATGGCGATGTGGAACGTTTTTTCTCCTACCGTCGCGATGGTGAGACCGGACGCATTGCTACATTGATCTGGATTGGATCGCGATAATGGGTTACGGTAAATTGCAATCCGTCTAATAGACTTTAGAAGCTGTTTGGAAACTCACAACTTAGGCTAGTCTGGCCAACATGATGCGGGTCATGGCGATATACATCCAGATTTCGTCCGTACGGGTCTGTCGTTCGTAACATTTGCTGAGGCGGCGCGAATGGTTCAGCCAGCCGAAAGTACGTTCAACTACCCAACGGCGGGGCAGCAACACAAACTTCCTGGTTTCTTTCGGGCGTAAAACCACCTCCAGAACAAACCTGAAACGCGCCGCAACCCATTTAACCAACTGGCCACGGTATCCGCCATCGACCCAGATGTCAGGTCTCGCGTGTTCATAAACCTTTTTCGTAAACAATTTCTGCTTCTTTTTTTCCCATTCCTTGAGAGCCTGTACAGGTGTGGTATGGCCCAGTGCCTTCTGCGGGATGTGATGGTTGTACAGCCGCAAATACCGTTTCAAAGTGGCCGCCAAATCTTGCGATGAATCAAAATGCGTGGTTTTCAAAATATCGCTGACCCGTCCGGTAACTTTTTCCATTCCACCGCACCTTCGCGTGGCGGGATGAGCGCATCCGCGCCTGCCTTCAAAATCGCATCATGACAATCCCGGGTGTCATAAGCGCCATCTGCTGCAACCTTGTCCACATCGACCCCATGCGGCAACTGTGCCAGCAAGTCCGGCAACACTTCGCCGTCACCGACCTCATTTGAGGTCAGTTCCATCCCGACAACTTCCAAATTCCCCGCATCCACAGCCAGATGTAGCTTGCGCCATGTCCGGCGTTTTCCGTCCGTACCGTGCTTCTTCACTTTCCATTCCCCCTCGCCGTATACCTTCAATCCCGTCGAATCAACCACCACCGTCCGTTTCCCCGACATCCGGCTACGCGGAATTCTAATCTCCAGCCTCTTTCCCCGCTTGCACAGCGTCGTGTAGTCCGGTGCCTTGCAGTCTTTGAACAGGCCGTTCAGGAACCCTTGTGTCATCCCCAGTCTGATTTTGTACATCTCACGGAACGTCAGACCACACTCAACCGCCAAGTCCGAATAGATGTCCGAACTCCCTTTCCTGCCCGTTTTCTCCTGGTTGTACCAGCCTTCCGCCACCTCTTCCGAAATCCACAGCGTCAGATCACCACGGTTCACCAACGCGCGGTTATACTCCGCCCAGTTCCTGACACGGTATTGGCGTTTCACGCTTTCTTCTTTATTTTTGTCCATCCTCCTTGATTATGGGGACGGATGATTCATGCAACAATGCCGTTTTAAACCACAAGATTTTTCTCAGCCTGCCTACTGTTGAGACTGGTAAGCAAGGTTTCAGGACACTCCATGCACCCTCACTCAGGTTGCCTGGATAGTGCTTTTTCCATTTTTTTGGTTCATGGTTACTTGTTGGGTCTCAGAAGATAATATTCCAGAAAAAAGCTACCCACTCTTCCGCGCT
>CAYFMX010000007.1:0-77814 GCA_964344325.1 uncultured Piscirickettsiaceae bacterium
AAAAGAAGCAGAAATTGTTTACGAAAAAGGTTTATGAACACACGAGACCTGACAAATAGCAATTAATAATCACAGATTTCTGATTACGGCATTTAGAAATCCGATAGAGACAAAATCAATGAACACAATTGTTGCAGGCCAATATTCACAAGCCGGAATCAAACCGAATAATGATGATGCTTGCAACATCCATATTCCCACTGGCACACAGCTTTATAACAAAGGGGTTGTGGCAGTAATTGCCGACGGGGTCAGCTCCTGCGAAGCCGGAGCAGAAGCGAGTGAAGCTTGTGTCCAAGGTTTCCTTTCTGACTACTACAGCACGCCTGATTCATGGACAGTCAAAACATCCGCAGGAAGAATTTATTCTGCGTTAAACCAGTGGTTGCTCGGGCAAAGTCAATCGCAAGCTAATTCCCAATACAAACGGGAATTTGTCACCACATTTTCCACATTGGTGGTGAAAGCTTCTACAGCCTATATTTTTCATGTTGGTGATAGCCGGATTTATCACTGGCGTGCAGGCCAACTGGAGCAGATCACCAACGACCATCGGGTAGAAGATCAAAGCGGGAAAGAGTATCTGGGGCGTGCAATGGGCATCAACCACCATGTAAAAGTGGATGTCCATCAGCTTACTTTGAATTCGGGAGATGGTTTTTTTCTTTGTACCGACGGGATTTGTGAATTTCTGGCAGATCAGGAAATTACTGAAACGATTTCCGAATTTTCCGAAGCGTTAAAAGAAGAATCGAAATCTGATTCTGAAGAATTTAATACCGAATTTGCACAAAAAATCACAGAAAAGCTGGTGTCTCAGGCTTTGGAAAAAGGCAGTGATGACAATGTCACTTGTCAGTTTTTGCAATTCAATCAACTGCCGAAACTGGACGAAGCAGAAGTGCTGGAACAGCTTCAGGCACTTCCATTTCCACCTGATCTTTCACCCGGAATGAAAATCGACGGCTTTAAAATCCTGCGTGAATTGCACGCCAGCACAACCGCGCAAGTTTATTTGGCGTTGGATACTGAATCAGATGAGCAGGTAGTGCTCAAAACACCATCTGTTAATTATGAGGATGACCCAGTTTATCTGGATACATTTCAGCATGAAGAGTGGATCGGTTCGCGGCTCCATTCGCCACATGTGATGAAATTTCAGGATATTCGTGAGCGGCGGCGTTTTCTCTATACCGTCAGTGAATATATTGAGGGAGAAACCTTGCGCCAATGGATGAAAGATAACCCGCATCCACATCTAGCTAAAGTACGTCCGATTGTGCAACAAATCATTCATGGGTTACGCGCATTTCACCGGATGGAAATGGCGCACCGTGATCTGAAACCGGAAAATATCATGATTGACCGCTATGGTACGGTAAAAATTATTGATTTTGGCTCAACGCGTATTTCCGGGATTGAAGAGCAATATTCTTTTCTGGATCAAACGCGTGTTCAGGGAACACGGAATTATACAGCGCCGGAAGTTATTAAAGGCGGATTGGGCAATGCGCTTTCTGACCAGTTTTCACTAGCAATCATCGTTTATGAAATGTTATGCGGAAAATTGCCTTACGGAGATATGGGAGACTCTCCTTCCGTGAAAAAAATGCTTTCAAAAATTCATTCAACTCAATTTACAGCACTGTACCATCACACAAAAGGTATACCTGAATGGATTAGCGATACATTACAAAAAGCGTGTAATCCCAGTCCTTCGCATCGTTATGAAGCACTTTCCGAGTTTTACCACGGCCTGACTCAATCTACGTCAGAGTTCCGGATCAATCATCGCCAGCCGTGGATTGAACGTGACCCACTTACATTTTGGCGTTCTCTTGCGCTCGTTTTGACATTGTTGAATGCTGTGTTGCTGATTCTGCTCGGTACTTGATGTAGGCTACAGCATGACTTTATTTTCTGTTTGAACAGCTATCTGATGAATAAGGTATAAACTTCCAGAAAAAGCCATTACCCGGATCAGTCATCAGAAAATGAATGAATTGGCGAATGCAATTTCATTTGCGCTGGATTTGTAGAAATCGCAAAAAAACGTACAGAAACGCTGTTGGATCAGTTAAGATCGCAGTTCCATTATCAAACCCAAGCCGTTAAGCATAATTGATGCTAAAAAAGCTAACTCGATCTATACCATTGGATATAGATTTTTATCTACTTCAAGTGATTGATTTAGAATGGCTATCGAGATCGACTGGGGTTTGAATGGTTACCTGATGAATAAGGTATTAAGACATTCCTAATGCTTCCAACATCCCTGCCGCAAGAGTTTGAATGGTTACCTGATGAATAAGGTATTAAGACAATATTCCGAGATGCACAGGCAAAATCGCATCTGTTTGAATGGTTACCTGATGAATAAGGTATTAAGACGTAATATGTTCTTCCAGAAAGGTTTTTATTCCGTTTGAATGGCTACCTGATGAATAAGGTATTTGGCGTATAAAAAAGCCCCATCTAAAGGTGGGCTTTTACTTTGTTCAAAAACAGAGATTAGCTCTTTCCAAACACATTTTTCAGTATGGATTGAAGAAGATGAATTCAGAAAATTGCACGCTGAAAAAGATGACCTTGAATCAGAACGTAATTCCCTCAAAGCAATGGTAGACAGCATGGGGATACCCAGTGAACGGGCTGAATCCACGTACCAAAACATTATTGTCGCACTACTCGACTGTATTGCAGGCAAACTGCCCAATGTTGAAAAACACCCCTCCTTTTCCAGCGAGGCCAAGCTGATCGAAACTATCGACGAATATTTCCGGGGTTACAAAGGACTTTCCAAAAGCAATCTGTCCAGAAAATTCCCGGAGGCCAAAAACATCCTGCGCTCCCAATAGTTCCGCAATTGCATATCTGACCACCGCAATTGCGGTGCTGCTTCGGAGTTGTGTCATAAAAATACCTAGCCATGTTCAACAACGCCCAAGGGGGTATCAACATGGCATACAACATCCTTCGACTTCCCGAAGTCCAAAAACGTACAGGATTATCCAGAAGCAGCGTTTATCTGCGCATTGCGGAAGGCACATTTCCCAAACAAATTTCTCTCGGTGGTCGTGCTGTCGGCTGGGTTGAATCCGAAATTGATGCATGGCTGGAACAACAGATTGCCGCTAGTCGGAGGGAGGGGTAATGGCAAACCTCAATCCCAACCGGATCAAAATCCATCGTAGTTACGCTGTGGAAGAAATCGCCCGATTGTTGGAAGTGCATAAAAACACGGTGCGTGCTTGGATCAAAAAAGAGGGTTTGCCGGTTTGCGACCGCAAACGTCCGATGCTGGTTTTGGGAAAAGCACTGCGCAAATTCATCCACGTCAAAAAATCAGGGAAACGCCAGCCGTGCCAACCGTGGGAATTTTACTGTGTGGGTTGCCGCAAACCGCAAACGCCAAAAAACAACCAGGTTGAATATGAAACATTGGGAGCGACCGGGCGGCTGTTTGGAGTCTGTCCGGCGTGTGGAAGTGTGCTGAACCGCTACTCCAGCCCTGACCATTTGGACGAAATTTCGCAAAAACTGGAGGTAGCGCAGACGGGGAATGTGGAACGTATTAAGTGGGTCGAAGTAACCCCCCCTAAACAGTGACTTCAACCAGTGAGGACAAACCATCATGAAACACAATGCAAATAACGAACGAATCAAGCGCAAATACTTCACTTTCATGAAAGAGGCGAAGCGGCAAAATGAAGCGTCGATTGATGCCATTGCCAAGGCGATCAGCCGCTTTGAAACCTACAACAAATTTGGTGATTTCAAGGCATTTCACTTTGAACAGGCGGTCGGGTTCAAAAGGTATCTGACCAAACAGAAGAGCCTGCAAACCGGCGAAGCGTTGAGCAAATCAACCATCCATTCCACCTTGCGCCATTTGAAATCGTTTTTCCAATGGTTGGCGATGCAGAACGGCTACAAATCAAAAGTGGGCTATTCCGATGCTGAATACTTCAATCCATCGGAAAAAGACATCCGGATTGCCACAGCACAACGCGAACGCCCGATTCCAACACTTGAACAAATCAAACACACAATCCAGTTCATGCCAAAGGAAACGGTACTGGATCAACGAAACCGCGCATTGATGGCTTTCATCTTGTTGACCGGCGCACGCGACAGCGCGGTGGCCTCCATGAAACTGAAGCATGTCGATCTGGAAAACTGTTGCGTCTATCAGGATGCGCGGGAAGTGCATACCAAATTCAGCAAAACCTTCACCACCTACTTTTTTCCGGTGGGCGATGAAATTGTGGAAATCGTTTCCGATTGGGTGCGCCAGTTAAAACAACAGTACCTATGGGGCAATGATGATCCGCTATTTCCAAAGACAGCAATTGCGCAGGGAAAAAACCGTACTTTTGAAGCGTCGGATATTCTGCAAGAGCATTGGAGTACCGCTACGCCGATTCGCAGCATCTTCAAGAATGCGTTCAATGATGCTGGGTTGGACTATTTCAATCCACACAGTTTCCGCAAAACACTGGTGGGTTTGGGGGAGCAATTGTGCCAAACACCGGAAGAATTCAAATCATGGAGCCAGAACTTGGGGCATGAAGGTGTGCTGACTACGTTTCTCAGCTATGGCAATGTACAACCGAAACGGCAGGCAGAAATTATCCAGAATTTGGGAAAACCGAGAGAGTTAGGAAAACAGTCTTCAATTGATACCGCTGCACTTGTGGAGGAATTGTTCAAAAAAATGCAAAACCAAGTATCAGCACCAAGCTAAACATCAAGCAGAAAGGGGGACTAATTGGGGGACTGGATGAAAATTAAATTTTCTATCTTGTTGATAGAAAAGAACAATATAGTGGAATATGGCGGAGAGAGAGGGATTCTGGCTCTCTTCCAGAAAACACCATGGCAATCAATCAGTTACTACTGCTCTCACAATTTCAATTGTAACAGTTTTTTGTAGCAAACTGCATGTAATAAAAGACCATTATAGACCAATAGCAAAAAAATAAATACAGCCGCACAGGAACAAAGAGAAAAAACAGCCAAAGTAGCTACTTCATAAGCCCCACCCTACGCAGCCAAAGCCAAACGGACGGCCTCCACTTCGATTCCCACTTTGTCCGCTATATCTTCAGCCTCAATTCCTTCGCTATCTAACCGCCTGATCGCATCTTCACGCACTACACGCTGTACAACACTAACACCAACGCCCAATTGATCCGCTATCTTCCTCATTCCTACACCCTCAGCCCTTAACTGGCGTATCTCCTGTTCCTTCTCTGGATCAATCCTCTTTCTTCCGATCTTCTTACCCGCTGCTTTAGCCCGTGCCTGTCCTGCTTTTACCCGTTCGCTAATCATGGAGCGTTCAAACTCTGCAAATACACTCAACATCTGGAACATTGCTTTCCCTGCTGGTGTCCGTGTATCTAGCCCCTGCTTATGCAGAAACAGATCAACATTGTTCGAGTGAATCTCAGATAGGAAACCAACCAAATCTTGAAGAGATCGCCCCAAGCGGTCTACTGACCATGACATCACAACATCAAACTTACCCCGTACTGCATCTTTCAACAGTTCATCAAACTGGGGGCGTTCATCCCTGCTTTTAGCTCCGCTGATACCATGATCCACGTACTCATGATGAACAATCCAGCCTTTATTCCCTGCAACGCTCCGTAGCTCCTGTAGCTGATTTTCTGTGGTCTGTCCGTCTGTGGATACCCTAGCGTAGATTGCTGCACGTATTTCCTTCTGCATATCACCACCTCAATTGTTCATGGCTTGGATGGTGCAATACCTTAGCATTTAACTTGTACGTATAACAACACCAATCAATATGGATGAACTTGCAGGTAATCAACGCCACACCCCGCCACATATTGAGAGAAAATGAAGGCCAAGGGGGAACCCGCGATTCTTTAATATGTGATTGCAAGACCTCAGATTTTTCTACTGGAAATTCCCTGGTACTCACATACCAAGGTTATTACTAAGGTCTTACCACAGGATTGTACTGTTACAGAGGCTACTACACCCTTTACTGTTATGAATAATATTAAGAAAGGTAACTAAGGATACTAACCTAAGGCTACTACCCTTTACATTAATACAACCAAATAAGTTATCACTAACCTAAGTGTACAGCCTAGCTACAAGCCATTGGTTACTATATAACTTATCCAGATTAAACATAGCTAGGCTACTAAACCTTAGGCTACGCCACTTAATACCCAATACAGGAACTGGGTGTAGTCCTAACCTTAGGTTACCAGCCTAAGGTTACCCTTGCTTATAGTTTACTGGGTAGGTATAATCTAGCCTAGGTTACTGTAGCTTAAAGACAGATACCACAGCTTTACTTCAGCTATTACCTTTTCTAAGATTGTCCCTAATTATTTCACTTCAAAAAGAAGGACTTACCTGCCACTCTAAAGTGACTAGATAAGCCCTAATTGGTAACTACCAGGACTCCGCTAAGAATCCTACACTGGTAAGCTAACCCGTCTTCAATCTCCTGATGTATCCTCTCCAGCTCTGCCTGGAACTCAGCCTCAATACGCTCCTCTATAGCCTCCTCAGCGTCTTGAGCCATGATCTCTACCCATCATGTTTTCACAGTTTCAAATCCATGAAGAAAGCAGAACTCTCAGTTTAATAGGGCTTACTGCATTCTTAGTGATACTCACTATGTCCAGCAATTTTATCTGGATGTCTGGCGGGAATATTCTTGCTTCATTTCTTGCCAAGCAACATATTGTAAAATACCAAGGGATATTCTTTGGATGCCTGTTGTCAATAACAGCTTTGTAGTTATCGACAAACTAAAATCGCCAATACGGTTGAAAATGAAAAAACATACCCCATATTGACAACATAGAGTTTTTTCACATTCCTGACACAATAGGAAAAATCAGACAAAAAATCGCTCAACATGGCAATTGAGAAAGATAGAATATATTAGAATCCCTGAAAACTCATATGAAAATCAATTTACTAAAAACAAAACTGCACCGCGCAACTGTTACCCATGCAGATGTGGATTATGAAGGATCGTGCGCGATTGATGGCGACTTACTTGATCTCTCTGGCATTCTGGAGTATGAGAAAATCCATATTTACAATGTGGATAATGGTGAACGTTTTATCACCTACGCAATTCGCGCCGAGGCAGGGAGCGGGATCATATCAGTAAATGGTGCAGCCGCACATCGCGCTGATCCAGGACACAAAGTAATCATCTGCGCCTATACAACAATGGATACAGAAGAAGCCAAAAGTTTCCAGCCCAGCTTAGTCTATTTAGGGGAAGAGGAGAAAAACCGAGTGATTCGCACGGCAAACGCAATCCCTGTGCAAATGGCCTAATCACGCTAAGCTGTAAAAATTAACTATCATGCCATTGGAAAACAATAGGAAACTCTTTTGCACGATATTTTTCTCTGCATGCGTTTCTTCGTATCTTCCCACTACTGGTTTTTAATACGCTACCTGGTTTTGTAAGGAGAATAGTAGTTGGAATAAAATGGAAAAATTCATTAATTCCTTCCAGAATAGCAGAAAAAATTTCCTCTGGTTCAAGTGAACGGAAACCAAATCGTAACTCTTGGACAATCACAATCTCTTCCTGCTCATTTGTGTCAATAGAAAAAGCTGCACTAAATCCTTTACGAAGTGCGGAGTGCGCTGTTTCCACAACCAGTTCCAAATCCTGCGGATAAATGTTACGACCCCGATAGATAATTAAATCTTTGAGCCTGCCTGTTACATAAAGCTCGTTATTTTTTACAAACCCTAAATCACCTGTACGTAAGAAATTTACATCTGGAAAATTCTTTAACTGTGCTCCAAAGATTTCATGATTTAAATCATCTTGTTTCCAATACCCTTTGGCAACAGACGGGCTAGATACCCAAATTTCTCCGATTTTTTCTTCTTGTAATCGCTTGCAAGTTTCAGGATCGACAATTTGAACAATTTGTTCTGGATAGCTGGCTCCATAACTTACCCAATCTATTTCATCTGTCTCCGGATAACATTCTAATGAAATATTTTTCCACTGCTTTGCAGCAATAAAAAGTGTTGATTCTGCCATTCCGTAGCTGGGGTAAAATACATCACTACGAAGTCCGTTTTCTCGGAAAGCTTCATAAAATCGTTTCATCGTTTCTTTTCGGATCGGTTCCCCGCCATTAATCATAATTTCCAAAGAACTTAAATCTAATCCTTCTTTTTCTTCTGGTTTTATTTTTTCTACGCAATAGTCAAACATAAAATTAGGACTGCAAACTATTGTAGCTTTACATTTCTCAATTTCTTTTAACCAAAGAACCGGCTTCTCAATCACCGAAACCCATGACATTAAAGCAGAAGGAAATCCAGTAAATAGCGGATGTAGAATAACACCAACCAATCCCATATCATGAAAAGGAGGCAACCAATTTACGCCTTTTGAATAGTAATTGCTTCTGTATTCTTTCTCCATAACCAAGCAATTATGCAGAATATTTCGATGAGTAATTTGTACCCCTTTTGGATCGGAGGTAGAACCGGATGTATATTGGAAGAATGCTGTTTGATCTTCAACCAGTATTGGACGCTTCCAATCACCTAAAATAGTTTGGTCTATTTTGTCTACACATATAATTTGCATCCCATCCAAGGCAGGAATCCATTTCGATTGATCAACAAAAAGCTTGGAACCAGTAAACGTGGTCAGTATTGCCTTTGGTTGGCAATTTCCTACGATAGATTGAAGTCTGTTATCTTGTTTGCGTAGTTTAGGAAGAAATGCAGGTACGGCAATAATACCCGCAAAAATACATCCGAAAAATGCACTGATAAAATCAAGCCCTGCTTCTGTTGAAACAATTACCCGATCACCGCTACAGAAACCGTATCTTTGAAGGATAGCGGCAATAGCCGTTGATTTGTGTATAAGTTGACTATAGGTTATCTCTTCGACGATTCGACGATTCTATGCTAGGTCTATTTCTGTGAATAAAAGAAAATGCGACTCTTTCCGGATCAGATTCAGCACGACACTCAAGCAACTCAAGTAAAGTTTTGTTTGGATAATTTCTATTACCGCTCAATCAATACATCCTTAAATATAAAATTCTATTCATTGCATAGATTTCAAAGAAAATCAGGAATATACTTTCCCATGCTTTACATTCCAAAAACCAAGTATTTTTTTACGAGTTTTCATTTCTTCTCTAATCACGATCATTGTCAATTTATGACTGATGATCAATATTCTTTTCCCTGAATAATCTTGCTCAAGTTCTTCTAAGAAGCTTCTGATTCGCTCGTGTGTCTGCTCTCTAGTTTCCCCGATATAACTCCAGTTCATACGCCAAGTAAACTTGGAACTTAAAAACCAAACAAATGTTGGTAATTTGATCTTTGAATTGATAACAGGGTTAAGGGAAACTTCTTTCAAACGATCATCAGCAATAATTTCTTCAACATTTCCAATTAGTCTTGCTGTCTCTTGGGCGCGTTTCAAAGGGCTACAGAAACAAATATCCCACGACTGCTGATAAACAGTATCGTTTTCATAAATATCTGCCTGATCAAATTCCTGTAAATACTCAAGAAACTCCGAGCTTGTACAAAAATAGGGAAACCTGTATTTAACACGGAAATGCCTACAAAAATCGAACTTCATTTCCTCATCTTTTCAAAGCTTGCACTTACATTTCAATTGATGAACTAACAGAAAACATACCCGCTATTTTGATGTGGAGTTATTGCAACAACAGACCTCATAACTCACAAAGCTACCTGATCACCTACCACAACAGAACCTCTCTTTTTATTGCCATCAATCTCATTCAATAGCGTTCCAAGCTCTGGTATCTCAGGGTGTTCTGCCACGAACTCTCTAAAAGGTTTCATCTGTGCCATTTCCTCATTCGATAAAAGATTTCCATCCTCAATCGCATGTTGAGTAATGATCTTGTCTTCTTCCTCACTAGGCCAAATCGTACCCGGTTTAAGCGTTGGCATATTTTCTAATCTCCCTTGAATTGGCTTTCCGTAAACTGATTACACGGATCGCATCCACCCTGATAGTAAAAACCATACAATACAGTCTGTCACCGATATAACCTAATCCGTTAAAACGTGGCTCCCCGTAGTCTTTGCGAAGATCAAGCCAAATTACCGCAGTATCTAACTCAAACTGTTCAGCCAAGCTAAAAGGAATACCGCGTGCCCAAATATTCTTGGCGTTCTTCTCAGGATCAAACTCAATCTTCACAGCTAACAATTCTCATCCCAACTATAAATACAGTAGCAAAAAGAGCGTGATTCTGCATCTATGCTACGCTAATTCAACAAGCTTTCCCCAGCTTCACCTATAGCTAATTTTTCTACACTTCCAAATACCCCAAATTTAGCCCTCTGTACCGTACTTTCTGCATTTCTTCATTCAGCTTTTGCAGGTGATACCCCCGCCCGTACCTGCTGGACATTCCCTGTTCACCATGCCCTTGCAATGCGTCCATCACTTCCTTGGGCACATCTGAATTCCTGCAAGCATCCTCAAAACAATGTCTGAAGCTATGGAAAGCGTTCTTCCTGTTCTTCACACCAACAGACTCAAGAAACCGCCTGAAGTGTTTGGAAAATGGAGATGAATAATAACCGTCATTACCCATCTTCAGATCAGGAAATAGCCTTGTATGTCCTAGCTTTCTCTGGTGTTCAACAAAATCCTTGAATCCCATATCACACAAAGAATGATGAACAGGGATGAACCGTTTTGAATTGGCAGTCTTGAGCCGCTTATCTTCACCATCCCCATTAATATCAAAGAACAGTATCCCTTCCTCTTCCCGTATATCACCAGTGTAAAGCTGGATAATTTCACCCATCCTCATACCTGAAAAGAGGCTGATCAATGGAACCCAGAATATCCCTGCATCCTTTGGTATCAGTGTTCCAATCTGCTTCCATGCACGCACAGACTTACATCCCGTATAGATTGGAGCTTTGAAGATGCTGGATAGTTCATCAATGGAAAACGGATCACGTTCCTCTCTTGCCTGCCTCCTGACCTTGATTTTCAGCCCTTTAAATGGGTTGGGTGATACATCATCAAAGTTGCTGTCTGCCCAGTTCCAGAAAGATGACACAAACCCGATCAGCTTGTTCACGTTGTTGTCAGACATCGGAGGGAATCCGCTGTGACTGGCTCTATCCGCTGCCTTGCCCAGTGACAACCCCTTCAGCTCATCAATCTTGTTCCAGTTCGCAGGTAGTTTAAGCAGGATTGACTTGAAGATACGCCCATCTGCTTTGGTGTATTCAGACAGTAGCCTATCCCCTGCAATATCAATGAAATGTTGCATCCACAAACGATGCTCCCGTTCTGTCTTCTCGACCCACGATGTACGGGATTTCTCACTTGCCCATTCTTCCACTGCTGCTGATAGCAGGGGCATGGAGCCTGTTGGGATTGGCTTTGGTTATGCTGTGGTAATTGCTGGTACTGGTGGTGTCTCTATTACTTCGCCCTGATTCCGTAGTTTCTTGTCTTTGGCTGCACGGATGGAGGCTGCCTGAAGTTCACGCGCCACTTTTACCCAATCGGGCGAACTGGGGGCAAGGTTAATTTGTACGTTGTCCCAAGCCAGCACCTCTTCAGCTTCACCAATGAAGAACACACCCAAATCTCCACGGGCATATTCATGGCGGTTCACACCGTCCAATGCTTCCAGTGTTTCCTCACTTTCCTCGAATGAGCCGCCATCAAAACCACTCAGACGGGTTTCTTCATCCTCTTCCAATAAATGAGAATAGTAAACATCCCCGATATGCTTGATTTGATCGTCTGAAAGTTCCTGTAGGGGAGGCTGGGCTAACTGTTCTAACTTCCTACGGTGGGCTTCAAACTTCTCATCTACCTCAATAGCAGCAATACGGACAAGCCTCAGGGCTTCCCGATAATCTTTAGTTTTGAGTGAGAAAGTTTCTTCACGTTTGCCGTACGTATCCCGAATATCTACGGGTACTGCTGCACAGTGATAATAGACCGCCCCACGGCGAAACAAACGGGTATGACCGGACATCTTCTCCATGAACTCCACTGTAACAGTTCAATGTAACAATGAGAAGAATAACCGATTGATTTTACGTAAGTTATTGAGATTTCAATGAAGAAAAAACAGGTGGCGGAGAGAGAGGGATTCGAACCCTCGAACCGTTTCCGATTACACACTTTCCAGGCGTGCGCCTTCGACCACTCGGCCATCTCTCCGTAAAGGCGGCGCAATATAGCGCGAATCGGATAACTGTGCAATCCAAAAAGCTTCCCTTTCTCCTCTGGTAACCTGTTAAAATTGGCCACATCTGTAAAAACTGGCGAATTTTCTCAAAAAAATATCAGATTTGTAAAATGGTACGTACTATCTTTCTGTTCCTCTTTTCGTTGATGTCTCTCTCCGTCTCTGCGGTAGAACCGTGGTTCCATGCAACAATTGAAGAAGAATTCGACATAGTTAAGGAATATGTTGAAACGGCCATTACCAATCAGGGATTGGTCGTTGCACACCATTCTAATGTAGGCGAAATGCTGGAACGTACCGGCAAAGATTTGGGAGAAACGCACCAGCCCTATCTACATGCTGAGGTAGTGGAATTTTGCAGCGCAGAACTTTCTCGCAAAATGATTGAGGCGAACCCTGCTAACATAATCTTTTGCCCTTACTCTATTGCGCTGTACGTCACACCTGAAAAACCGAAAACTGTTCATCTTGCCTATCTGCGCCTTTCTGCACTAGCCGCAGATGAGCCTTCCAAAACTGCATTATCTCAAGTAGAGAAAATGCTCCAACAGATTATCCAAGAAAGTATCGAATAGCTGACTCAACTGATAAGCAATATGATCCCAAAAATCATGAAAATGCGGCTGTTTTTTCTTAATTTTACTTTTTTGATTGCTTTATTTACTTTGCTTCTGTTACCTCATTCAGCTTCTGCTACCTCTAGTCTGTTTGACGGTCATAAAGACAACACAAACATTCCTCTTCCTGATTTCAGTGAAATAAAAAGTATTCAGGAGAGAAAACAACGTTTTATCCTCTTTCTTTCTATACAATCTGCATCGCTTCAGCACAAACTTGAACAAGATCGTATCCGACTATTGGCGTACCGCATACGTTTTCGCAATGGTGATCGGCTAAATAGAAATGAATATCGCTGGATTTTTTACTTAGCAAAGCATCAGGGTATTAAAAATTTTAATATTCGTCTTGAGGAAGACTGGATAAAACTGTTAAAACGAACTGATATTATTCCATTTTCTATGCTGGCATCACAGGCAATACTGGAATCTGCCTGGGGCACTTCCCGCTTTGCCAAAGAAGGAAACAACTACTTCGGTATCTGGTGTTTTCAAAAAGGATGTGGCATGGTTCCAAAACGACGTGATAAAGGTGCGCACCATGAAGTACGATCATTTGTTAATATTCGCGAAGGCATGAAAATGTATATCAATATTTTGAATACAAAGCCAGCCTTTCAGCCTTTCCGCGATCTTCGCTATCAACAACGTCAAAACCTCGAACCGCTTTCCAGTTCTATACTTGTGAATGGACTCAAAAAATATTCTGCAAAAGGAACCGAGTACTTTGATCTTGTACGTACAATCATTCGACAAAATCACCTACACGAAATTAAATAATTATTAAATAATAAATTGTATTAAATACTTATTTAAGTATTAATTAATAATTTATTATTTGTTATATCAAACAATTAAGGATTGATTAAATGACAAGCAAAAATCATCTACCAACTATTGCGTTGCTGACAGGAATCATGATCAGCGGAACTGCTTCCGCCCAATGGTGGGGCGCGTGGAGCGACACCGATGAAATCGCCCCGGAGTGGGGGCTACAATCCCAAGAAACCAAACAGCCAGCAACCAATACAAGAGCGAAAGACGTAGCACCGGCTGTTATTTCTGGTAGTTTTGGCAACGCAAAAGCCTTGACCAAAACGGACGCAAAATCAGAATTTGTAACGGAAGTTGCAGAAGTAGCAATCACAACTCCGCAAGTAGCATCTCAAGTAATCCCACCAGTCGTTACACAGGCGATCACAGCACCAGAAACCAAACCGGCTACAAGAACAGCGCGAGATGATCGTCGTGACCGCAGGACTGCATACCGCGACAATCGTGAGCAACGCCGTGATGATCGCCACACAGAACGTAGAGATAGACGACGCTACGATCCGGGTTATCCAAGTGCTCCGACTTATGATCGCTATGAAGGCAGCTACGACCGCTATGAAAGTTACTATCCGGAGCAACGCCGTCCTTCCAATGGCTACCGGAGCCGGAGCGGGGAATACCGCCGCTACACCAAACGCCCACCACGGCGTTACAGCAAACGCAGAAGCTCCTCGTATGGACCGATGCCGATGCCAATGCCGTTCTCTTCAGGCGGTATGCCGATGCCGAACGATATGCCAATGATGCCAACTGATCCATCTTCCTACTGGGGTGGTGGCAATTGGGGTGATTGGGGCAACTGGGGGGGCAGCAACTCGAACCGCGGACGGCGGTATCGGTATAGATAACTACAATCTATACAATCATCTTCCCCAGCGGGGAAATAGCGTAAAGCCGGTGGTTTTAACCATCGGCGAAATCTAAAAACAAACGCGGGATGTCATCCGGCAAAACAATTCATACGCAATCGTATTTGCATCCGTTGCGACCAACTCAGCGGGCAAACCCTCTCCCCACAAAGCCGCCAGATCGCCTACTTTCGGCAGATTGTTAGGCGTGCTTGAAGTATCATATAAATCCGTTAAATCAACCGTCAACATATCCATCGACACGCGCCCGATCAACGAAACCTGTTGTCCATTAACCAACACGGGTGTTCCCGACTGCGCGTGGCGCGGGTAGCCGTGTCCATAGCCTATCGCAACTACGCCCATCCGCGTTGGGCGTTGCGCACACCAGTTACTGCCATATCCGATACAATCCCCAACTTCCAGTTGCTTAATCGCGATGATTGGAGCCTGCACCGTCATCACTGGCTTCAAATCGTGATCCGCTCCGGTTTTTCCGGAAAATGGCGAAGCTCCATACAACATGATTCCGGGACGCACAAATTCATGATGGTGCGCTGGATGTGCCAAAACGCCGGCAGAATTACAAAAACTGCGTTCTATTTGTACTTTCCGTTCTTCTTGTTTTGCTTTTGGAAAATTTGCAAAATTTGAAGCACCTGAAATATGCTGAAAACAATGTTCAAACTGCGATTTCTGAACCGCATTTAATGCATGATCTGGTTCATCAGCATTGGCAAAATGACTAATCCAGACGATTTTTTTTACATTTGGATGGGCATTCAATTTTGAATAAATCTCCTGCGCCCGTTGCGGCAAAAAACCAAGACGATGCATCCCGGTATCCACTTTGAGCCAAACCACCAGTGGATTTTTCAGATTGGTTTGCGTCAACAACGCCAATTGCTCTTCCGAATGGATAACTGTCTGCAAACCAAATTCAACTACTGCATCCAGTTCAGCGTGTCCTTCAAACCCTTCTAGCAACAAAATCGGCTTGTCGATTTTTGCTTCGCGCAGTTGAATCGCCTCATCCGCACACCCCACCGCAAACATTGCAGTTTCATCCAAACTAGCAAGCGCATCGGCAACACGCAACAGGCCATGCCCATACGCATTGGCTTTGATGACAGCGGCAATTTTTGCATGCGGCGCGAATTTTTGCGCCTGACGCAAATTGTGCTGCAACGCAAGGGTAGAAATTTTCGCCTGGAGTAGGCGGCTCACGACAAATACCCGCCCCCGCTACTGCTACTGGAAACATACGATGGTGCAAGATTTTCAAATCGGGTGTATTCACCTTGAAAGTTGACCTTGATCGTGCCAATTGCGCCATTACGCTGCTTGCCAAGGATAATTTCCGCAATCCCTTTGTCTGCGCTATCTTCATTATAGACTTCATCGCGGTAAATGAAGACGATCAAATCGGCATCCTGCTCAATCGCACCAGATTCACGCAAATCAGACATCACTGGACGGCGGTTGGGACGCGACTCCAGCGAGCGGTTAAGCTGCGACAACGCAATTACAGGAATATCCATCTCTTTTGCCATCGCCTTCAACGAACGTGAAATTTCGGAAATTTCGGTAGCACGATTTTCCATTCGCCCCTGCGTGCTCCCCTGCATCAGTTGCAGATAATCAATCACCACCAGATCCACACCATGCTCGCGTGCAATACGCCGCACTCGCGAGCGTAATTCGGTTGGGGTCAACGCAGGTGTATCATCAATAAAAATCTTGCTGTCTTTCAATTTATCGACCGCCTTGATCAGATACTGCCAATCGTCTTCCTCCAACTGTCCGGTGCGGATTTTGTTCGAGTTGATTCGCCCCAGCGAAGAGATCAGGCGCATCGCCAGCTGCTCACCAGACATCTCCATACTGAAAACCGCCACTGAAGCCGCCTGCTTAACCGCTGCATATTCAGCGATATTCATCGCAAACGAGGTTTTTCCCATCGCTGGACGACCCGCCACAATAATCAAATCCGATTTCTGCAAGCCAGTCGTTTTCTGGTCAAAATCGACGAACCCAGTCGCCAACCCAGTCACGGTTCCCTTATCCGAATTGTAGAGCGCGTCGATGCGATCCACAGCGCGGCTCAACAATGTGCGCACACTTTCATATCCTTTTTGCGTGCGTGCCCCCTGATCAGCAATCTGGAAGACCACCTGCTCGGCGTGATCCAGAATTTGCGGCACCTCCTGCCCCTGCGGGTCATAAGCAGATTCTGCAATCTGGTTTGACGCATGCACTAGTTGCCGCAAAATCGAACGTTCACGGACAATGTCGGCATAATGACGAATATTCGCAGCACTGGGCGTATTTTTCGCCAGCATACCGAGATAGGCGAGACCACCTGCCTGCTCCGCCTCGTTGCGGCTCTCCAACCATTCAGTCAAGGTGATAACATCGAACGGTTTCGCCTGCTCTGCCAACCCTTGAATCGCACGAAAAATCAGTCGATGATCGCCGCGATAAAAATCCTCTTCAATCACCCGATCCGCGACCAAATCCCACGCGCTGTTGTCGAGCATAAGCCCACCAATGACAGATTGCTCTGCCTCAATATTTTGCGGGGGGATTTTTGGGGAATTAGGTGGATAAGCTTCCATAGAATAACCGTGTGTAAATCAACGCACTTTCAAAATTTTGTCATTTCGAACACCGCAAGAAATCTTTCACAAGAAATATTGCAGAAAAAGAAAGAAGATTTCTCCCCATCTGGGCGCAATGAATTGCGTCCCTACGGAACAAAAAGGATTGTGCATGGTGAATTCCCGAAATCGGGATCAATCGGGAATTATAGGGGATTCGTTTCCAAACAACACTATCGACAATATCACTGCCCACGCAAAAACAGCGCATCCAGATCATCCAATGACAACTGCCGCCACGTCGGACGACCGTGGTTGCACTGCCCACTTCGCTCTGTCTGCTCCATTTCGCGCAACAGCGCATCCATCTCCGGCAACGTTAATTTGCGCCCTGCTCGTACCGAACCGTGACATGCCATTGTTGCCAACACCTCATTGATCCGTTCTTCAATTCGAGAAGTTGCGCCATGTTCGACCAGATCAGCAAGTACATCCCGCACCAGTTTTTCAGCATCCGCATTCGCTAACAACGCCGGGATTTCACGCACCACCAACGCCGTTGGCCCAGCGCGATCCAGCCCCAATCCCAGCTTTTTTAATTCAGCTTGCGATTCTTCTGCCAAATCAGCCTCTTGCCCGCTGACCGCCAACGAAACCGGAACCAGCAATTGTTGCGCCCGAATTCCTTGTTTCTGGTGCGACGCTTTCATCTGCTCGTAAGTGATGCGCTCGTGCGCGGCGTGCATATCGATGACAACCAACCCCTGCGCATTCTCCGCCAAAATATAAATATTATGGATTTGTCCTAGCGCGTGACCCAATGGAAATTCTTCTGAATTGTCTGGCTGATTTTCTCCGTAGGGGCGTATGGAAATACGCCCTTTTTCAGCAGCACTAGACACGGGCGAATGCAATTCGCCCCTACTTGTATTTCCTCGGCTCACCGGACGCGATTGGTATTGATATTTCGGTGATTCCGGTTCGCCTAAATTCAACGATTCAGTCTTCGGAACATTTTCTGATGATGCACCGTAGGGGCGCAATTCATTGTCCCCAGTTTGATCAACACGCTTGGATTGGGATTCGAAAGATGGATTTTGGGCGTGATCAACCGCATTTCCGCTCGCAATAATTTCACCCGTCTCATAATCAATTTGCTCGCCGGGACACGTATCGGCAATTGCTTCCTTGATCATGTGCGTCAAAAAGCTGTGCACTTCGCGGCTTTCGCGGAACCGCACTTCGTGTTTGGTCGGATGGACGTTGACATCGACCCGCTCCGGCGCAATGTCAAAAAAGAGCACAAACACCGGATGGCGACCGTGGTAGAGCACATCCTGATACGCCTGCTTAACCGCATGGTTGACCAGCTTATCCTTGACGATGCGCCCGTTGACGAAGAAAAATTGCTGATCCGGCTGACTACGTGAAGCAGTCGGCGCACCAATCCAGCCACGAAGCTGCATCCCCGCCCGATCCACATCGACAAAAATCGCTGATTCGCTGAAATTTTTACCCAAAATCAGCTCAATCCGCCACAACCACGCTGTTTGATCGCTCGCCTGCGGATAATCACGCACCAATTTTCCATTGTGTTGCAGGCGGATTGCCACCTCTGGATAGGCCAATGCCACCCACCGCACGACATCTTCAATATGGCGAAATTCAGTCTTTTCGGTACGCAAAAATTTGCGTCGTGCTGGTGTATTGAAAAAAAGATCGCGGATGGTAACGGTCGTCCCTTGCGATTGTGCGCTCGGCGCGAGTTCGGAAATACCCAAACCGCCATTCGATTCAACCTGCCAGCCTTCCATTTCTCCTACTGTACGAGACGCGAGTTCCAACCGCGATACCGAACCAATACTCGGTAATGCTTCGCCGCGAAAACCGAGCGTTGCGATTTGCGCCAAATCATCCACTTGCTGGATTTTACTCGTCGCATGGCGATCCAGCGCCAATGGCAAATCGGCTTTCACAATCCCGCTGCCGTTGTCACGGATGCGGATCAGCTTTTGTCCGCCCTGTTCAATGTCGATAGAAATGCGCGTTGATTTTGCATCGAGGCTATTTTCCAGTAATTCCTTGACGACCGATGCAGGACGCTCGACCACTTCACCGGCGGCGATTTGGTTGGCGAGTTGGATGGGGAGTTTGTGGATGCGGTTCATTGTTTGATGGTTTTCTCACTGCCGCATTTCTGGCAAATATAATATTCAGAAGCTGTTTGGAAACTCACAGCTTAACAAGGTTTCAGGAAACTCCATACTCCCTCACTCAGTTTGTTTGGATAGCACTTTTTCCGTTTTTTTGGTTCATGATCACCTCTTTAGTCGACAAAATCCCAGATTCTCACTAATTCTCGGGAATTTCCAAACAGCTTCTTAGGGAGAAAACTCCAGAACAGGCGGCCGCAACAACATTTCTTGATTCTGCTGGAAAAAATTTAAACCTCTACGAATCGCCTGCAACGTCGCACGCGGCGTAATGGTCGCGCCACTGAACTGGTCAAACTGACCACCATCTTTTTTCACATACCAGGAGGATTCCGGCGGATTACCAAGCGAAAGACCATCAAACTGCAACATCCAGTCATCTTTTTCGACTTCAATCTTGTCGCCCAGCCCTGGCGTTTCTGCATGTGCAAGCACCCGTACACCGAGTACTTTTCCATCTGCATCCAGCCCCAGCAAAAAGCGCATTTCTCCCGAATAGCCTTCCTGTGTGCTCACCTCCCATGCCAATGCGCTGATTTTTCCACCCTCGATTGTGCCACGATAAATCGTCATCGGTTTTCCGGATTTGCTATCTGACACATCTATTTGCAATGGATTAGCGAGCAGATCGTTATCATATTTTCCGGGTGGAATGACCTGCCCCAACGAAGCAAGCAAGTCCTCTTTCTGACGTTCTAAAATCGCATCTTTCGTCGCCAAATTTCCGGCAACCAGCAAAATTGTTGCGAGTGCGGAAAACCCACCTAACAGCATTGCCTGATAACCAATGCGCTGACGATAGGCAGGCTCTTTCGGTGTCGTCTTAGACATTAGGAATTCTCCTGCTTGCTTATATCGCTGTAATCGAGCGGTTCGCCTTTGCGGTCGCGCCCGTAAATACGTGGCTTGAAGTAGTGGTCAATCAGTGGCACGCAAGCATTCATTAGCATCACAGCGAAGGCGACCCCTTCCGGATACCCAGCAAAGGTACGAATCACGTAAACCAGTAAGCCACACCCTGCGCCAAAAATAATCTGCCCACGAACAGAAACGGGCGAAGTGACCAAATCGGTTGCAATGAAAAAGGCACCCAAAATCGCTGCACCAGAAAAGAGATGCGTCAGCGGATCAACATACTGTGTTAGATCAATCAGATAGAAAATTCCGGCTGGAATCATCAGCCCCAACAGCATGGACACCGGGATATGCCACGTAATCACACGCTTGTAGAGCAAAAACAGTCCACCCAGCAACAACAGCAGTGCAGAAGTTTCGCCCATACTACCGACTGCATTACCCCACATCAGTTGCCACAGAGAATCAGTACTGCCTGCAGCCTCCTGAATCGGAATACCTTGGCTCAATTCCGTTTTGTAATGTCCTAATACAGATGCGCTACTGATCGTGTCGAGCTGTGTTGCACTATCGAATCCAAAAGTAATTGCTAACCCTTCCAGAAAACTGGGCGCATTGGCGGAAAAAAGTGGTGCTGGCGCATGAAAGAGTGTCATCTCTAGCGGAAATGAAATCAGCAATGCCACCCGTGCCACCATCGCCGGGTTGAACAAATTTTGCCCAATACCGCCAAACACCTGCTTGCCGATCCAAATTGCCAGCAATCCACCAACCACACCGATCCACCACGGCGCCCACGGCGGCAACGTCAAAGCCAACAACCAACCGGTCAACAAAGCCGACCCGTCCAACACAAATGGACGGATCGGTTTGCGCATCACCCACAAGGAAAAAATTTCGGCCAGCACAACCGTCAGCAGGGTTATCGAGAAGAGAAATATGGCTGGCCAGCCGAACTGGTAGAGGCCAAACAGGGTCGCTGGCACGAGTGCCAACATCACCCACAACATCGTTTGGCGCACGCTATTCTGTTCATGGGCATACGGTGCATGGATCTGCCCCTGAGTTGGTGTTTCTGTGCTCATGCGTTTATCTCTACTGCGTTTTCTGCTGCACTTTCCGTTGCTGCTGCAGTATTTTGTTCTGTATTTTCTGAAACAGTTTCAGATTTTTTTTCAGCTTGGTCACTGTTTTCAGTTTTTGCAGCTCGTTCCGCTTCTGCTGCCTCGCGCTTCTTCTTCGCTTCCATCTCTTTTTTGCGCTTCAGCATCATTTCGCGTTTCGCTTTTTTGATCGCTTCCATACGCTCGGTACGCGCTTCGGCGAGACGTTTCGTTTCGCCCTGTTTGTGCTGGGTACGCTGCCGCGCAGCCAATTCACCTTTCGCGTAATTAAAGAATTGCACCAGCGGAATGTGCGACGGGCAAACATAGGCACAAGAGCCGCACGCAATACAATCCATCAGCCCCAATGTCACTGAACTATCGAGATTGCCAGCACGGATATTAGATGCCATCTCTAACGGCAGCAGCCCACACGGACAGGCACGAACACAGCTAGCGCAACGGATACAAGGCATCTCTGCCTGCGACTGTGATTCGGCTTTGGTCAATGCAAGCAGGCCGTTACTCCCTTTCACTGCCGGGATGCGCATTTCCGGAATCGGATGCCCCATCATCGGCCCGCCACTGATCAACCGTGCCGGTGCTTGTTTGAAACCGCCACAATAATCAACAATTGACGACAGCGGTGTGCCGAGCAAAACACGCAAATTCTTTGGGTTCTGGATCGCGCCACCGCTCACGGTCATCACTCGCGAAATGAGCGGGCGACTATTGCGCAATGCATCCTGCACCGCCAATGCCGTCGCAACATTGTGGACAACCACGCCAATATCGGCAGTCAGGCCACGCGCCGGGGTCTCTTTACCCACCAACGTTTGTACCAGATGTTTTTCCGAACCCATCGGATAGCGCGTCGGTAATCCAACAACAGAAACGTCCGGATATGGTGTCGCAGCCGTGCGCATCGTCTGTTGCGCCTCGGGTTTGTTGTTTTCAATTGCAAACAGAATTTTCTGCACACCGAGTGCGTACGCAATTAACCGTACCCCTTCCAGAATTTCCTTCGATTGCTCACGCATCAGCCGGTCATCGCAGGTGAGATAGGGCTCACACTCTGCACCATTGATAACAAGCGTGTGCAAATCGTATCGCTTGCGCAAATCGAGCTTCACTGCTGAAGGAAACGTTGCACCGCCCATACCGACAATCCCCGCTGCAGAGACACGCCGGGCGATTTCAATTGGTTTGAGCGTAAACGGATCGTCGTTGGGCATTAAATTGTCGATTTCGTCTGCCCACGCCTCTTCGCCATCAGGTTGCAATGTCACCGTCTGTACCGAAAGCCCGGAAGCATGATGCGCCGGATAACCGCCCACACCCATGATTCGCCCGGAGGTCGGCGCATGCACTGGCGCAGAAACCAATCCTTGACTGCGTGCCAATAGTTGCCCTTTTTTGACGGTATCACCACGTCGCACCAACGGCGTTGCTGGTGCGCCGATGTGTTGCTGCAATGGGATGTGCAATAGCTCCGGCAGTGGCAAATCCTCAATCGGCAAACTCGCACTCAGTGTCTTGCAATCGTCTGGATGCACACCGCCACGAATCCGAAACAGCTTGTGAGACTGAAACAATGGAAATTGCATATCAGGCCGCCTCTCTCATCGCGTCGCTATTCGCCGCCGGCTGCGGCCAGAACCAGGTCTGCAACGTCGGCTGGATTGGACGCATTTCGATACATTCGGTTGGGCAAACTTCAGCGCACTTTTCACAACCGGTGCAGGCATCAGCAAAAATCGCATGAATTTGCTTCGGACCGCCGACAATCGCATCAGTCGGGCAACGCTTGAAACACTTGGTACAACCAATACAGAGGTTTTCATGGACAAATGCCACTGCCGGAACCTTCTCTTCCACATCAGACAAATCAACGCTGACGCCAAGCTTTTCTGCCAATGCTTCGACTAATGCCTTACCGCCTGGAGGGCACATTGTGACTGGCGCTTCGCCATTAGCGACTGCTTCCGCGGCTGGTGTACACCCCGGATAACCACACTGTCCACATTGGGAACCTGGCAGTAGTTCTTCAATCTCTGCTACGAGTGGATTGCCTTCGACTGCCAGATATTTAGCGGCGACCCCCAACATTGTCCCCATCGCAATACCCAGCAGGGCAATAATTGAAACGGCAATAACCATCATGATTCACTCTCCTGAAATTTTTTACGCCAACCCGGCAAAACCCATAAATGCCAGCGACATTAATCCTGCAACCACATAAGCAATTGGAGCACCGGCAAACGCCGCCGGCACATTCATCAATGCCAGCCGTTCACGCAATCCAGCAAACATCACCAATACCAACGTGAATCCCATTGCGGAACCAAATCCGTACAGCAAGCTTTCAAAGAAACTGTTTTCCTGTTGCACATTGAGCAGCGCAACACCCAGCACCGCACAATTAGTAGTAATCAACGGCAGGAAAATTCCAAGCACTTGATAAAGCGCAGGCGAAGTTTTACGTACCGCCATTTCGGTAAATTGCACCACTACAGCGATGACCAGAATAAAGGTGAGGATACGCAGAAACTCCAACCCGAATGGCGCGAGCACAAAATGCTCCAGTAGCCATCCAGCAAAGGCGGCGAGGGTCAACACAAACGTAGTTGCCAAACCCATGCCAAGCGCAGAGTCGAGTTTGTTAGAGACCCCCATCAGTGGGCACAGTCCCAAAAACTTGACTAGCACCACATTGTTGACCAGTGCGGTGGAAAGAATGATGAGGAAATACTCCATAATTCATGATTCTCGAATGTTGTGTCGAAAGTTGTTTTATCGTCTCGTCATACCACCAGTGGTTAAAACCACTGGCTACATCCTTTGATCCCTCCGGGATCACACCATCAAACAGCGAACCTTATTTCCCCAGCGGGGAAATGGCGTAAAGCCGGTGGTTTCAACCATCGGCGAAGCAGCACGTTTTAGTTCTTTTACCCCCGGTTCAAACAAAAAACATGCCAAACGATTTGGAAACGGATAAAACCGAAGAAAAGTCAGAAAACTGGGAAGCAAAGCCACTGAAAAATCAGATTGCACTAATTTTGTGCATAAAACCGGATCAATTTGTTGTATTTGCTACAGTGTTTTTTGTATAAGCTGTTTGATTTCCAACAAGCAAAGCTATTTTTTCATCGCATAATTACTGGGAATTGCTTAATCCAGACCGATCAGGCTTGATTTGACCTCATTCCACTACGTCATCAGTAACAATCAAAAAATAGTTTAAAGATATGGCATTGAATTTGCTTTTTATTTGATTGTCTGTTTTACAACAATGTGATTCACACCCTCTCTTACATGGACAAGCCCATGCAACCATCCACCATATCAATCCGTGAAACCCCGAATTTGCCCGACGAGCTTTTTCTGGAAACAGTCGACCAAGCACCCGTCGCAATTTCGATCACCGATGCCAATGCGAACATTTTGTATGTGAACAAGGTGTTTGAAGCGTTGACCGGCTATCCACATGATGAAGTGGTTGGCAAAAATGAGTCGGTACTTTCCAGCCGATCAACACCGCTCTATATTTATCAGGAATTGTGGGAAACCATCCAGAAGAAACAGGTCTGGCAAGGGACGCTGGTTAACAATTGCAAAAATGGCGACGAGTATCTAGCAGAACTGATTATCTCCCCGGTGCTGGATGAGGCAGGAGACATTGCCTATTACCTCGGGATGCATCGCGACATTACCGATGTCCATCAGCTTGAACAAAAATTGCATTTCCAGACCAATTTGTCCAAAGCAGCATTTGATGCCGCGCCAATGATTGTGGCGATGGTTGGTACGGGCGAAGAGGTACTCCAAGAAAATCACGCCTATCAAAAGCTGGCGGAAGAGCTGAATCACAATATCGTGCAGCCGGTCTCACCCGCATCGCTGTTTTTGGAGGCATTAACACAACAAACCGGACTCAATTTACACGATGTCTGCGGCATTGGGGAAACATTCACCAACGTTGAAATCCGTATTGATTCGCCTAATTTCACCTCACCACGCTGGTTTTCCTGTTCCGGCGTGCGGATGGCTGAGCTGGATGAAGCAGTGCAGAGCTATTTCAAACCCTCCGGCAAACCGGGCTGTTGTTTGCTGTTGATTGCCAACGAAGTAACGGCCAGCCGTCAGCAAATCAACGAGGCTCGACTCAATATGATTCGCACACGCATGTCGGAACAGCAAATGGTACAGACCATGCGCGAAGCGATTTCCGGAGCTACTTTTAAATTGCAGGAACCATTGAATGTAATCAAAGCGGCATTGGCGGTTCCTGGTTCCGGCACCGAAAACCAGCGGTTGCGCGAAGTGCTGCAACAAGCGTTGGAGAGCGGTGATGAAGCAGTCGAAAACCTGAAGCGTTCTGTGCCGAATACCGTGGAGGAGCGCACTTCCAACATCAATCTGAACGAAATCATTCATGAAGTGCTGAAACTGCTGACCAATCGCCTGCTGTCGTTTGATGTAGTGGTCGATTGGCGGCCTTCCACCCTACTACCGATGATGCATGGTCGCGCTAATGCATTGCGTGGACTGTTTCATTATCTGATCAGTAATGCAATTTCTGCGGTGAATGAATCAGACCAGACGGAACGTGAAATCCGTATCGAAACCAAATTGGAGCACCGTTCAGATGAACATCCGGAAGAGACCGAAATTGTAGTTGCAGTGATGGACAACGGTGCAGGAATTTCCGAAGCACAACGATTGAAAGTGTTTGAGCCATTCTTCTGCGGTTGGCACCAGCCAGGAGAGCATGCTGGGATGGGGCTAACGATGGCACAGGAAATTGTGCTTGACCACAACGGCAGTATTGAAATTGACCCTGATTTTCTCGGGGGATGCCGGATTTTTGTCCGCCTGCCGATTGCCGGGCTGGAAACAGTGTAAAGATTACAGCAGTTACAGAGATTATGAATCGAGATTAACGATGAACAAAAACAACCAGAATAGTTCCAGCCAAAATGAACAGGTAACGTGTTCATTGATGCAGAGCGAACTGGAGAGCCTCTATCAGGTAAGCCAGATTTTGAGCCAGTCCCTCAACTTCCGCGAAACGCTGAGCGAAGTGCTGAAAGCATTGAACGACACTGGAAAAATGCGCCACGGCATGATCAGCCTGCAAGATGAAGAGAGCGGAGATCTGTTGGTCACTGCGTTGCATGATAAGCCAAAGCCGCTCCATCCAGTACGCTACAAGTCCGGCGAAGGGGTCGTTGGGACAATTCTTGCGCGGGGTGAACCAGTAATGATTGAGCGCATTTCCGACGAAGACCGTTTTCTCGACCGTTTGGGCGTTTACGATTTTCAGTTGCCGTTTATCGGCGTGCCGATCCAGATTGGTAACAAGACGGCGGGCGTACTGGCAGGGCAGCCTTCTGCCAGCCTGGAAGCGCTACAACAACATCAGCTATTTTTGCAGATGGTCGCCAATCTCGTCGGCCAGAGTGTACGTCTGGCGCGGAAGGTAGAAGATGAACAATTGGCATTGAAGAGTGAGCGCGATTCGTTGCGCCGCAAAGTGCGCGGAGAACATGGTTTCTCCAATATGGTAGGTCACAACCGCTCAATGCAACAAGTGTTTGAACAGGCACGGCAAGTCGCCAAGTGGAACACCACGGTGCTGGTACGCGGTGAATCGGGCACAGGTAAAGAACTAATCGCCAATGCAATCCACTACAACTCGCCACGTGCAAATGGACCGTTTATCAAGCTTAACTGCGCAGCATTACCAGATACACTGCTCGAATCAGAATTATTCGGACATGAAAAAGGGGCGTTTACTGGCGCGGTGAGCCAACGTAAAGGACGGTTTGAACAAGCACATGGCGGCACGATTTTTTTGGATGAAATCGGCGAAATCACTCCCGCATTTCAGGCAAAATTATTGCGTGTACTACAAGAAGGAGAATTCGAGCGGATTGGCGGCACCAAAACACAAACCGTCGATGTGCGTGTCGTCGCGGCAACTAACAAGGATCTGGAATCAGAGGTACAGGAGGGGAATTTCCGCGAAGACCTTTACTACCGGCTCAATGTGATGCCAATCCGCATGCCACCGTTGCGTGAACGTGTGGAAGATATTCCTGATCTGGCGCGTTTTCTGGTGACTAAAATCGCCAAAGGACAGGGGCGTGAACTGGAAATTCTCGACAATGCGTTTGCGCCACTGATGCGCTATGACTGGCCGGGCAATGTACGTGAACTGGAAAATTGTCTGGAACGCGCATCCGTGCTCTGTAGCGATGGCCGGATTGATCAGCAGGTGATCGGGATGATTGGGCTACAGGGAGAAGAGTTACCGCCACCGGCTGCAACGACCTCTTCCCATACAGTCGATCTACATGATCCTAATCTGGACGAACGCGAGCGAGTAATTGCTGCATTGGAGCAGGCGGGTTGGGTGCAGGCCAAAGCAGCGCGTCTGTTAAATATGACACCACGGCAGATTAGTTATCGAATTCAGACACTGAACATTCAGATGAAACAGATTTGATCTCTAAATATCTAATTCCCAGCTCCTTGGAGCAAGAAAAATAAGCATTTTTTCTGGCAAAGCCAAATGTCGTATTACGACATGTAATACTCTGCGTGATAGAGTTTCTATATTCTCTTTTGACCATATACTTGATTGGCGCGCTTCACAAATGCATCCACCATGGAACGAACAATCTGTCCAAATACTGTTCCCATCGCCATACGAGTAATCGGATTGGAAAACTCGAAATCAACATGAAGTGAAATCCGACAAGCATTCCCTTCTTCTCCAACTGCTTCAAATTTCCACTCACCTTGCAATTGTCGAAATGGCCCACGCACCAACGACATATTGACCAATTCATTTGGAACCATCCGGTTGCAAGTGGTGAACGATTGCCGCACTCCTTTGAAATCAATGGAAATCTCCGCCACCATCTCCCCTTCCGTGCGCTGTATCACGCGCCCGCCACCACACCACGGCAAAAAATGTGCGTACGCATCGACATCATTCACCAGCGTGAACATCTCCTCTGGAGTGTATGGAACCAACGCAGTGCGTTGTACAGTTGTCATCTGTTCTCCTCAACATAAACCCAAACGCCCTGACCAGGTTTTCTCCGATCAGGGCGTTGGATTGTACCGCAAACAGCTACTTCTACAGGAATCGTGGAACTATCTCGGATCGCCTTCTTACAAGCCAGTACCGAATGAGCTGAACAGCTGGTTCATCTGCTGGTTCAACTGGTTAAACATATTGTTCCACTGATTGTTCATCTGGTTCATCTGATGCTGGAACGAGCTCATCTGTGCACGGAAGTTATTCTGCATTCCGACCATATTGGCCAACATTTCTTGCCGAAGCTGATAACTTGCTTCTGGCGAAAGCGGTCCGGAATAAACAATGGCATTTGGCTGACCGCCACTGCCATAGGTAACCCACTCATTGCCCGGCCCCATTGGCGTGTTGAACGTACGTTGTACAGTGACGCCCGGCATATTGCTGAAGCCGGTAGACCAGCTATAGCCACTACCATGCGGAGTCTGGAAACGACGGATGTTGGTATATCCCGGATTGGTTCCATAGCTCCAAACCTGTACCGGCGGATTGGCGTACGCCATTCCAACCATGCTGCCCGGCATCTGCTGTGCACCAGTCATGCCGCCCGGTGCTTGTGCCACTGCGATGCTGGTTCCCAGAGCCAATGCCGCGCCCACTGCAATTTGCGTCATCTTTTTCATATTTATTTCTCCATGCCCCTTTTACTGCTTCCAACATCGTTTAGCACAATAGACAGATAATAATTTATTTTCATTGATTTCATTTGCTTGTACAAAATGATGATTCAGTAGTTGTGGGAGCTTTGATTGCTTGATTTGTTGTTGCTTTGTTGTTGCTTGCTACAGGAACGGGAAATCCCCTCTCCTATTCTGCAACATAACACTTTTTTAGCAAAATGAGGAAGTTAATCTTCCTTCAACCCCTGCAAAAAAAACCAGTACTTTCCTCCTATTATTACAGATTGTTACAAAGCCTATATAAGGGCGTAAATCATCATTACAAGCACTATATCTGAAGCTACTACAAGCCGAGTTACGTAGATTAGATCGCCTCCAGAGATGATTTTGATCCTGTAAATAATTTGACATAAACGACGATTACACAAAACTACTTACAGGCTTGATGATTTGGATATTATTTTGATAATGCCTGCAACAGCCCGTTCAAACAATGAGTAAATGCCGCTGGATCATCCAGTTGGCTCCCCTCCGCCAGCAAGGACTGGTCAAAAAGGATATTCGTCCAATCTTCCAGACGTGCATCATCCGTTTCTGCCTGCATCCGTTCCAGCAATGGATGGCGCACGTTGATTTCCAAAATGCGCTTGGAACTCGGAACCTCTTGCCCCATTTGCTTCATAATGCGTTCCATATTCGCATCCATGCCCGCAGCACCCGCCACCAGACAAGCCGGAGAATCGGTCAGACGATGGGTCACGCGGATATCCTCCACCTTTTCGTCGAGGATTTTCTTCATCTGTTTGATTAGGCTTTCGAAGTTTTTCTCTTCTTTCTGCTGCTCTTCTTTCTCTTTCTTGTCTTCCAGATCACCTAAATCCAGATCACCTTTGGTAATGGATTGAAGCTGCTTGCCATCAAATTCAGTCAGGTGCGAAGTCAACCACTCATCCACATGATCAGAAAGCAACAGAACCTCAATCCCTTTCTTGCGGAAAAATTCGAGATGCGGACTGTTGGCTGCAGCATTATGGGATTCAGCAGTAATAAAGAAAATCTTCTCCTGTCCTTCCTTCATCCGTGAAACGTACTGCTCCAGCGAAACAACCTGTTTGTCGCCCTCGCCTTCCGTGGTCGCAAACCGGCACAATTTGGCGATACGTTCCTGGTTCGATGCATCTTCAACGATGCCCTCTTTCAGCACGCGTCCAAATTCAGCCCAGAATCCGTTGTATTTTTCTTCCTCTTTTTTCGCGACCCCTTCCAGTAAACCGAGCACTTTTTTCACCGAGCCCTTGCGGATTTGATCAACCACCTTGCTGCTTTGCAAAATCTCGCGGGAGACATTAAGCGGCAAGTCGTTGGAATCAATCACCCCGCGCACAAAACGGAGGTAGTTCGGCATCAGTTTTTCGGTGTCTTCCATAATGAAGACGCGCTTCACATAGAGCTTGATGCCATGCGCACGATCCCGCTCATACAGGTCAAATTGCGCTTTTTCCGGGACGTAGAGCAGCTGCGTATATTCGAGCGTTCCCTCGACCCGCGCATGTACCCAATCCAGTGGATCTTGCCAATCGTGGCCGACGTGTTTGTAAAACTCCTTGTACTCGTCCTCCGTCACCTCGGTACGGGCGCGTGTCCACAACGCCGTCGCCTTGTTGACCTGCTCCCATTCTGGCGCGTCTTTCTTCTTCTCTTTTTTCTCTTCTTCCTCATCACCGCCGAACCCTTCCTCTTTCAGCATCATAATCGGCAAGGTGATATGCTCGGAATATTTGTGAATGATGTTGCGCAATTTCCAACCATCGGCGAATTCATCTTTTTCATCGTCGCGCAAATGGAGCGTGATTTTTGTACCGCGTCGCGGTTTAGCAATCGTCTCCAGCGAGTAATCTCCTTCACCAGTGGACTCCCAACACACACCCTGCCCTTCATCCAATCCGGCACGGCGCGTTTCTAACGTGACCCGATCCGCAACAATAAACGCAGAATAGAAACCGACGCCGAATTGACCAATCAAATTTGCATCCTGTTTTTGGTCGCCAGTCAGGTTCTCAAAAAAAGCCTTGGTTCCAGAACGGGCAATCGTACCGATATTTTCCATCACTTCCTGACGATTCATCCCGATGCCATTGTCTTCAATAGACAACGTGCCAGCTTCCTTATCAAAAGTGATTTCCACTTTCAGTTCAGAATCCTGCTCATACAACGCATCGTTGGCCAACGCCTCAAAACGCAGTTTGTCACATGCGTCGGCACCATTGGAAACCAGTTCCCGCAGGAAAATTTCCTTGTTGCTGTAGAGTGAATTGATCACCAGCTTCAGTAGTTGCTGGACTTCCGCCTGAAATCCCATCGTTTCCTTTTGGGATGCCTGATTTTCTCCGTTTTCTGCCATCGTTATTCCTCTCTAGAAAAATTTAGAAATTAGAAAAATAGTTTTTTAATGAAATAGAACAGATTGAAGTCATACATAGCTATACTGCGATGCATACGCTTCCAATCCTTTACCTTTAAAATTTGGTTTTCTCTATATGGGGACAGTTTCCCAAAAACCAAAAAAGAGAGCTAAAATTATCCGGTTTTCTTGGCAAACCATCTAAGAAGCTGTTTGGAAATTCCCGAGATTAGTGCGAATCTGAGATTTTGCCGACTTAAGATGCCGGAAAGAAAGTGAATGGGTGGAAACGGCATATTCTGACGGATACTTTTGTTACGAACGACAGACCCGTACGGACGAAATCTGGATGTATATCGCCATGACCCGCATCATGTTGGCCAGACTGGCCTAAGTTGTGAGTTTCAAAACAGCTTCTTAGTGGTTAACGATCCACTCTTCACTTTGGAACCCTTCCTGATCTCCTTGTCCAGAGAATTGGTCTTGATAGGGTGCATCACCATTATGCTGGTTTTGACCCGTTTCAGGATATGACATTGCTTCATATTCATGGGAAGTAACCTGCGGCGTTGTCACTGCAGATGTAAAAGGAAGGTTCGGTGTTACAAAACTGCCGGGCAAAACAGTCTGACCATTTGGGCTTGTCTGAAATGTAGAAAAAGCGCCTACTGATCCGGAAAAACAGAATGCTGTGGTTGCTAAAATTAAAAGTGTGCGTTTCATTTTTCATTCCTCTCTTAGTTGTTTTGCATATTAGTTTGTTGAATTTAAAAAAATCAAAATAATACAATTTGAATCATTTGGTTAAAAAATCTAAAAAGAATAACGCGTTTCCAAAAACGCCCGATCACTGTTTTCGTAATTATATTTTTTTCCGTCTGACTCATACAAAATAGCGCCGCCTTTGACAGAAATTTCATCATTCACATCATATTCATGGGCGATGCGCAAAATGGTGTTGGCGCGATTCAAATCCCAGCGATCACGAATCAGCGTCACGCTAAAATGATGTGTATCATTGGCAAAATCACGCTGGAAGGACAACGCCAATTGCCGCATTTTCTGGTTCCAGCCGCTTTGTTCAATTCCGTCCTCATAATCCTGAATATGACGCGAAACGGCCTCAAACGCCAGCGTTGTGTCAGTAAAACCACTGTATTCGCCACCAAATAAGAGATCATATCGGGATTTTTCCGCATCCACGCCAGCAAAACGCAGCCCACCAAGCCGTGCTGCTTCCCCTTTCCAGAGCCAATTGCCATCCGCAACACTGACTGCTGTGCCGGTCAAATGGATACGTGGATAACGCAACGTATTTTTCTGCAGATCCAAATAGGGTGTATCGTGATTCAATCGTGCCTGATACAGCGCAATATCCCAGCCCTCAAAACGCCCTTCCGCATTGATGGCAACGCTAGCATCGTCCATACCATCTTCCGGTTCCTCAATCGGTTTTGTGAGTTGATCACACTCCGCCTGTGTTTTCAGTCCATCCCGATAAAAATCACTGCCACACGGAGCCGTTTTGTGCAGACGCCATTCCAACGCAGCCAACAACGAGACGCGCCAATCGCCTTCATACACATCCAGCTTCACTGCACCAACCGGCAGACGCATTGTCTCCAGGTCACCCAACCCCGGTTCGCGCAAATCCATCGGATTGACCGCATCAACCACGCGCAAATAATCGGCGTAACCCCACGGCACAATTTGCCGCCCTACTTTCAGATCAATATTGGAAGCCAACGCGCCGCGCACCCACGCTTCCCCCCATTCAGCATCCTCTTCATACGCATCCAACACTTCACGCGCATAATTTTCGCGACCTTTTTCCCGATAAATCAGATCGCGCTGAAGATGCCCATCGACATGTAATTTCCAATCTTCACCAAGATCAGATTCCGCCTCCAACCACACTTTTTGTGCCAACTTCGAGAAGCCACGAAAATCGGTTTGATCTTCTTTTTTCGACGCATCGTGGGCAACATTGTAGGAAAGCGCAGCCTGAATATAACCACGCAACGAAAATGGAGTTTCTGATTCAGAATTACCCGAATCAGCAGAATTTTGATCTTCCGGTTCAAAATGAACGACTAACTTTTCAGAGGAGCGATCTGTCTCCGTATCCTCAAATCCATCCAATGCCCACTCTTCTTCGGACAAATTTTCAGTAGAATTTTCTACCGGGTCATCAAAACCATCCAACACCTCTTCCAATAACATTTCTTCTGCTTCTTCCGCTATCACCATTTCTGGCATCAAAAAAAGCGATGAAAAAACCAGTGAAGTAATCAGCGAAAAAAGCAGAAACGGTATTTTCTTCACGAACAACCCTCATCCCCACAACAACGCTCGCCCTGAATCCAGCGACACATCGGCGCCGCAAGAATCGCCCCCACAACAGGTGCAAGCAGATAGAGCCACAGCACCGAAATTTCTCCAGAGACCAGCGCAGGCCCCAACGAACGCGCCGGGTTCATCGACGCGCCGGTCAACGGCCCGGCAAACAACGCCTCTAAACCGACTGTGCCGCCCACCGCAACCCCGGCCATCATCCCTTTTTCCATATATTCAGCGGAAACATTCAAAATCACGAACATCAAAATAAAGGTAAGAACAATTTCAAACAGGAACGCGCCCCAAATAGAAATGCCCGGCAGCGTCGCACCCAGGTTCGGATGCGCAGGCAAAATCAGTTTCAGTAGTAACGCCGCAACAATCGCGCCGAAAACCTGTGCCAAAATGTAACCGCCCGCTGCTTTGTAATCCTTCATTCGTCCGGCAACAACAAATCCAAGCGTAACTGCCGGATTTAGATGCGCCCCAGAGACATTACCTACTGCATAAATCATCGCCATCACCACCAATCCAAAGCTCATACTCACGCCAACATGTCCGAGCGTGTCGGGGAACAGATCGTTGGTGATGATTGCGCCACAACCGGCAAAAACCAGCGTAAATGTACCCAAACATTCAGCGAGGTATCGGTTCATTATGTTCCCTCAGAATCAGTTTTTTTTGGAATCAAACATACGCAAAAAATCTTTCAATCCGTTTAAACAATCATGATCAAAATCCCAGATTTCTTTCTCAAGGCTTGCTTTAAAATTACATCTTTTTCCTGCTTGCTTCTTCTCTTTCTGACTCACGCAAGCATCATACCGTTGATAAACCTGCACCCAAAATTTATCAAAATCTTTTTCTCGAACCGATAAATTCTCTTCGTCTAAACATTCTTTCCAAGATTTCAAACAGTCTGCAAAAATAGATTGTTTTGATGCAATCAATTTTAAAATTGTTTCTAATTCCCCACAACCATTTACATTCAAGATATGGCACGCAAAATTCATTTGTAGCTTTTCAGACCAAAACCACTGGTTTGTCTGATTTATCTCAATCGTTTCATCCAAGCTATTTTGTACTGCTTCATTGATTAGTTTTATACGTTGATTAATACCTGCCTGATCTGCATCAATCAGAATTCCAATCTTTTCGGTTCGATCAATTTTTGCATCCCTACTGAGTTCGCCCAAACGGTATTTCAAATTAGACAAACCATCCAGACATTCATAATCATCGATTGCACAAATTGGCGGTTCTATTTCCAATTCTGAAATATTGAGATGACGAATGAGGCGTTCTACGAAAAGCTTGTCATTTTCACTCTCGACAATCAACAAACTACTCACCGCGCATCCTACCTTCATGTGTCAACGCATAACGTAACTGCTCTGAGCTACGTGAATGTGCATCAATCATTTCTGTTTTCGCATTTCGGAACAATTCAAAATAAGCACTTTCTGGATAATTTTCCTGTTCAGCTTCCAATTGAGTTTGATTAAACGCTTCAATACATTCTTTAGAATGGGTAGTCGCAAAAATCTGGCAATTCGCATCACGGCTTGCTTGATGAATCAATTTCCAAAACTTTGGATAATTGGTGTAATGGATTCCGTTTTCTATTTCATCAATCAACAAAACGCCGTCTTTGCTTGCCCAGATTGCGCAGAGGATTGCAATATAACGACTAACACCTTCTCCCATGGAGGACAACAGGACATGTTCTTTTTTTTCTTTTAATTTAACTTTTAAAACCATTCCTTTTTCTGTGGCTCTTGGTTTAAACGATACAATTTGCTCATCAAACTGAGAAAGAGATTGATCAATAAAGTATTCCATATCCATATCCACAAAAGAACCATAGAAAATAGCTAATTCTTCATCGCTCAATACTGCTGAATTTATAAAATTAACAGAAATTATTTTAGATTCTTTTTTAAAAGTAAAAAAATTTTCTGTACTTTCAATCGAATGCAGAGGAATTTCCACACGAACCATTACTTCAGCACCATCAAACACCATAAAAGCCAATTTTCTTTCAGAAAAAAAATCCCCGCTATCTGAAACAGTTTCTGTTCCTTTATGAGATAAAATTTGAATATTTTTTATTCCAGAATTAATTGTTATCCTATCTTTATTATCGTAGAAAAAATCTATATCAACATATTTTATTTTTTTTCCATAGTGTTGCCTTCTGATAAGCATGTGCCTAACTTTACCAACAAAATCAGATGCGTTATCTGAACACATGAACAGTTCTATAGACTCCAACAATGCCGTTTTACCAACATTATTCTTCCCGCCAATCAAATTAACCTGCTTGAGCCCATCTATTCGCAGATTTTGGAAGCATTTAAAATTCTCCACATGGAGTTCTTTGATATGGGGAACCATTATTGAAATACCTTTATCAATTAATTCGCTTTTAATGGAAAACGTTCCGGATGTTGAATTGACTCCAGAAACAAATCCACATCCATTTCAGGCCAGTAAAAATGGCCTTTTGATTGTTCTTCAACATGAATGATATTTTTTACAGGTTGGTCTTTAAACCACGGAAATTCTTCATACGGCATAAACAACTCTTTCTGATCCGCAAACAACCAAATGCCATGCGTCGAAATACTGGTTACTTCAACCACTGAAGTGCTGTTTCCATACACTGACGATTTCACCATAATGCTCCTCTATGAAACCGAAAGCCATCCTCATTAAAAACTGTAGGACTCATTTAGCTACTTTCACAATCCATTTCAGCAATCAAATCATCAAGCGAATATTCTACAAAACCACTTTTTTCTCCCTCATCCAAAAGATGACGAAGCACTTCCAGTTTCTGATCTGAATCTTCCAACATGCTATTTTTCCCCATGCCCCTGCAAACGCGGATCAAACGCCGCACGCACCACATCGGAGAAAAGGTTCGCCGCCAGCACCAACGTAAACATAAACAAAAACGCCGCCAGTAGCGTCCACCAGACCATCGGCTCCCGCGCCATTTCGAGCCGCGCACTGTTGATCATGTTGCCCCAACTGTGCATTGTCGGGTCAACACCCACGCCGACATACGACAACACAGCTTCCGCCAGCACCAGTCCACTAAAATCAAGGATGATCGAAATCAGCACCACATGCATCACATTCGGCAAAATATGGCGGAATAGGATTTTGAATTGCCCGACCCCAAACGCCTGCGCGGCAGTGACATAATCCATCTCACGCAACTTCAGCGTTTCGCCACGCAACAGACGGCACAATCCCGTCCAACTGGTAATCCCCAAAATGATGCAGAGAAACAACAGGCGCAAATCCGCACGCTCCTCTGCCGTCTCGAACAGCGCGGGGTTTTGGTCAATATAAACCTGAATCATCAAAATCGCCGCCGCAATCAGCAACACGCCAGGAATTGCATTCAACGTCGTGTAAATATACTGGATCACATCATCAATCCAGCCACGGAAATAGCCCGCCATCATCCCCAACACCACCGCAAACGGCAGCATGATCAGCGTCGTCAGCGTACCGATCACTAGCCCAGTGCGGATACCTTTGATTGCCTGATAGAAAACATCCTGCCCCACCTTGTCGGTACCGAGAATGTGGTAATCCATGCCCAAGCGAATCGCGACAATCACCAACATCGTCAGCAGCGCAGTAATGAACAAAATCGTGCGCCACGGGATCGGCTCTTTGCCTTGTGCCACATTGACCAACCATGATGGCGCCAACCACGATTTGGTAAATCCATTCGCCGATTCTGGCTCTCGTTTGCGTCGCCGCCAGTGGAAAAAGAGTACGAATAACAGAATGAATCCGATCCAGATCGCTGCTCCTTCCGTCGCTGCACGCTGAACGGTTTCCCAGACATCACGATCCCGCACAGCCGTTTGCGGATTTTCCAGATGCGCCCCACCCGTCTCCAAACGCGGGAAATCGCGCGTCACTGAACCATCTGGTTTTTCGATCTGTTCTTTGCTGTAGAGATGCGTCGCCAAGGGCGCAGAATAGGTTTTCTCCTCACGATCAAACACGCCACGCACCAGCCAGTCGAGCACGGTGTGCACTTCAGTAGAGAAATGAACCTCAGAAGTTTCGGTTTTTTTTCCCGCTTGCGCAGGCGTTTCCAGCGCAGTGCGAAAATGAATTGAGTCGAGCAGCCCAATCGTGACGTACAACAACAGTACTACCAACGAACCCATCGCCATACGACTGCGGGCGACGCGTTGCCACGGCGTGCGCAAATGTGGACGGCGGCGGATGTAAAAAACGGAAGCAATGACGACAGCCACCAACAGCCAGATCAGCAAATCTGTCCACAAAAATACCGGCTGAATGCCTGTCCATGAATAAAGCGCGTTCATGGGCGCATTATACCGGTAACATTACCACAGGGAATGCACTATCCCATCTGCCGCTATTTCTTCTACATTCTCTAAAACCCTAAGCGTGATAAAACTCAATACAAAACTTCTTCGCTGCTTAACAATGTGTGTTAGAAAACGCTTTTTAGCAAATGTTTTGCCCCTTTTAGTACTTTTTTCTGCAATTTTGCTTCGAGATAACCAGTAACATCTCCAATTTCAGCACCTATTATAGCTCCCGGAGCACCACCAACCATGCCTCCTATAACCATACCAGCCATTGTATTTACAGCCATATCCACATTTTCATATGTTCCTTTCGGTTTTAATAGGTGCTTATTAGTCTCGTACGTTGCTGCTGCGGAAGCTGCTCCTACTCCTATCCCTTCTGATAATGACCCTTTGAAGAGCGTTGCCATTTCTGGAAGATCCGATGCTGCTGCTCCTTCCAATCCTGCACCCACACCTTCTGTAGTATTTGCCGCCGTAGTATTTGCCACGTTTCTAGATATAGTTCGCGTTGCTATCTTCCTCGAAACATGTCTGGAAACACCTCTATAAATATTTCCTGATGCAACTGCTCCACCCCCTGCCCCTGCACCCGTTCCTGCCGCCCTTATATCTTCCGATTCTATCCCTCCCGATTTTAATAAGCGGTCTGTTGCCATCCCTGCTGCTGCACCACCTGCGAATTCTGTGCCAAATGCTCCTACTGCTGATTTTGACGGCAACCATCCAGTTCGATTGGGTGGTAGATTAGGATGATCGGCAGGGTGAATCCCTTGTTCTTCTGCCTCCGACAGATCACCATAGAAATGATGATCGTTATCCAAACTGGCACTTTCATCTATATTCGACTGGTTATTTACAAGTTGGGCACCCGCTGAACCATCACCATCTGGCCTATCATTACGGGGGGGTAAGCGGTTTGGTTCATCGCCATATGACCCATTGCCGTTATCAGGATTTCCACCAATAAGCCCTCCACGTGGCCTATTTTGAGCTTCCACATTATTTTGTGCTGGCTCCGGTTGCTGTTGAGGGCGACCTTGTATATCCTGCCTAGGTGGTTGTATCAGTCTCAGTATCTGTTGGCCAGCCTGACGCATTTCCACCTGAATTGGGTCTTCTAGGGGGATTGTGTTTGCCGCCCCCAGTGCTGCCTCCTCATCCCATGATGGAGGCTCTCCTATACGCTCCGGCGTTACATAATGTTGGCCATGTGATGGTGAGCGTGGCGGCGGTGTTGTATAACCCTGCTGTACTTCCACAGTAGCAGGTGGTACTGACACAGAAGCAGATGATACTGAGTGCGACTCTGGCAAATTGACTGCATCCGCTGTTTGATCACGCCATTGTCCGTCATATGGTTGTATCGGTAGATTCGGAGGCTCCCCTGACGCCATTGGGTGCATCCCTGACGGCATTGGCGGGTGCATCCATGGCTGCATTGGCGGGTGCATCCATGGCTGCATTGGCGAGTGCATCCATGGCTGCATTGGCGAGTGCATCCATGGCGACGTTGTATACATATCCAAACCATACAGCTCTGGCGATATTCCTTGCATCTCTAGCGATATTTTCATCATCTCCGCCAGAGTATACTGGCTCGCTAGATCAACTGTATTCGACCCATGACCTATTTCTGGTAAAGACGTATCCAGATTGATTAATCTCCTGTTCTCTGGTTGTTCGTGCGATGGTTGCGATGTTTGCGATGGTTGCGATGGTTGCGATGGTGATGGTTGCTGCTGTGATCGTCGTGATCCTCGCAACCCTCTCCTCCATCCCGATAGTCGCGATTGCGATGGTAAAGCTTCATAAAGCTGTGGTTTTTGAGCATGCTGAACACCAGTTGACTCAATTAAATGTAAGGCAAATTCTCTTAAACTAGAGAAACGTGCACGCACAATAGAATAATTTGGAGAATATTCTCTAGAATATTCTCTATAGAACCTCTCCACATGACGATTTAAAAAATATTTTCGGGCATTTTGTGATGAGACAGCAAAAAAATGATTGATTTTAAAAAATGATCCATATTCACTATTTGTAATTGTATCTATTATAAATTGGTCTTTATCCGCTCGGTGCAATTTATCAAAGATTTTACGGGCAAGTTGTTGTCCAGGACTATGTTCGCCAGCTATACTCTGTTGATTCCAATGATTCCAACGATTCCAATCATTCCAATCATTCCAATCATTCCAATCATTCCAATCAGTCCCATCAACTCGACCATAATACAATATGTTAAATCTATCGAATAATCCTGGATTTTTAGCAAAAATAGGGCTTTGTAGGTCATCTTCCCATGCTCTACATAAATCCCCCAGAAAAATGAAAGTCGGAGAAAGTCTAGAATAACGACGACCCCAATTCTCCGTAGAATTTTTGAGCCATTGAAGATCCTCACGAGTAGGCATAATTTATTCTTCCTTTGTTCAACGTAAAACGGTTACACACCTTTATCTATGGCCTCCTAAAATCCTATGGGCAACTCCTGTTTTATATTAATTTTTTAATTCTTTTTTTAATTCTCTTTAATCTCTACGGGTCTAATTTCCCGAAGCTTGCTTCGTAATTTTCTTAAAAGGCGGCCGACCGATCCCGTAGGGGAAAATCTCGTAATACCCCGCTAGCTTGCTACGGGGATAGGAGATTTTAGGTCGCCGCTATTTTATTCCTTTCGCTACTGCATAACCACCCACACTTCCAATTCCAGCGCCGAGCATAGCTCCCGGTAAGCCTCCTCCAGCCAATCCGCCAACTATCCCTCCTCCATCCATCATAATATTTTCCAGATGGTTTGAAAACAAACAACTCCGCAGCAAGCTACGGGGTATTACATGACGCAATGCGGCATCTGGCTTCGCCAGAAAAACAGCTTATTTTATCGCCCCAAGAAGAGAGGAATTAGATCCATCATAGATTTAACCTTTCTTTCTTATGAAAAAGGTAAAGCTATTTCCCATACTGCCGTCTTTTTTGCGGTTTGAGATAGTATATATCTTCTCACTTAAGGGGGTTTTATATAATTGTCCCTCATATGCATCATAATCACTATCCTGATTCTTTGAATATAAATCTTCACTTCCTACTACCCAATGATTGCGATCATTTCTATGTACTTGGGCGCAAAACAGTGTGTAGTACTCAAAATCTAATTTCAATGTAATTTGATACCAAAGATTAACTCCTTCAGGTTTAATATAGCCATCTCCTTTTTCTCTTGAAAGAATCATATGTACATCTGCCTGTGAGGGATTTTCTTTTCCCTCCTTTTTTGTTATTCTTTTTTGTAATATGTCACAATATTTTTTAGCATTATCTTTATGGTTATAACGGGGTGATCTGAAATTAATTAAAACCTCTACGCTAGAAGCAATTTCTACTTTACATTTTTTAAATCTGTCATTCTTGAACCTGTAATACTCACCAGTATTGACATGCTTGCCATCTTGTGAAAGATCATCCCATATTTTTTTTAAATCATCACCTTGCTCTACTGCCCTATACTCAGGCTCATTTTCCTCATATCTCTCCTTGGTAAATTCTTCAACATAAACAGATATACCTATACCATCATCTTCATCAACAATAAAAGAAAGTTTATTATCTTGTTCCTTATGTCCATCAAATATAAACCCAACCCCATTCGACAAAATATTTTTTTTCATGACAAGCATATCCTCTTAATATTTTTAAAAAATTCTAAAACAAACATCCAACCTAATAATCCGGACGGTTATCTATCGCAATAACTGGGACAAAAACTGTCACTGAATCTTTAGTAAATTCATCCGAAATATGAAATTCGACTTCCACATTATTTAAACCTTTACCTAGGCTGATTTGAGTATTTTGGTTAAAATTTAATACATTATGTATACACATAGGTTGTTCACTATCACTGCCGCTCCAACTACTACCTTTAATAGAAAGTTCCTCTGTAGTGTCTTCTGCAGTGCCTTCTGTAGTGCCTTCTGTAGTGCCTTCTGTAGTGCCTTCTGTAGTGTCTTCTGCAGCATTGACTTTAAGATTTATATCTACATTACAAAATTCTTCCTTGTTTTTAGGAATAACGTGCAGCCAGTAATTTATGGAATCATCTATGATTGAGAAATGAAGCTTTAAAGTTAGAGGTTCAAATTTATTAAGAACCATTTTTAATCTTCCATTATCTCCTTTGAAGAAACAGGATATTTCTCTTTTTTCATAATTAATTTCTTCTGCATACAAATTATGGTTATATGAGACCATTTTGACCGGGTCTTTAACCCAACCTGCATCATCTGATTTTGGCTCTTGAATAAAATTATCCATTTGAATAGCGCTTCTATATTTTCCATTATTGTTTATAAGAGGATATAGAGAGAGCAATTGTAAATTTAAAGTTATACTATCCTCCTCCAAATAACCACCTTCATTTTTACTTTTATCTTTTAATTTAATATTATGCATTTCTTCATCTACATATATTTTTATATCTGGGTTTTTCTCTTTAATATGCGACTTATGAGAAGCAAATAGATATTTCAAACTATTATAAAGTACAATTTCATCATGCTGTGGATCTAGACTGACTTTTATTGCAGCACGAGATATAAAATTAATTCCTGAAACACTAATCCTGCCGGGAGGAGTTACAAAAGAGTACTGACCAACAACATATGAAGCTATATTATGATTACATATTAAACGTTTTTTATTAATAGAGTCTTCAGCTTGATATAATTCCTGACCATCAGCTACACAAACACATGTATCTTGATCATTTTTATCCGTATAAGTCACAAGCGTTTGTAAGGAGTCCCATGGATATGTTATCCCAAAATCAAACATTACTTGATTATCCCCTACAGTTGCATATACCCCCCAGTCTTTTAGAGGTGTAGAATATGATGTGTCATTAAAAACATTAAGATTGGTATTCTCATAATCTAGATTTGAAAGACCATATTCATAACCATGAATTTCTGCATTACTAGACCCTCGAGTAAATTGTGTAATATTGCTACTTTTTTTCCATCAACCATAGAATTTTGATTTTGCATAGTTTGAGATTCGACGGATTTTGGAGCAGCATCTAAAATTTCAAAATCTGCAAAACTTGCTTTATCTTTAATCTGTAGAGTATTCCTGATCTTTGCAAGATAGTTACGGTATTCTAAAAGTTGATCTTCATTTCCTTCATCTATGACAAATTCATTTTCCAAATTTAAAGGATTTAATATAATACGAGATGTATGAGTAATCCAAAAAAATCTTCTTTTATTGTTACCAGAATCTCCATAGCCATATGACACATCATCATAAGGAACAACATGGTAATGTGATTTCAATTGACCTTTAAAAAAAGAAATTTTTTTAGTTTCATTTTGATCTACTACTTTCGTTACCTCTCTTTCTATCAAAAGATCATAAGTTTTTTTTATTGAATTAAAACCGACTGTTAATTTTTTCATTATCATATTCCTCAAAAAAATTTAAAACCAAACCAAATAAAACTCTTACTAATAGATCTGCCATAATCTCTTAGCTTATTCTAACCACACCCTCTTCCGCACCACCGTACACCCCAACGGCACTACAAACAGCGTCAGCGTCGTGGCGACAATCGGCCCAAACAACAACGAAATCGCCATCCCCTGAAAAATCGGATCAAACAGAATCGTCGCTGCACCTGCCATCATCGTTAAATCGGTGACCCAAATCGGACGCATGCGAATTTGCCCGGCACTCGCTACTGCTTCTATGATGTTTTTGCCGAGAGAAAATTCATTCTTGATGAAATCAACCAGCAAAATGGAGTTGCGCACCTCAATCCCGGCCAGCGCGATAAAACCGATCATCGACGTGGCGGTGAACTCCGCATTGAGCAACCAATGTCCCGGAATAATGCCGATCAACGTCAGCGGAATGGGCGCCATGATGATTGCGGGCAGGATAAAATTGCGGAACTCCAGCACCAGTAGCCCGAAAATCAGCACCAGCGCAGCAGCAAAGGCGATCCCCATATCGCGAAAGGTTTCATAAGTGACCGTCCATTCGCCGCTCCACTCAAAACCGGAATGACGGTCATCTTCCGGCGCGGCAGTGAGTGTGCCACTGATCTGCACGCCATCCGGCGCAACATAGTTTTTCAGCGATTTTTCCACGTCTAAAATGCCGTAAATCGGCGCACCGAGCCGCCCCTCCATCTCACCGACGACATACTCCATCGGGCGCAAATCCTTGCGGTAGATGATGTTTTGCTCCTCCACTTGGACGAATTTCCCCAGCTCCGTCAGCGGAATGGTCTGCCCCGTTGTGGACGGGATCGGCAGATTGGCGAGACGCTCCAATTCGCCACGTTTTTCCAGCGGCAATTGCAAGACGATCCGTTTCGGCTCCAGCGACGCATGTCCTTTCACATCACCCAGCACAAAACCGCCCATCGCCATGCGCACATTGCGGTTGACCGTCTCGACCGAAACGCCGTGCCGTACTGCCTTTTCGGTATCGACGCGGAAATGCCAACGCCCGTACGGCACAATCAGATAATTGTCGGCATCGACCAGATTGGGCGCTTCCCCAAAAATTCCAGTAAGGTCTGTCGCAACGTTGCGCCGCGTCTCCGCATCTGGGCCATAAACTTCTGCCACCATCGTCTGCAACACCGGCGGGCCGGGCGGCATCTCCACTACCGCGATTTTTGCACCCAATTCTTTTGCCTGCTCGGTCAGCAATGTGCGCGTCGCTTCGGCGATTTGATGGCTACTGCGCTCACGCCCTCCCTTGTCGGTCAACATCACCTGAATATCGGCGTGCCACGGCTCCTGCCGCAGATAGTAGTGCCGTACCATGCCGTTGAAATTGAAAGGCGAAGCCGTGCCCGCATACGTTTGCAATGCCGTCACTTCTGGCACATTTTGTTGCACCGTCTCCGCCAACCGACGCGCTACATTGGCGGTCTCAAACAACGCTGTCCCTTCTGGCAAATTGATCAGGATGTTGAATTCCGGCTTGTTGTCGAACGGCAACATTTTGACCGTCGTCGCTTTGGTATAGAACATCGCGCAGGCAAGGAAAAAGAGCGCGATGGTCGTCAGCAAAAAACTCCAACCCAACGCACGATTCTGGATCAGTGGCAACAACAGTGGACGATAATATTGACCAATCTTGTCCTGAATTTTCTTCTCGCGTTCCTTCGCGCGACGCAATTTATCCAGTTCCGGTTTCAGCCGTAGCGAAAACCACGGCGTAAAGACAAACGCCGCCAATAGCGAAAAGATCATCGCCACTGAGCCGAGCACCGGAATCGGCTGCATATACGGCCCCATCATCCCGCTGACAAAGCCCATCGGTAGCAATGCTGCCAATACGGTAAATGTCGCAATAATGGTCGGGTTGCCCACCTCGCGCACCGCATCAATTGCGGTGGCAACCGTCGTTTCACCATTACGCAGCCAACGGCGGAAGATGTTTTCAACAATCACCGTCGCATCATCGACCAGAATGCCGATGGAGAAGATCAATGCAAACATACTGACGCGGTTGATGGTGTTGCCCAACGCCCAGCTTGACCAGATCGTGATCAAAATCACCACCGGAATGACGGTGATCACGACCATCGCCGGGCGTACACCAATCGTAATCCAGCACAACAAACTGACGGCAATCGCCGCGTAGACCAACGCTTCCAGCAATTCGTTGACCTTGTCGTTGGCGGTTTTGCCGTAATTGCGTGTGACGGTAGTCTGGATATTGTCGGGAATGAGGCGGCCTTTCAGGCTTTCCAGTTTGGCAATCACATCCTCCGCAACCGTGACGCCATTCGAGCCCTCCTTTTTGGCAATCGCAATCGTGACTGCCGGAACCCCATCAATGATTTTTTGATCTGTTTTTGAGTCTGTAGCGCCACTGACAACACCACTATAATAAGCAACCAACGCTTTCGCTTCCGATGCACCATCAATCACCGTTGCGACATCACGCAAATAGATCGGCTTGCCCTGGTTCACGCCAATCACCAGATTTTCCACCTCTTTGGCATTGTGGAGGAATGATCCAGTGAAAACCTTAAAAGCAGTCGCCCCCTGCTCTATCGAACCGGCAGGCGATTCCCGGTTTGCGCTCCGCACCGCCTGCGCAATCTGATCCAGGTTGATCCCAAAACCCGCGAGCCGTTCCGGCAGTACCTCAATGCGGATTTGCTGCGTCCGCCCGCCAACGACAAATCCTTGCCCGGTATTGGGAACCTCCTTCAACCGTTGCAATACTTTATGCGCCAATACCCGCAATTCGGAATCGTACACTTCCTTCGCCCACAATGTCAGTGTGACGACCGGCACATCATCAATCCCTTTTGGTTTGACCAACGGCATCGACACGCCGGGTGGAATTTTGTCGAGATTGGACTGCAACTTGTCATGCACTTTGACAATCGACGGCCCCATCTGCTCATTGACCTCAAAGCGCACCGTCACCATGCCATGATCATGCTGCGAAGCGGAGTAGACATGCTTCACACCGGGAATCTCTTTCATGATCCCTTCCAGCGGCGCAATCGCAAGATTGGCAACCTCTTCGGCAGTCGCGCCGGGATACTGGACAAAAATGTCGATCATCGGCACGGAAATTTGCGGGTCTTCCTGCCGTGGTGTGTAGACTAGCCCGATCAGACCAATGAATAGTGCCGCCAAAAACAGCAACAGTGTAATCGGCGAGTCAATGAAGAAACGGGCAATGTTCCCCGCAACCCCAAGATGCGGCTTTTGCACAGGCTCAGAATGCGGATGGGAAACCGATGGCCTTCTGGAGCAATGACAGATTTTCTGACTGGATGATTGTTGATTTTCTGTTTCCATCAATTCATCCAATCCATTCATTCAACACATAATCTGATTATCGAGAATATAATGAAGCCAGAAAACCCGACTTGAGATTAGATGGCGGCTGATCAATCACGCGCTCCCCTGCTTTCACCCCGAATAAAATGGTGACCTCACCGGAAGGCAAGATATCACCGATCCGCACCAAACGCCGTATTACCCGCTCACTTTTGTTAACAATATACACCACCGATAATCCCCCCCCCCAGTCCATAACCGCAGTCACCGGAACCAGTACCTGTTTTTTCGCAGCATCTTTGGAAAGTGGAACTTGCACTTCGACATAATTTCCGGGTGCGATGTTCTGGATTGCAAAGATTGTCAATTCCACTGGTGTGGTGTGGCGGACTGGATCAGCCGTCGGGAAAATACGGCTGACCGTCGCCTGGCTTCCAGTTTTCAGATTCTTGCCCTGAATGTTGAGCGATTGCCCTTCCTGCAAGTAATGAATCAGGCTTTCCGGCACATCAATCCGAACTTTCAGCGTATCCAGCTCACCGAACTCCAGCAATGGCTGTCCCGGTTGTACCGTATCGCCTACTTCGACCTGCTTGGTAATGATTGTGCCGTCAAATGGCGCAACGCCGACGCTGTCGCGCAATTTGGAATCAATCTGTCGGATTTGTGCCAACACCTGCTCCACCGTATGGTGTGCCTGATCCGCCTGCGAACGTGTCGAAAAAAGATCAACATGCCGTTCCACATCCGAATCCTGTGCGCCGATGGCATCCGAAAATGGTTTGGTAAAAATCTGGTCAAACAGCTTCGGCAAGCCCATCCCGCCCGGCGCAGGGTTGGAAGTCGATGGTGATTCAATTTTTCGGTGCAACTGGGCGCGTGCGCTCCCCGCCGCCGACACCGCCGCATAATATTGCACTATCGCGGTCTGGCGTTGCGCCCGCAAGGCATCATCATTGATTTTGACCAGCAAACTGCCTTCCTGGAAACGATCGCCCTCCTCCCCGGCAATACGCGTTACCCGCCCTGGAATCTGGGCAGCGAGGACAACCGACCGGTTTGCGGCAACCGTGCCGCCAATGGGCAAATAGTCGGTGAGGACAACACGGGACTGGGCAGAAACAATAGAGAGTGGTTGCCGATCTGGAGGAGAATCAGCATAGGACAATAATGGGAACAAAAACCATAAAATGGGAAACAGACAGTATCGGAGTTTCATCTTTCTCTGTACACCTCTTTTTTGTCGGCCTTCTGATTTGATACAGAAGTGGCGTTGAAATTCCAAACGATTTCATATGCAGTGGATACAAGCATAAAATCCGGTAAAAAAACAAGATCGGGAAACTCTTCTCATGCGTCAAACCGAACAGATTCTTCACGATCCAGATCAACTTCCGATGGAACAGAAAGAAAAAGTGATTGATTTTGTTCAGTTTTTTAGACTACCACAACGAGAACGCCAGCAGCAACCACTTTCACAGGTAGTTTCTGGCCTTTCCGAACCAGTATTACAAGCAGGTCTGGGATAACGCTGACGATGCTGAACTATGACCAACTTTGAGTTTGGCGAAGTAGTGCCCTGCACCGGTTTCTCCCGTCATCACCGTCATGCCGGAATGGAACTCGATTTCCGACTCAGTGACGAGTACAAAATTGCAGATGAAGAGGTGGGTGAGCATAATTCAATTTCTGAATTACCTGCCTATTTTTCGACGACCTCACCGGCAGCGATTGGATTGGCTAGCTGGATAGAGAGTTTGTAGATGCAGTTCATGAATTAAACAATCTCGACAGGATTCACAACCTCAATTCCGTCAATCCAACTAAAATCTTTTACGTTTGCAGTAGCCAATTGCAAATCATGAATCAATGCAGTCGCAGCAATTAATGCATCACCTAAAGACATTTTCTGCTGCTGTCGTAAATCAATCGCCTGCTCAACAATTGGACTTGATATTGGTAAGATCGGAAAAAATTGGAAAAACTGCTCCAGTTTTTCCCGGTCTTTTTCTATCAATTTATGATATCCAAGCACTTCTACTTGGCTAATGATAGAAATAAAATGCGATTGATGATCAATAAAATCCCGCAGGGAATCATACTCTGGCATCGTTGAATAGATAATCAGATTGCTGTCCAACAACATTATTTATTCTCTAAAAGGTAATGGACGATCTTCACGGATTTCACGCTGCCACGCTTGCGGATCAGAAACACCTAATCCTCCCCTATCTGCAATCTCTTGCAAAATTTCTCCAGCTGTTTGCTTGGGTTTTTCACTTTGAGATTGCTTTATCTCAATTTCATGGGAAAACTGACGCACAATTTTGGATAGTAAATCCAGATACTGAATATCCACATGGTCAATTTCTGCTTTGAGTTGTTCTCTTAATTCCATTTTTCTATTTCTCGAAAGCTATTGGTTTTATACCTTTTGTCATTCAATCCGCACGCTCCGCTTGCCTACCTCACCCCCGCCGCCGGGCTCCGCACCGGCTTGCTTTGGGTGGGCTGGCTGCGCTACGCGCCTGACCTGGCCTGAGCTCAATGACCTAGGGAAATCCGGAAACCAAGGATGCCGTACCGGCCGTCTGCACCGTAGGAGCTCCGGTACGCAGAGCGGACGCTCCGGCCGAGATTGAGCCAGGAGCCGCCACGGATCACCCTGAGGTCGCTTCCGCTCTCCACCAACGGATCGCTCACCGGCTCCGCCGGGAGCTTCTCCTGCCAATGGTCCCTCGTCCATTCCCAAACATTGCCAAGCGTATCGTACAACCCCCAACCATTCGGTTTTTTCAAACCAACCGGATGCGTTCCTGCTTTGTCAAACTCATATTGCTTCTCTGACCACTCCGAAGCATCCCATCCGTTTTCTAGCTCAAAATCAATCCCGCTGTTCCCTCCATACCAGGCAATCTCATCCAGAGCTGGTGCATTGCGTCGTCCTAAAATTTTCAAGTCACCTGTATAGATTGCCGTATTTGTTCCTGCACGGGTTGCATATTCCCACTGTGCTTCGGTTGGTAATTTTGCATTGAACCCCGGATTGAACTGCTTCAGCTTTTTCAGAAACCCCTGCACATCATTCCAGCTCACTTTCTCAACTGGACGATTCTCTCCTTTGAATTGACTTGGATTGGTATTCATCACTGCTTGCCACAACTGCTGTGTGGTTTCTGTATCCGCCATCCAGTAGCCTTTGGTCAACGTTACCTGATGATGTACCTCATCGTTATCTCGTCCTTCTTCGCTTTCTGGAGAGCCCATCATAAACGTGCCCGGCTCAATCCAGCGGAAGCGTTGGGTAACGGGTTCTGCATTGGTTTTCAGTTCCACATCGGCGTAGGTGCCATACTGATCATGCTGTATGTTGGAAAGCTGTTGCTCTCCTGCGCATGGTTTCTGCGTTCTCTCTATATGCGGCCAAAACAATATTTCATCCTTAGAAACATCTTCTTTGTAACACCCGGCTAAAAGCGCATATTTTTCAGTAGGATGATTTTCTAATACAGATGTAATCTGATTTTCTTCCCGTACTTTAGACGCTACCCTCTCTTCTTGAAAATGTCCTTGAGGAAAAACACGCTCGCCTTTAGAAACCTGCTTTACTAAACGTACGATTTTCCTTTTGCATTTTCCCCACTCTCCCTGTTCTTGCGAAATACTCTTAGCACCTTCCACCTTAACATCACACAAATCAGCATCTTTCCAACTGGTATCTAACAAATCTGCCACCTGTAAGCTCGCATTCAAAAGATTGGCATCATGAAATGTTGATCCTTGCAAGTTCGCGTTTTGGAATTCCGAGCCGGATAAATTAACGCGTGGCAATAGAGAATTGGTAATCTCAGCCAAACGGAAATTACGGTTGGAGTAATCTGTTGGCGGTAAGCTACGAATCAATTCTGTTTTCCATGCCCACTCTTTCTTCACGCCATCTTTTGCCTCCCGCAACACCTCTAGCACATGCTTATCTATTTCAACTAGCGTCTCACCCTCCATTGTAAGCCGAGGTAAAAACCAACGATCTCCGGGAATCCAGGAAAATACTTGATTAACTTTCTCTTCCCATCCATCTTTTTCAACAAATTTTTCCAATGATTGGAAATTCTTTATCTCCTCTTGCGCAATTGGTACAACGACTAATCCATAATAGCTACCAATCAAACCGGCAAATAAGGAAATCAATATCCACGTAATACCAAAACGAACCCGATGACTCCATTTCTCCATTAACCATTTCCATAGCGAGGCTTCCTGCTGTAGTAACCTGCGAAAAAAGAATGCTGGAACCAATAGAGAAACGACAAGCAACGCCAGATGAAATGTCGTAATTGGCAAATTTTGGTAATCTGCAAAACGAAACCAGAAAGCGGTCAACACCAGCGAGGGCAACAGATAGAATATCCCCAGCATCGCCCCGTACATCACACGCCCCAAATGGCCATTGCATTGCAGCAATACCCCCTCATACAATCCAAACGGCAGCTTCTTGAGCAGCACGTCCCCATGCTCATTCCGCTCTTCCAGCAATAATTGCTTATGCGTGCGGTAGGTATAAAGCAGATTGAATTGCAGCGCGATGAGAAAAACCGGCATCGTCAGATAAAAAGCAATCAGCGGCAATTCAATATTGAGCAGCGGCATCCCGATCCCCTGCTCCATAAAGATCATCCGATCAGTGGTGCCGAAAATCGCTAGCAGGCAATAAATGGCAAACAGAATGAAAAAGAGCAGCCGGTTCCGCGCATGGAACATGCTCTCCTTTAACCCTTCAAACCGCTCTTCCGAACCCACTTCGGGCGATTGCCGGTTTTCTGGTTGTGTAGACCAAAATTTAATCTCTTCCAGATTCATCCTGCATGCTCAATACAAAAAAACCTACTTCCCTGCCTGTTCCAACAAAAACCGATACAGCTCATTTTTCCGCACACCGGTAATTTCCGCCGCCAACGCCGCCGCCTTACGCGGAGGCAACTCTTTCACCAGCAACACCGCAATACGCTGCGCTTCTGCGATTTTCTGATCTGATAATTCCTTTTTTCCCTCCACCAAAAAGACAAACTCGCCGCGCCGCTGCTCCGGATTCTCTTCCATCCACGCCACCAATTCGCCCAATGGCGCAGTTTTCGCTGTTTCGTGCATTTTGGTGATTTCACGCACTACCGATGCCAGACGTTCCGCGCCAAATACCTCCGCCGCCGCTTGTACTGTATTGAAAATCCGCTTGGGAGACTCGAAGAAGATCATCGTGCGCGGTTCTTCGAGCAACGCCTGCAACGCCTTTTTTCGTGCCTCGGTTTTGGATGGTAAAAAACCCTCAAAGGTAAACCGATCTACCGGCAATCCGGACAACGCCAATGCGCAAATCGGCGCACTCGCCCCCGGAATCACCGTCACTGGAATCTCCGCTTCCCGTGCAGCACGTGCTAGCAGAAAGCCAGGATCACTAATCAGCGGCATTCCTGCATCGCTGATTTGCGCAATCGAATCCCCTGCCTGCAACCGTTCCACAAACCCCGAAACGACCTCCTGCTCATTGTGTTCATGCAGTGCCGACATCGGTGTCTGGATACCAAAATAATCCAGCAATTTACGACTGTGGCGCGTGTCCTCCGCCAGCACCAGATCGACCTCAGACAATACCCGCTGCGCACGCGGCGTGAAATCCTCCAAATTGCCAAGCGGTGTGGCGACCAGATAGAGCGTGCCACACATCACAAATCATCCCGATAACCGAGGCTGCGCAATGCGCGGTCATCATCTGACCACCCTTCGCGCACCTTGACCCACAGTTGCAGGAAAATTTTGCGCTGGAGCAATTCTTCCAACTCTTCCCGCGCTTCCTTGCCGACCGTTTTTAACCGTGCGCCGTTTTTGCCGATCACGATCCCTTTTTGCCCTTTACGCTCGACCCAAATCACTGCCGCAATGCGCGTCAACCGCCCTTCCTGTTTGAATTGCTCAATTTCGACCGTCAATGCATACGGCAACTCCTGCCCCAACTGGCGGGTCAGTTTTTCGCGGATGCGCTCGGCGACCAAAAACCGTTCGGAACGGTCGGTGATTTGCTCTTCATCATAGCCATGTGGTGCAACGGGCAAGAGTGATTCCAGCTCCTGCTCCAACGCAGCAACACCTTCTCCTTTCAACGCAGAAACCGGCAAAATCGCTGCAAATTCCATCTTTGCAGACAACTCTTCGATCCACGGCAATAACTCACCTTTCACATCCAACTGGTCAATCTTGTTGACGACTAAAATGACAGGCACAGGCTGCTGTTGTAACCGCAACAACACCGCCTCATCCTCTTCCGTCCAGCGGGTGCGCTCGACCAGAAAAACCACCACATCCGCGCCCGCCAGACTGCCCGATGCAGAACGGTTCAAATAGCGGTTCATCGCCGAATCGGCACGGGTGTGGATACCCGGCGTATCCACATAAATAAACTGATTGTCGCCTTCGGTTTTGATCCCCAATACCTGATGGCGCGTGGTTTGCGGCTTGCGCGAAGTAATACTCAGTTTTTCACCCAAAATGCGGTTCATCAACGTCGATTTACCTACATTGGGACGACCCACAATCGCAATTGCGCCGCATTTGGTTTTACATTTCATATCACTATCCGAATCGCGATTTGCATTGCCTGCATTACTCACATTGACCTCGTCATGACTCATCTCTTTTTCTTCTCCAACGCGCTGGACTCTTCCAGTTGTTTCAATGCTGCCTCCGCCGCGATCTGTTCCGCCTTGCGGCGACCGGAACTCTTCCCTTCTGTCACAATGCCAAACGCCTTCACCGTACAGCGCGACGTAAATTGCTGTTGATGCCCTTCGCCCTCAACCCGGATTACCTCGTATTGTGGCGGCAACAATTTTTGCGCCTGTAATTGCTCTTGTAGTCGGGTTTTTGGATCTTTCAACTGATCTGGCGCGGGCAACACTTCGACCCATTTTCCGATTAACCGTAGCAACCAGCGCTGGCACGTCACAAAATCACTGTCGAGAAATACTGCACCAATCACCGCTTCCATTGCATCCGCCAAAATCGAATCACGGCGATGCCCACCGCTTTTTAATTCACCAGAACCGAGCAACAACGCATCACTGAATTCCAATTCCCGCGCCATCTCTGCCAAACTTTCGCCACGCACCAGCCGCGCCCGCAAACGGGTCAAGTTGCCTTCCGGCTCATGGGGAAAACGATGGTAGAGCAATTCGCTGACGACAAATCCAAGAATTGAATCACCCAAAAATTCGAGCCGTTCATTGTGCGCGCCACCCATACTGCGGTGGCTCATCGCCTGCACCAATAGCTGTGGATTTTTGAATTGATAATGGAGCCGTTTCTCCAAACGACGGAGCGGCGCGTAGTGGGGGGATTGAGACTGGGACATGATTCAAAACAGATCCAATGAATATCCAATTAAAATGGATATAAAAATTAAGGATAAAACAGTGGGGTTAAACTGCTGAAGATAAGATATTGAGAATAAAACAGAGAATTCAGAAAACAGTCAGCACGCGTCAAAACGCATCAAACATCAAAGTACACCAAAATCCATCAAAAAGCCTTTGGACGAAAATGCGCTGGCACATCCAGACTAAACACATCATTGCAAATCCGCGCTGCGTAAAAACCGGCATCCATCACCCGATCGCGCAACTCTGCGGACATATCAACCGCTGCCAAAATTCCATAGACTTTTTTCCCATGATGTTCCGGAAAAAAGCGGCGGAACCGATCCATGATTTTCTGCATCTGCGACACGCCCTCTTCGCGCAAGCGGCTTTTTACCTCAACCACATACACTTCATTGACCGTGCTATTTGCATAAGCCAGCACATCAATCTCCATCTCTTCGCCATCTTTCCGCACGCGGGCGCGAGGGGTCACCATCTCCATGCCAAATTTCCCATAAAGGATATTTTCCAGACTCGGTAATGCCAGCCCTTCGGTAAACCCGCCGAATTTATCAGACAAACCGCCAATCTGTTTACCCAACTCTTTTAGTTGTTTATCCGTCTTTTTTTGCGCCGATTTCAGTTCTTGAATTTCTCGCTGTGTTTCCCCAATTTCCTTTTGGGTCTCCTTCTGGATTTCTTTAATCTCTTTATTATCAATCGCCAAGCTGGCAACTAACGCTTTCAATTCTTCATCTGTCATGATTTTTATTCCCCCAAAAGCAGAATATGCAGGAATCGTAACAGCCCCAACGAAAAAGGGCGAACTTACGTCCGCCCTTTTTCAACCATGGTCGTGATGTTAAAAATTCTGTCATTTCGAGCATCGCGAAAAATCTGTTTATTGACCCAAGATTTCTCCTCGTTCCTCGTCGAAATGACAAAACAGGACAAAACAATTCGGATCAAGCTACTCCTGTACAAACACCCGCGACGCAGGAAACATACAGGAAAAACGGCTCCCGACCCCGACCAATGAATTGATATCCAGTTGCCCATCATGGCGTTCCACCACATGGCGCACAATGGATAATCCCAACCCTGTTCCACCCTGCTCACGGGAGCGATGGGTATCAACCCGATAGAAACGCTCCGTCAACCGCCCCAAATGTTCCGCCGGAATACCGGAACCATTGTCTTCTACTTCAAAGATCGCCTGATCACTGGACTGTAACCAGCGCACCTCAATTTTTCCGCCATCCTGTGTATATTTCACCGCATTGAAGATCAGATTAGAAAAAGCAGTCTGCAACGCACGCCCATCCCCGCGCAACCACAATTTGTTCTGGATCTCGAACACAATCTCCTGTTGCACGCCGAGCCGCTTGCCCAGTGCTTCCGCCTCTTCGCGGATGCCCTGCAACAGCAGCGGCACATCGACCTCTTCCTCTTTGAGAATATCCTCTTTCTGCTCCAGCCGCGCCAGCATCAACATATCTTCGACAATCTGCAACATCCGCGTGGACTGGCGACGCATCTGCCGCACTGGCGTCTGCCACTGCTGCGGAATCTCACCATTCGCTTCCGCCATGTTTTCCAGATAGCCGACTAATACAGTCAGTGGTGTACGTAACTCGTGTGACGTATTGTTAACAAAATCTCGGCGGATCGCATTAATACGATTCATCTCGGTTACATCCACTGCCACCATGAGATACTGCTTTTTGGCAAACGGTACCAAACGGATCGATACCGTTACATCTTCCCGATTAGGGATTGGAATCTCCAGCGGTTTGGAAAAATTTTTCTTCTTCAGATACCTGGCAAAGTCCTGATCAGGTAATACTTTTGTGATTGATTTGCCAATTCCACTCTTTTTCTTATGGGTATTCTGACGCCTACAAGAACCTATCCCTAACAATTGCTTACTACTGTTGTTGCACCATTCAACCTCAAAATTACTATTCAGAATTAATGTTGGATCAGGCATAACCCCAATCGCAGCATTGAATTTTTTGGATATCCGCGCCAACCGTTTCTTGCGGCGACGATTCCGCAAACGAATCAGGCTAATTTGTTCAAAAATTTGCGCCCATATTCCAGAAGCCGATAGCAGCTTTTGTCCTCTATTGGAATGTAACCAACGTTCCAACCGAAATAGTTGGTAAAGATGCCATACTGCGTAGAGTGAAATTCCAATCAGAAACGCTAACAGAAATCCCAACCAGAATCCTGCCCAGAGTGAAAGTGATAACACTACTAGCAAACGGAGTACTTCAACCCCCCATCTTTTCAACAGTATAGCCATAGATTAGAAACTTAGATCGATTCGCAAGGCGTAAAGCGGTATCCGGCTCCACGTACAGTCTGTACCATGCTGTCACAATGCCATGGTTCTAACGCTTTACGCAAGCGGCGGATATGGACATCGACCGTGCGTTCCTCAACGTAAACATCGCGTCCCCAGACATAATCCAGCAGTTGGGAACGACTGTAGACGCGATCCGGATGGGTCATCATAAAATGGAGAATACGGAATTCCGTTGGCCCCAAATTGATCTCTTTGCCATCAAAGGAGACCCGATGGCTCGCTGGAGAAAGCACCAGATGCCCAGCGACGATCTCCTCATCATTTTCATGGGGTGCAGACCGCCGCAACACAGCGCGTACCCGCGCTTTCAGCTCCTGAATGGAAAATGGTTTCGGCAGATAATCGTCCGCCCCAGCCTCTAGTCCCTCGATCCGGTCTGCCTCTTCACCCCGCGCGGTCAGCATAATCACCGGTAACTCTTTCAGTGCTTTACTTTTACGCAGCTTTTGCAGCAAGTCGATGCCGCTAATATCCGGCAACATCCAGTCCAGCAACATCAAATCAGGCAGCTTTTTCTTCAGCTTCTCCTCCGCCGCCGTTGCATCGCCGACTGCCTCGACCCCCCATCCTTCGCGTTCCAGCGAAAAAGTGAGCATGTCCCGGATATCTGTTTCATCTTCGACGACCAGAATATTTGGCCCTATCATGATTCCTCCACCTATTATTTAAAATTAACCCTTACAAAAGTATCCCTAAAAACAGAGAACCCTGCTATCCACACATAGCAGGGTAATAAAAAAACAATCTAATAAACTGAGCTGATTTTCGTAGGGGCAGACCAATGTGTCTGCCTTCATTAATAAAATTTTGTTGTATCAAAAACTAGCCGTACTGACCAGTTACATAATCACGCGCTTTGTCAGTTTGCGGATCATTAAAGATTTGCTTCGTTTCGCCGTACTCCATCATCTCGCCCAGATACATAAACGCAGTATAGTCAGAAATACGATCGGCCTGCTGCATATTATGAGTAACGATCAAAATCGTATACTCATCGCGCAATTCATCAATTAGCTCTTCCAGTTTCGCTGTGGAGAGCGGATCAAGCGCGGAGGCCGGTTCGTCCAGTAACAACACTTCCGGTTCTACTGCAATTGCCCGTGCAATCACCAAACGCTGCTGCTGACCACCGGACAATCCCATTGCATTATCGTTCAAGCGATCTTTGGCCTCATCCCACAACGCCGCGCCGCGTAGTGACCACTCAACACGCTCATCCAGAAAGCGTTTGTCGTTGATCCCTTGCAGGCGCAAACCATAGGCGACATTCTCATAAATGCTTTTCGGGAATGGATTCGGCTTCTGGAATACCATGCCGACACGACGACGCAAATCGGTGATATTCATGCCCGGGTCGTGAATTTCATCTCCATTAATGAGAATTTGACCTTCAATTTTCACCCCATCAACCAGATCATTCATGCGGTTGAAACAACGCAGCAATGTCGATTTACCACAACCGCTGGGGCCGATGAATGCTGTCACCCGGTTTTTATAGACATCCAGATTGACCCCAAACAGTGCTTGCGCTTCCCCGTAATACAAATCCAGATCACGCACCTGAATAACAGTTTCCAGTTCCTTTGCTGCTGATTCATTTGTCATTTTTCACGTCCTTTCAAACCCAATTTTTCTGAAATCTTTTAAAACTACTCCGCCCCTGCGGAACACCCCTCCAATGGAGGGGAAATCGCCACTGTTAATTCTCCAATGCTCTGAATTTCTCCCGCAGGTTGTTACGGATCTGAATCGCTGCCAGATTCAGTGAAATGATCACTGTCACCAGCAGGAACGAAGTGGCGTACACCAACGGACGTGCCGCCTCCACATTCGGGCTCTGGAAACCGACATCATAAATATGGAACCCGAGATGCATGAATTTGCGATCCAAATGGAGGAATGGGAAGTTTCCATCTAGTGGTAAAGTCGGTGCCAGCTTCACCACACCAACCAGCATCAATGGCGCAACCTCGCCTGCCGCACGGGCAATCGCCAGAATCAGGCCGGTCATAATTGCCGGACTGGCAATCGGCACAATAATTTTCCACAACGTTTCCAGTTTGGTTGCACCCAACGCGAGACTACCTTCACGCATCGCCCGAGGAATACGGGTCAATCCCTCCTCGGTAGAGACAATTACTACAGGTAACGTCAACAACGCCAAGGTCAACGCTGACCAGAGAATGCCTGGCGTACCAAAAGTTGGCGCAGGTAATGCTTCTGGATAGAAGAGTCGGTCCAGACTGCCGCCCAGGAAGTAGACGAAGAAGCCCAAACCAAATACACCGTACACAATGGATGGCACACCGGCGAGATTGTTCACTGCAATGCGGATCGTGCGGATCACCACACCCTGCTTCGCATATTCACGCATGTAAATTGCCGCAACTACGCCGAGTGGCGTTACTAACACTGACATAATCAATACCAGCATGACGGTACCGAAAATGGCTGGGAAGATACCACCTTCAGTATTGGCTTCACGCGGTTCGCCCGCAACAAACTCCCATATTTTTTCGAAATAGAAGCCGGTTTTACCCATCGTAGTCATCGCATTCGGCTGATAGGCACGGACAATCTTGTCAAGGCTAATGGTCACTGTCTGACCATCCATCACTCGCATCTCAATGCTGTCGCGCTTCATTGCCTTGTTGAGTTCAGAGAGCCGTGCTTCCAACCCTTTATACTCTTCTTCCAGCTCTTTCTTCGCATCGGTAATTTTGGCGAGATTTTCCGGCGTATCCTTGCCGTCCAATTCCAGACTACGCTGCTTCAAACGTAAACGCTCAATCTTGTAGTTGATCGCACCAATATCAGCACGTTCAATCTCTTTCACTTGATGGTGAAGATCAGTGGTTCGTGCCAGACGTTCCTCAAACGCGCCCCAAGTGGTTGCGCCATCAGCGACCACTTCGCCATTTTCGCGGACATTTTCCAGATAACCGTAGAAGTTGCCCCATTCGTGACGCTCCAGCACCACGATTTCCCGTGGCTCGCGCACTTCTGTGGTGATACCCACCTTCAGCACTTGGCGGAAATCGCTACCGAGAATTTCCCGATTGCCGGTACGGAAGAGGTAACGTATCACCTCATCCACGCTCTCATCCAGCTCAATTCCCGCTTCCCGGATTCGGCTGGCAGGAATAACCTCCTGACTGCGAATTTCTCCGATCAGTGTCTGCGTTTCGGAGCCACTCTGTTTGTACTCCATCTCTACCACGGTCGCCGGCCAGAAATGTACCAGCCCTCGCGCCGCAATCAGAATCACCAGCCCTACAACCGCGACCAGACTGACCGCCAGTGCGCCTGCGTTAAGCCAAACCATCGGCGTTCCGCTTTTAATCCACTGTCTCATGATTGATCCTCTCTTCCCCTAAATTTGTTGTCTTTGTTCTCTCTACCCTTTTCTGCGCATCTCTGCCCTCTGGACGCACACCCAGGTGCGCCCCTACAAAAATCTGCTGCTACAGAGATGCATATTTCTTACGCAACCGCTGACGCACAATTTCTGCCCCGGTATTGATCACAAAGGTGAAGGCAAATAGCACCAGCGCAGAGAGGAAGAGCACACGATAGTGCGAACTGCCGACCTCGGACTCCGGCATCTCCACCGCAATATTCGCGGAGAGGGTACGCATCCCTTCAAAGATACTCATATCCAGAATCGGCGTATTGCCAGTCGCCATTAATACAATCATGGTTTCGCCGACGGCACGTCCCAAGCCCATCATCAACGCGGAGAAGATCGCCGGACTTGCGGTTGGGAGTACAACATTAACCAGTGTCTGCCAGCGGGTTGCGCCCAAGGCCATCGAACCGCGGATCAGATGCTGCGGTACACTGAAGATCGCATCTTCAGCAATCGAGAAGATGGTTGGAATGACCGCAAAACCCATCGTCAAACCAATGATCAGCGAGTTGCGCTGGTCATAGCTGATGCCAGTCTGCTCCAGCATCCACAACTGCATATTGCCGGCGAACAATATATTTTCGAGCGGCTGGCTCAACTCCAAAGCCAACCAGCCAAAGAAGATCACAACCGGAACCAGAGCCAATGCTTCCCAACCTTCCATCCGGTTACGCATGTGCAACGGCAACTGGAAGAAGAGGTATGCAACCATCAAAATGCCCGTCGGAACCAGCAACAACATGCTGAAAATGCCCGGCAGATGGTCTTCCAGATAGGGTGCTAACCACAAACCGGCGAGGAAGCCCAAAATCACTGTCGGCAACGCCTCCATAATCTCAATCGTCGGCTTCACCAGGACTCGCATCCGCGCCGTCATAAACTGTGCGGTGAAGATCGCACCCATCAACGCCAGCGGCATCGCAAACAGCATCGCATAGAACGCTGCTTTCATCGTGCCAAACGTAAGCGGAACCAAGCTGAATTTGGATTCAAAATCGCTTGTTGCCGCAGAAGACTGCCACGTAAATTCTGGCTCCTGATACCCTTCGTACCAAACCTCCTGCCACAACGCAGCCCAGGAAATTTCCGGATGTTCGTTTTCGATGCCGATCAGATGGAGTTTTCCATTCACATCCTCAATCAACAGATGTTCACCACGCGCAGAGAGCGATAGGCCAACAACCGATGCATCAACCAGTTTTTCTTCCAGTAACGTGCGGTGGGAAGTGGTGTAATAAATACCCACTTCGCCCTGCTCATTGGCGGCGATAAAACCTTTGCGGCGATGCTCGCCCACCAGTGCAGAGATTGGATTTTTATTTTCCGTTTCAAAACCACGGATTTTCTGCAATTGCAGATTGCCGTCCGTATCGCGCACCAGGAACCATTGGGAAATATCTCCTTGCACGTCGGTCACCATGATCGAACTACCACCAAGCAACCACTGGAAGCGAGTTACATCTGCGCCAGACTCTGTCACTCGAACGGTTTGCGTTTCGACCAACTCGCCATCCTCAATCCGGTAATACCACGCTTCGCCAGTTTTCGTCGTCGTAAACGCATGGCGGAAATCCGGACTGAGCAGAACCTGCGTCACATTTTGTGCTGCGATGGATGTTGCTGCATCCGCCTCCAAAATCAGCGTCTCTTCTATGATGTCTTCTTCGACATCCCAGGTCGCCAGTACCAGACGCTGATCCTGCGTATACCCCAGCACACCAGCGCGATCCTCTTCCTGATAGAAGGAGAGCGATTTGAGCGGCTGACCATCACTATCCACCGCAATCAGCTCTTCGCCAAATGGAAACTCCAGCGCAGGGGTCAAATGGCGTTTATCGTTCGGGTACGTCACCCGATATTTATGTTTAACCACTAACATCTTGCCCGATTCAGTACCCAATGCGACCAGGTGCTGCCCCGGCATCGGTTTGGAAATCGCAGTGATTTTCTCCCCATCCAACGGCAACTGGAAGCGCTCTACTTCCGCGCCATCCTTCGTATAGAAGAAGACAATTTGCCCGTCTGACTGGTAACGGGCCGCCATCGTTCCCTGCTCTTCCATTGATAGATAGAGGGTCTGTGTTTGAGTATCACTCAGTGAATAATCGGCAATTTTATGGATTTCCGCCGATTTGAAGATCGGAAAAACAACGTAGAGGAGGTAGAAAAAGATCAGCAAAATCGCTGCGATAATCCCGACCCCGCCGACCGCAATCCAGACCCGTGCCGATTGATCCTGGAACGAGCGCCACTTCCAGAGGCGGGCATTAAATACCTGTTTTGATTGACTCATGTTTTTCCAGCCTTGCTTTGGTGATAAACAGGCTGGAATATTATTGATCAAGTGTGACACTATTACTGGTCAAATGTGACACTTATATTACGAATAAAAAACTCTATCTATTTGATAAATATAATTTTATTAATGTTTTCAGAAGGTTACTTAATTGATCTTAATTTCTTTCTAAATCTTGAACAGCTAACCTTGATAATTTAAAATCGTCAAACGATTCTAAACCATTAATCATTTCAAACCATCAAGAGTTTTAGAACCTGTAAATAATTTTGTGTAACTGTGAATCATACAAAACTGGTCAGCCGATTTTTACGTTCAATCATAAAGCGGTTCCGTACTATCTTCTAATTGCGGATTGGCATTGCCTCTTTTATGGATGCTTCCTGAACTGTCAGATAAACGACTTTTCTGGCTGAATTAGAATAATCAGAAGGGAACAGTTTCCATTTTTTGGTCGCTTTTCGGATTTAATTAGAACACTACATGAAAAAAGAGAAAGATAAGAAGGGCAAGAAAAAAGAGAAAAAGTCGAAAACCAAATGCTGCAAAAAGTACGAAAAAAAGGGCAAACACTGTAAGGATTGCCCTAAACGGGATTGATTCAGATGGGGAACACGCTGTTATGCCTTTTCTGCGTTCTCCAATTCCCCTTCCATGTGTGCTTCGGTGAGTTCGTGGATACCGCCGATGTAGTCATCGCCGAGGAAAATTTGCGGCACACTTCGTGCGCCGTTGGTGCGGGTGAGCATCTCTTTCAGCCCTTTCTGCGATTGGTCTACATGCACTTCTGTGTAAGCCAAGCCCCATTTTTTGAACAACTCTTTCGATTTTTCGCAACGGGGGCAGGTTCCGGTAGTGTAGATTTTTAGTCGTCTTGCCATGTTTTCCTTTCCTTGGTGGATGCGTTGATCCTGATTAAAAAGTAAGATAGTAAGCCTGTTTTTCTTTCAAAGCGAGCTTTCAAAAATTATAGTTCGTTTCTTAATGATTTATAATGCGTACGGAAATTGTATAATTAGAATGGATTAGAAAGTGAAAAAAATAGATTTACATATACATACTATCTCCACAGTCAATGATCATGATTTTACTTTTAGTATAAACACACTGAAAAAATACGTAGACTCTCGCGAGTTAGATTGTATCGCTATTACAAATCATAATATGTTTGATATAACTCAATATCAGGAAATATCAAAAGAACTTTCCATAACAGTTTTACCTGGTATTGAGATTGATTTAGAAAAAGGACATCTTTTACTAATAAGTGATGGTATGGAACTGCATGATTTTAACGCTAAATGCAGTCAAGTCACTGAAGCAATTCCCACTAAAGAGGATTCAATTACCGTTTTACAATTAAAACAATTTTTTCCAGATTTATCGAAATATATTTTAATTCCTCATTACAATAAATCCCCATGCATTGAAGAGGATACTTTATTGGAACTGAAACCGTTTATTACTGCCGGTGAAGTCACAAGCCCCAAAAAATTTCAGTATTGCTTAAAAGACAATGATTCTCTTGTTCCAGTTCTTTTTGGAGATTTAAGAATTGAAGAAAATCTTTCGACATTTCCAACACGACAAACTTATATAGATGTAGGTGAAATCACCCATTCAGCAATAAAGAACTCGCTACGTGATAAAAATAAAGTCTTTCTATCTAAGGAGGATGGGCACAAATTTTTTGATGCTCTTGAAAATGGTCTTAAATTATCCACAGGGCTCAATGTCGTTTTAGGAGAACGTTCAACAGGAAAATCATTTACATTAAATAGAATTAGTCATGAATTTGAAAATGTAAAATACATAAAACAATTTTCCTTGTTGGAAAGAGATGAAAAATCAGATGCTAAAAGATTTAATAATCTATTGACCACAAAACAAAGCATATTTACAAGAGATTACTTAAAAGAACTTCAAGGTGTTGTTGATAGTATAACGGATGTTGACATAGAAAAAGATGATCGGCTACTGGAAAAATATATTACATCACTAGTAAAGCATGCTAAAGAATCTGAAAAAGCAGACTCCTACTCAAAGGCATATTTATTTAATGAATCAGATTTTCCCATCGACAATCCAGAAAACTTAAAATCACTTATTGATTCAGTTGTTGAATTAATTGAAAATACAGAATATAGAGAACTAATTGACAAACATATATCTTTAGATTCTTTTAAGAAACTAGCTATCGATTTAATACATAAATACACTCAGGAAATTTCTACCAACTTAAAAAAACAATACATAAATGATCTTGTCACCTCCATTAAAAGTGAATTAAGGGTGCATACAGCAGCTACACTTATCGAAGATGTCGATTTTTACCAAATATCCATAAATAGAAAGAAAGTAGAAAAATTTAGAAATGTAGTAAATGCAGCCAAAAATGACAAAGAGATATTTAGAAAGGAAATTCAGGGATATGTGATTGTTGCAAATAGAAAGCGTTTTTTAGGTGCGCAAAAATTAAAAAGTATAAGTGGAAGAAAATTAACATTTAGCGCAGCTTTTGATAAATATATAGACCCTTATAATTATCTGAAAAAATTAACAGAAATAAACGGATTAGAAGAATCAGAATACCATAAATATTTTATAAATATTGAATATAAAATATTAAATAAGCATGGCTATGAAGTATCTGGAAGAGAAAGGTCTGAATTTAGGCTTCTTCAAGAAATCAATGATGCACAGCAGCATGAAATGCTATTAATAGACGAACCAGAATCATCATTTGATAATTTTTTTCTTATGAACAAGGTTAACGAACTTATCAAAAATATATCAAAAAATATGCCGGTTATTATTGTAACCCATAATAATACTGTCGGTGCTTCTATAAAACCAGATTATGTGATTTACACTAGAAAACAAGTAAAAGATGAAAATGTTAGTTACGAAATCTACTCAGGACATCCTTCTGACAAGTTTTTAACTGGACTAAATGGAAAAACAATAAAAAACCATGAGGCTTTATTGAATTGCCTAGAGGCAGGAGAGACGGCATATAACGAAAGAGGAGAAAGTTATGAAGTTCTTAAAAATTGACAAAAACAAGGGGTATTATACAGTTAATAAGGTTGATTGGGTTTTAATTGATGAAATAAACAAAGACCACTTACTTATTCTGCTTGAACATGCTCTGTCAAATAAATTTGAAATGGATTTTTTTGAAAAAGAAAAACTCGGAAATCAAGCACACCAAATCATATACAAACATATCTATGAAAAATTCGATAATCTAAATAAAAACAAAGACCGATTTATAGATGAAAGTAAAAATTTATATAAAGATGCTATTGAAAAATATAGTCAATAATATTTTTAGTTCATTTTTACTATAACATAAAAATATATCAAAGATATATTATAATGCCCACACGCCGAATATACTCCCGCAATCTCGGATTACGGATATTTTCCAAAACCTGCACATCAAACTGATACGGAAGCGGTAATTCATCCAATTCCATTGCCAACGTTTCCGTTTGCAGGGTATTGAGATTCCCCCGAACTGCCAAATCAATATCGGAATTGGGACGCGCCGTCCCTTTGGCACGGGAACCAAACAAAATCACTTCCTCAATTTCCGGATGTTGCCGAAAAACAGACTGGAGCAACGTCAGCTCATCCGCAGCAAGCCCGGTTTGTTCCTGATTCACAATTCTGGTAACTCTTCCAGCAGACGATCCAAAAACCAGCCGTGCAACTCTGCCAATGCCGCAAGATAATCGGTTTCAACCGCCTGTAGCACTTCACTGAATTTGGAGAAATCATAAGTGTGGGAGAGCAAATTGCGGTGCAACATCATATTGATCCAAACTTGCCCATCTGCAATGACTTTGGCAGCAAATGCCTCTTTAATCACGTTGCGCGGCGTGACTGGATTGATCACCACGCCACTCTCCTCCAGATAATCCTTGATCGTTTTCCACGCCAATTCATAACTGTATTCAAACCGCTGAATGATTCCTTCCTGTTCCAACGCAGAAAACTGATCCAACGGTTTTTCTTCCAGCGCAGAACGGAGCAACACAAAAGCGCGGTCGAAATTCTGGAAGCGTTGTTTCCAACGGGTATCGGGATTCATCATGGCGGGAAATTTTCCTGAGTACAGGATTCGCAAACCATTTGCAGATTTGCACTTTGAACCAAACCAAAAAAATGGGATATTAAGCCGCTTTGTCCCGCAAAGCGAGTTTTCACAATGAGTCAAACCAACCAGCCCGAATCCCCAAACACCCACAACCCGATTTTCCTCAAAGACTATTTTCCGCCTGACTACCTTGTCCCCGAAGCGCGGCTTCACGTTGATCTGAACGAAGGCGAAACCATCGTTCGTGCTACGCTCTCCCTCGAGCCGAATCCGAACGGACGCAACGGCGCACCGCTCACGCTTTATGGCAGCGACCAGGAATTGGTTTATTTGCGCCTCAACGGCATGAACCTGAAAGCGGAAAAATACCAGCGCGAAGGCGAAACACTGACCATTCCCGATGTGCCGAACGAGCCGTTTATCCTGCAAATGGAGACCAAACTCTACCCGGAGAAAAACACTACGTTAGAAGGGCTTTACCGCTCCGGTGGCGTCTTCTGTACCCAGTGCGAAGCGGAAGGATTCCGCAAAATCATCTTCTTCCCTGACCGCCCTGACGTGATGACGCAATTTCAGGTGACGCTCTCCGCACCACCTGGACTCTGCCCAGTGATGCTCTCCAATGGCAACCTCGTCGGGCAAGGGATGTACCCGGATGGACGCTATCGTGTGACGTGGGAAGATCCATTCCCAAAACCAGCCTATCTCTTCGCGCTAGTTGCCGGAAAACTGAAATGGATCGAAGATGAATATGTGACTGCATCGGGCAAGCTCGTCACCCTGCGCATCTACACCGAGCCGCACAACATCGACAAATGCGACCATGCGATGGAATCGCTGAAAAAATCGATGGAGTGGGACGAGCAGGTCTATGGACGCGAATACGATCTGGAACTCTACAACATCGTCGCAGTCGATGATTTCAATATGGGCGCGATGGAAAACAAGGGGCTGAACGTCTTCAATTCCAAATATGTGCTGGCGCGTCCGGAAACTGCTACCGATACCGATTATGTCGATATTGAAGCAGTGATTGCGCACGAATATTTCCACAACTGGACGGGCAACCGCATCACTTGTCGTGACTGGTTCCAGCTCAGCTTGAAAGAAGGGCTGACTGTTTTCCGTGACCAGATGTTTACCGCAGACCACCACTCCAGCGCAGTGAAGCGTATTCAGGATGTGCGTCGCCTGCGTAACCACCAGTTCGCTGAAGATGCAGGGCCGATGCGCCATCCGGTACGTCCAGCACAATATATCGAGATCAACAACTTCTACACCCTGACCGTCTACGAAAAAGGGGCAGAAGTAGTGCGGATGCAACACACACTGCTCGGCGCAGAAGAGTACCGCAAAGCGACGGACCTTTACTTTGAGCACCACGACGGGCAGGCCGTGCGGGTTGAAGATTTTGTTTCTTGTATGGCTGATGTTTCTGGGCGCGATATGACGCAGTTTATGCGCTGGTACAACCAGGCTGGAACACCGCAGGTCAAAGCAAGCTGGAATTACGATACATCCACAAAAACCTTTTCGCTGACGTTACAACAACTCCCTCCTGCTGCACTCAACGATGAAGAAAAAGCAGAATGGCAGTGGCTACACATTCCAATCACTGTTGCATTGTTGGATAAAGAGACCAAACAGCCCGTCGTGTTGCAATGGAGTGAAGCGTTAGAGAACGACCCAGCCCATTCCGATGAAGCAATGGAAATTGTGCTGGAACTGACCGAAGAGACACAAACATTTGAATTCAGCGATGTTGAAAGCGATGTGATTCCATCACTGTTGCGCAATTTCTCCGCGCCGGTGCTGCTGGAAAGCCAGCACACCGACGAAGAGCGGCTCTTTCTGATGGAGTTCGATGACGACCGTTTCAACAGTTGGGAAATGGGACAACAACTTGCTGAACAGCAATTGATGCAACAGATTCCCCGTGTGCAAAATGGCGAAGAACCGCAAATTAATGCTCATTGGCTTGACGCATGGAAACCGCTATTCGACCGCGCACTCGACGATCCGGAATGGATGGCAGAGATGCTCACCTTGCCATCCGAAATATGGCTCGCTGAAAAAATGCATATTGTCGATGTCGATGCGGTACACACCGCACGCGAAGCGACGGTCACTGCGTTGGCCAAAACCTACCGCGACGATATGGTCGCGCTTTACCAAAAACTGGATGCACATACGATGGCAGGACGCACGTTGCGCAATGTGCTGTTACGGTTGCTAGCACGGCTCCACGATGCAGAAATCATTGAGATTTGTTGGCAACAATTTGAATCCGCCGAAACCATGACCGAAGAGATGGGCGCATTGGTTGCGTTGGAGCAGTCCGACTCACCGAAGCGTGTGCAGGCGTTGGAGCACTTCTACGAGAAGTGGCAGGGCGAAAAACTGGTCATCGACAAATGGTTTGCGTTGCAGGCCAGCTCGCGCCACCCAGCAACGCTCGACCGCATTGAGGAACTATTTGTCCACGATGATTTTGAGCTCTCTAACCCGAACCGCGTGCGTTCGCTGGTTGGTGCATTTTCACACGGCAATCCGCGCCATTTTCATGATGTTTCCGGGCGTGGCTATCAATTTTTGGCGGATCGTGTGCTGGAACTGGATGCAACGAATCCGCAAGTGGCAGCGCGGATGGTTGCAGCCTTCAATCGCTGGTATCGCCATGATGAAGAGCGTCAGAAGTTAATGAAACTGCAGCTGGAGCGCATTGCTGCGAAAGAGGATTTATCGCGGGATGTCTATGAGATTGTGGCACGGGGATTGAAGGAAGAGAAAGTATAATTTTTTTGGCTTCTTTCAATAGCGCAATCAACATATGCAGTCGTACGCATTAAATGATCCCCAAAAAAGCCCCTCTGCCAAAACAGAGAAGCTTTTAAAAAGAACACAAAAACTTAAAGGTCAGCCCAACTTGATTACAGCAGCTTCTTCAGATATTTATGTGCGATACTAGCAGGTAGTGGAACATATCCATCTTTTACAACAACCTGCTGACCTACTTTAGAGAGAACCATCTTGATGAACTGCATTTCAAGCGGATTCAGCGGTTTGTTCGGATGCTTGTTCACATAAACATAGAGATAACGGGAAAGCGGATATTTACCACTCACTGCGTTTTCCGGAGTTGCTGGAACCGGTAGACTATTGTCATTCTTCGCTAATGGAACCGCTTTTACACCGGAAGTCTTGTAACCGATACCAGAATAACCGATACCGTTCAGAGATGTGGAAACAGACTGAACCACAGAGGCAGAACCTGGCTGCTCATTCACGTTGTTTTTGAAGTCGCCTTTACACAGTGCTTTCTTCTTGAAGTAGCCGTACGTACCGGATACGGAGTTACGACCATACAACTGAACAGAACGGTTCGCCCATTCGCCGCTCAAACCCATATCACCCCATTTTTTGATATCGGACTTGTTTTCGCACTTGCGGGTAGAGGAGAAGATCGCGTCCACTTGCGGAATGGAGATTCCCTGAATCGGATTATCTTTATGTACATAAACTGCCAAGGCGTCGATTGCGACTGGAATGGCTGTCGCTTTATAGCCATGACGTTCTTCAAACGACTGCACTTCCTTGCTCTTCATCTTGCGGCTCATCGGCCCAAGATTGGAAGTCCCCTCTGTCAGTGCCGGTGGCGCAGTGGAAGAACCTGCCGCCTGAATCTGAATATTCACGTTTGGATAGATACGTTTGAACTCTTCTGCCCACAACGTCATCATATTTGCTAGCGTATCAGAACCAACACTAGAGAGATTCCCGGAAATACCGGAAACTTTGTCGTAACCGAGTAGATTTGGATCCAGCAAATCTGAAGAAGCAAATACACTACCAGAAGCCAGCATCGCCGCAGCCAAAAATCCAGAAGCCTTCGCAAAAGGGGTAATTTTCATTTCCTAGGACACTCCTCTTAAATAATAGGTCTTAAAGATACACTGTTAAAAAATATTAACTTATTATCAAAAACATGAAAAACAAACGAATAATTAAACAAGGCTGCATTATTCGCCTCTTCCTTGAATAGAGTTTGAAAAAAAAATGAAGATTTTATGACAAGCTAAACGATACATCGTGAACTCAACCTTGTAGTGGTCTAATAATTTCGGAGAGTTTTATAGCCTATATTTCCCCTTCCCCCACCCCGGAATAGCAGCGCGATTATGCCAAGTTGTAAAAAAAAACACCGCAGCTCTTTTGATCCAATTCGATCAAGAGAGAGTGCGGTGTTTTTAAAAACTACCCTCTTCTTCCCCCTCGTTTCAGCAGAGAAGACAAAGAAGAAGACAGGCAATATGCCAGTGTGTGCTTACATCACACGAACGGAAAGCACACCTTCAATAGAACTGATGTGCTTCACAGTTTCTTCGCTGACCTCACCTTCAACATCCAGCAGGTTATAAGCAACATCGTCTTTGGATTTGTTCAGCATATCCAGAATATTGACACCCGCCTCAGCCAAGTGAGATGTCACCTGCCCCAACATGCTCGGAACATTCGAGTTGGCAATGGAAATCCGCGCATTGCCCGCCCGCGGCATTTTCACCTCAGGGAAGTTCACGGAATTCACAATATTCCCGTTCTCCAGATAATCCTTGATCTGGTCAGCAACCATAATCGCGCAATTATCTTCAGCCTCTGCAGTGGATGCGCCCAGATGCGGCAAACTCACCACACGCGGGTGATTTTTATTCTCATTGCTTGGGAAATCATTAATGTAGGCATAGACCTTGTTGCTATCCAGCGCTTTCAGCACCGCGCTGTCATCCACAATACCGGCACGCGCAAAGTTCATGATCACCACGCCATCTTTCATATTGCTCAGGCGTTCCTCGTTAATCATATTTTTGGTCGCTGGAATCAACGGCACATGAAAAGTGACAAAGTCGGCTTGCGCCAACAGCTCATCGACACTGTGTGTACGCACCGCTTCTGAAGAGAGGTTCCATGCGCTTTGAACCGTGACGGATGGATCATAACCGATCACCTTCATACCTAGCGAGATCGCTGCATTCGCAATCTTCACGCCAATCGCCCCCAGACCGATCACCCCCAGTGTGCGGCCTGGCAATTCAAAACCGACATATTTCTTTTTGCCGGCCTCAACATCTTTGGCTATGGAGGCATTATCCCCTTCCAAATTCTTTGCATAATTCCATGCTTGCGCAATATTTCGGCTCGCCATCAACATACTGGAAACCACTAGCTCTTTTACGGCATTGGCATTGGCTCCCGGCGCATTGAATACAGGAATTCCCCGACTTGTCATTTTCTCAATGGGAATGTTATTCACCCCGGCGCCGGCGCGTCCGACGGCCTGCAAGGTTTCCGGTATTTCCATATCGTGCATTTTGTAAGAGCGCAGCAGAATCGCATCCGGATGCTGAATTTCTGAAGCAACTTCATAGCTGTCACGAGGCAGTCGATCCAAACCTGCTGCCGAGATATTATTCAGTGTAAGAATTTTATACATGACTAATTATTATCCTTGATCCTTTTCAAAATCCTTCATATAGGAAACCAGTGCGTCCACACCCTCTTCCGGCATTGCGTTGTAAATGCTGGCACGCATACCGCCGACGGAACGATGCCCTTTCAGCGTGACCAAGCCGCGCTCTGCCGCGCCAGCCAAAAAGGCTGCATCTAGATCTGCATTGGCCAACGTAAATGGCACATTCATCCAGGAACGGCCATTCTTCGCCACTGGGCTTCCATAAAAATCGGTTCCATCAATCACGCTATAGAGCTTCTCCGCTTTGCGCTGGTTGATTTCGCCCATTGCCGCGAGTCCACCTCGCTCTTTGATCCACTCAAATACCAGACCCGCGATATACCAGCTATAGGTTGGCGGGGTGTTATACATGGAGTCATTATCTGCATGCGTCAGATAGTTGAACATGGCTGGCGTATTGTCCGATGCCTTGCCAATCAAATCATCGCGAACAATTGCAATCGTCAAACCGGCAGGACCGATGTTTTTCTGTGCACCAGCGTAGATCACACCAAACTTGGACACATCCAGCGGACGCGACAGAATAGTAGAGGACATATCCGCCACCAGCGGCACATCGCCTGTTTCCGGAATATAGTCAAACTCAACACCACCAATCGTCTCATTCGGTGTGTAATGGACATATGCCGCATCAGGATTCAGTTTCAATGATTCTTGTGTGGGTACAGAAGAGAAACCGTCATCGGAAGTATCCGCTGCAAGATTGACGGTGCAATAGCGTTTGGCTTCAGCAACCGCCTTCTTCGACCACATGCCTGTGTTCAGATAATCCGCGCTTTTTTTATCGCCCAGCAAATTCAGTGGAACCATCGCAAACTGGGAAGATGCCCCACCCTGCAAAAATAGCACCTTGTAATTATCGGGAATCGACATCACCTCACGCAGATCTTTTTCTGCTTTTGTCGCAATCGACATAAAGTCTTTACCACGATGACTCATTTCCATTACCGACATCCCGGAGTTATTCCACTCCAGCATCTCTTGCTGTGCACGTTCGATCACGGCGGTGGGTAGCATGGCTGGGCCTGCACTGAAATTATAGCTTCTTGTCATGAGCACATAATCCTTTTATTTTTATAGTCTTATTTACAATCTTAGAAAAATTGAGGCATGGTGGTAACTGTATAACCGATCTTCAACGCAAAACATCAGAGACAGGCATGAAAGAACCATACTTCTGATCCAAACAGAGTGAAAAGAATGCCTGCATTCAATTTGAACGTGCAACTCAATGGTCATCTGGAGAATGAAAATGCGCCGTGGCGACAGCCTGGCTTTCTATTCCAGCAAAAACGGGAGGCACAAATGAGATACCACACACAATTCACCAACCGCAAAAGATACCATCTTTCAGCATATTTGGAAGTCGGATACAAAACCAAACACAAAAAACAGCATGACTACTACAATCAGATATAATTATTTGATTCGGAATGCCCCAATAATAGATTCTGTTACTCAAGCCGCCAAAGTATTTAGAATCGGAAAAATCAAAAAAAGACCAGCCCGAAGGCTGGTCAGATTTAGTTGAAAATTTACGAGGAAGTTTAGACTTCCTCGCTCGTGCTATCCTCTATACGCAAGGATAGGGACGGAAATGCGCTCTAACGAACTCGAACCGCCCTAAACGGAAGCGGATATAAGCACGCACTGACACAAATCCAGGCTTTCTATTACAAATCATTAGAAAAGTCCTTCTTTGTCAAAGATGATGACAGCAAGAAGAAAGCCTGATACAGTGAATACGCTTTTCCAAGCGGTCATCATACATAGTATCAGTGAGATTACTGTCGTTTTGATGATCCCGTTACGGAAGGTGTGCAGCCACCTCCCGTAACACTTCCTCATCCCCTAGTTATCGTCTTTTATTTCATATTGGGCGGTTCTCGTTATCTTCAAGCTGAACACCGTAATACATTTCTAAATTGAATACGGTTGCTCTGATTACCCGCTTAATTTCATCTTCGCTGTCTAGTCCTTCTGGAAAGTAAACAGTGACATCTGGCATTCCTCTAAGTGTGAACGAGATTTTCTCTGTCCCCTCTGGGGGCTTGTCACTATCGGGCTGATCTAAAACCTTTGGAGTAGCATTTGAGGCACTCTTGGCTGCGGCTTTCTTTTTCGGCGACGACCGTTTTGTTAATGGCGGAGCTTTTACGTGAGGACTAATCACAATTCCTGCATTTTTCGCTATAGCAAGGAAAAAGCTCATGCATTTTGTGATTGTTGATCCGCTAATATCTTGTTTTTCAAATGCTTCTTTTACTTGCCCTCCACTAGCTTTCGCGAGATCAAACCCAGCATTAAAGACAAAAGAATACCTTTCTTTTACGATCTTGCTTAAATGTTCACGGTATTCATTATCATCTTTAGCATTTGCTAAAGCGTGAAGCATTGTTTGTGGAGCTCCATTTTCATCAATCAGATTTAACCATTGAAGCGCGGGCAGTAGCGCGTAAATTGTTGATCCACTATAATTAGACATTACTGTTTTATCAATGCGGTCATGAACATGAGTTTCAGACAAGCCTTTGATAAAACTAGTAAAGCTAGAGTATGAAACATAAGGGGGAGACGGTTTTTTGTTGCTTTCGTCAGCCATAAATCAGTCCTCTATGAATTATTTCTGCGAAATATACAAAAAGGATAAAACATATGCAACATAAAAATCTTTCGCAAGGGGACAAAATAGGAATAAAAGTCCCTACAGGGGAAATTTTACAGAAAATTGTTTGGGAGCCAAGAGAGAAATGTGTTCTTGTATGCTCTAAAAGACAGTATGAATGGTTGAAGAAAGGAGACTTTCGCGCAGCTCCAATCGGATTTAGATGGGACGATGTGCAGTTTGTCTAGCAAGCCGCCATTGCCTTGATGACGCTATTGAAGGTTTCCTGAGTATCGCCCTTCCGGTGATTATAGCGAAAACAGAATTCATCAAGGTATTTGTCGAGGTGGCGAACGCTTACTTTATGGTACTGTCCGATAATACCGCGCTTCACAATTGCCCAGAATGACTCAATGGAATTGGTGTGGATGTCGCCGTTTGCATACTCAAACTGGTGGTTAATAGTGTAATGTTTCAATAACTTGTGCACATGAGCGTAGCCCTTGTATTCGTCAGTCACAAGAACAGAAGGCTTATCTGTATCAATGGATTTGCGCACCAGTTCGTTCATGTCTTTGGCTTTCAATTGGGACTTGTCAACCTTCTCTGCTTTCACGCGTCCACCACGCTCTACCATTCCGACAACCGGCGTTTTCTTTGTCCCTCTCCCTCGCGGATTCCCTTTACCATTACCATCATCATCTTTTTTCTTGCCAGATTTCCGAGGTTTTCCGCCAACATAGGTTTCATCCATTTCAACAATGCCGCTCAACAACTCGCCGTTATCTTTCATTGCGTCACGGATTTTCATACCCATACGCCACGCGGTATCCTTGTTCACTTCCAAGTCGCGTCCCAACTGGCGGGAAGAGATGCCTTTCTTGGCGTTTAGGATCAGAGAAATTGCGAGGAACCACTTTTGTAGTGGGATTCGAGTATCGTGGAAGATGGTTCCAACGGTTACACTAAAAGACTTCTTACAGGAATTGCAATGATGACGAAGATCAGACGTTCTCTTATATGTGTGTTCGGAACCGCAATAAGGGCATTTCGGTTTATCGCCCCAGCGTACTTGCTCCAAGTGCTGAATACAGGATTCTTGGTCAGGAAATTGCTTGAAGATTTGAATAATGTTCATAGTTGCCCCTCATTGCGTTGGACACAATTATAGCGAGGGACAGCTTAAAAATCAATTAATGGGACATTCCGTTTTATTTTGATCAAATGAATTTTGATAAATTTCAGCGCAAATCCTTATGAATCAAAAAACATCACAAACAGCACGTAGCCTCATTCCCGTAACAATCCTGACCGGTTTTCTTGGCAGCGGTAAAACCACCCTATTAAATCATCTGGTTACCCAGCCCGAATTGGCCGATGCATTGGTCATCATCAACGAATTTGGTGAAATGCCGCTCGACCACATGATGGTGGCTCACAGCACTGAAAATTTGATTATGGAGATGAGCAGCGGCTGCGTCTGCTGCAATATTCGCGGCGACTTGGTGCAAACGCTACAGGACATCACCGCACGCTTTTCGCACGATGGTCAGCAACGCTTCCGTCGTGTGTTGATCGAGACTACAGGACTGGCTGATCCGGCACCGATCATCCACACACTCATGAGCCATCCGCAGATCGGGCGAAGATACCGACTGGATGGTATTGTGACGACCGTAGACATGACAACCGGAATGCACACCTTTGACCAACACAAAGAGGCGGTGAAGCAAGCCGCCCTGGCTGATACGTTACTATTGACCAAAACAGACCTGGTGACCCGTGAACAACACGATGCACTGCTGGATCGGCTGGATTCTATCAATCAGTCCGCCCCGCGTTGGGAAGTGAACAACGGCGAGATTGCAGCACAGAAAGTTCTGGATCTTGGATTATTCACTGCGAAGGGCAAAATACCGGACGTGCAGCGTTGGCTCAACGAAGAAGCCTTTTTCATCGCGCATACGCATGACCATCACCATGATGCGAATCGGCATGACGACCATATCCGCGCCTTCTGCTTTACCGTAGATGAACCGATCCCTGATCAAACCCTGAGGGGCTGGATTGAGTTGCTGACAGATTTTGTTGGTAGCCACATTTTGCGCGTCAAAGGCGTTCTCAACGTGGAAGGTCAGACAAAACCCATTGTCGTGCATGGTGTTCAACACATCTTCTATCCACCTGCCAGTTTGCCTGCCTGGCCAGACGAAGACCGCCGTTCGCGTCTGGTATTCATCACATACGGTGTCGACAAGGAGCAGATCGAAAAAATGCTCAATGCCCTTCGTCCGGTTTAAGGAGAACCGGATTGAGATGCGTAGGAATCGCCATCCTGACAACTACAGCAAGCACCGCATCCGGTTCCCTCGCTTCAGTTTGCCAGAAAACTCCAGTTTATAACTGTTCATTTTTAGGGGAAGCTTACGCATTAGGCATCTTTCACCCCTGTTTTATTCATTTTCTGTTTCTCTCTGGCATGAAAAAGCCCCTGAAAGCTTTTGCTCACAGGGGCTTGTGCCAGTTGTTTTATGATTGTGCTGCTTCAGTTAGGTGATATAACCCCACTGCTTAAATTGTCCCTGGAGTGCAGGATCATCTTTAAATGCCTGAAAATAAATATATTCAGGAGCCAGATCAGCACCATTCGGCCAGACAATGGTTTCCAGTTCATCATCTACTGCTAACGCAGAGAAATTCTGTTTGTCTTTCAATGACTCAAAAACGCCGCCTTTTAAAGCAGCAGACAAATCTGCAACGCCCTTTCTACCGTCGTTGAAGGATACTTGAACCTTGTATTCTTCAAGGTATTTTACCTCTTTAATGTGAGGAAACATGATCATCCCAATACATTGCAATGATGATTCTAAGAAATCTATTAATGATTGGCATTTAATTGTCAATACTTGTAGTTTGGCTCAACCTCTCCGTTTATAGCGGCACAACATCCACCAGTAATTGATACAACCACGGACTCTCCCTCATTAATAACTCCTGTATTAATAGCATTTAGTACACCCATTAGATTAGTCATAACGCTCCCGCAAAGCGGGAGGCTTGGCGGTTGTGAGCAGCCCCGAGGG
>CAYFMX010000008.1:0-75226 GCA_964344325.1 uncultured Piscirickettsiaceae bacterium
AAAGAAGCAGAAATTGTTTACGAAAAAGGTTTATGAACACACGAGACCTGACACTCAAATACATTTTTCATAAAAACCCCGCTTCAAACGCGCAAAAAAAACCCGGCAAAAGCCGGGTTATATTCAAATTCAAACGAACCACCTTTATTCATGCAGTTCAAACAATCGACCAGAGGCCATCATTTTTTTTAAACCGGAAAACGACATTCCACTGACCATCTTCCATGATTGTCGATCACTGCCAGTACCATCCTTCCTTTTAACCAGAACCGGCTTTTTTTCAATCAAACACCACTGATCCGCATGCCCAAAAGTTTTAATTGACTGTCCTGTCTGCATTATTTGAACTCTTCTGGAAGTGCTCCATATCTTTGGATAAATTGCTGTCGATTACTAGGTGAGTCATTTTTTCGTAAAAACTTTATTGCCTGCAAAGAAGGCGTTAATGTGTAGCTTTGTACTGGTTGCACCGAACCACCACCCAATTGCATTCTTCCTGTCGGAACCTGCGCTGCTTTATGATCAGCATCCTGCAATTCCCAAGCGAGAGCCTTAATCTCTTCCGTGCTTGGATTATTGAGAGGATTGAAGTCGTTTCCGCGTGTCCCATCTCCGCCAAACATATGATTTGCGATTGTGCTAGAACCTCGTTCACTGTTTAGCTGTGTTTCAGCCAAATCCATATACTTCTGATCAAGCGCATCGCTGGGTGGCAGCGATAGTCTGGCTTCTTGCTGTGGAGTGTTAGCATATTTGGCTCGATGCTGATTCATGTCATTGAGATCAGCCTCAAGCCTTGCGATTTCAACATCATTTGCAGCCAACTCCTCAGCGGACATATGCTTCATTCCAGACGCGTCCATTCCCGTGGCCTTCATCTTTTTGCGAAAATCCAGCTCTTTTGTTTTTTCCTCATACGCTTTTTTATACCCCCACCCAACCCCGCCATCCTTCCCGCCGGGCTTGATGCCAGTATTTAGTTTGATTTGCTCATTCGGATTTCTCTTGTTGATTGCGTACTGATCATCAGCACCAGCAAGAAAATGATACTCTGGCTTGTCGCCAAACATCTCTTCCAGCGCAGAAAGGGAAATCTCCGCAATCTCCCCATTGTCAGGGTTTGAAAGCTTCTGTCCGGCCTTGTCAATCAAGTAGAGAATATCTCCGTCCTGAAGAACCTTGTCCGCAGTAGTGATTCCATTCCCGGGGTCTGCATTCGCCATGCGAACCACCATGTCAGGATTTCCTGCCTTCCACGCCTTATACATCAGCCCTGTTTTTTCATGCTCTGCTTCAAAAAAACGATTATGCAGCTCTGCGCCTTTCGCCTTGTACGTAAGTTCAGCCTGTTCGATATTCAGATCATGAAACTGCTTTTCAAGATCGTCCTTCCGCTCCATCCCTTTAAGATAAAGCTGCTTGGTCTGCTGAATCATCGGATTCATCACGGCATTGTGCTCATTCTGCTGCTCCAGTGCCGTATTTCCAAGCCTTAGCTTTTTTCGATCAAGCGCATTGTCCATCTCTTTATTTGCGCCGCCCAGCATCATTGAGATTCCCATGCCCATTTTACGATCCCCCCAGGCTCAAAAGATTTTCACCGAACCGACCAAGATCACCGCCAGCATCCAATGCAGCACCGCCGAGCCGCAACCCAAACTGCGCATCACTGGATGCCGCATTGCCAAACATCTTCGCCATGTTCTGATATTGACTAGCCAGGCTGTTGTAGGTATTTCCCGCGCTATTTGCCACGGAAGCGGCCTGCATCGGAAGCCCTTTACCCAAACTCAACGCGGTTGCTTTCTGCATCCAGTCCGCCTGTTTTCCACTCTTGCGAGTTTCGTTAATGGCCCTGGCTTTTTCAACCGCTGTCCGCACCATACTTGATAGATCAAAACCGTTATAACGACCAGAATTCGGGGAAATGCCCATGCGTGTTAATTCGCGCTTCCGCGCACCGCCCAACTTGAGCATTTGGGTTCCAACCTCATTCCCGGCCTGCTGTGCATTGCCTTCAATTTCCTGTCCGGACATTCCGGCATTGTTGATAATTTCCTGCTCCAACGGCGCGTAAAGATCAATATAGCGGTCGTACATCTCCCGCGACATCTTCAGTTTTTCTTCGGCAATCGCAGAGCTGCGGTTCATTGCATCAATCTGTCCCTGCGTCATTTTATCCATTGATCTGGCGTTTCTGCTGGAGTTGTACATTGATGCACCAACACCAAACGCACCTACTCCTGCTACTGCATTAGGCATTTTCTTTTCCTGTCATCGCTATGCGTTTTTTCTGTTCTGCGTCAAGATTCTCACAATACGCGCCAAAAGTCTCTGTATTGATTACACTTTGCCTTACCTCCGCCGCAATCCGATCAGACCATGTTTTTCCGCCAATCAGGTAGGCAATCTGGATTATTAATGTTGCAGGGGAGGCGCGTAGCCCATAGGCGTATCCCGTTGAATCAAAGTTGCCTGCACGCTCCATACTGACTGATCCCTGCCAATCCATCGTAGCGGAACGGATCGCCGGAACCAGTTCATCGCGCCACATCAGAAAAAATGGATTTCGGGGCAGCTCGCACAACAGTCCCCAAAATACATCGTTGATTTCCTGATCACTCACTGCACGATCCCGATCAATCAGATCATCCCATGTGTGAAATGTCTGGTAGAGCAGAATCATCAGATTGACCGCTTCAGTATTGCCCTGAAAAAAACGCCCGAAATCTTCAATCGTCAATTGTGGTTTGTCGGCACTCATTAGCTCGCACCCAGATTTCCAATAATTACGCGCAAGTTTCCACCATCATCGTAGATGCGGATTCCGTCATCCGTCACCTTGATTCCGCTATTTCCAGTTGCGCCGATCTGAAATGTACCATTGTCCAAATCAATCACCGTCTGTTTTCCTCCGGTTACTGCGCTCTCAATCCGTCCCGCAGTAACATGGCCCAGATTGGCAGAAAAAGCACTCAGCCCCGATTTTACCCAACGTCCACCGGCAGTTTCACAATCTTCCCGTGTGTTGTGTCCAGAGAGTGTGCAAAACTCGGAGCCGTTACCAACCACTTCCAGCGAATCGGCACTCATGTGTCCCAGCATCAACGATGCATTAAGGAATAATCGACCGTCCACCATACGGAACAGCGAGGATAGCGCACCTTCAACCAGCGCAGTACCAGCAATCTCCTGATTGCCGGATGCTGTTTGTGCAAACACCGGCCCAGCAATCGAACCTGAATTGTTGCTGTCAGAGAAAAACTTTACCCAATAGTAGTAAGTAGCCCCCGGCGAGACCGGATCAGGAAACATGGTTCCGGATGATGTTGAAATCTCTAACGCTTGCCCGAAGTCATCCGCAGCACCACGGTAAATGACTGCATGTGCGTGGTTGCCATAGGTGACCTGATCCCACTGCAGCAAAATGTAATTAACACCAGCCGTTGCGGTCAGACCGGAAGGGGCGGGAGGAATGGTCATTTCCGGCAGTGTTTCACCGCTTGCGGTTGGTGTGACCTCCCCTTTTCTGGAAACAGCAACCATCCCGGCTGTTTCCATCTCTCCCACAGTCAACGCCTGATTGCGAATATTTCCGCGAGGGTTTCTGCCTGTAAGAGCCTCAATCGTCTCTTTCATCGCCGAGAGCAGGCGACGCATTTCCGGATCAGCCCCTGAAGGAACTTTCCCCAGTGCTGGAAAATCAGAAACTGCCACTACACACGCCCCAGCTCTTCAAATGAGGATGCAATCCCGGCAGCATGAACCACGCTGGAGCCAGCCACCTGAAACGAAATCGCTTCTGGCGTAGCAAATCCTTCCAACCAGAACGGGTCAGCGTTATTCACCGTCACATCACTGCCTAGCTGCGCTCCCGTCTGGTCAAAAACAGAAAATGTCACCGGGTAAGTGGTCGTTCGGACTTTTGCACAATTGATCTGTTCTGCTGCCCCCAATTCGAATTCACGGGAACGCCACAACGCGGGGCGAACTGTGCCAGCCCCCATGTACTCAACGATATTCCCGCCTGCAATGAGATATAGCGTGTCTGTTTCCAGATCAGTGTAGCCCCCATCTGCATAGAAAGAGAGGTCGGTAAATGCGCCGTCCTTTAGCCCGAAAACAAATCCGCCTTTGGTTGAATCCGCTTTTTCATAAAATCCAATGTACTCTTCATCATGCACGTAACCATGAATTGATGATGGCATTAGAGACTGCCAAAATGGGCGGCTAATCTCCTTCGAGATCACCTTGGAAACCGAGCCGGAAGCAGCCACGATCCCATCAGGGCTGGCGTACACAGCGTACAGCCCCGCATCCGCAACAGATCGCTTGGATGCACAGGATTGAGATAGCTCCATCTGTGTCGGACTCATTGATGCTGGATCAGAGCCAACGATCAATGTCGGCTTGCCATCGGTCAGCACCACCAGACCGCCACTCACCACGCTCAGCGCAATAATTTGTCCATCAATGGTTATCCGGTACGAATCAGGCCATGCGTAAGGCTTGTATGGTTCAGAGAAAAAGACTTCATTCCCCACAAAGCCAGCCAGCGAACCATTGGGCAACAACACCAGACCGCGCAGATCGTCAGGAGGTGTGCTCCATTCCACTGTAGGACAGGGATAATCGAGACCTCCTTCTTCCACAGCATCTACAAAACTGGTGGTTGTGTATTCAATTTCCGCAACAAACAGAAATTCCCCGGCACTTCCGCCCGATGTGCGGTAAATCCGCCGTTTTGCCCCGGTTCCCAAATCATAGTTTCCGGTTGGCGCAACCGCAAAACTGTCCAGGGTAATCGTTCCCGGCGTTTCCTTAACATCCACCTGACCAGAAATCGGAGATGGCCTACTCTCTTTTCCGCCTGCAGTAACGTCGGTATAGAAATAGAACCGCGATTCAACCACCTCGCCTGAATCGCCCGTCATCGTTACGGTGGGCGCGGTAACCGGCGCAGGAATACCTAATGCAATCCATGCTGCCGGATAAGGGGCGGAGCCAACCGCAATACTGGAATCGGTCTCCTTGGGAATGCCGTCTCCGGTATAGATCGTGCGATGTGATGTATCGCCCGGAATTGGGGAGCGAACCACGTCAACATCTGTCAACCACTGAAACCAGTATCCACTCCCAAACGGGAAGCGATAGATGGATTGCACCCCTGTTTCTGCTGCCTGCACAACCTCATTATCCGGGATCGGCTCCAATGCACCTGACCCTAGCCTGCAGTCTGTAGCGAGTTGCGCATACCCTTCTGGCAATCTGCGCGGAGAAATTCTCGGCAATCGACCAAGAAAGGTTTTTTCAAAAAAAAGTGCCATTAATCGTAGTCCGCACCGTCGAGAATGGGAATAAAAACATTGCTGGACACGTTTAGCGCAATGATCTTTGGATCACTTCCAATCGGAGTGTAGTTGTTTTCGACTCTGTACGACATTGTCTCACCAGCCCCAGAGACATACGACTGATCGAAGGCGAAACGAATAGGATCATCGTTGTCAGCCCTGCCGGACGCAGAAAATCCAGAAGAAATTCCGGTTTGCGTAATCCAAGGGAGACTGTACCCATGTCCTGAATACCACTGGCAACCGGCTCCATGTGCGTTGTAATACCATCCGTCAAGCCTTGGGCCTCTAGGTTCCATCTTGGTGCTATACCTTATCCAGTCAGAACCCAAAAAAATTGGCTTCTCAATGTCTCGAACCTCAACCAAAGTATTCTCCATCATTGAATAATTCTGACTAGATACCAAAATATCACTCACCCTGTCGTCCACTACAAAACCGGGATCATGAATTGTGAAGCCATTTTTTATCTTTAGACATCCTTGCCGGTCATCAAATAAAGTTTGTCCAGTTTCGGACAAAATAACCATCCCGTACCCTGTTGGATCATAAGGCTGCGGCTTGGCAAAACAATACGCTTCTAGCGTATCCAAAAACCCCCCGTTTTCTTCAGCACTCCCACCTGCGATCATTGCTATCTCGTACTCTAAAAACCCGTCGCCAGACTGGTTTCCAGTAAGCCTGACTGACAACACCGAAGCATTCATGGAAAAGACCAGCGGAACCGATGGCGCGTAGATACGATACCGTCCAACTCCAGAATCACTTACTGTAATTAATCTGTAATCGTAAGCGCACCCAGGGTCATCATGGTGCGCAAATACAAGGCGCGTATGCTTTTTTCCATCCTCATCAATATAAGGCGAAGCATTGAAACAAATTGGATCATCATACGACATGCTCTTCCCAACAAACTGCGCCTTACCGACAAACATATAGTTGGGGATTTTGTCTTGAATCAGGTATCGCCCCTGATCGTTTGTCCATTCAACCCCAAAATCAAACACCAGATGTTTCTCTAATTGGCAAATACCAGCAATTTAACAACACCGCCATCACCAACAATTTGATTGGCGTTGTAGTCAATCTGCGGAACGTTAGAAGAATATGAAATAGAAACATCCACACCAGTCCAGTTGACCAGATCACCGACATCATTGGGAAAATCTGAATCCTGTACTTGGGAAACCTCTATTTGATAACCCTCAAGATCGGGGTATGTTTTTGTCCCAGACTCCCCGTAGTTCACTTCAATTTCGTCAACAAAAGCATACGTGATAGATTCCGCGTCAAGATTGATTCGCCCATCTGCGCCAAAAATTGTGATGCCGTATGCCATGTTGCGAAATGCCCCGCCTCGGCGGGGCTGTAATTGTCGTAGCGGTTACGCGATCACAAGCGTACCCATCAGTATGGATTCTGCCAGCTCGCTCACTTCTGCCGCATCAATACCAAAGTTTCTTTCAAATGTTCCTGCGTAGATTTGGAGAATCTCGGCAAGCTCTTCTGTGGGTCTGACCAACCCACTCCTAACCATCCCAAGAAACGCTGAAACATCTTCTGCTGACCCCGTCGAGGATGACAGTGACTCAACTACTGCTACCGGACTAGCTCCAGCCTCCAGCGCAGCTAATGGTGTCGCAAAATAATTACCAAGAATTTCCGCTCCCGGAGCCACAGGAGCGGCTACTACCTTCATCGCCTCCCTCAATGACATTCCAATCCCTGTAGCTGCATCAACATTTCCTACAATGTTAGCACCCGCAGCCACCGCTTCACCTGTAGCTTCCACGACATCCTCAGCCACATCTGCTGCAGCCTCAGCCCCCTGACCAAAACAACGCATAAATGCGCGAAGCGGAGCAGAGATGGTTCGCAAACTGGGCAACCCCCACGTTTTCAGAAGGTGAGCCTCTTTATCTTTTGCTCCAGCGGCTTCCAGTTTTTTTGCGACTGCAATAATCGAAGACGCTTCACCTTGAGAAAGAGAAATTGTAATTTCATTCTCTTTCTTTTTTGGTTTTTGCATCTTTTTGAGAACGGTATCCATGCGCTCAGAAATGCCGTCAATATTCATGGCTTTTTCAATTTCAGTCGCATTTTCTTTGATTGCAGCTACAATTTTTACAGGGTTCTCCCATGCGCGAGAGGCCAGCTCATTTTCGATCTGAACGAGATCAGGCTCTTTCGCTTTCCCGGACATCAAATACTTAACAACAATCGTGGTGGCGGCTGCGTTGCGAACACCGACGACTGTTTTTTTGTCGTTGATAACATGCTGCGGCGCGTGACTAGCCTTCAACATGCGGACTTTTCCTGCCTTCTTTTCCTCCACCCATGCTGGAGTGGTTGAATTGCCGCCAATAATGAAGATTTGAGCTTTACCTTGACCGCCCACTAATTTTGCTATTTCTGCTATTTGTTCGATATTCATTGCTATTTTTCCACTTCTCCTTGTTGTGAAAATTATTCAACAATCATCCAATTATCAGCCGGCAAAATCATCGGGGTTGAAAATCCCGCGAACCGCCCACATAGATGCGTCTTGCGCATGAGTCGCGGATAGCGCAAGTGCTCGCTGATCTACTCCGTCCTGTTTTTTAAGCTCGTCCAGAACAGCCCCAAACTCATTGATCTTGTCTTGCACCTTTTTCTTTAACTTGGCTTTTTCATCACTCATCGCTTTACATCCTCTGTTGTTAAAAACTACCTGCCAAAACGCGGCTTGCTATCTTCAATCTGCCTGCTTAATCTGGCCTCCATCCGCTGCATCTCGTCGCGCAGATTTTGCAATTCACTTTTTGCGGCATCAGCTTCGGATAATGCTTTTTGAGATTGGGATATAGCATCGGTTACAACCACGCTCATTTTTGCGTTTTCGGCACGAATCACCCCCAGAGATTGATCAATCTCTTTTCTCTGTTCAGCGGCGTACTGCTTCACTTCTTTTGCTGCACCGCTCAAACCGGACACATTCTTAATCACAGATGCGGTCAGTTGCCCGAACGTTTCAGGAAAAAAGAACGCAGTTCCGGTTGCCCCAGAAAATGCGACAGCAAACCCCCACGCTATCCAGCTCTTTCTTATCTCCATAGAAATCCCCTCCCGTTAACATTTCTCTGATTAACACCTCGCATATCCAAAGCACGGGCATGAGCACCGCGAAACACGATGCCGCGATAAAGGCCGTGCTCTATTGGTTGAAATCTGCGCACCTGCTGCACCAGCCTGGGTTTTATCCCAGTGCCTCGATTGTTTGGATTTCCTACTGCTTGTGGACGAGGTGCGGCTGGCATCTGTTGGGGCTGCCTAGTAGATGTGGAGACCGCTAACTCTGTTTGGTTCCGGACAGCATCAACCACAGTTTCTTGCGCCTTCTGAATGGACGCAGCAACCACCCTCTTGAGAATCTCAGGATTCATCACCACGGGCGCGGAACTACAGATCGTTGTTTTTGATGGGGTGCAATCTGCCACCGCACTACCGGCGATTAAAAATGTGAGGAAGAGTGTCAAAAACATTCTTTGAATCATCATTTTCCTCTTCCCCCAGAATTTCTCTCCACCGCTCATCCATCTCAACTTCTTGGTTGTTCTTCGCTGCAGGGGAAACATTCCACCACTTGCCGTCGATCTTCTGCATTCTCGGCATCTTGTAGCCTGCCATCGCAAAGAATCTGCGCCCGCCCGGAAGATTCTGTTCCAGCCAGACCAGCTCTAAAAATGGGTCATGCCTCCCAAGAGACTCGCCAATAGCGAGTGTCTTGCACAGATCAAGCACGTCTTCGCGCGTGCCGCCAAAGCTTAAAGAGATCGTTGGCAGGGATACGGCTGCACCAACCTGACCACAAAGCCCAACCGCAGCAGAAGATGGCGCGATTGCAGTGGGTGGAATCTGTGCGGCCTCAGTAACAATATCGCCATTCGCTTTCACCCCGAACGCCGCCACAGTAGCCATCACCACAATCCCAGCTAGCATTGCTCTACGAACCATCGTTATCCCTCCACGCCAAACTTTCTGGCTTTTTCGATGTACATTTCCTCGGTTGCAGCCCCGGCATCAGTGTTCCAAACGCGCTTGTACACTGCAGAGCGTTCTTCCAGCGTGGTTGGCAACGGATGGGGGTCGAGGTAGTAGTAGGCACGGGCAGCCGCAACCGCGTATCGCGGATTCTCAATCAACTGCAGCCATGCCGCCCGTTCTTCTGTCATCAGATGATCATAGTCATGATGCATAAAGTGGCGCAGCGCATTCAGCATGTCTGGATATTTCTCGCCAAGCCGATTCCATGCGTCCTCATGTGTTTCTGATAGCTCATGAAAAATCCCACGCTCATTACTACGGCCTTCACGATCATGCCCCATACTGGATTCAATCGCCGCTGTCCCCAATAACAACAACACAGCGTCCTCACCACCCACCGGCTTGCCGGACTTTTCTGCCATGATTGGCAGCACGTTTTCGATAATCTCTCTCAAGTGTTCGGTTTTCACTTCTCTCTCCGTTATTTACCCTTAATGCCTACTTTTTGCGCAATTCCGGCAATCATTCGCGTCTTTTCGCCGCTTTTCTCGTTTGTTCCATACAAATAGTTGCTTCCTTTGCTAACCTCGCCAAGCAGATGCCCGACAATCATCAGCAAAATTTCGTATGTCCCGGCAATCTCCAAATCCCATTCATTAACAGACGACATAAATAGGCCAAGAATCGTTCCAGACAACACAAACCACTGAATGTAGATCAGGTTTCGAGGAGTCTTGTCGCCTGTTTTTTCTGCATAATCACGCGCATCAGCACGATCCTCCGCTGCGATCCGCTTCTGCTCGGTTTGCGCTGCCAACAGGTCTTCCAGAATGTCCCCGTAGTTGGCCTTGAAAACATGCTCCCGCGCCTTTAGCTGGGTTTGAATGTTCGCCGTGGGAGTAACCTGTTCGATCAGGTCAATCAAATCAGCCATTGGCTTTTTCTTGATCTCTGCTTCCGGTTCATCCAGCGCGATCTTTGCCACCTCACGAACGCCATTCAAAGCCAGCGGGATAGAAACACCACCAGAAACAATTGCGCTCAAAATGGTTGGTGCAGCCGCACCAACCACCTTTGTCCATTTTTCAGACAACCCAAACAATTTAATTTCTCCCAATAAAAAACCCGCACTATGGCGGGTTTATACCTCTGTTTTTCGTTTGATCCGCACCCTTGCGAGGGATCGTTTAAGACAACCCTTGATTATGTTGGCGCGTTCCGCCCCTCATAACCCAAGCCCCCATTCGTTTGATAAGCGTTTCATTTGCCTAGTTCTATCATCAGCGGAAAGCAAATCATTGAAAATGTAAATCGCTCTCAGTCTTCCAAAAAACTTAGAGTGCGCAGCATTTGGGCTGCCATCTTGCACCTTGCAGCCGATAGCAGAGCGGGCATTCCTGCTTGTTCTAACATTTGTTTGATTAAATCCATCGGAAACACCCCCGGATGATACACTGCCCTCAAACGCTTCGATTGTGCCGCTCGAATCATTTGACCACTCACGTCTGGCGTACAGAAAATATTTTTGATACGAAGATGTTACAGATGTACCAAATAATTTTACCGGCCTTCCCCCGACCGCTCCAGCAAGCTGCCAAGGAGCCCATTTATAATCTCCTTCTCTTCTTGTTAGATACTGATCATCCCCGTGACCGTAATTAATATCTGTCCCGGTCGAAAACACACAGTTATCTAATTCCGGGTTGTAGGTGTCTGTCTTTAAATCAACAACGACAAAAACCTCCGCATCATCAATCAAAATTTGATTACTGATCAATGCATAATGATTATGGTCAATCAAAACATATGGAAGACCATCTGAATCCTCTTGCAATTGTGGTTTTTTCGTAGCATCTATCGGGGTGTATGCTCGGCCTTTTACGGGGTCAGTGAATGACGTTATGTCATCCCCTGATAATGAAAAATCAGAATGAAGCCTCGCGTCGATACAGAAATCCAGAGTTCTCAGCAACCGCGGATCGTCGTGGTTGTACGGCTTGCGTAGCATCAGACGTTCTCCCGCGTTTCAATATCAATCTGAATAGTAACCACGCCACCAGGGTTCATCAGTATAGGCATCGTAACAGCATCCCCTAGCGATAATTGACCGCCAGTGACCTCTACCGTTACCGACTCGCCATCTACAAGATTTGAAACAGCGGCATGGGTTCCGTGAGATAGGCCATCTTGGGCAATGCTTTGGATTGTTCCGTAGGTTGAAGCCAAATGAAATCGCTTCAAAACGCCATCAACGGTAACGCTTGGGATTACAGTATAGGTATGGTCATTGTTCATATACCCCGTACTGATGATGGAATACACAAACACCTTCGTACCACCATGCGCCACCCACTCATTTGCGCTTAATTTCTGGAGAGACATCTGCGCACCGGGAGCTAGTAGAGTATTTCCTGTAACCGTTACCCCGGCAGCGGTAACTACTGTTAGATCAAAGCTTGATGAATTGACAAGATGGATGGATTTACCAATCCCGATAGCCGCTGTAGCGTTATCAGGGATCGTGGCAGTCGCATCCGCTGTCCCTGTGTAATTTAGTAGATCGCCTTCGTCAGCTACAACAAGCGCGAAACCAGCGGTCTTTTGTGTGACTGCATTGATGCTTGCGCCGACAAAAGTGGTAACGCCATCATTTCCCGGTGCGCCGGTATCCCCCTGATCTCCCTGCGCACCTTGTTGTCCCGGTGCACCTTGTTGTCCCGGTGCACCTTGTTGTCCCGGTGGTCCTTGTTGTCCCGGTGGTCCTTGTTGTCCCGGTGCACCTTGTTGTCCCGGTGGTCCTTGTTGTCCCGGTGGTCCTTGTGGCCCCTGTTCACCCTGCTCACCCTGGATTCCTTGTGTACCGATTGAACCAGTTGGTCCGGTTGGTCCTCGCAAGTACATAACGTATTTGCAACCACCATTCCCGTTGGTCTCAAATACATCGCCGCTCTCTATCTGGTAGTTATCCAGATGAGAAGCTATGAGTATCTCTTCATTGATGTAAGGGCGGTTTCCAGTTCCTGCGTCAGCCCCGTTATACAGGTATCTTGTTCCGGCGGTAGCAGCAAGAACGCCTGACTTGAGAGCGAGGATTGACGGTGTTGAGATGTGGATATAGGCATCGCCAGTTGCACCAGTTGCGCCGGTTGGTCCGGTTGGTCCGATTGCACCTCTATCAGAGCCGATATAATTCAGCGCATCCGCGTCCTCCGCAGCCTCATACCGGATCAGGAACACGTCACCAGCATGGATGTCTAGCCCGGATGTATCTAGGTAATATTGCCCTGCGGAAGGGCTGGGGCGGTCACCACTACCGACATCAGCCCCCAGATACCGCACATACTTCCCGGCATTTTCCGGGAGGATCAACGCGTCTATCTCTGCTGTCGTGTTTTTAGTGAAATCGTAGACCGGCCTGCCGTTTTCGCCTTTCACCGACCCGATAAGTCTGGCTACTCTATCACCCGACCCATTGTCGATTGCCTGCCAAAGCTGTCCTTGGCGCACTTTGTTAGGAGGAATGCCGTCGAAACCATATTGCGTGCCATAGGTAATATTTACAGTTCCTGTTTCAGATCCACAATATTCAAAAACATCAAGAACGGTCGCGTTTTCTATCGCAGTCTTCAATCCGGCAAGGTTTGTCGGAAAGCCTGCCCTGGTCATATCTTTGCCATCGGCTCCGCGAATTGATCCTACAAATTGGTATTCATTAACATTGAATGTTTCTTCAAACAGGTCTCCGGGCAATATCTGGACAGAAACCCCGGCATCTACCAGAGGGATCACATCAAGAAATTCTGGTCGTGTTGAGCCAACAGGTTCGCCTGAATACAAAACGCGTACTCCTGATTCGCCACTTGCATAGGAGTACATCTCTGCGACATTGTCATATACAGATTGAATACCAATAAGCCCAATTACACCTTGTTCTCCTTCTGGCCCTTGGTTGTTGCCAACCAGCTTTGCTTTTTTTACTCCACTGACAACAACTGTTTCCCAAACATCCCCCTTTTTTATCCTGCAGGAAGACGAGCCGAGATCGGTAATATTGAAAATATCATCAATTGATGGAATGACTACGCCGCCAAAATTGCCACCAAAATAATTAAATCTGTCCCCCTCTATCCCGTTTGACAGCATGGTTTGGAATGCCCCAAGATTTCCGGACTGCCCCTGAAATGCATTACGCCCTTGCAGCTCCACAGAAAGCGCATTCAGCGCGTCAGCATTGAGATCAATATAGCATTCCGTTACCGATGGAGCGGTGTAGCTGTTTTGCAACGCTGTATCCAAAGAAAGAGTATGTGTGCCAGCATTCACACTGGTCACTTTTACCACTTCCATCGCGGGCGGAACTTTGTTGCGCAGGGTCAGGAAAAAGTAATCATCTGTTGCCAGCTCCGGGTAAACACTGGAATCAACCACTGTAACGCTTGTGTCGCCAGCCGTCGCCGCCGTTGCCAGAAACGTAGTGGCGTTGTCTGCAAACTTGATCCCCATTACACTTCCTTGATCTTCACTTTGAACGAAATATCTTTAACTCTGCTGGATGCTGTGAACACACGTAACGTCACCTTATACGTTTTTCCAGCCACACCGCCCGATACCCACGCCACGACAGCATCTTTTCCTTTGGGTGAGGGGATCACGCTCAACTCATTTTCCAGCCCCTCCGGAAGCACATTAACAGTCTGGATAGAGTCTTCATCGTCAAACTCTTCAAACAGATCGCTCAGACCCATTTGGTAATCCAGAGTGTCATCCGGGTCTTGTGTTACCGTTTTCATCAGACTGTAAATATCCTGCTTGGTAATTCAATATCCCACTTTCTGCTGCCAAAACTCACATCCCACCGCCTGCTCTCCGGTACTTTGACGGAAAAACTGATCGAAAGAGCTGCAGTAAAAACATTTGTTTCTACCGAGAAACCGGATTCAGCTACCCGGCCTATTCTGGTTTGTGCCTGTATCCCGCAAACCAAATCAACACTGCCATATCCAATCTGATTTCGTTTCGCGGCTACGCTCGCAATCAAGACAGGTTCCGCGCCGCCAAATGTCGCTTTGTTGGCTATTGGTGATCCTGCGCCGACATCTGGCGTAATAGATACCGGAGCGGAAATCGGTGTCAGACGGTTCGCTCCGCGTGCTCCCAATGGGCCGCTATTGAGCGCACTAGAGTTCCACATACAGATACCCAGCCGGGAAATAAACCACATCATCCAACTGAATCACTTTGCTGCCGTCATATCCCGGCGTGCCTTCAAACTCTGCAGGCACATCCAATGCAGAGGAAAACTTCATATTGCCGCCGGTCGCCGCATCAAAAAAAGCACAATGGGTCGCTGTGATTGTGGGGTTGCCTGTATCCACATAGCGCGGCATTGCCACTTGAGCTGTTGTAGCCCACTTTTTCGGATTTGCTGTCGCTGTCATTGTTACCTGAACACGGGAAACGCCACCATCAAATTCAACTGCGCCATTCAGATTGACCGACGGATCAGAGGTAAACAGCCCCACAAAAACATTACCGCTATCCGCCAGCGCGTGCTGCAGCATTGCATTGGCCTGAAATTCTGTAATCTCACTCATTTTTCTATACCAGTGGTCTCGGTTTTATTCTGGAAGCTCTTCCGGCCTGCCCAAGCGCACGCGCTTTTGCATTGCCGACATGCGTATTGAATTCGCGCCGATCCGTTCTTGCTCCAATCGGATCACCCCACTCTTTCGACATCTTTTTCAGCCGTGCAATTGCTCCACGCGCAATCGTATCTCCCCATTCATCACCAATAAAATTGGGGATTTTGGTCGCATTCGACTTTGGTTTTAGTGTAGCGGTAATGGTCAGGTATAACTCTTTGTCTGGCTTCTTGTTCAAAATCATTTTTTTCGGAGAAATCTGGTAATAGCTGTTTGGTGTGCCAGATTCTTCGCCATCAGGGATGGAATTATGCTTGCGCAGATTACGACCATCCAGCTTCACACTAAGCAGATTGTGGATCACCCCTTCTTCACCACTATCCAGATCAATTTCATCCTCACCAACGCTGACAGTTCCAACGTCCAAGCGTTCTTTCCATACGCCCGTTTTTTCGCAAAACTCAATTGCCGACAACTTCAACGCATTCAAAATCGTAGGCGCGGGGCAGCCGCTGATCTCCACGGAAACCAGCCGATTCAATTCTTTCAGTTTCATAGATTATTTGGTTTGGGCAACCGCCATATCCACAGTTGTTTTACGTCCAAGCGCATTATTGAGTGCCATGTAGTGACGCACTGCACGCTGTTGGCTCGCAGCATCACCATGTTTGGAGAATGCGCGGTACAGCACGAAGTCCACCAGTGTGTTTGAGTAGGAATCAGGAAGGTGAATTACTTCTGATTTTGCTGTTGCTACAGTTTCATGATGCCCTGGGACATCCAACGAGCACGCAACTTCTACTTTGCTATCCGCCTTCATCGGCGGATATAGATAAAATTCTGTTGGAACAAGCGGGTCAAAAATGTAGTTTTCCGCTTCGTCCCCTAATTTTTGGCTGTGCCAGTCCGGAACCAAATCATCTATCACGTTTCTTTCGATTGCGATAATCGGTGAACCGTTTGGAGCGTTCCGCACAACCGACAACAATCTTGATGCACCTGCAGGAACAGATTGCTTTGTTCCTGCAGCACACAACATCTCCATTGTTTTTGAATAGGCATCCGGGCGAACCAGACCGATCTCTTGATAGCCGCCCACCAGCCATTCGATTAATTCCGCATCAGGCCAGCGGCTTTCAGAACCAGCACCCAACAACGGGCGTATCTGATTATCAATCAGACTTCCGACGGTTTTAGTACCCATTTTCTTTCATTAACAATTCGTATTCATGAACAATACAATCAACTGCATAGGCAACCCCCTCTGTGTTCTCTCCTCCAGAGTAAATACCAAGGTGATCAAAAATAAAGTGGACTACATGAATGGCTTCATGGGCGGCTGTTGCAAAATCATTCCTATCCTTAACATACATGATTCGGATTTTGATATTTTCTCTTTGAAGCGTCCTGCCGCTCTCGCATCCCACTTCTGGAATCTCAATCCCATGCTTGGTTAGCTTTTTAAACACCTTTTTGTACCCATTACTCCCGCAAACAATTAAAACTTTTGCGTAATCCAAAGCGTTCATCTCAACCAGTCTCATGGTTTCTGGATTTTTTCTAACCAGCTTTTCAATATTCATTCTGCATCCAAAAAAAAGCGGCCCCGAAGAGCCGCTAGTAACAACAACATCAAGGAGATGTTCTACTCTGATCTCTCGATCCCGTGCAACGCATACGCCCGTTCGCGGTCAAACCCATCAATCAGATCGCTCACAAATGTACGCGACACGTTGGGCAGCCCCGAAATCTCTTTGATTGCATCCATTTCTGGCAACCCTGCCTGCGTCCAATGCTCATCATTTTCAGGATCAAGGAGATTAATCAGTGTGTCCAACACTTTCCCGCGAAAAACATCATCTTCTATACCTTCTGGAAGCACCGCATACTCTTCCATGATGACATCGCAGAACGCATCCGGATCAAGAGACTCATCATCATCCAGTAAAGCAGCAACCACTGAATATTCTGGAATATCGCCAGTAATATCGTTCGGATCAAGCGCACGGATCAAGCTGACAATGCGCTCCTTATCGTTGACCACAACAAAATTTTCACCTTGTACGCCGGTCATCTGATCCATCATTTCGGTTGTTGGAAGATTTCCTTCATGAGTTGCCATGTAACTGCCTGTGGTTACCGCATCTCCATAATCACCATCAAACACGCGGTATTTTTCATTTTTTTCCAAAGTCTTGGAAAACGGATGAACCACGCCGTTGCTCTTTTGAATAAGCCATTTCTGCATAATCAATTACCCCTTAGTGACGTAGCCATAGCCCATCACTTCTGGCTTCACTACCTTGTAACCAAAAACATTCAGCCCCATCCATTTTTTGGCGAAATGCTTCTCCATCTGCATTGGGCCGACATTTTGAACCAGTTGTGAAGCAAAAGTCAGCCCCATCTTGTGGCCAAAAATCGGGTAGAAACACCGTTTATCGTCAGAAGCATCTCCTGTTAGTGCCATATCATCAATCACGCTGTGAACATGATTGCTTGAATACAGCGTCATTCCATCAATTGAGCCGATCCGACCGTTCCGACGGATGGATGTTCCATCACCAGCAATGCTTGCATCACCCAAATCGGATTTCTTGATCAATGCTGCCATCCACGTTGGAATCACCGTCCATACTCCCTCATACTCATCTTCGAGGTTTTGCTCTGACAGGACTGTACGCATATCAATCAGCACATCCACTACGTTATTCTTGGTGATTTCAAGCGGCGCATTCGTCTTTCCAAGATTAATGTCCTGACTGATCAAACCTGCGTTTGATCCAAAGTTTGACCCAGCAAAGCTGTCTCCTGCCGTGCCTTGTGAGTACGCCTCGCTCCAAATATCTGACAGAATCAAGGCATCCATCTGTTTCTGAACTTTTTTCCCTGCGGTCTGAGTCCAGTTTCCGGGATAATCCAAGTCCATCTGTTTCTGAGAAACATCGTTCAGTTTGAACGACCAGCTAAAGCCCTTGTCGATCTTTAGCTCAATTGATTTTGGATCAATATCTTCGCCCTCGATCTCGTCGCCGATTTCATAAGGAGATACCGTAATGTCAGCCTCACCGCGAATAATGACTGTGTCGCCTTGGTTTTTAATTTCACCCTCATAGTCTGTGTTGGAGATGTCTCCAAACACAGTGCGACCGTACAGGGTTTCAAGAATTTTTCCGGAGTAAATCTCCGGGATATAGCTACCGGAATAATCTGCGTTGCTAGCACCGGATGCGATTGGATATACCGCCATAATTCAGACTCCTTACATCTGTGGAGCGCCTTCAACCCTCCCTTCCTTGCTCGCCTGCACAATATCCTTGTCCAACTCCTGCACCTCTTCATCGGTCATTCGCTCGTAAATCGTCCGGTTGGCCTTGTCACGATAGAAATCATGAATGAATTTTCTGGTATAGGTTCGTTTTTCCCCCGCAGGTGTTTCCACCGTGCTGTGGGATATATCTGGATTTAGATTTTCTTGCTGGTTTGGAGGAGGGTTTTTAACGCCCGATTCTTTTTTCCATGCGTCGATCAACCGGATCACGGTATCCGAGTCCCGTCTTTTCATTGCTTCTTCGCATGTTTGCCATCTTGTTATTCCAGAATGCCCTTCATACTCTTCTAGCCACTTGTGGAAATTAGCATTGCTACCCAAAACCTCTTCCGCATCTTTGTGTGCGGTTAAAACTGCTTGGTTGAATAGTGAAATACTTGTGGTTGTCGTCGTTTTCTTCGCTACTTCGACATCCTGACCAAGATTGGAAAGCTGCTGCTTGAGTTCAGAGTTCTCCGTGGCTGTTGCATTGATTTGCTTCCGCAATTTCTCCACTTCCTTAACAAGTGGATCATTCGTCGCATACCCGCCATCAATCATTGCATCATGGAAAGATTCAGTTGTTTGCTCTGTCTGTTTTGACCTCTCTTCCTGTAACTGCTGCTGCAGTTCGGAAACTTGCGCGGACACTTTTTCGAGTTCTTTACCCGACTCTTGAATCTGCTGATTGAGGCGTGGAACTTCTTTGTTGTACTTGCCCCGCAAAACATCGTATTGATGCTTCATCTGCTCATACTTCGCTTCAAATTCACCCTCTTCAGGAGTCGCTGCCGGTTTTGCTGGCTCTTCGGTATTCCCTTTTCTCAGCTCTTCTTCCAGTTTTTCCGCTTTATCAAGCTGGTCTTGCACCTGTTTAGGAAGTTGCAGCCTTTCTTGATCTTTATTTTCGTCTTTACCAGACATGCTTTTATTTCTCCTTACGATCCGGCATCACCCGGTCTTCGTTTTTTTGCGATCCAGCCGAACTGGTCTTCGCGCCCATAAAAAAAGGCGGAGCCGTTGCCGGTCTTCCGCCTTTTGAAAATTCTGTTTTTGTGACAGTTATGTTGAATGAATGATCATCGCTGCCAAGCAATCATTAAGCTGCCTACTGGTGATTTTGATGGCTCCCATACTCCCATCTGAATGAATCTCCCCATTCCGATGGTGGAAGTTAGCAACAACTTCCATCACCACTTCTTTCTGGTCTTCCGGCAAAGTATCGAAAGCACCCTTAATGTCATTTTTATAATTCAACATAAGTCGATCTATGTTTCGATAATCTTCCGTAGCACCTGCGCCGCGCCCTGTTTTTTGCGCAACGCTTCAGTATCATGTTCTGATTCGAGAGACTTCCGAATTTTTTCAGCCTCTATGGTTAGCCATTCATCAATCACAACCCTGAACATCTGATTGTTTTTCAGATTTTCCAAAGCTTCTTTAACTTTGGCCGATGGTTTGCCGATCATGCTGCTGCCAACTCCGCCAATTGCTCAACTGGCACATTTATCTGTCCAGCGATTTTTTGCAGAATTGCCGCAACCTGCTGTTCTGTGCTGTCCTGCGGGTTCGCGGTCATTTGGTCAATTTCTTCCTGCGGAGGCATCACATCATCAATTGGAATGTCCAGCCCCTTAATCACTTCTTTTAACACCGCAGCACGTCCACGCGGCTGAATAATTGACATATCAATCTGGTTCGCCGTGGTCTGCAAAAACTCCTGCCGACGTAACTGCTGCTGCTCTTTCACCAACAATGCAACCGCGCCACGCGCCATCACTTGCGCATCGCCTTTAATGCTCTGATCCTCGTGATAGAGCATGTTTAGCAGCCATGTGTGTTCAACGGTTCTAGTCACAATGCCACGGTCAAAGTTGGCTACTGCCTGCTTCACCACTTTGGATGCCTGCGTCAACAACATGGACAGCCCTGACGCGGTTTTTCCTGCTCCGGATACGTTTGGATTTCCGTTGTAATAACTTGGGACAATCTCATCTGCCATTGCAGAATACTTATCCATCACCGCTATCATCATCGGGGCGTTAGATTTTGGCTGGAAAAAGCTAATCGGTGGGCGGTTTCCTGTGGCGTTGTCATCACCTTCAAACTGCCAGATTTTTCCGGGAAATACATTTTCTATTTCCTCTCCATCTGCAAGGCGACCAATATCATTGATTGCCACCTGAAACAGTGAGGTAAGCCCCATGTCGTTCGATACAGCGCGACCAGAACCATTTACCATACGTTGAATATCGTACAACTTGTGAGACAAACCATTACCCCAGAATGATCCTGGTACTTTTTCCATGCTGGCGACGGAGTAGGGGCGTTTCCCGCCCGGATTTTTGTTTTCCCGCACACCGATTAAGTGGCGACCAATCAAAAATGCCTGAATCTCGTACTCCTGCAATGGATTAACCTGCATTCCCCACTCGTTGAGTATCTGCCCAAGCACCGGGCCATTGAACACCAACATATCAATGCGACGTTCTGCGTTTTCAAACGTCCTCTTTTTATGCTCAACCTCTGCCCGTTCCTGATCGTGCCACATCCATTCTTTCAGTCCGCCAGCACCATAATCACGGATTGCATCGTCAATTTTTTCATCAATGAACCCAGGAATGCCACGCATTGCATTAAGCGTAGAAACTGTTGGGCGTTGGTGGTGGATCAGAAATCCATCATCAACTGAGCATGCATCTGGCGAAGGGTACAAATCTAACGGACTGACCCGCATGTACTCTTTACGGATCACTTTCTCTGTAGCCGGATAGGATCGACCCATCCCGTCCTTTTTCCAAACCAGCTTTTGTTTTGTCATCAGGATTGGGCCATGTATACACCCGCCGACGGTGGTGACAAAATCATATAGTGAATCGCTTACCGCATCAGTCCATTTCCCTTCTTCCAGATCATCCTCAATTACGCGCTCCATCTTTTGGACTGCTTCACGCGCCTGCTTATCTTCGAGCTTTTTAGCCTCTCCGCTCAATTCTTCGATCCGGTCTGCCAGCAATTCGGGAATTAACTCAAACTGCTCTGGTGGAATTCCCCCTTGATCTTGGATCGTAGCGTGAATCTGTTCTGACGCTTCTTGATATATCGCCATCTGCACTTCGGCTTCCATCTCTGGCGACAAATCTACAACTGGCGTTGGCTCCAATGCCCATGCTTTATCATCTGCAGGAACCACCACGTCAGACAGCCACGCTTCCAATGAACTGCACTTCAACGCAGTCAATGGAATGAAAATTTCAGATCCGCCTTCTTCACGGATTTGAGCCAAAACACTCGGATCATATTCTGAATTGCGCTGCCGATAGTCCCGCAGAATCTGCATTTCTATCGGGCGTTTTGCTTCTTTGGCAATCTCCCAGCACTGGCGAATATGCGCAACCAACGGTGAAACATATTGCTCTTCTGGCTGATTGGCTTGCGCGGCTTCCTTCTCTGCCTGCTCCATTTCGCTGTTCGACACAAAGCGAAGCATTGGGCGATTCTTGATCTGATTGCCGCCGCCTAATTTCAGCATTTTCTCCATGCCTAGATCACCACTCCTGTTTTGCGTCGCACCACAACTGGTCGTGCTTTTTGTTTTGGCTTTGGAACATCGTTGATTGCCAATTTTCCTTCACCGCATCCTCCCAAGCCATATTCCAGCCCTTCAATCACATGGGAGAACTCATTCTTATCTGGAATTTCTGTATATCGTTCACCAGCAACATTGACACGTCGATAGCAAAACCCGCCGCGCAACCCTTTGCGGATTATCTTCGCTTTGGGTGAAACAATCAGCGACGGTCTCCCATCCATGCAGTTCCGTCGCAACGGATTACTGACGGCTGACCTGCGCACCAATGGATTGTTGGTAAAAAACGGCTCAATGTTGAAGCCGTGTGCATTCATGATCCGAATTGGCGTGTCATCGGTTGCCTGTCCACGATTGTCGCCCGATGGATCGCCCCACCCTCTCGACCGCCCCAGCGTTCCGGTTGGATAGTTGGCATTGATGTATGCTTTTAACTCTGGAGCAAACTGTGCTGCGCTAAAGTCATCAGTCACAAACTCGTCAATCACAACAAACCGACCCATTCCCACCTGCTGAAACAGTGCTGCTGCTGGCGTACGCCCAAAATCCAGCCCTAAAAACAGAGGGAAGTTCGGATCAAACGGAATAACCTCACCGGCACAATGGACAGAATCGACATATTCCGGATGCACTGGTTTTCCATCCATCACCAGGCCATATTCGTTTGCCAGATTCACTCTGATCCAGTCATCCTTTTTTCCAGATAGCTGCTTGAGGTAATAATCCGGTTTCAGGTTTTCTCGGTTTTCTGCTGCCGGATTGACCAGCCATTTCCCATCGACCTCAATCACACCTCCGGGCTGGTGGAAAAACTCCCACTCTGACAGATCAACGCCTTCCGGCTTCTCCTCTGCATATTGATACAACCAGTGGCTATCGTCGGGTGCGTTGGTATCCCCAACCGCACCATGTCTGTATCCAGGCACTTCGGATTCGGAAGGATACCTGCCGGTTCTACCGATCATCATATCCACAACCGCCTTGTCCAGCTCCTTCATTTCGTTGAACCAGACCCCGGTTAGCTGCAACCCTCGCGCCTTGCGTACATGTTTCGGGATGTCGAATGCAATGAATACCATCTCTGCCAGCACCCGCGATCCATCTTCCAGCATAAAATCCAGATAGTGTGTTGGTGGTACGTCCTGTTTCAGTTTTCCGACCTCTTCGCCGGTCACGGTCATCCAGTCTTTGATCGTTGTCCCTTTCAGATCAGGGTAGGTATTCCGCACCGCCGCCCAACGGGAACGGCGGATGTTGTTCTGATCCGGAGTCTGACAGCACATCAGATCAAATATCTCCGCACAAACTGCAAAAGTTTTTCCGGAACCGAGCGGGCCACGAATTACACGGACAAACGCACGAGAATTGTGAAACTGCAATGCCACCGCGCCGGGTGGCTTGTAGTTCAACTCAAAAATCATTCGTTTTCCTGATCTCGCTTCACGCCGTCCAGATTGCGACGCACGATCACTTCACCTTTGTGTTCTGTCTCCCGCTTCTCTAGAAACGCTTGCACATCGGTATGCTTACCAAGCAGTTCCAGTCGTTTAATTTTGTCTGATATTCTGATTCTGGTGATTTGCGAATGACTGTCCTCACCAATTTTGGTTGTCGTCACATCAATACCGACAGTCAATCCGGTGCGAAAAATCTTAGGCCATTCATTAACCGGCTTTATCGTCAGTCCGTCACCTTCATAGAGGTCTGCGACATCTGCCTCTAGTTCATCTTGGAGTCGAATCCTTACCCATTTCGCATCAATCTCAGTTTCTTCCGAGATTTTTTGCAGTTTTTCGGCAATTTCTGCTGCAACATCAACATTTCTCAACAACCTTTCAGCTTGAGATGCTGCTGTTTTCTCGCTGTATCCAGCCCTGATTGCGGCTTGAGTACCATTTAAATCAACAACATACTCATCAACAAAACGTTGACGCTTAGGCGATAATTTTTTTCCCTTTTTCAACGATTTTTTCCACAAAAAAACGGCCTGCTGATTGCTCAACAAGCCGTTTTCGGTAATTTCTTTCAGAATTTAGCAGATTTATACCACAAAAATGCTAATTTTCAATGCAAAAATTGCTTTTATTTTTCGATTATGTTTTTCTTTGAAAATGGTCTGAGCACATACAACTCAAGGTAACAGGTTTCGCATTATTTAATGCTCCAATTTTTATGATCAACACAAAAAGAATAAATTCTATAGAAGAGTTAGAAGATAGAGTCTCATTACTCAGAGAGATGATCCAAAAAAATAGAGAGGATAAATATACTCTTATTCCAGAAATTCTATTTAGAGGTCAGAAAGATGCATCTTGGGGATTAAAAACAACTCTTGAAAGGTACACTCAAAAAGAATTTTCCTTTGCAAGCTACAATCGTTTGTTAGCAACCATACATCCTGCTATCTCTTCCTATACTGGAAAAAAATGGACAATAGATCGTGATATACCAGCTCCTAACTATCCACCAAGCTATGAATTGATGGTTTATGCAAGACACCACGGTTTTCCTTCCCCTTTGCTTGATTGGTCTAGATCATTGTATGTCGCACTATTTTTTGCATTTCAAAACGCATGTGAGAACCATGATGTCGCTATTTTTTCGTTTATTGATCGCATAGGTTCCGCAAAGTCAGCATGGTCAGCACAACCTCATATTATAGAACTTGGCCCCTATGTAGAAAGCGATAAGAGGCATTTCCTCCAGCAAGCACAATATACTATCGCCATAAAAGAAGATGAAAATTATAGCGGAGCAAGAAAATACATATACTGTTCGCACGAAGAGGCTCTAAGCGGATCAACAGATGACGAACAAGATATAACTTGTAAATTCATCTTATCAGGTAATCTTAAACAGAAAGTTTTAACTAGACTTCACGAAATGAACATCAATGCCTTTTCATTATATTCAGATGAAAACTCTTTAATGGAAATGTTGGCATACCAAGAGATTGCAATAAAAGACCCCACACTTACCTTATTCGGATGTGAGCCAGCCACCTCCACAGAAAACGCATAAATTCACATGCAGCCCTATCTTTCTACTACCCAATAAATCGCCTCCAGCTTCTCTTCCGCGCTTCTGATCGCTACCGGGATATTAGCCCGATTATCCTTAATGTGCTTTGCAATCCGGGTCACAGACCACCCATACACCCACTGCGCAATGATCAACTGCCCCATGATCCGCTGCTGCCGGGTCAGCGCAATCACCGCCTGCTCCATCTTCTCCGCATTGCCATCATCCACAGCAACCGGTGGCGGCTCAACTTCTGCGCCGGGGTTACGGGGCATATACGCCTGACCGATAAGCGTCTGCCCATATCCCAGCCGCCGCTCCACATCATTCCTGCGTGCCCACTGCGCCCAGTTCTCAAGAGCCTCGACAAACTCACTGCTTAGATGGTCTTTTTTCATAACACTATTGCCCAACAGCTCTCTTCAGCCATCGGATGGCTGATCCGTTATTGATAGATGTGCTGGTCACGCGAATTACTGTCCATCCTAGATACTGGGCTTCCCCATACTTTTTGACATCATCATCAAAACCTTTTCCCCGAACATGGCGACCGTTTGAATAGATGCCGCCTTCTACCTCTAATGCGATCAATTTATCCGGGAATGCAAAATCAAATCTCCAATCTTGCAGCCCTGCTTTTCTCAATCTTTCACGAATTCCTTTTCCTTCGCCGACATACTCTTTTGCAAAACGATACTCCCTGACTGGCTCAGGAAGTTTTTCAGCTCGAATGTGAAACAGCATTAGCGTTTCAAGTTTTTCTCTTTCTGATTTCTTGAGAGATTTTTTAATTCTGGATGAATAACACATAGCTTTTATGTTCGCTTATAAATACACTCGCTCTAAATGGTCACGTAAGTCCATTCTCAATCTGCGTCCAACCGCCCACTTAGTCTCATGCCTTCAGAAAAGCCAAACCCAATAACAAAAGATAAAAACAAAATCTGAAAAACGATTCCAAGCCATTCAAGAATGCCACCAAATATCAATCCCATTATTTTTTCCATGCGTAACTCGGAACATTCTTGCTCAGATATTCCCAACAAAGCTCTCGCTCTTCTTCTGAATCAAAAATCGCACGCGCTTTAAATTCTTTGCCTGTATAAAACTCGATGACATCTTTCCCTCTACGATATTTGCGGTCATAGTGGGTTAAGTTGAACAAGTGATTTCCAACTTTGATTTCGTCTATCATTTTCTTTTCCTTTTATCGGTTATTTTGCTGTAGTTGTCGTTTCAGCCTGATAGATGCCTGTTCCCACGATTCTCCTGAGTTAGCATATTTTTCAACGTAAGCATTCCAACTGGCGAATCCGGGCGGGAGTTTGTCAGGCTGATCCATTGCGCCGTTTCCCTTGCGCTGTTTTTGCGCAGGTATGGTTAGATCATCGTTCCACCGTTCGTCGTTTAGCCAGCCTTGGGCGTACTTCTGCTGCGTTTCTGTTTTTTGGCACCACTGGTGATAGACCTTCGCTTTCATCACCAGATCATCCACTGAGATTTTCTTGATCGCTTTCAGAAAAGCTTTTTCCGCAGGCTTCAAGCCTTTTTTCAAACCAAACGCATCCCAGAATCGTTGGAAATCTTTTTCGCTGTCATCGCTTTGGGGGGTAAGGGGGGTATTATTTGGTTTATGGTTATTGGTTAATGGTTTATGGTTAGTTTTCGATCCGCTTTCTTCTTGGTTAGCTATAGAAACCGACTGGGTTTTTTCTGGGTTTTCTTCCTCTGTAACCTGTTGTTTTTCTTTCTTTGGTCTTCCACCCTTCCTGCCGTTATTACGCGCCTGCTCTGCCTTTTTGTTGTAGTCGGCAATCTCTTTATCGGCTCTTTTGTTGTGCCATCCATCCTCTTCAAGCACGAAAAATTCATCCAAAATAGAACCCACAAGTTCCTCATAACCCCTTAGTCGCAACCTACGAATAACCGACTGGGTTTCTTCTGGGATAGCGGATTCTGTGTTGTAGTAATGATCTAGCAACCGACGATAAACCGCCTCCTCCTCAAGAGTGAGGTGGTTCGTGTCTAAAATCCAATCACCAACATGGAATTGGTAGTAGTGCATTCGTCATTTTTCCAATATAATGATTGTTCGTTTTGGTTATATGTCTCGTCAAAGCAATTAACCAATTAAAAGCCGCTCTAACCAGCGGCTTTTTTTATTTCCCATTAAATTCCCCGGCTCTTCCAAAACCATAAAACAGCCCAATAAAAACTGTTCCAGTTTTATTTTTTAAAACCTTGTCAGGTCTTGTGTTGTTCTGCCTTGATATAGAGATTAATCTTTTATCTCTATCTGTTTTATTTTTATAAAGAAACGCAACTCCTGTATAATCTGAAAAATGCATCCAAACTGAATCATGTTTAACCTGTATTCCGTAATATGGAGTTAATGTTTTTTTATCCAGCCAATCATGGGTGCGCACTTCCATTGAAATTACCCTTATGAAAGAACTAATCCTGTTGTTCCTGTTAATTTCTCCGCCGGTTGTTGCGGAAGTCCCCTGCATCTATGGTGGGGAAACCTTGAATCTTTCAAGAGAAGATATAGTCCGCGTGAAAGACGGCGATACCATCGTCCTGAAAGAAGTGTGCCTTCGGAAAAAGAACATGCCGATCCGTTTGAGAGGGAACGCACCAGAGAGCAAGCACCGCGCAAAGTGCGATGAAGAGGCCATGCGTGCAGAAATGGCCACGGAACATCTTGAGGAGCGAATTGCCCAAGCAGGTTCCCATCAAATTCAGACTGATGAAAAACTGCTGGATGGCTTCTCTCGTGTTCTTGGTGGGTTGTATCTGGACAGAGAGCCGCATCACGAAGAGCAATTCCGGCTAATACCTATCAAAGCCATACAAAAGGGGTGGCTGCCGGAATTGGTGCAACTAACCATCAGGCAGCCTCAGCCGTGAATTTCAGCCGACCGATATGCTGTAGGCACGCCTGCGCCAATTTCCCAAACGCACGCTTTACAGGAGGAATATCAGCTACAGTTACAGGGCTATCTTTCATTTCCGCATCACGCAATGCTTTGTTGAAATTTCCCCACTCAATCCCCGGTATCAGCATGGACTCGTAAAGAGCATGGTCGCCGATAATTGCACCCGTTTCCGGCAACTCGTACACCACCAAATTTACTTCCATGCCGATAGCATGAACAATTGCCTTGCGGCTCCTTGAAGGAAGCTTAAATAGAATGAAAAAGATTTCCGTTTCGTTAAGCTGCTTACTGTGATTTTTGGTGTTCAATTTCTTGCGTAGCATGTCCGCAGACATTTCTTTTTCGCCACGGCAACCCTCATCTTTCATCATGGCTGCAAGCTTTTCTGTCCCAAACTTCTGCACTTCATGCTGAATCACAGAAAGCACCTGATCAGCAGCACAAAGAATCTCAATATCTGAAACTGCAAGGTCTGAACTCATTGGATTTGTACCCCTTGGTATTTATTGTTTTTGTTGTGGACGTTTCGCTTTGGGTTTGGGCTGGGTAGAGTTGCTTTCATGTTGGATCAACTTCTCCAATGGAAAACGCATCGGATCAAGCTCGTTCAATCGACGGATCACGGCCATTCCCGGCCTGCGCCGTCCGTTCTCAATATGTCCAACTTGACCTTGAGTGATGCCAAGCAACTTCCCTGCCTCGGTCTGATTTAGGTTTCTTTCTTTTCTGAAATCTATTAGCTCTTCCATGTTTTGAAATAATACAAAAAGTATTAGATATGGTCAATACAAAAAGTATTCACAATACAGAAACAGTCTTCTTTCTGGATTCCGGCTCCCAGATAATCGGAAACATGAATTTAGGAGAGAGTATTCGCCACTACAGGCAGATGCGCGGATTTTCTCAAGAATCTCTTGCGGAAATTCTTGATGTAACTCAAGGGACGGTAGGACATTGGGAGAATGGAAGAAGGGAGCCGTCCATCTCTCAAACCAAGTTAATCGCCAAAGCGTTAGGGGTGACACTAATAACCCTGCTTGCCGATGAGGGTCTGCGAGAAGATGAGCGCCACCTTCTGGATGATTATCGAAACTCCTGCACACAGCAACAGGAGGTGCTCCGACAGACGGCTAGCTTCCTCGCGCAGAAAGACCCCGAAGCTAAGACTGGTTAAAGGCTAAATGTCAAAAAGAAATATTGGAAAAAGCAATCAGTTTGGCGGGACTTGGACAGAAAAAAAGCTGGATATTATCAAAAAATACCTTGCTGCTTATACAACTGCCCTGAAAAACCAACCATTTAAAAAAATCTACATTGATGCGTTCGCCGGGAATGGATTTTGTAAAATCCATAAAGACGGGCAAGATACTGTTATTGAAGGGTCTGCTAGCATTGCGCTTTCTACAGAAATCCCATTTGAGGAATATTACTTTCTGGAAGAAGATGCGGAACGTGCAGACCAATTGAGGGCGCTAGCCGCTCAACACCCAGAAAAAACAATCCATATCTATAATGAAAACTGCAATAAGGTATTGCCTGATATTTTGCAGCGATCATGGAGGGATTGCAGGGCGTTCCTTTTTCTTGATCCCTATGGGCTAAATATTGACTGGAAGGTTATTCAGCTTATTGCAGAAACCAAAGCTATTGATGTCTGGTTTTTGGTATCACTAAGCGGGGTTTACCGCAACGCGCCACATGATGCCGATAAAATTGATAAACATAAGCAAGCTGCACTAGACCGTTTTCTTGGCTCAAATGAATGGCGAGAAAAATTCTACGAACCAACCGGACAGGGAGACCTTTTTAATTCCTCCTCACAAGAAAGAAGAGTTGTGGATTGGAGAGATATTTCCCACTTCATACAGGGGCGACTTGAAGAAATATTTGAAGGCGGAGTAAATAACCCAACAATTCTTTATTCAAACAATGTCCCGTTTTTTGCTCTGTACTTCGCTCTTTCAAACCCGGGTAGTAAAGCAAAAGACTTGGCAAAAAGAATGGCTCGGGACATCAGTCCTTCTTATCAAATGTAAGCAGATGCCGGCATTGCATCCCATGTCTGCCCCTTGAAGATTCGCCCATTCTCCTTTTTAGGTCGCTTTTTGCCGTCTGCTCCCCACCCTCCCCACTGCTTAAAGAAGAAAGAAGCTCCCGCCTGCTCACACTGAATCTGAATAGGCTCTACCCATTCTTTCTGCATTGGGCGTGCCCTTGCTCCCGACTCCCCGCCGACAATAACCCAATCAATATACGACAAATCAATTTCACCCAAGTCTTCAAGCAATGGTTCTACAGATAAAAACCGCACTGCTGCTGGGATATGGCGCAAATCATCAATGCGAGGCAGTCCGGACTTCCGGTTCTCAACCGTAACCCCAAGCCAAACATTTTTCGGCACAGGATAATGCTGAAAAAAATCAGCCATTCGTTCAGAACGTTTCGTCAATATCTGGTAAGTATGGTGCGGAGTCTTCCGTATCACACCCAATACTTTCTCTAAATAATCATCAGGAATTTCTTCGTGAAACAGATCACTCATAGAGTTGACGAAGTACATTGTCGGCTTCTTTCTTTTGAGTGGCTGCTCTAGGCGATGCGGATGCAAAGAGACCTGAAACCCTTTTTCGTAACCTGGAGTACCCATTGCTTGTAGTCGATGAGCCATTGTTTCAGCATAGCAATGCTTGCACCCCGCAGACACTTTTGTACACCCTGTCGCCGGGTTCCATGTTTGCTCTGTCCATTCGATTTTTGTTGAATTCATAATGCCTGCTCTTTGTTGCTATATATGGACATAATGAAATAAAACCTAGCATAAAAGTCAGATAAATTCACTAGAACCCGCTCCAGCAGCGGTTTTTTTGTGCTTGATAAAAAAAATAATACTTTTAGTATTGACATTAACAATACTTTTTGTATTATATCCCCATCGTAACAAACAGCCAAGGGGAACGGCGATGCAGACACATCAATACACACCAGACAACTACGGCAGTCACAGGATGGGGCTGTTTCAGCAGCAACAGCCGAACTTGCCAGAGCGTGAATTGCAGCCATCAGAAGAAGCCTTTTACGCAGAGCCAGACAAAGCGGAAATAGAGCATGCTGTCCGCGAGAAAGAACGGGGTTACTGGGCTGAATATGAAGAAAATCCGGTCAAATTCATGAATGACTACGATGTAAATAGTGAATTCATCGACGACCCGGAATGGGAAAACGCATTTTCCAGAACTGGCTCAGATGGACGTAAAACAGTTCAGTTTGATGGTGTGGTTATGGAACAGGTTGTCAAGCGCGTTCTGACTGCTTTTGTTCGTAGAACCGCGAAGCGTGACATTGAAGAAGAATTGAGCGTGCCGCTTCTCAGCAAAGAAGAGGCGGCTTATTACCAGAAATACGGTTACGCATAGGGATTTCTCCATCCCACACCGAACGCACTGGTGACCCTTTCTCTAACCGCAAGAGTGTGCGCAGTGGTGACAGCCGGAGAGACGGTATTTTTTAAACCCCTCGAATTCGAGGGAATTGGAAAGAATATAGGACAGTAAGAAATTAATGGGTGCGTAGACCATGCATCAATGAGCATCGGGGGAAAGGCTAGTCAAGACCAGACTGGCCGCCTGAAATAACAGGCGCACAGCCGAGCTGCTAAATCCGACCGAGAGATACCCCATCGGTGCAGCACGAAAAGCGGACAGTCGGACGGATTGGTCTCCATCCGGCGACTATGCCCCCGAAGCTAAATGGATAAGCAACTGGCTTCTATCCAGTAGATTGAAGGTTCGAATCCTTCCGGGGGCGAATTTTTTGCGGGAGTAGCTTAAATGGAAAAGCGATATGTCGACATTGCCAATATTCGAGTTCGAATCTCGACTCCCGCACCATTTTTCAGGAAAGAACGATGAGCAGCACAACATCCACAATAGAAATGAGCCACGAAGAATGGCTTACAGAAAGACGATCCGGAATTGGCGGTTCTGATATTGGTGCTGTGCTTGGCTTGAATCCGTACAAAACTCCATTGGATGTATTTCTGGATAAAACCGGAAAAGTTGAACCGGAAGATTTATCAGATAACCCGCGTGTCCATTTTGGAAATGTGCTTGAGGACATTGTTGCTCAAGAATATGCACGCAAAACAGGCTGGAAGGTTAGGAAGAGAAACCAGATATTCAGACATCCAGATCATAAATGGATGCTGGCTAATATCGACCGATCAGTAAATGGTCAGAAAAAGATTCTGGAGTGTAAAACCGCAGATGCTTGGACGAAAGGAAACTGGGGCGCGGAATTCACCGATGAAGTGCCAGATCATTATCTGGTTCAGCCTGCTTGGTACATGCCGATTTTAAATTACCAATCAGCAGATTTGGCGGTACTAATCGGCGGCAACGACCATCGGATTTATAACTTTGATCGTGATTCAGAACTGGAAGAAACAATCATCGAAAGGGCGCATGATTTTTGGTTTAAAAATGTTCTTGCTGATATTCCGCCGGAACCAATCAACAATCATGATCTCGAAATTATGTACGCAATGGACAACGGGAAATTCATTGTTGCGACCGCTCAAATTGAATCAACAGTCGAAAAACTAAAAGGAACCCGCGCCCAAATCAAAAAGCTCGAAGAAGAGAAAGGCAAATTTGAATTTGAAATCAAGAAATTCATGGGTGAACACTCCGAGGTTTTATTGGACGGAGAAAACCAAAAGTTAATCACTTGGAAAAGAACAAAAGATTCAAAGAAATTTAACGAAAAAAAATTCAAATTAGAGCATCCGGATTTACATAGTTCGTTTAATGAAGTAAAGCCGGGACATAGAAGATTATTAGTGAAGTAAGGACAAACCAATGAGCCAACAAGATCAGCAAATCACAACAACAGAACAACCAGGCAAAAATATTTTCGCTGGAACTACTGCAGCAGCACCGAGCATTGCTGGAAATGCGGTTGCGCAATCAGACCAGCAAAAAGTTATTGCAGAGGTGCAGGCAGCAATGATGATCGCGCAGGCATGTCCACGCAATCAGATTCATGCAATGGATCGAATTCTCAACGCTTGCGCACGCCCAACTCTTGCAGAAAAAGCAATGTATCAATACCCCAGAGGAGGGATGCAAGTGTCCGGCCCATCCATCCGGTTGGCGGAAGCTATTGCCCAACAATGGGGAAATATTCAGTTTGGCATTCGGGAACTGGATCAGAGGAACGGAGAAAGCACTGTTCAAGCTTTTGCGTGGGATGTAGAAACAAACACCAAGCGCGAAGTTACCTTTCAAGTACCCCATATTCGCTATACCAGACAAGGATCAAAACTACTGACTGATCCACGCGATATTTATGAAATGGTAGCAAATCAGGGAGCCAGACGGGTGCGCTCATGCATCCTGTCAATCATTCCAGGGGATGTGGTTGAGGAGGCTGTTTCTCAGTGTGAAAGGACACTGCAAACCAGTATTGATATATCTCCGGAATCACTACAAGGGATGCTTGATACATTCGCTGAATACAATGTAACCAAAGAGCAAATAGAAAAACGCATTCAATGCCGTTTTGACAAAATCCTTCCAGCGCAAATGGTTCAGATCAAAAAAATCTATATGAGCCTGCGCGATGGAATGAGCGAACCAACCGATTGGTTTGAAATGGAGACAGAAAAACAAGAGCAGCTAGAATCAAAGCCAGCAAATAGTAAAACAAATGCTGTAAAAAACAAGATTGGCGCAAACAGTAAGAAAAAAGAAACACCCAAACAAGAACAAGAAGAAACAGAATCAAGCCAACCGCAATTCACCTACGCTGAAATCATGGATGAATTGAATGAAGCAAAAGATAAAGATGATCTGGATTTGGCAATCAGCAAGGCGACCGAACTGCCAGAAGACCAGAAAAATGAACTAAATGATCACTACGAAAAACGATGCACAGAAGTTGGAAAATAATCGAATGGATATTCGTTCTTTATTTGGTGTCGCTGGTGTGGGGATTCTGGGGGTTGCTGTAAACGCTCTATTTTTCCTCGCGCATCAAGAGATGCCGGAAAGATCAGATATTCAAATCGAACAACTGAAACAGTTTTACGGGTGCAACAAAAGCGGGATTGTTCCGGTTCAGTGTTTTTACCTTTAAAGCGAGACAACCAATGTTATTCAAAAATCTGACGACATTCACCCTTGATGAAGACTTTGATATTTCAGACGAAGAACTGGAAGCCAAACTGCAAGAATATCCAGCAAAGCAATGTGGCCCTCTAGAGGTCTCAAGCTTGGGATGGTGCAAGCCGTCTATCCACTCACAGAAATACATGCTTTGCGCCAACGGAATTTCCCTGTTTTTTGCAAAGGAATATAAAAAAAGCATTCCTGCTGCGCTTGTGAAGGAAGAGCTTGAAAATGAAATTCTGCGCATTGAAGAAAATGAAAACAGGGATGTTTATGTAAAAGAGCGAAAAGCAATAAAACAAAAAATAACCGATGAACTAACCGCCAAAGCTCTCTGCGCCCCAAAAATGATCGGGGTAATTCTGGATAGAAAAAATGGCAGACTACTGATTGATGCCTCAACCCAGAAGCAAGCCGAAGATATTACCAATTTGCTACGGATAACAATTGGCAGTCTGAAAATACACCATCTAATCGCTCTTGGAGAACTGGAAGTCAGCCTGGTTCGTCAAATGAGTAAGTGGGTTTATCACAACGACCCGCCACTGAATTTCAGTTTCAATTTTGAATGCGAAATCAGGGAAAACGTAGACGAGAATGAGCATCCCGCAATCATGCGTTGTTCCAATATGGAAGTGACACAGGATAACATCAAGTCACAAATTGAGCAGGTCAGCGTGGTTTCAAAGCTTGCACTGTCATGGGATAACCGCATTAAATTTGTTCTGGATGAAGTATTTTGTCTGAAAAAAATCAAATTCAGTGATTTTATTATTGAGGGATTCAATGAATCAGAACACGGTGATTCAGAAGAAGAATTCCTTATTGCGGCTGCGATTCTTTTTGTAAATGAAATTAATCGACCAATTGATGCGCTGCTTAGTCATTTTAAGATGGAAAAACTGGTAAATGATCCTGCTATTACCATAAGCACAAGCACTTCTAGCGTTGCGGCTGGAGCCTGATGAGTAGCAGGAGAGAGATATGGGTATAAACGTAAAAGACTTACACAACGACCACCCGCTTGTTTTGGCTGGAAAATCAATGGTTGTCGCGCATGGTAGATGCTCAACAATCGCGGAAGCACTGAAAGAAGTGAGAGAAAAACACCCAGATGTTGATGAAGATTATCTTATTGTCTTGTGGATAGGGATTACTTGTAAGTATGAAGAATAAACAGAAGGGATAAACGGTAACGCATCCTGATTTCTTATCTCCGCTTCGTTTTACAAGTAGCAATCTGTTTGAAGTATTTGAGCCTGTCCCTTATCCGGACAAAGGCCACCCAGCCAAAAGAAAGCAGAAAAAGGAACAGAGAGTGAACAAGGGTAGAGAAATAAAGTTTCGAGCATGGGATGTATTTAATGGTGAAATGTTCCCAAAGCAGGATAGCAAGAATCGGTTGGCTACATTTTTTAATGAAGTAAATGTCCGCAGAAGCGGCGGTAATACTGTTCTCGTCATGCAGTTTACCGGGCTGAAAGATAAGAATGGTGTTGATATTTACGAAGGCGATATTGTGTATGCGCACCTGAATGACACGCACTATGTTGTTAAGCATGGTTTATACGACAACGTGCAAATTGATGATTCATTATCGCCGAATAATTACGGCTGGTATATCACCAGTGATAACGTCCCACGATATAACCAATATTTTGATGGTGAAAGCATACAGGGTGCTGATAAGCACTTGACTGTGGCTGGGAATATATTTGAAACCCCTGATCTTTTAAAAAACATAACGAAAAAATGAATAGAAAATGATCAATGTAATTTCTTTTCTGGAAAAAATTCAAACCAGCTTGGATGATGCTACGGTTGAGATTGTATATCAAAGAAATAAAACACTGAAAATTTCTGCAGCTCCGAAAGCGACAAATACAGACTTGGAGCCGAGGTCTGTTTTCTGGATATTTACAGAAGAACAACTATCATTTTGCGGTAATGATGATGTACTTGCTAAATCTTTTATTGAATTCGCAAAAAATGAGCTATAGCCGATTTGGAGGCAGAGGGAGTGGGCATTGGTATACATTCTGGTGTGCTCAAGACGAAAGGACAGAAAGTAGAGATACGGCAATCTTTGAGGTGTATGGAGTGGCGCAATTCGCCGCCAAAGAGTTGCGCGAAAATATGCTGCAGTGCATGCAAAAGGTAAAAGAGATTGATCCTCATGGCGATGTGGTGGAACTGGCAATATATGCCAAAGAATTTCTTTCAGATGTAGATATGAGATATACCCGGAAAAACCAGAATTATTTTAATTAAATAACGAATGAACGAAAAAATCACATGCCCAAAATGCGGCGCAGAGCAGGAAGATTTAGACGGTCTCGGATTTGATTATTGTCCGGAGTGTGGGTATTGCACCCATGCATCAATAAGCGATGGAATTTGTGAGGCATGTGGAAAAGATTTCAGGCCAAAAACAGAAAAAGGAATTCTAATGCCGACAGGGTATTCCTTTTTCCATATTAATGAATTTGTACACCACCCAGACGTGGGCTTTGAAGAATTGCAGTGGGCAATGATTGGTATGGCAAATCACTTTGAGAAAACAGAAAAAGAACCAAATAAACCGGAACTGTTGGAATTGAACAGCCAATGAATACAGCAGCAGAGCAGATAACACCCGACACCAATGCAATGCTTGCAGAACTCTTGCGCAAGCTGGATCGTCCAGAAGAAAAAGAAATGTGGACAATTCAGGATATTGCAATATACACCGGCTTATCTCGCGATACGGTGCAAAAAGTACTGACAAAAAGAGTCGGGTTTCCCTCTCCAGTGATCCCGCTTGGCAATAGAAAAGGCCACAAAATCTGGCCTGCTAAAGAGGTGAAGGCATGGCTTATGAGAAACAGGCCGCGCCGCTAATCCAGAAGCGAAACCAAATGATCAATCCCTGGATTGTAATAAGTATTCAATAATAAATTCAAATCTTTATGACCTGTAATTTTCGCCAAATCGACTGCCTGCATTTTTCGCGCAAGAATTGTGCAGGCGGTGTGCCGGGTGTCGTGAAAATGCAGATCATTGATCCCCAGCCGCTTCAGCATGCGCCGAAAGTATTGATCAGAAGTGCCGTAGTTGATTGGAAAAACCCGCGATTCTTCGTGCGGAAACGGCTCCAGAATGACGATCGCGGCATGGCTCAATGGAACATGGCGATCCTCACCATTTTTGGTGTCCCGCAACAATGCGATGCGCCGCTGCAAATCAACATCATCCCACCGAAGGGAAAGCATCTCCCCTTTGCGCATGGCGGTCTCAATCGCCAGCAGAAAAGCCGCTCCCAAATAATGAATCATCATGCCCGGAACCATGCCGGGTCTGTAGCCAAGGGCATTAAGAATCAATTCTCGTTCATCATCAGACACAATCCGGCTCCGTGGGCGCGGCATCTTTGGGCGGCTAACCTGGCTGCACGGGTTCTGGCTGCACCATCCCCATTCGCGTGCGGCAATGGTGAAGATAGCAGAAAGCAGCTTGAAGTCTCGGTTGACCGTGCTCGGAGAATTGATTTTGAGGCGGCTATCCCGCCAATCCGCCAAATCAGCGGGAGAAACATCATTGGTCGGCTTGAGGCAAAAAGGAAGATTTTCCAGCAGGAAATTGATGCGGTTTGTTGTCCATCGGCTGCTTTTCATATCAACCGCAACCTCATCGCGGTAACGTTCAAGTGTTTCAGCAAACGAGCGGTTCTGGCCTTCCTTGCGCAACTTGCGCTCAAGTATCTGCGCCTCAGTGAGAGCAGCCCAGTTTTTGGCTTCGGCCTTGGTGTCAAAAATCTCGGTTTTGACAACGCCCATCTTGCGCACGAACACCCTCCAGCGTTTGCCGTTTCTAGTAGGGAGGATTGAGGCCATAAAATGTGTGCAAAATGTGTGCAGTGAGAATAGAAAAAAAAGGAAAAATATTTCGTTCTTAGTCCGTTGCAATGCAGCGCATCTTACTGAAACAGGAAGAAAAAAGAAAGATAAGGAAGAATAAGGAAAGATGATGAAAACTAAAATGGTACTCCCTAGGGGAATCGAACCCCTGTTACCGGCGTGAGAGGCCAGCGTCCTAACCGCTAGACGAAGAGAGCATTTAGAAAAAAACATTCATTCTGCCACGCGGCGGGTTCAGGTACAATGGCGTGCCATGAGTTTTTCCAAAAAAAGCAAGAACAAAAACCACCCAAAACAACGCAAGGAAAAGAGAGGCTGGATTAACCGCCTCTTCTCCCGTGATTCTCCTCCCGCCAAAAATGTGGTGCGGGGCAATTCTCCAGCAATTATCTCTGCTTCAGAACACAATATTTCGCTTGAAAAAATCAGCCCGCACGCTGTACAAGTACTGGAGAAGCTGAACAAGGCCGGATACGGTGCTTATCTGGTTGGTGGTGCAGTCCGCGATTTGATGCTTGGCAAATCACCAAAAGATTTTGATGTCGCCACTGACGCGACCCCAGAACAGGTCAAAGCCGTCTTTCGCAATTGCCGTTTGATTGGCCGACGGTTCCGTTTGGCGCATGTCTATTTCGGACGTGATGAAATTATTGAAGTGGCGACTTTCCGCGCTTCTAGCCCCGACCAACAACCACAACACATTGGTAAACGCGGGCGACGCATCGCAGAAGGAATCAAATCGGCGCAAAGCGAGTCGGGGATGATTTTGCGCGACAACATTTACGGCACACTGGAAGAGGATGCGTGGCGACGCGATTTCACTATCAACGCGCTCTACTTCAACATCGCCGACCATTCGGTCGTCGATTACACTGGCGGTGCGTCTGATTTACAAGCCACCACAATGCGCCTGATTGGCGATTCAGAGCTGCGCTATCGCGAAGATCCAGTGCGGATGTTGCGGGCAGTGCGTTTTGCAGTGAAGCTCGACTTCCAAATTGAGGAACAATCAGAAACATTCATCCACGAATTTGGCCATCTGTTGGCGCAAGTTCCGCAAGCGCGACTTTATGACGAATTTCTGAAGATGTTCCAAACCGGTCAAGCAGAAGCAATGTTCGACCAATTACGCCATTACGGGTTGTTCGAGTATCTCTTCCCGCTGACGCACGAATGGATACAAGAAGCCACAGAAGATCAGCCCGCATACCGCTTGCTGCTCTCTTCCCTGCAAAACACCGACCAGCGCATTGCAGATGGAAAATCGACTAACCCAGCGTTTTTGATCGCAGCATTGCTGTGGGAACCTGTACGCAAAAGTGCAGAAAAACGTAGCAAAGCGGAACCACAATTGCCGGAAATGGTACATCTCCACCGTGCCGGGAAAGAGATATTACGGCATCAGCGCACCAGCATATCCATGCCCAAACGGTTCGCACTGATGGCGCAGGAAATCTGGGAGTTACAACCACGCTTTGTACGCCGTCGTGGCAACCAAGCCTATCGTTTACTGGAACACCCTCGCTTCCGTGCTGCTTATGATTTTCTGCTGTTGCGTGTCAAGGCAGGAGAAACTGATGACGTATTGGCAGAATGGTGGACGAAATTCCAAGACTGCAATTCTACCGTACGCCGTACGATGGTCGATCAACTTGGTGGCAGCAAAAAGCGTAAACGCCGTCCACGCCGCCGCAAAAAACCGGATACCAAACCTGACCTCCAATCCGAATTGAATGAAATGAGCGATTAAAGATAGACCAAAAGATAGATTAAGTTTTGCAATACCCACATATCGCCTACATTGGTCTAGGCAGCAATCTGGACGATCCGGTTGCGCAAATCCGGCAAGCGATTGCTGCGCTGGAAAATCTTCCGCACAGCGAATTGGAGCAAGTTTCTTCCCTCTACCGAAGCGCGCCAATGGGGCCGCAAGGTCAGCCCGATTACATCAATGCAGTCGCTAAATTAAAAACTACACTGCAACCGCTGGAATTGCTTTCCATATTGCAAGCGATTGAAAATGATCAGGGACGCGTACGCACGATCCGTTGGGGCGCGCGTACGCTGGATTTGGACGTGCTGTTGTTTGATGATTTGGAGATGCAATCAGAACGATTGACAATTCCCCATCCCGGTCTTGCAGAGCGCGAATTTGTCGTGATTCCATTGGCGGAAATCGCAAAACAGGATTTGCACATCCCAAATGTGGGAGAATTAGCCGATCTAAAACCTCGTTTCCAACAACATCGTTTGGAACGGCTTAAAACAGCAGCATAAACCACTATTTCGGAAGCACAAGAGAATCAACCGTATGTCAGAACAGAGAAAACCAATCACAATTTCTACTTTACGCAACATGAAACAGGCGGGCGAAAAAATCGCAATGCTAACCGCTTACGATTACAGTTTTGCTGTGCAACTTGACCGCGCTGAAGTTGATGTTGTGCTGGTTGGTGATTCGCTCGGCATGGTGATACAAGGACACGAAACCACTTTACCGGTAACAGTAGATGAAATCGTCTACCACACAAAAATTGTACAGCGCGGACTTTCTTCGTCATTCCTAGTCGCTGATTTACCATTCATGAGTTACGCAACAGTCGATCAAGCATTGGAAAATGCAGCACGCCTGATGAAAGAAGGTAGCGCACAAATGGTCAAGCTGGAGGGGGGACAGGATCAAACCGCAGTGGTGGAAAATCTGGTGCGTCGGAACATCCCGGTTTGCGCGCACTTAGGGCTACAACCGCAAGCTGTGCATCAGATCGGCGGCTACAAAGTACAAGGTCGTGTAGAAAAAGATGCAGAACGGATGATTATTGATGCAGAAACGCTGGAAAACGCCGGCGCATCTATGTTGGTACTAGAGTGCGTACCAGAACTATTAGCTGCAGAAATTGCCAAAGCGGTAGAGATGCCAGTGATCGGCATTGGCGCAGGCAAACAGTGTGATGGGCAGGTATTGGTGCTACAAGATATGCTCGGAATTACGGCAGGCCGTGCACCGAAATTCTCCCGGAATTTTATGGAAGATGCCGCCTCCATTCCGGAAGCAATTACAAATTATGTGCAGGCTGTGCGGGATGGAAGTTTCCCAGAAACCATCCACACGTTTTAAGCTTTAACTTGAATTTGTCTGTTAATTTCTAATTTCTCTGTTAACTTTTTCCATCCAGCCAGGCTTGGTTAACGCGCTCACGCAGCTCTTTCCCTGGCTTGAAGTACGGGACATATTTCTCTTCCAACGCGACCGCTTCGCCCGTCTTCGGGTTGCGCCCCATTCGTGGTTCACGGTGGTGCAGTGAAAAACTGCCAAACCCGCGGATTTCGATCCGCTCCCCCGAACCCAACGCCTGTGTCATTTTCTCAATGACCGTCTTCACCGCGCTTTCCGCATCGCTATAGCCGAGATGAGGAATTTTGTTATAGAGGGATTCAATCAATTCTGATTTTGTCATGGCTGTTTCTCGCTGTATTGCCCGAACTACCTGATCAGAATCACATCCATCAGATAGCCCGGGTTAAAGTCAGGCTATTCGTTCACTACCCACAGACTTTAGCTATCCATCTTCCCTTTCAGTAAATCGCCGAAGGTAGATGGGATCGCCTCTTCCGCAGTGGATTCCTGATAATCCTGAACCGCACGCTGCTCTTCCAACATATCTTTCTGACGGATAGAGAGGTTGATGCTGTGCGCCTTGCGGTCAACACCCAGAATCGCCACTTCCATCTCGTCGCCTTCGTTGATGACGGTACGCGCATCTTCGACACGCTCCTGCGAAATCTCGGAAGCACGCAGATAACCCGTTACATCTTCAGAAAGTTTCAGCACGGCACCACGCGCATCGACCTCAACAACTGTACCTTTCACAGAAGAGCCTTTCGGATGCTCTGCTACATAAGTGGAGAATGGATCCTGCTGCAGCTGCTTCATACCAAGGGAGATACGCTCACGCTCTGCGTCGATCGCCAGAACAACTGTCTCCACCTCATCGCCCTTATTGAAGCCACGGATTGCCTCTTCGCCGCTCTCATTCCAAGAAATATCAGAGAGGTGTACCAGACCGTCAATATCGCCGTCCAAACCAATGAAGATACCAAACTCAGTGATGGATTTGATCTTGCCGGAAATGCGGTCGCCTTTCTGGTGGCTACTGGAGAAGAGCTCCCATGGGTTTGCTTTGCACTGCTTCATGCCCAAGGAGATACGGCGGCGTTCCTCATCAATGTCGAGTACCATAACTTCGACCTCTTCGCCAACAGAAACCACCTTCGATGGGTGAACATTCTTGTTGGTCCAATCCATTTCGGAAGTGTGCACCAAACCTTCCACGCCATCTTCGATCTCAACAAATGCGCCGTAATCAGCGATATTCGTAACTTTACCGAAGACACGCGCACCCGCTGGGTAACGACGATTGATGTTGTTCCACGGATCTTCGCCCATCTGTTTCAGGCCGAGAGAGACGCGGTTGCGGTCGCGGTCGAAACGCAATACCTGTACTTCAATTTCTTCGCCAATATTGACGATCTCAGATGGATGGCGAACACGTTTCCACGCCATATCGGTAATGTGCAACAGGCCGTCAATGCCGCCCAAGTCGATGAATGCACCGTAATCGGTGAGGTTCTTGACCACACCTTTGAGTTTAACGCCTTCTGCCAACGTCTTGAGCAACTCTTCGCGCTCTGCGCTGTACTCGGATTCCACAACCGCACGGCGGGAAACCACCACGTTGTTGCGCTTCTGATCCAGCTTGATCACCTTGAACTCAAGCTCTTTGCCTTCCAGATAAGTGGTATCGCGTACTGGGCGCACATCGACCAACGAACCCGGCAGGAATGCGCGGACATCTTCCAGTTCAACCGTAAAGCCACCGCGAACTTTGCCGCTGATCATGCCGGTAACAGTATCGTTGTTGTCCAACGCCACTTCCAGACGCTTCCATGCTTCCTGACGCTTCGCTTTTTCGCGCGACAAAATGGTTTCACCGAAACCATCGGCAACGGATTCCAATGCCACATCGACCAAATCGCCAACCTGAATTTCAATTTCCCCTTCCCGATTACGGAACTGGTCTGCTGAAATTGCAGCTTCCGTCTTCAGGCCTGCATTGATCAAAATTACTTCGTCAGTGATGTCAATAACAGTGCCGGAGACCAGCTCGCCCGGTTTCATGACAGTGGATTGGAAGCTCTCTTCCAGAAGGTCGGCAAAACTTTCGCTCATTATTATTTTCCTGAGATGTCCGGCATCAATCCGAACGGTTTGGGGAATCCAGCAACCGATTTGCGGTGCGTTGTCCCGTTTCAAAAACATACCCGGCAGGATTGCCCTATCGGGTACACCTAAAATCACTACGATCTATCACGTCTACAACTCTGTCATTTCAAGCATCGCGAGAAACAAGATTTCTCCTCGTTCCTCGTCGAAATGACAACCAATTCTTTATCCTACAGAGATTTAATTCCAGCTTCTTTGACCCATGTCAATGTGGTATCCAACACTGCATCAATGCCGATTCCAGTGGTATCCAGCACTTTTGCATCCTCCGCTGGACGAAGCGGAGCCACCACCCGCTGGGAATCACGCAGGTCACGCTCTTCAATCTCTTGTTGAAGGGCGGGGATGCTAGCATCCTCCCCTTTTTGGATCAACTGGTTATATCGCCTTTTTGCCCGTTCCTCTGCATTAGCCGTCAAAAAGAGCTTCAACGGCGCATTAGGGAAAACCACCGTCCCCATATCGCGCCCGTCGGCGATCACACCCGGTGCAACCGCGAAATCACGCTGGCGTTGTAGCAACGCTTCACGCACTTTCGGGAATTTCGCCACTTTGGAAGCACGGTTTCCGGCAGTTTCGGTACGAATTTCCTGTGTCACTTCAATACCTTCCAGAAAGACCCGTACACCTAGATTTGCATCAACCTCTGCATCGTCTGCGCCAAACCGCACAGCCAGTTTAGCTGCCTCTTGCGCCAAATTTTCCTCATCATCCAATGCGATCTTTTTTTGCTCTGCCGACAAGCCCAACACCCGGTACAACGCGCCACTATCCAGATAATGCCAACCTAACCGCTTCGCCAACGCCAACGCCAGCGTCCCTTTGCCGACCCCGCTGGGTCCATCGACGGTAATGACATTAATGACATTTGCCATCAGAAGACAATCCCCACATTCAGTCCCGCGCTTTTTGCCAGATCAACAAAACCGGGGAATGAAGTATTCACATTTTCGCAATCGTTGATCGTGATTGGTGCATCTGCCCGTAGCCCGGCAATTGAAAACGACATCGAAATGCGATGGTCACCGTGGCTTTCAACCATGCCGCCACCAATTTTTCCACCACCCTGAATACGAATACCGTCGGGTGTCGGTTCCGCCTGTACACCGAGAATTTTCAGCCCATCCGCCATCACCTGAATACGGTCGCTCTCCTTGACACGCAACTCTTCCGCGCCACGCAAAATCGTTTCCCCTTCCGCGCACGCTGCCGCAACAAACAGCACAGGAAATTCATCAATCGCGAGCGGAACCTGATCAACCGGAATTTCAATCCCGCGTAATGGCGCAGAAACGACATGCAAATCCGCAACTGGCTCACCGCCAGAAACACGCTCGTTCAACACTTCAATCTTCGCGCCCATTTCACGCAAAATATTGATCACACCGATGCGCGTTGGATTAATGCCAACCCCTTCCAGCGTCAGATCGGAACCTTCCGCAATCGACGCACCAACGAGGAAAAACGCCGCTGAAGAAATATCTGCTGGCACCTCAATATTGTCAGCTTTCAGCTTTTGTCCACCTTCAAGCGAAATTTCAGAAACGCCCGACTGCCCAATCGGTTTACTTTCAACTTTCACACCAAAACCGGTCAGCATCCGCTCAGTATGATCACGCGTCGGCGCAGGCTCAACGACAGAGGTTTTTCCGTCTGCATACAATCCTGCCAACAAAATAGAGGATTTCACCTGCGCACTCGCCACCGGCATGTCATAGTGAAAATTTTCCAGCGTCTGTCCACCAGAAATTTTCAGCGGCGCAGTACCGCCCTCCTCTGTCCCGATTTTTGCACCCATTGTCGTCAGTGGTTTGACCACGCGGTTCATCGGGCGACCAGAGAGCGATTTATCACCGACCAAAACCGAATCAAATTTTTGCCCTGCCATCAATCCGGAAAGTAATCGCATCGACGTGCCGGAATTGCCCAAATCCAGCGGTTTGTCTGCCGCTTTCAAACCATGCAATCCCACACCGTGAATCATCACCCGGCTGCCGTCACGGTGGATTTTTACTCCCATATCCTGAAATGCCTTCAACGTCGCGAGACTATCTTCCCCCTCCAGAAAACCGCTCACTTCGGTCGTTCCTTCTGCCAACGCACCGAGCATAATCGAACGGTGAGAGATTGATTTGTCCCCCGGCACACGGATTTTTCCGGACAATTTGCCGCCCGGTTGTGCCTGAAATTGTAAATTGGGCATTTTTAATTCTTCCTGTTTTATTCTTATTTTTTATTCTTAACTTTTATGTTCGTTTTTATTTTTGGCTGTTCTTTTTATTTTTCTTCTTGTTCAACTAACTACGCCAAAAATTCTAGTGCGCCATACAATTTGGAAAGATGATCAATAGTGTAATTTTCCAGGTTTTTGGTAAAAAACATTCTCCACCAAACTGCCATAAATTGGCATCGGTCACAATTCCATATACGGGTCTTTTTGCATCCTGATTGATTTTCTGTGCCACGACCAATTCCGCCAAACATTGCGCCCACCCTTGATCAAAATCGTTTTTCTTTGCTTCCACCACAATCACAATCGGTATTTCTAATTACCGTTTTTCCCAGTGGAGATTTCTTAGAAAAAATATAATCGGGTGTACCAGATAATAGTTTGATCAAAAGAAAGATTTTTCTGAATCCAGAAAGAGCATAAATTGTGGTGCTTCTTAATAAATCTCACGCAATAATGGAGAAATTACAATTTCGCAAATCCTGATCCAGAACAAAAGTATCTTCCTCGTATTTGATCTGATACTAGTTTTGGACTTCGGAAATATTTTTAAAATCGCTGAATTTCATAATAGATTTCAATTAATTTTTACTATATGCTTTCCAAACACATTTCATTTGTTTGTTTTCTGAAAGAGGCATATGCTCTTTACTATGATTACTAACATGCAACTGCATCGCTTTTTCACTATCCTGACTATTTTCAAAACTAAGAGGCCCTGAATCAAACTTAGGGCGCCTTCCAATAAGATTCAAAAAATCATTAGAATTATCATATAATCCAGATCTATCATGCATAATTTCTATTTTCATCTCTCTTTCTCCAAAAGGCAACACATCTGGATATTGAATTAAGACAGAATATTCTTTACTGACTATATCAGAAGGCGGATAATCTAATTTTCCTATTATCTTATCATTTTCTTTAAAAACAGGGAGCTTGATTACTCCAGAATATTTAACTGCTAATTTCTTTCCTTTTTCAAGCTTATAATCTGCAACTTCAGGATGCAATAAAAATTCTTTATAAATAAGAGCTTCAGGAATATCTAACAATGACTCACTTAATTTCAACTGACCTTTTTCATCCTTACATTCAACAAACAATTCCTTATCAAAACCATTATCATCATCAAAAGAAATTGATTTAATAGAAAATAGTTCATTAACATCTTCAATATCAAGTTTCTCACTAGGATTTTCTGGATTTTCTATATATGATCTAATAATATTATTATTGGAATAGTACTCTTTTACTTGTTTTTCAACTCTCTTCTCCTTTTCTCTTGAAACTCTAGAAAATTTTCGAGAAAAAGAGTAAAAAGAATCTACTGGAGCTGATAAAACAATCTTAAATCCTCTTAATGGATACTTAGCCATTTCACTATCATTAAACCAAACCCATTCCGTTATAAATTCCAATTCCCATAAAGATTGACCTTTCCACTCAACAATACGTTTTATACGATAAGAATCATAAGCTGACTCAACGTTAATTCTTTCAAAATTATTTTTATATGATAACTGTACATTTTGGCTTAAATATTCAGCTATTGCCTTACTCATAGAAGGATGGTATTCAAATAAATTTTTTGTAAATCCACCACCAATAGCATCAGGCAGCTTCCCTAAAAGATATTCTACATTTTCATGCAGCTTTTTCTCATTTTTTCCAAAAACAAATTGATATATTAAAGTAAATATTAAAGTTGCCACAAGACTCGTTACTAGCCCTTGCCCAAACCAATCAGAAAAATTATTATAAAAATCCTCCAAAAACCAATCTTTAATTGGATTTGAAGAATCAATAAAAAAAATATAAACAAAAAAACACAAAAAAGCAATTAACATTACCAATGCCCATTTTTTAATTGTTTGTGTCTTTATTTTCATTTTATCTATTTTTTACGCAGAAATATTTTTCAAAGAACTTTTTAAAAATCCATACAAACTCTCCAATGACTCTCTTTCATTCAATAACAAACAAGAATCATCATTAATACAATATTTTATTATGGGTGGTCTAGGCTGTATGAAAGTTCTTGATAAACTTAATGAATAAGCTCCTGAATTCTTCATTAGTACATAACTTCCTACAGAAGGAGGCCTCCCGTATATTTCTGCACTCATCACATCATCTTCCATACATAATGGACCACAAATTCTATAAGAGTCTTCCTGCGTATTTCTTGATTGAAAATCCCATATATGATTATAAAAAGCCCCCATTACATTGTGATTTGTTCCAGAATCTATAACTACTATAGATGGTTCATTATTACGTTTTTTATATGACAAAACTTTTGATAATACAGAAAAACAACCTGCTGCCAAATAACGTCCAGCTTCTACCACAATATTAGGTTTTATATCCAGAGTCCAATTACTATTTAATACATTAAAAAGAATATTTGGAGAAAATACCTGATTCTCAAACTCTACATCATGCTGATATGGATATCCTCCTCCAATATCCATCAAAACATTTTCATTAAGTTTAAAATCTTTCCAAACAGATTGCATAAAAGCACATGAGTTTTTATAAGAATCAATAGATTCTACTTGTGTCCCAAGATGAGTCTGAATAGATTTCAGGTTCAAGTTTGGATTTTTAATAACGGTCTCTAAAGTTCTTTGAAACTCTCCTGTTTCTACATCTAAACCAAAGCGCGATGTAAATCCAGAATCTAATTTATGAGCAATTCTTAAACCAATATTTACTATAGTTTTCTTCTTCCTCACAAGATCAGTTATTATTTCAATTTCCTCATAAGAATCTATATTGATAGAAAGCACATTCTCATCAATTGCTTGTGAAATACTTTCAGCAGTTTTACAAGGCCCACCAAAAATAATCTGATGGGGTAGAAAACCTACTGATCTTGCAATTTGATATTCCCATCCAGAGACTACTTCTGCCAGGACCCCTTGGGATTTATATAATTTTAAAAGTTCGGATAATGGATTGGTTTTTATAGAATACGCGATTCTCCCTTTACCCCATTCTAATAGCCCATTTTGAAGGTTTTTTAAAGATTGCAGAGCTTTATCAGGATAAAATATATAAAGAGGAGTACCAAATTCCTCTGCCAATATAGAGTACTTACTCCAGTCTATCCTATGGTTATTATCATCTTCTACAATAGACATTTATTAAAACAACCAAATATATCAAAAAATATTTACATTCTTTCTTTTAAAATAAAAGCATTTATTTACTAAGAAATTGATGGGGTGCAGAAGCAGGCCATAATAGACTAGGAGAACTATTATGAGATTCTCTTCGGTTCACACTCCAGAAAAGTTCCTCTTTTTTATGTGGAAAAGAATTCTCCAAAGAACAAATTCCAGATTCTGGCAAACGATATAATAATTGATTTATATAAAGATATTCAATTTCAGCCATTTCTTGATTCTCCTCAAAAAAAGACTTTAAATATTCATTAATTAAATATTCTCCATAATTATCTAATGCACCTATCCATGTTGGGAAACGCAAATTTGCTTCAAAAAACCATTCTGTGCCAGAATGATCTTTTCTTGACTCTAACTCAATTACCCCTGGCTTATCAAAATAGAAACTTAATTTATTAATAAGAGATTGATTATCAAACTCCTGAATTTCAGCTACTGTAGTAGTTCCTAATTGTGTTGTTGCCAACTTCTTAATACGAATTGCACTAATTAACTTCCCTTTCTTCCCAAATACAAAAAGAGTGGCATATTCCTCACCATCAATATATTTTTCCAAATACACATCACATTCTTTCTGTAAATTTGCTTTATTTTCCATTAAATGATCTTTAATAGAGATCACATCATGAATATGATTGGCTTTTTGGCCACCCTTCCATCCTCCCTTAACAACTATTGGAAAATCCATCTTTTCCAAAGATGAAAATTCTTTTTCAGATTTAGGAAATGGATATCTTTCTGGTATATTTAAAAAATCTCCAAGCCAATCTTGAATTTCCTGCCTACCTAATCCTGTAATAAAATCATAAACATTAACTATAGGGCATAATTCAGATATTTCTTTATCTTCCTTAACTAACTTCAGTAATACAGAAAAGCTTGCATCATTCCCTGGAATAATTAAATCTATCCTGTTTTTCAATACAATTTCTTTAATTTCACAATAAAAATCATCATAACTCTCAAATGGATGAGATATTTTTTTTACATCCTTTCCCAATTTTTTCAATATAGCTACTGCAACTTCAGAGTCATCTGCTGCATATACATTGTAATGATTAGAGTTATTCAACAAACCTAATATTTGATATCCAACAAGATCCTCAAAAGGATTAACCCCAACAATTAGTATATTTTTAGATATATTATTCATCAGATTATAAATCTTCTACCAAAATAGCTTACGAAAACTATAAAGAATTTCCTAGATTCTCATCCCGCGCAACCTTCGCCCGCGCAAAAACTGCTTTCAGTTGTTCACCATCTTTTTCACGCACCAGATTTTCCATCTCATCCAACCCTTCGCGGAAAAGCTGAAGCACCTCCAGCAACGGTTGCTGGTTCGCCAACGAAATATCCCGCCACATCGTCGGATCGCTCGAGGCAATGCGGGTAAAATCACGGAACCCGCCTGCCGAATATTTGAACGGCTCATCGGCGGCACGTTGCTGCGCCAGCACATCAACCAACGCAAATGCCAACAAATGCGGCAAATGACTGGTCGCTGCCAACACTCGATCATGATGCGCCACATCCATCACTACGATTTCCGCCCCGGCGATTTGCCATAGTTCGGTGATCTTCTGCACTGCGCCGATTTTCGTTTCTGGCAACGGTGTCAAAATCACCCGACGGTTTTGATATAACGTCGCAAACGAAGCTGCTGCCCCACTCTTTTCCGTCCCCGCAATCGGATGCCCCGGCACAAACCAGTCCGGAATCTTCCCAAACACCGCCTGCAAATCGTCAACTACACACCCTTTCACGCTGCCGACATCGGTGACCACTGCATCGTCCGCCAGACGGTCAAAATTCGCCTGAATCTCTGTAAACAGATCGCGCATTGCACCTAATGGCACTGCAATGACGACCAAATCGGCATTTTCAATCGCCTCTGCAACCGAAGAAGCTGCAGAATCAATAACGCCTAATTCAACCGCCTGCTGGAGATTTTCCGCGCCGCGCCCGTAACCGACTACTTCGCCAATTACCCCTTTCTCGCGCAATGCTCTCACCAACGAGCCGCCAATCAGCCCAACACCCAATAACGCCAGTTTTTTGATTTTCAATTCACTCATGAATTTAAAATCCCCGAAAGTGCATTCAGGAATTTTTCATTCTCCTCTGGCAATCCGACTGTCACCCGTAAATGGTTTGGCATCTTATAATTTCCGACCGGGCGCACAATCACTCCTTCTTTTAATAAGGCATCAAAAACTGGCATTGCCGACTGACCGACATCGACTGAAACAAAATTTCCAATCGATGGAATATAATTCAATTCCATTTGATTGAATGCTGTTTCCAGTTTTTTCATTTCTGTTTGATTCAATTCAATACCACGCACAACATGATTCTGATCTTCCATCGCAGTGACCGCGGCAATTTGCGCCAACGTGTTTGAATTAAACGGCGCACGCACGCGATTCAATAAATCGGTAATTTCTGTGCTCGAAACCCCATAACCGATTCGATATCCCGCCAATCCATATGCTTTGGAAAAGGTGCGCGTCACAATCAAATTTGGAAATTCATCCAACCATTTTGAACTGTCCGGATATTCACTTTCTGCCGCCGAAGCAAATTCAAAATAAGCCTCATCAACTACCACAATCACATTTTCTGGCGCTTTAGCGAGAAAATCATGCAACTGATTCTGATTGATCCACGTTCCCGTCGGATTATTCGGATTCGCGACCCAAACGACTGTTGTATCTTCCCGAATCGCAGAAAGCATTGCATCCAAATCATGTCCCCAATTGTTCGCAGGGGTAACGATGGATTCCGCACCCACTGCCTGCGCTGCGAGCGGATAGACCGCAAATGCGTGCTCTGAAAAAACGGTTGATTTTCCTGCACCGAGAAACACCCGTGCAATTAAGTCCAGCACATCATTGGAACCGTTACCAATCGTAATTTGTTCCGGGTCACATTGATGATGCACCGCCAACTGCCGCCGCAATTCCACTGCCCCACCATCTGGATAGCGAGATTGTTCCCACAAAGCCGCCTGCACCATCTCATTTACTTTGGGCGATGGCCCCAGTGGATTCTCATTGGAGGCAAGCTTGATGATTTTCGCTTCTGGCAAACCGATTTCCCGTGCCAAATCGGAGATAGGCTTGCCAGGCAAATAGGGTTGCAGTTTTTGTACGCCCGATTGTGCGAGGGTGAGTGGATCACACGTCATGCAAGCAATTTCCTTTCAAATAAAATTACAAAACCGCCTTCGGATAGGAACCCAAAATCCGGAACATTGTCGTTTCTGGCTGCAATTCTTCCAATGCTTTGGCGACAAGTTCATCTTCCACATGACCTTCAATATCGACAAGGAAGAGATAATCCCAATTCCCGCGATGTGACGGACGCGATTCAATCTTGCTCATTGAAACACCATGATTGGAAAATGGTGCCAACAATGCAGAAAGTGCCCCTGGACGGTTACGCGTCGACAATAACAAAGAGGTACGGTCATTGCCGCTTGGACGCGGGGCTTGTTTGCCAATCACCAGAAAACGGGTCGTATTTTCGGGATCGGTCTCAATATTGTGCTGCAAGATCGGCACACCATAAATTTCAGCCGCCTGTTCCCCGGCAATCGCCGCGCTGCCCGGCTCATTCGCCGCAATTTTCACTGCTTCTGCATTGCTGGTGACGGTGATTTTTTCCACCTCTGGCAAATTGGCAGCAAGCCACTCACGACACTGCGCGAATGATTGCTGATGCGAATAAATCCGCCGGATCTCGAGCCAATCTTGCGACCAGCCAATCAACTGTTGATGGATACGCAACTCCACTTCGCCATTGATTTGCAACGAAGACGAAACAAGCTCGTCCAGCGTCGAATTGACGCCGCCTTCAATCGAATTTTCGACCGGCACAATACCGTAATTGGCACGTCCCGACTCGACCGCCTGAAACACCGCCGGAATCGTATGTACCGGATGGGTCAGGACAAAATTGCCGAAATGTTTATAAGCCGCCGCTTCGGTAAATGTCCCTTCCGGCCCCAAGAAAGCGATCATCATCGGTTTTTCGAGCGCGAGACAAGCAGACATGATTTCCCGAAACAGCCGTGCCATCTCCTTGTCGCCGAGCGGCCCATGATTGCGCTCCATCACCCCATGTAGCACTTGTGCCTCACGCTCCGGGCGATAGTACTCGACCTCTTCTCCCTTTTTCAGCGATGCCTGTTTGACCTGTGCCACCTCCTGCGCCAAGGCCGCTCGCTCGTTGATCCACTTCTGGATTTGCACATCCAGCCGGTCAATCTCGTGCCGGATCTCCTCAAGTCTCGTCTCGTTGCCCATCTGCCTATTCCCTACAAATTCCTGCTATTCCGCTGGAAACAAGTCGCCAGTTTACCCGTTTTGCCACTCAAACTCTGCCCTGTAATTAATCAGTATGTCGATCTCTTTCATAACTGCCGCTGGCAACATTGCCGCCCTTGCACTGAAATTGCGTTCTCTGCTCATTTTCATTCTCTTCAACTAAAAACTGTTTTTTCCATATATCGACCATTCGCAAATTTATGGAGCACACTTTCAATCAGGTTTTGATAAGGAATCCCTTCTTGTAAAGCCAACTTTTGAATTTCCATCAAATCGCGATTTGCAATACGCACATTCACGTCTTCAATCTGACTCAATGTTTCAGCCGCATATTGTCTATGTCTGCTGATTTCTTCCGCCACATGAGGGATGGATTCCATTTTTCCAGATTCAAACGCATCCAGAATTTCTTGTTCTTCCTCATCCAAAACATACGTATCCACAATTATTCTCCAATATACTTTCTAGAGGCTCTTCTACTCGGAATAATTGTTTTCAGAAAAACCTCTTCTCTGGTTTCCACATAGGGAACCAAATAAACATATCTTTCAATCACGACAACTGAAATCCGTTGCCCCGGATAACGTTGCTGATTAGGATGCGGATAAACATCAATTTCATCCCCGTTCCGAATATGGAAAACAATTTCCTCAAAAGAAATTCCTCGCTCTTTTTTCAACGCCTCATTCTTTTCTGAATCCCAGTTGTATTGCTTCACTGCTATTTTGCTGCATCAATAATCTTCAACAACGTCTCTTCCGCCTCTTTTGCAAATTTGGATAGCTCTTTGGAATCCGCAAACGTATCGAACAGTTTTTCGGGGCTTGCCATTCCGATTTTGGTTTTTCCGCTCTCTTCCCAAATCGAAATCCGGCAAGGCAATAAGGTGCTCAATCCCATATCGCCACACAAAACTTCGTTAGCGATTTTCGGGCTGCATACTTCCAAAACCAAACATGGATTTTGAAAATCAAACCCTTTCGATTGCAGTGTTTTTTGCAAATCAAACGTATGCAAAACGCCAAATTTATTTTCTTTCGCAGCACTTTCTAGATCAGTCGTAATTTGTTCGATTGTTTTTTCTGATTCGACGATGTGTTTCATTTTTCTAACCTTTTTCTGAATCTAAATAAACCGTATCTGGACATATATCCTGTTCATGGGGCCATGCAACTGTACCCCCAGCCACATATACCTGATTAAAATAACCCCGATCTTTTAATTCGTTAAAAACACCGAAATCCAATAAACCTGAACAATCGTATATACCTTTTTCCCCATTTGTAAAAATAATATCCAGCTTATAATGATCAATTGCCCTTACTTCACTCACTCGCGGATTCATAAATATTTTCCTATTTCAAAGGATCAATTTTATATGGTTGTTTTCCAGATACCGCCAAATCCCAGTTTTCCATCAATTCTTTCTGATGAATTTCAACCCATGCTTGAATTAATTTCATCTTCGAAGCCGGAATATTTCCACTCAATACATTTCCATTTGGTATTTCGATAACCACTTCATACTCCTGATACTTGACATGAATATGTGGAGTCTTATGCTGTTTATTATCCCGAAAATAGAGATAAACAATTAGCCCGTAAAAAGAAGAAATTGAAGGCATTTCATATCCTTTTCGCAATCGACATCGCAATATTCGGGCTTTCTGGATTGACAATCAGCATCTGTTTGGAAGGAGAAACCAAAACATCCATATCTTCCATTGGAACTGCGCCTAATAAAACTTCATTTCCAAACACCAATGCGCCAGTAAAACAGGCACGGTTTTTAAATTTTAAGGAGATCGGCCCCATATAGGGAACCAAATGCTGTTTTCCATCTGCGGTCATCACTTCCCGTTTTTCTAGTTCATCTAACTCAAGCTGGATTGCCAAGTGTTCCGGTATGCATAAATGTAAAGAACCTGTATCCACCAATGATTTGGCCTGGATGGATTGGATTTTCTGATTCCGTGGGTTGGAAAGTTCGATTTGTGCATAAATTAAACCCATCACTCACCTCCCTCATACTCAGCAACTGTGGATTTAATTTGGTCTGAAAATTTAAAAATATCATCAACAAAATCAATCGGAAATTTTTCTTCTTTCTTCTGCGACAAAATGCCAATATATTTTTGAGAATAGTTAAAATGAAAACGACAAATCGGTTTTCTATTATTATCATCTAACAAAACACCGCAATATCTCTTGGCATCCCTTATTGCAATTCTCTTCACATCCACAACTTCACGAAGTATTGCTTTAACAATATTATAACTATCTATTTCTTCTTCAGTTGTGACAACGCCATTACCCTTATCCTCTACATCTTCTTCTAATTCTTTAGACGAGGCGTTATTTGTAGAAATTTCAGTCTCATTTGCGGATAACGCTGATTTTAAGCGCTCATTAATCTTCTCGTTCACAAACTGCTTACGTGCTTCTTTAACAATATTTGTAAACTGTTCCATAACAGGCTTTGTTAATCTACCATCAAATATTTGTGAAGCAAAAAAACGAACAAATGATTCAGACGGATTCTCTAACTCTTCTTCAAGAATCTTTTTAATAGCACCAGCATATTTTAAAGTACTAGCTGTATTCAGAATGTCATCAAGAGAAAATGCGGATTTCGTAAATTTTTTAAGCTCACTGACTTGGTGGTCTTGAAAACCAAGAATATCAAAAGTAAAAAATGGTTTTGAATCCATTTTATTCGGCTCATCAATATCCGAATAGAATTCATAAACCAATCCGTTTGTTAAAATAGCGAAACGAGCTTCTGTAGCAGAAAAATATCTATATAATTGCGAAGCATGATCTTGATGCAAATCAGCACCAGACCACTTACACTCAATCAAAATAATAATGTCATCATCTTTTTTAATTGCATAGTCTACTTTTTCACCTTTTTTTGTTCCAATATCTGCTGTGAACTCAGGAATTACCTCTGTTGGATTAAATACATCATATCCTAAGGCACTGATAAACGGCATAACAAAAGCATTTTTTGTGGCTTCTTCTGTTTCAATATGATCTAACTGGCTTGGAATTCGAGCTGCAATATCTTTAATTTTATCAATCAAATCCATTTTTCATCCCTTTCTGACACAATGCCAACACTGTACAACTTATCTTTCTTTACTCTCTGGAAATCCAATAATCCGGCCTTCGATGTAAATGCGCAATTGCAATGACTAAAATTTCATTTAATTCATCTCTATATTGATAAACTACACTGTATGGAAATTTATGTACTAAACAACGCCGGGAATATTCTCCTATCATTTGATACATTTCCGGGAAATTGATAATTCGTGCCAGTGAATTTTGGATTTCTTCCTGAAATTGGATACCAAGCCCGATTTGAATAGATTCATAGTATTGGAATGCATCATCCAACTCCATTTCAGCCAATTTCAGAAAAGAGATATTCATTATCAACGGGCATATTTAGCAAAAACCTGCTCTGCTGGAACTGATTCAATCTCCCCTCGTTCATACGCCTCAACCCGCGCATCGGTTTCTTTTGCCCAAACTTGGTCTATTGCCTGATCTGGAAAATCCAAACTATGCAATAACTTTTCTACTACATTCGCACGCTCTAGGGCGCTCAAATGGATCGCCTGATGAACCACTGCATTCACCGCATTGGTCATGCTGATTCCTCCACAGAATCCTCAATCTCTTCCTCACTCTCTTCCACCCGCTCAATACCAACCAACTTCTCGCCCTCACCAACCCGAATCAACGTCACACCCTGCGTATTACGCGACAGCACGGAAACCTCGGAAACCCGCGTCCGCACCAATACGCCCTGGCTAGAGATCAACATAATTTCTTCCTGATCCTCCACCTGCACCACGCCGACCACATCGCCGTTACGTTCGCTAGTCTGGATCGAAATCACGCCCTGAATCCCACGCCCTTTGACTGGATACTCCTCCAACGATGTGCGTTTTCCGTACCCATTTTCGGTCGCTGTCAAAATATAAGGCTTACTTGGAATCAGCAGCGAAATGATCTTCTCGCCCGCCTTCAGCTTCATCCCCTTCACACCACGCGCTGCACGCCCCATCGGGCGCACTTCGGACTCAGAGAAACGCACTGCCTTGCCACCGCTGGCAAACAACATCACATCATTTTCGCCATTCGTCAGTTCCACACCAACCAATTCATCATCATCGCGTAGCTCAACCGCAATAATCCCTGCCGTGCGTGGACGCGAGAAATCAACCAACCGTGTCTTTTTCACAATTCCGCTCGAAGCCGCCATAAAGACAAACTGGTCTTCCGCATATTCACGTACCGGCAAGAATGCCGTGATGCGCTCGCCCTCTTCCAGCGGCAACAAATTGTTGATCGGCTTGCCCCGTGCTGAACGCCCCGCCTGCGGAATCTGATAGACCTTGAGCCAATAGAGCCGCCCCCGCGTGGAGAAGCAAAGCACTGTATCGTGCGTACTCGCAACGACGAGCCGCTCGACAAAATCTTCATCCTTCACCGCTGTCGCTGATTTACCACGCCCACCGCGCTTTTGCGCCCGATAATCAGAAACTGGCTGTGCTTTCGCGTAGCCGCCATGCGAAAGCGTTACCACTACATCCTCTTCGGTGATCAAATCTTCTACCGACAAATCTTCCTGACTCTGCGCAATCTCTGTGCGGCGCTCATCGCCAAACTTGTCGCGCACTTCGACCAACTCTTCGCGGATTACCTCCATCAGTCGATCCGGATCACGCAAAATATGCAACAGTGCAGCAATCGCTTCGAGCAGATTTTTATACTCTTCGAGAATTTTCTCTTTCTCGAGGCCGGTCAGCCGATGTAGCCGTAAATCGAGAATCGCCTGCGCCTGCACCGGTGAGAGATGATATTCATCATTCACCAATCCATAACCATCTTCGAGATTTTCCGGACGCGTATCGGCGACATCACCACGCTCCAACATTTCGATCACAATACCCGGTGGCCAACCCTGCGCAATCAATTTCTCCTTCGCCTCTGCCGGACTCGCAGATGCTTTAATCAACGCAATAATCGGATCAATATTGGAAAGCGCAATCGCTAACCCTTCCAGCACATGTGCCCGTTCGCGCGCTTTGCGCAGCTCAAAAATCGTGCGGCGCGTGACCACTTCGCGGCGGTGACGCAAAAAGACTTCCAATACCTGTTTGAGATTGAGCAGTTTCGGCTCGCCGTTAACCAGCGCAACCATGTTGATACCGAAGACCACCTGCATTGACGTATGCTGGAATAGGTTGTTACGCACCACATCCGGCATTTCGCCGCGTTTCAATTCGATAATCATACGCATGCCGTCTTTGTCGGACTCATCGCGCAATGCAGAAATCCCAGTCAATCGTTTCTCTTTGACCAATTCACCAATGCGTTCCAGCAATTTTGCCTTGTTGACCTGATACGGCAGCTCATCAACAACCAATGTCTGTTTTTTGCCCTCTTCCCCTTCTACATGCGTTTTGGCGCGAATCTGAATCCGCCCCCGCCCGGTGCGATATGCCGCATGAATACCAGCCACACCATTGATCAACCCAGCCGTCGGGAAATCTGGCCCTGGTAGATATTCCATCAGTCCAGCAAGATCAGTTTCTGGATCATCGACCAATGCAATGGTCGCGTTGACTACTTCGGTCAAATTATGCGGTGGAATTTTCGTCGCCATACCGACTGCGATCCCTTCGGAACCGTTAATCAGCAAATTGGGCAAACGGGTCGGGAAAATCGCTGGTTCGTGCTCACTACCATCGTAGTTGGGAATGAAATCGACCGTCTCTTTTTCGAGGTCGGCGATTAGTTCATGCGCTACCTTCGCCATGCGGATTTCGGTGTAACGCATTGCTGCCGGGGAGTCGCCATCCACTGAACCGAAGTTGCCCTGCCCATCAACCAGCATGTAGCGCAACGAGAACGGCTGCGCCATTCGGACAATCGTGTCATACACAGCCGTGTCGCCGTGTGGATGGTATTTACCGATCACATCACCGACGATACGCGCCGATTTTTTGTAGGGTTTGTTCCAGTCGTTGCCAAGTTCGTGCATCGCATAAAGGACACGCCGGTGCACCGGTTTCAGCCCGTCCCGCGCATCGGGCAATGCACGCCCGACAATCACGCTCATCGCGTAGGCAAGATAGGATTGGCGCATCTCCTCCTCGATGTTAATCGGGAGGATCTCCTTGGCAAAATCACTCATAAAACAGGTTCGTCCAGAGTTGAAAGGCAGGACAAAGACGGGATCGTCTTTGCAGATAGAATTTGTGGGTAGAAAAAACGGGTTAGTTTATCAAATTTCCATAAAAAAAGCAGTAGGATCAGCAATCTTTCGCGATTATGACGTTTTTATCAACAGGGGAAAAATGATAGACGGATAATGAATGATGAATGATGGTGAACAGCCTCACAAACTAGCTACTACTTAATGTTATCCAGTATTTAAAATAAGAAACTCGCCCATTTCAGGAGACAGCAAACCACGATTGCACCGGCCACTGCCTCCAAACATAACAAAACTGATGAATATAGGACTGATTACAATTGCTGCAACCAAGCCAAGTCCAGATAATCGTTTGACCCTTTTTCACCCTGCAACACAGCACATGGCTGACCCGGCTCTCCCATTTGATCCAGCACCAGTGCCGCACCTTCAAAATTCTCTTTTTCAGTGTAACCATTCACGGTAATCACTGTTTTTAACCCTGCACCAAGCGAAGAACGAATACCATTGCCAGAATCTTCAAACGCAATGCACTCTTCCGGTTTCAAACCCAACTTTTCCATGGTGTAGGTGTAAATATCTGGCGCCGGTTTTTTCGCTGGAACTACATCTCCTGCACCAATCACCGCAAACCACGATTCGGAATCCGGCTCCAGCGCATTTTCGAGCAGTGCGGAGACATTTTGTGGCGTAGTGGTGGTGGCAATCGCCAAAGTGAGACCTGCCTCTTTTGCCTCCAACAACAGACGTTTTACGCCAGTACGCAACGGAATTTTTCCTGCTTCCATCAAACTGACGAAATGTTTGGTTTTCATTTTATGCAATGAAGCAATCCACTCTGCTAAATCATCTACTGCTGGTGGTTGTACACCAAACTCTTCAATGTAATAACGGATACGCTCTTTGCCACCAGTCACTGTGAGTAGTTTGCCGTAGGTCTCAACACTCCAGTCCCAATCCAGCCCAGCCTCCTGAAATGCCATGTTGAAGGCGACACGATGACCATCCCGTTCCGTATCTGCCAAAGTTCCATCTACATCAAAAATAAGTGCCTTGATTGCTGTTGCCATTGCCTGTTGTCCTTTTGTTCCCTATAAAATTTTAGAAAATTACGATAAATAAAACATATTTTGAAATAAAGATGTCTGAAATGTTGAATATTTTTGATAAAACTCAAAAATGATAACGAAAAATGAACCCAAAAACGACTCTACCTTTTTTCAGCCCTACGCTTTTTCATTGCTTCGTAATTCCTGTCGATCTGCCGTACCTTTGGATGGCTACCAGACAGCGTTTTCTTCAGGATATTCATCGCCTGCTGATAGAGCGGCTCTGCCTCCCTGTAACGCTCCATTGAAACATAAAGACATGCAAGATCATTCATTGCTTGCGCAACTTGCGGATGGCTTTTCCCGAGCTGGCTCCCATGCATTTCGATCACCTGCTGGTAAAGTGGCTCCGCTTCTGTAAATTTTTCATGCGCCTCATAAAATGCCGCAAAACGTCGTAATTCTGCCGCAAATTGTGGATGATTTTCCCCAAATTTCTGTTTCCAGATTTCCAGCGCACGCTGGTAGCAAGATTCAGCTTCCGCATATTTTTTTTGCGCTGCAAGCACGCCGGCAAGATTTCTCAGCAAAACCGCCTGCTCATAAGGCTCACTCTTGCTATGCTGCTCTTCTTCCAGAGCCAAACATTGCTTCAACCATACCTCTGCCTGTGAATAGCGTCGCAAACGGTACGCCATCTTCCCCGCTTCATTCAGAAAATGGATATTTTCTGGCTCCAGCGTTGTTGCTTGCTCAAACCGTGTTATTGCTTGCTTGTAATCAATCCGGCCTTTTGCCAATTTTCCACCCCAGAATGCAGCTTTAGCCTGCAATGAGTGAGAATTTTGAGCAACCTGATCCAGCAAATACTCTGCTGCATTGGTTGTGCCAACAGCAAGCTCTGATTGCGCATGTTGCCATTCTGCTTCCGGCACATTGCCCTTAAACTCTTGCAAAATTTCTGCGGTTTCTTTGAGTAATCGCTGGCGAATCATGCATCCTGCGGATAAATCTTGTCGCTTTTCACGCAATGTTTCCTGCTCTGCTTCCAAAATCAGGCGTTGCTCCTCCGTTGCCTCTTTCAATGCCTGACCAATCTCTGAAGCACGATGCTCCAAGCCTGCCTCGTAATGCGCCAACTCTTCGTACGTTTCATTGTCCCCAAATGTCTTCTTTTTGGCGCGAGCTGCCAAATGGCTTTTCCAGGCTTGCAAAAACATAACGGCAACAATCAGTGCGATCAGGATTAACCCAAGGATGTCAAAATTCATGATGAGAAACGTGCAAAGATGAGAAACGTGCAAATATGTGGATCAAAATTCGTTAGAATCCGGTTGAAGAAAATTTGTTCAATTTCAGTGGAAGAACCATAGCAAAATCAGGTCTCAATATGGTGAACATAATGGAAACAATTATGAAATATTTCTGTAACACAAAAGTCGTAATTTGAATTTGTTAAGGTAGAAAATTGTTGCCTGACATGAAGATAACAGATTTACCCATGGATTTACCCATATACATCTTTCTCTAGGAGAACTCTATATGACTAATAACACTGCTACCGCATCGGAGCAGGAAGGTATCTCAAGGCTCAACCTCTTTTTTGGGGTACTCCTCATTGCGATGACGGGCTACTTCATGTACTGGGGGATGGGATACACCGGCGGTAACCATACGATCATTTTCATTTTAGCGACCCTGTTTGGGGTCTTCATGGCATTCAACATCGGCGGTAATGATGTTGCAAACTCCTTCGGAACCAGCGTGGGAGCCAAAACGTTATCCATTAAGCAGGCGCTGGCGGTTGCAGCGGTCTTTGAGGTAAGTGGTGCAGTCATTGCAGGCGGCGAAGTCACCAAGACGATCCGCAAAGGCATTGTCGATCTCTCACAAATGACCGTCGAACCGATGCAGTTTGTCTATATTATGATGGCGGCGTTGATCGCAGCGGCACTCTGGTTGTTGATTGCAACCAAACGTGGCTGGCCAGTTTCCACAACGCACTCGATTATTGGCGGTATTGTGGGCAGCTCCATCACATTGGGCGTTATCCTGAACGGTTCTGATGCGGCATTTGCACTCGTCCATTGGGACAAGATCGGCACAATTGCATTCTCCTGGATTCTTTCTCCAGTGTTGGGTGGTCTGGTCTCCTACATCCTCTTCTCCCAGATCAAGAGGCATGTTCTGCGCTACAACGATGAAGCCTCAGCACAGTTGAAAGCGATCAAGCAGGAGAAAAAAGCGCACAAAAAAGCACATAAAACTGCGTTCGAACGCCTTGCCGAACTGGAGCAGATATCCTATACCAACGCAATGGCGCGTGATGCACGAACTGTGCAGGAAGATGACTTCCATCCGGATGATCTGGAATCCGACTACTACAAGAAGATGCACCAGATTGAGCAGAAGAAGGACGAAGTGAATGCGTTCCAGGCATTGGAAAACTGGGTTCCGCTATTCGCTGCACTGGGTGGCATGATCATTTCTGCAATGTTGCTGTTCAAAGGTCTCAAACATATGGATCTCGGACTGACTACGTTGCATAACTATTTGATCATGGCAATGGTCGGCGCGACGATCTGGATGGCCACTCTGATTTTTGCCAAGACATTGAAAGGCAAGTCACTGGATAAATCCACCTTCCTGATATTCAGCTGGATGCAGGTATTCACTGCATCCGGGTTCGCATTCAGCCACGGCTCCAACGACATCGCGAATGCGATTGGCCCGTTTGCGGCAATTCTGGATGTGTTGCGTACTGGTGAGGTAGGTTCAACCGCAGCAGTTCCAACGGTTGCGCTGGTTACCTTTGGTGTTGCGTTAATTGCAGGCCTCTGGTTTATCGGTAAAAACGTAATCCAGACGGTAGGCCATAACCTGACTAAAATTCACCCGGCTTCAGGTTTTGCCGCAGAACTTTCCGCAGCGGCAGTCGTTATGTTGGCTTCACTGCTCGGCTTGCCAGTTTCCAGCACACACATCCTCATTGGTGCGGTACTGGGTATTGGTATTGCGAACCGCAATGCAAACTGGAGTTTGATGAAACCAATTGCACTGGCATGGGTAATCACACTGCCAGCAGCGGGCATCATCAGTTCTGCTGCATTTATCCTTTTCCGTAATATCCTCTAAAAAGATTCAATTACGTAAAAGCACAAAGAGGGATGCCTGATCTGATAGACAGGCATCCTTTTTTTATGCCTCTTCAATATATCCAAATTCTGATTTGCCGGTAAATCCAGGCTATGCCAAGATCAGTTTTTCCGCAGGAAAATCGAATCTTTAGTACATCTTTTCAATCACCCGCGTCATGAACCAACCTGACACCCTCTACGGCCTTCCCCCCAACCCTCACCGCTCCGCCCTGTTCCAGGAAGGTTCGGAGCAACGCTACGAAGGGCTGATCTCCAGCCTGCGCCACAGCCGCAACCGACTGCTCTTTTTTGTGCTGTTTGCGGTCTACAACCTGCTGGCGATTTTGGGCACCACCGACAAGATGCTCTTCATGGGGCAAGGGGTGGAGATGCCGCTGCTCAATATCGAGCTGCCGTTGCTGGCGTTTTATGTGTCGATGCCGGTTTTTCTGGTGGCGTTGCAGTTCAATTTGCTCTTCACCTACCGCAAGCACCGCGAGTTTTTGCTGGAGGCAGAGCGCGATGATCCGGTTCTGGTGAAGAAGGCATTGCCGTGGGGGTTGTACGAAAGCGCGTTGCTGGAGCGCAGAAGTGTAGTGGGGATGGTGGTTTATGGTTCGATGATGGCGTTGTTGTATCTGCTTGCGCCGTTGGTGTTGTTTGCGTTCTGGTTTCGGTTTGCAGATTACCAGAGTTTGCTGATTACAAACTTACATCTTTTTTTACTTTTGGCTTCTGTTTTAACACCGATTTTCTTTTTTCGCGGATTATTTCGTAACGAAAAAACTATACAACCTTTCAAAGTCAGCACAAAAATCCTTATCTTTCTGTTTCTTTATGGAGGAGTTTATTATCACATCACAGTAATTATTCCAATTACCCAGAAAAATGTAGATTTAAAACAACTGACGCTTTTATCGCGTGAATGGAAAAAGATAGAGTGGTTCTTACCACGTATCATTTTACAGGGTGAATTATTGGTTGAAGCAGATAAGAATTTGCTAGAAATGGTGCGCGAAACGGAAGAAAAAAATAGCCAAGAATTAGAACCTCTTCTTTATTATTTACCACCTAAAAATTATTCTAGACGTAATTTCAGATTAGCAGAACTAGTTAGCTGTGTTCTTCCAAGAGCTAATTTTTCACAAGCTAAATTGCAACAATCAAATCTTCAAGATTCAGAGTTGCAGGAAGCAAATTTTGAAAATGCAAAACTACAACAAGCCAATCTTGAAAATACAGAATTACAGAATGTAAACTTTCATAAAGCAAAACTACAGGAATCAAATCTGCATAGAGCGGAATTACAAGATGCAAATTTAAATAAAGCGCAGTTACAAAGAGCATCCTTACATTCTGCAGAACTACAGGGAGCAGATTTAAGTGAAGCCCAGCTACAAGATACAAATTTTTATCGTGCGCAACTACAAGAAGCAGATTTAAGTGAAGCTCAGCTACAAGGAGCAAACCTTTATTTTACATGGCTCAAAAGGGCAAATCTAGTTGATGCGCAGTTACAGGGTGCAAACCTAGATTCAGCACAATTACGTAAAGCAAGTCTTCGTTCTGCACAACTACAAGGAGCAAGTTTGCGTTCTGTGGGACTACAGGGAGCATTTCTACACGAAGCTCAGTTACAAGGAGTAGATTTACGTGGCGCACAGCTACAAGGAGCATATCTATATAAAACACAATTACAAGGGGCGAATCTATGTTATGCGCAGCTACAAGGAACAGATCTTCGTTTTACACAACTACAAGGAATACAAACTGCTGATAAGGAAATACAAACTGCTCTATCAAAGAGAATACCGATTATTCTATTCAGGAATACATGTAATATAAATTTTCAAAACTCCAAAGGAAAAAAAGCTGATTTTTCTGGTTTGAACCCTAAAAAAATAGACCCAAAAACTGCAGAAATATTACAAGAAAAACTAGAATATTACATTGAAGAAGCAATTGATTATTCCTCATTGGAATGGATTGAAATGCAAATCGCAGAATTACCAGAAGATCAAAAACCACAAATTGGCATATTAACTGAAGAAATGTTTAACGAAATTGCCGCTTCTGTCACAGAACCCAAAGCCAGAGAACGCATGGGCCTGCCCCCACTGGAAGCAAAATAAGCACTAAAACAGTGCAAAAAACAGCCTGAAAACCCCAGCCATCCACCATCAAAAATTTAAATGCCGGTATTGATGCAGAAAGGATTGAGCTATTGCGCCTGAAAATGGACAATCCCCCCTGTTTTATTGATACGAACGGAGCCAAAAGAAGAATGACCAGCCCGACAAACAACCGCCCTTCCCTCCCCGCTTGGCAGGCTTTGCAAGCACACCACGAACAGAATAAAGAGACCCGAACCGCCGACCTGTTCGCCGCTAATCCCCAACGGTTCACCGAATTTTCCGAACGCTTTGAAGGGCTGCTGCTCGACTACTCCAAAAACCGGCTCACCGACGAAACACGCAAACTGCTGGTACAACTCGCCAACGAAACAAATCTCTCCGAATGGATCGGGAAAATGTTCTCCGGCGAAAAAATCAACCACACCGAAAAACGCGCCGTGCTCCACACTGCACTCCGCACCCCGAAAAATGCAACTGCGGTGGAAGTCGACGGCAAAAATGTGCTACCTGATGTACACACCGTACTCGACCAGATTGAAACGTTCTGCAACAAACTGCACAGCGGCGAATGGAAAGGCTTTACTGGAAAAACGATCACTGATGTCGTCAACATCGGCATTGGTGGCTCCGACCTCGGCCCACACATGGTCGTCCATGCGCTGAGTGCCTACCAAAAAGAGGGCATCCGCGCCCATTTTGATTCCAATCTGGATGGCCGTCAAATCAACGATATTTTGAATGCCGTTGATCCGGAAACAACGCTCTTCATCATCGCTTCCAAAACTTTCACCACACTGGAAACGATGACCAACGCCAACAGCGCACGCAACTGGTTTTTGGAACAGATCAAAAGCCGTGGCGGGGATGAATCAACCATTGCGAAACATTTTGTTGCTGCTTCCACCAATCTGGAAGCGACCGGAAAATTCGGCATCGACTCCAACAACGTCTTCGCGTTTTGGGATTGGGTCGGCGGACGCTACTCACTCTGGTCTGCGGTCGGATTATCGATTGCAGCGGCGATTGGCATGGACAATTTCCGCGACTTGCTCGCTGGCGCACATGCGATGGACGAACATTTCCGCACCGCCGATTTCGACAAAAACCTGCCTGTATTGATGGCATTAATTGGCGTTTGGAACCGCAATTTCCTCAACGCAGAAAGCAGCGCAGTATTACCGTACGATGTTGCACTGGAATTGTTCCCCTCTTTCCTGCAACAGATGGATATGGAGAGCAACGGCAAGTTTGTCGATCGTGACGGCAAAACCGTCAATTACGACACTTCGCCACTGATTTGGGGCGAACCGGGTTCCAACGGGCAGCACTCATTCTTCCAGTTTTTGCACCAAAGCCCGACGTTGGTCGCAATTGATTTCATCGGCACACTGGAACCAGCGCACAACCTGCCTGCACACCACGACCGCCTGATGGCCAACATGCTCGCGCAAGCGGAAGCATTGATGAATGGCAAAGACGAAGCAACGGCACGTGCCGGACTCAGCAATTTGTCGAAAGAAGATCAGGATTTGCTGACGCCATATAAGATTTTCCCGGGCAATACACCCTCCTCCATCTTGATGCTGGATCGTCTTGATCCGCGTACTTTAGGGGCATTGGTCGCGCTCTACGAACACAAAGTCTTCACACAAGGGGTGATCTGGAATATGAACTCCTTCGACCAGATGGGTGTGGAACTGGGCAAAGAACTGGCAAAATCCATTCAGGACGATCTGGAAGCCGGGAAAGTAACTCAACCGCATGATGCTTCCACAACCGGATTGATGGAACTGTATTTGCAGCATCGGCAAAAAAGCGAATAGCTATTCAGTGCAACAGAAATTGTTGTCATTTCGACGCGGAACGGGGAGAAATCTTCAAGCAAAACAGTGTGGATTTCTCGCGCTGCTCGAAATGACCGAATCCGGATATTGGACAGCAGTGCAATAAAAACAATGAATGGAAAAATCAGGATTCAACTGGATCAATAAGGATCAATTAATGAGGGAAAAACGCTGAAAAAACGCAAAATTTAAGTGTAGGCGTGGCAGAAAATGAAGTACCCTTCATCTTTCTGTCACCCGGAAAGGGAACAAAGGCAAAACGCTGAGGAGAAAAGTGATGCAAAACCGGTGGCAAGAACAGATCGCACAACGCGCTTATATCCTGTGGGAACAGGCCGGATGTCCGCACGGACAGGATCAGGATTTCTGGTATCAGGCCGAACAGCAACTGCTGGATGAGATTTCCGCACAAAAACAGAAACCCGCCGCGACTGCCGCGAAAGCCCCGCCCCGGAAAGCTACACCGAAAAAAAGCACAGCCCCCAAAACGGCGACCCGAAAAAAAGCAACGACCAAAAAGAAAAGCACAGCGAAAAGAGCTACGACGAAAAAAGCAGCACCGAAAAAAACTACTGCACGAAAAACAACGACCAAAAAACGGTCAACGTCAACGGCAACTAAAGCGCCTGCAAAGAAAAAAGCCGCGCCAAAGCGCACACCAACGAAAAAGAACTAGATTGAAGAAATAATCGGGATTCGTAGGGACGTATCGACATATGCCCTGCATTAGAATCCATAGGGGAGCCGCAGGAGCGTAATTCATTACGCACAACGATAATAGCTGTAAGAACAGAATTTAGAGATTCGTAGGGATGTATAGCAAGACGCCCCTACAACAAAAAAACGGTAAAAATACAAAATGTGAACCACCGTTAAAAAAGAATTGAATATTTAGATTTGGTATCAGAGAGAAAAGCAGTTTAATTTGTAATTTTTAAGGGGAGAGAAATATCTTGTCGCACCATCACAAAATGCACGATCACAACGCTGAACAGATTGTCCGCGGGGAGCACCGTGACCCGTTTTCCTACTTGGGGATGCACCGGGACGGCAAGCACCATATTGTCGTCCGTACCTTCCAGCCGTACTGGCCTGCCAAAAACAAATCATTAGAGGTCGTCCACACGGAAACCGGTCAATCCTGGACGATGGAACGCATCCATCAGGACGGGCTGTTTGCCGTGCGGATCAAAGAATCCGCGACTTTCCCATACCGGTTCCGTTTTCAGCCGACCGGAAAAGAGGTTAACGATCCCTATCGTTTCTCATCTAGCTTGGGCGACTTAGATCATTACTTGCTTGCAGAAGGTTCTCACTATCGGATGTTCGACAAACTGGGCGCGCACCCGATAACGGTCGATGGCATCAGCGGAACCTGTTTTGCAGTGTGGGCACCGAATGCATCACGCGTCAGCGTGGTCGGCGACTTCAACCGCTGGGACGGACGTTGCCACTCCATGCGTTTCCACCCAAGCTGCGGCGTGTGGGAAGTTTTCATTCCGGGGCTGGAAGCGGGCACGCTCTACAAATATGAACTCAAAGGCGCAGAAAACCAGTTGTTGCCGCTGAAAACTGATCCTTGTGGCTTCCTCTGCGAGCTGCCTCCAAAAACTGCATCGGTCGTCTATGATCTGGAGCAGTATCAGTGGAACGATGCAGAATGGATGAAGACCCGCCAACAGCGTCATCACCGCCGTGCCCCGATGTCGATTTACGAAGTGCATTTGGGATCATGGAAGCGCAACTCTGCAGAAGACAATGATTACTTCAGCTACAGCCAGTTGGCGGATGAACTGGTTCCGTATGTGAAGAAAATGGGTTTCACCCACATTGAATTGCTGCCAGTCAACGAACATCCGTTCGCTGGTTCATGGGGCTACCAGCCAATCGGCATTTATGCGCCGACCAGCCGCTACGGCACACCGGATGAATTCCGTACATTTGTCGACCGCTGCCATCAGGAAGGCATCGGCATCATCCTTGACTGGGTAGGCGGACACTTCCCGGAAGATGGTCACGGCCTGCGTGAATTTGACGGCACACACCTCTACGAGCATGCGGATGAACGCCAAGGTATGCACAAGGAATGGGGCACGCGCATCTACAACTACGGGCGTACCGAGGTTTCCAACTTCCTGATCGCCAATGCGCTGTTCTGGCTGGAGAAATACCACATCGACGGTTTGCGCGTCGATGCAGTCGCCTCCATGCTTTATCTGGATTACAACCGCGAAGAAGGCCAGTGGATTGCCAACCACTACGGCGGCAATGAAAACCTCGAAGCCGTTGCCTTCATCAAACGGATGAACCACGCGGTTTACTCTGAATTCCCGGGCGCATTCACAGTGGCGGAAGAATCGACTGCTTGGCCGATGGTTTCTCAACCGGCCGATATTGGTGGTTTGGGGTTTGGCTTCAAGTGGAATATGGGCTGGATGAACGATACCTTGCGTTACATCTCCAAAGAGTCAGTACACCGTAGCTATCACCAGAACGATATTACGTTTGGCCTGCTCTACGCATTCCACGAGAATTTCGTTCTACCCATTTCACACGATGAAGTGGTACATGGCAAATGCTCCATGATTAGCAAAATGCCAGGTGATGACTGGCAACGGTTCGCGAACTTGCGCCTCTACTATGCGTTCCAGTTCACCCATCCCGGCAAGAAGTTGCTCTTCATGGGCAGCGAATTCGGCCAGCATAAAGAGTGGGATTACCAACATAGCCTCGACTGGCATCTGCTGGACGACAGCTATGTGCAGAAAGGGTTACATGAGGGCGTACAAAAATCACTGCAAGACCTCAACCGCCTCTACCGCGAAAAATCGGCATTGCACGAGCTGGATTGCGAAGGGGACGGCTTCAGCTGGATCGACTGCACCGACGCACAAAGTAGCGTAATCGCTTTCATGCGTTTCGGTATCGAAAACCGCGACAAGCCCGTAATTGTGATTTGTAACTTCACCCCGGCGACCCGTGAAAATTATCGCATTGGTGTACCGATGGGCGGCAACTACAAAACGCTCTTTAATTCTGATGATGCAGGGTATGGCGGCAGCGGTGTCCACAATGGCGAGAAGATTGTCGGCGACCAGATTGGTTCTCATGGGCATGAGCATTCGCTCAATCTGACCCTACCTCCGCTGGGTTGTATCGTTTTGGAACGCGAATAACGCGGAAATAAACGCAAAGCCATAAACGCAAAATTAGACGCGAATCACGGAAACTAGCAGGGAAGGTTGTAAAGCGTGGGAATGTTGTTTGAAATCGGGGCGGGCGATCCGTCCCGAATGGGTACGGTATTGGATCGGGAAGGGGCGAATTTCGCCCTCTTCTCTGCGCATGCAGAACGGGTCGAGCTTTGTCTGTTTGACGAATCAGGACATGAATTCCAGCGGCTGGAATTGCCGGATCAGACCGATCAGGTCTGGCACGGTTATGTGCCGAATCTGCGTGCCGGGCAGCAGTACGGCTATCGGGTACATGGGCCGTGGGAACCGGAGGCAGGCCACCGTTTCAACGGTTACAAGCTGCTGATTGATCCGTATGCGAAAGCACTCTCTGGACCATTACTGCCCCACTCCTCCCACTATGAGCTGGATGGCGGCGAAACGCCCAATCTAACCGACAACGCGTACTGGACACCGAAAGGAGTGCTATTGCCGGAAAACGGCATCGTCAGTCATCATCCGCACACTCCTTGGAAAAACACGCTGATTTACGAATTGCACACGCGTGGTTTCACGATGCGCCACTCGCAAATTCCGGAAGCGGAACGTGGCAAGTTTTTAGGGCTTTCTGCCCCGGCAGCAATTCGCTACCTCAAGGCATTAGGCATCACTGCGATTGAGCTGTTACCGGTTCATCCGTTCGCCGATGAACAGCATCTGGTACAGCAAGGGTTGCGTAATTACTGGGGCTACAACCCCTTCAATTTTTTTGCGCCGGAACCCCGTTACCTCTCCAAACCGACAGCGATTGGCGAATTCCGCATGCTGGTGGAGAAATTCCACAATGCTGGCATCGAAGTGCTAATGGATGTGGTTTACAACCACACCGGTGAAGGCAACGAACATGGCCCGACCCTTTCCATGCGCGGGATCGACAACCGCATTTATTACCGGCTGATGCCAGAACAACTCCGCTACTATTACAACGACGCGGGATGTGGAAACACGTTAAACCTTGACCATCCGCGCGTGTTACAAATGGTGATGGACTCGTTGCGCTACTGGGTTTCACAGATGGGCGTGGACGGCTTCCGCTTTGACCTTGCAGTGACGCTGGCACGCGGAGCACACGGTTTCCAGGCCAATGCGCCATTTCTTGCGGCTGTGCAGCAAGATCCAGTCTTGTCAAAAACCAAGCTGATCGCCGAACCGTGGGATTTGGGGCTAGGCGGCTATCAAGTCGGCGGCTTCCCGCCAGGCTGGTCGGAATGGAACGATCATTACCGCAATGCAGCACGCTCCTTCTGGCGTGGCGATGCGCACAAACTGGGCGAACTGGGCGGGCGCATTACCGGCTCGGAAGATATTTTCGGCTACCACGGACGTTCCCCGCTCAACTCGGTCAATTTCGTCACTGCGCATGATGGATTTACACTGCAAGATGTTGTCAGTTACGGTCACAAACACAATGAGAAAAATCTCGAAAATAATCAGGATGGCACCAACGAAAATCTGAGCCGTAACTATGGCGCAGAAGGATTGACGGATAATCCACAAATCAACGCGCTCCGACTACGCCAAAAGCGCAACATGCTGGCGACACTGCTCTTCTCACAAGGTGTGCCGATGCTACTCGCCGGGGACGAAATCGGTCAGACACAGCATGGCAATAACAATGCCTACTGTCAGGATAACGAAATCAGTTGGCTGGATTGGTCAAAACTGTCGCAGGAGGATAACCGCAATTTCCTCGAATTTGTGAAGCAGATCATCCAGATCCGCAAGCGGTTCCCACATTTCCAACAAACCCGGTTTTTCCGTGGTGTTCATCGCCGCGAAGGGTGCGTGCGCAAGGACATCACCTGGTTCACGCCATTGGGACACGAAATGGAATCACACCATTGGCACGATTCGCATGGGCATGCGCTTGCACTGCATTGCTGTGCCGCACCGGATGCCAACCATCCACCGCAAGCGCTCTACCTGATGATGAACGCCAGCGATGTGCCAACCGCTTTCACCCTACCCGCCGCATTGTACGGACGGCAGTGGGACTTGCTGGTCGATACCGCGAACGGCAGCACTATCGGCGGCACAACCCGGTTTACAGCAGAAGAAAACTGCATTCTGGAAGCGCATTCGCTAATTTTGATGAGCGAATTATCCAGCGATGTGCCATACGAAGTGCACGCGATGGGATAACGACAGAATTTCAATCGCAGAAACCAATGCAAAACCCAACAAATCGCAACAGAATCGAAACGAACTGAAACAAACAACTCAAAACTGACAAAACAAACGCATGAATAATCCAGAAGATTGCACACCGGCCTCCTCATTGCATCGCTTGGCAGAACTAGCAGGCATCCAGCCCAGCTATTACGACCATAGCGGCACTTTGCACATCACCTCGGACGAAACCCGCGCTTCGCTGTTAAAAGCGATGGGCTTCCCGACCACCGAGCCGGAAATCCATGACGCCGTGCAAGATTTGGAAACCCGTTCGTGGCGACGTGTAGTTGCGCCAGTCATTGCGGTGCGTTCCACCACGGTAGAAATTCCGGTTACATTACCTGCTAACCTCTGGCACAAGCCACTCACTTGGACAGTAGAACTGGAAGATGGTTCGGTGCAGGAAGGGAAAGTAGCGCACACTACGCCCGATGAGCAGGCGAATGGTAATCAGTCGGTCTATATTCTGGATGACCAACTCTTTGAACGCCGGGTTGTGCGTCTGCAAACCACTTTACCGCTCGGCTACCACCAGCTTTCAATCGGGCAGACGAATCCGCTGAATGAAGAAAAAGCATTGTTGATTGTTGCGCCATCTGCAGCATGGCTGCCAAACAGTACTGACAATCTGGAAAATGCCGGAAAGCTGGAACAGCTAGAACAGATTGACGCGAACAAAGACAAAAACAGCAAAAAACCGCAAAACAAAATGCGCGATTGGGGATTACAGATCCATCTCTACAGTTTGCGCTCGGAAGAGAATGAAGGGATTGGCGATTTTGTTGATCTGAAAGCAATCACCGAACTGGGCCAAAAAACCGGCGCATCGTTGATTGGTATCAACCCGCTCCACGCCCTCTTCCCGGAATATCCGGAAAATGCCAGCCCTTATTATCCGTCCAGCCGTCACGCCCTCAATCCGATTTATATCCGTCTGAGTGCAGTACCGGAATTTTCGCTGAAAAGCGGCATGGCGCAGAAAATCCGCAAAACGTATAACTCTGCAATCATCCAAAAAGAACTGAAACGGCTGCGGCAATCAGATCACGTCGATTACACCGGCGTGATCCAGTTGAAATGGCCATTGCTGGAGCAATTGTTCCACTGTTTTGAGCAGGAAGCCGACAAAAAACGCAAAGCGGAATTTGAAACTTTCATCGCAGAAGGTGGGGAAACGCTCTCCCGCTTCGCACTTTACGTTGTTTTGCTGGAGCATTTTTCCGGCAAAGCATGGCTAGAGTGGCCAGAAGCATTCCGCAATCCGAATTCCGCAGAAGTAGAGCAATTTGCGCAGGAGCATCAGGACAAAATCCGTTTCCAGCTTTATTTACAATGGGAAGCAGAACGCCAGTTGGCGGATTCCAAAAACGATATGCTTTATCAGGATTTGGCAATTGGCACAGCGGCGGATGGTGCAGATGTCTGGATGAATCCAGATATTTACACGCTGAACGCACGCTTTGGTGCACCGCCCGATCCGCTTGCGCCGCAAGGTCAGGACTGGGGCATGCCGCCACTACATCCAATTCAACTGCAAGAAAACCGCTATCGCCCGTTCATTGAGATGATCGGCGCGAACATGCGCCATGCAAAAGCGTTGCGCATCGACCATGCGATGGGGCTGATGCGGCTCTTCTGGATTCCGCAGGAAAAAGATTGCGCCGGAACCTACGTCCATTACCCATTTGATGACATTCTGGCGATCCTCGCACTAGAGAGTCACCGCAATTGCTGTATGTTGATTGGCGAAGATTTGGGCACAGTGCCGGACGGTTTCCGCGAGCGTATGGAGCGGGAAAACATCCTCTCCTATCGCCTCTTCTGGTTTGAACGCCATGAGAGTGGTTTCTTCAAACGTCCGGACACTTGGCCGGAAAAAGCGTTGGCGACGATTGCCTCCCACGACATGAGCCCGTTCTCCGGATTTTGGAAAGGGTACGATCTGGAACTGCGCCAAAATCTCAAACTGATTGATTCCGAAGAGGCATGGGAAACAGAAGTCGATATTCGTGACCGTGACCGTAATTTTGCGCTCGGCGCGTTGGAAGACCAAGGTCTGATCCCGCATGAAGAAAAACACGACTTGCAAAAACTGATGCTGGCGTTGCATAAGTTCCTCGCTGCTTCCCCGGCTTGCCTGATGATGGTGAATCTGGATGATTTGCTGGAGGAAACCACGCCGCTCAACCTGCCAGGTACAGTCGATGAATATCCAAACTGGCGGCGTAAGCTTTCCCAGCCGGTCGGGAAACTAGCAGATTTGCCGTTGCTGAAGGAGACGTTGGGTGTGGTGAGGAAAGCACGATAGTCCGCACACGAGCTAAGTTTTTTTAACTCACTATTGAAAAAAACAGTAGTGAGTTAATTATGTCAGTATAGAATTTAAAATTAGAGTTGTTTCGACAGTTTAATTTTAAAATGTTCTAATTCGATATTTTTACCAT
>CAYFMX010000009.1:0-73753 GCA_964344325.1 uncultured Piscirickettsiaceae bacterium
AAAAGAAGCAGAAATTGTTTACGAAAAAGGTTTATGAACACACGAGACCTGACAATTAAATCCAAAAACGAATGAGCAAAAAAAAACTCCAGCAACTCTTTGCTGAATTGAGTGAAAAAGATCAACATGCATTGCTGCGCTATGCGGAATTTCTCCATACGCAAGCAGGGCAGAATCAAGTTGATCAGAATCAAAATGCGACAGAAAAAGAGGCTGCCCCAGCAACACCCGAACAGCCAGTTGGTTTGCCGCGCCCTGCGCAGGAAATTGTGGTTGCGGCGATCCGGCGGCTTGCAAAAAACTATCCAATGTTGAACCATGACCGCCTTTTGAAGCAAAGTGCCGATTTGATGACGATGCATCTGGTGCAGGGGCGTCCCGCACCGGAGGTAATCGACGAGCTGGAGGCACTTTTCCTCGACCACTACAACCAGTATCTGGAACAGTTCCGTGATTGATTTTCTCTCCCAATGGTTCCGGCGGAATTTCTCCGACCGGCAGCTGATTATTTTGTTGCTGTTGCTGACGGCGGTTTTCACAACGATTTTGCTGTTTGGAAAAATTCTCGGCCCAGTGTTGGCGGCGGTAGTGATTGCCTATTTGATGGACTGGCCGGTTGAGCAATTGCGACGATTCAAAATCAACCGCATGGTGGCGGTGGCGGCGGTCTATTTGGTCTTTATCGCATTGTTGCTCTTTATTATTGTGGTGCTGATGCCATTGTTGTCGCGGCAGGTAACGCAACTCGTTTCTTCATTGCCGGAGATTTTACGCACGGGGCAGCAGGTACTGGCGCAGTTGCCGGAAGCTTATCCCGCGTTGGTCAGCGTCGAGCAGGTCAACGAATTGGCAGACAATATTAGCCAGTCGATGCACGGCTTTGCAAAACAGATGCTTTCCAGCGGGTTGGGGGCAATCCCCGGCGTGATCACCATGTTGATCTATCTAGTGCTAGTGCCACTACTAGTTTTTTTCATGCTGAAAGACAAGCAGCAGATTTTTGACTGGTTTTGCGAATTTTTGCCTAAAAACCGCAAGTTGTCGAATCAAGTATGGCGCGAAGTAGATGCGCAGCTTGGCAATTATGTGCGCGGCAAATTCTGGGAGATGCTGATTGTTGGCGGTGTCACCTACGTTGCCTTCATCTTGTTGGATGTGCCGTATGCAGCGTTGCTGGGAGCGATGGTCGGACTGTCGGTGCTGGTGCCGTTCATCGGCGCGACAGTGGTGACGATTCCGGTGGCGGCGGTCGGTTTTTACTATTTTGGTTGGGGGCAGGCGTTTGGGATGATGATGCTCGCCTACGGCATTATTCAGGTGCTGGATGGCAATGTGCTAGTTCCGCTGCTCTTTTCCGAAGTGGTCAATTTGCACCCAGTGGCGATTATTGTCGCGGTGCTTTTTTTCGGCGGCATTTGGGGTTTTTGGGGCGTTTTTTTCGCAATTCCGTTGGCAACGCTGGTGAAAGCGGTCATTTCCGCGTGGCCGGAACCCATCGAACTGGAAGAGCAGAAAATTTAACCCGCTAAATCAACGCAGTAATGATTTCCACCTGACGGATATTATCCGGCGCGGCGCGGTTTGCAGTGAGAAGCAAGATACTGATGGATTGTTGTTGTATCAATTCAATTAATTCGCGTAACTCTTTTGGATCGGCAATTTCTGGAATTTCTACAGTTGCTAGATGATCCCAAAATTGAAGGTTTTGGATTGTTTTCCATCGGTTTTGCGTATTTTCCGTTTCGTTGGCAGAACTTACGGGATTTGCAGGAAAAGCGAGCGGCAATTCTTTCCAGCAGCGGGTGATAGTTTGCTTTGGATGTTCTCGTCCAATGATCCGCACCGTGGCGATGCGGTCGGCAATCGACTCCAGTTTGGTTTGCAGGGTCGAGCATTGGATTTCCAACTCTTCCCACGGAACCGATGGGTTTGGCGTAAACGGAACCACAAACTGGAACCGCTCGTGGACATCATCGCCCCACTCTTCCAGTGTTTCCGGATCGGCATTGCGCCACCGCTCTTCCGGAATTTCGACGATGGTGTGCTCGTTGGCGTAGTAGGTGAGCCGCCACTCTTCCGGCAAATCGTCCGGGTAAAACTGAGGAATTTCTTCCCAGTCTGTGGTTCCGATCCGAAGTTGATATACTGGTTTGACCATGGTTTGATTTTCTCGTCATCACTTTTATTTTTGTTTTTATAATAGGCAGATTAATCAAATCTGGATCAATAGACAAACTGGAAAACTGAAAATTAGATCGTTAGATCATAGTGATACGGTGAAATAGGGATGGAAGAAACAGTATTGCAAACTACAGCCAAACAGCTTTCTGAATTTCTATTGGAAAAAAAATGGATGATTGCAACGGCAGAATCCTGTACTGGTGGCTGGATTGCAAAAACATTGACTGATTTGGCAGGAAGCAGTCGTTATTTTGATCGAGGCATTGTCACCTATTCTAATGCGGCGAAAATGAAGATGCTGGGCGTTACAGCAGAAACATTGGAGCAGCATGGCGCGGTGAGTGAAGAAACGGTTGCAGAAATGGCATCAGGTATGTTGCAGCGCAGTCAAGCACAGGTGGCAGTGGCAGTGAGTGGTATTGCCGGGCCAAGTGGTGGTAGTGTGGAAAAACCGGTCGGGATGGTTTGTTTTGGCTGGGCGTTTAAAAACGGTCAAATTGTGACGAAAACGCGTTGTTTTGACGGAGATCGAGACCAAATTCGGATGCAAACTGTGCAATTTGCGTTATCGGAGATTCAAAGTTTGGTGAAAGAATTTTGAAGGTGAGTCTGGGAATTTAGATAGGAAAATCAGTATGAAAGAATATTCAGTTGGAAAAATGGGATGGGCAGTTTGTGCAGCTTTTTACGCAGCACTATTTGCAGTTTCTGGCGCGGTTGCTGCGCCAAGCGGATTGGAAATTATGCAACAGGTCAACGACCGTGATGATGGCGATAATATGGTTGCCGAGACAGAAATGATCCTGATTGATAAAAAAGGGAAGCAGCGTATTCGCAAAACCAAACGCTATGATCAGGATCGTGGTGAAGATACCTATTCATTGACTTTTTTTCTTTCGCCGTCGGATGTGAAAAACACCGGTTTTCTCACCTACGACTATGATGAATCAGGAAAAGATGATGACCAATGGCTTTATTTGCCTGCGTTGCGTAAAACGAAACGCATCGCCAATGATGATAAAAGTGGCAGTTTTATGGGATCTGATTTCAACTATTCGGATATGACCGAGCGCGATCTGAATGATTACACGTTTGAGGTGATGAAAGAGACAGAAGTGCGCGGTAATCCAGTCTGGCAAATCAACGCGACACCAAAGGACAAATCGGTGATTAAAGAAACGGGCTACCGAAAATCCATATTGTTTGTCGATCAGGAAAAAATGATGGTGATTCGTGGGCTTCACTGGTTGGAGAAGAAAGGAAAGCTACGTTATTTCGACATCACCAAATTAGATCAGATTGATGGCATTTGGACAGCGACAGAGATGACGATGACCACCAAACAGGGCAAACAGACTGAGCACAAAACGATCCTGCGTAGTAAAAATATCCGTTACGGACAAGATTTAGCAGAAAATCTGTTTACCACGCGGCGGCTGGAACAGGGGGCGAAGTAAGTTTTGTTAACCTTGCTGGCTAATACTCCATCCGCTCCATCAAATAGCAGAGGCAATCCTGTCGTACAATTTCCACATCACAGGTGAGCATCGCCGGGATTGTCGGGCGGCAGGTGAGCAATTGTCCATCCACGATGTGGAAGAAATGTTCTGTTACTAGTTTATTCTCGTGGTCAGTGACAATGACCGGCTCTTTCAGCTTCGGCGAGACAGTACCCAATGAAGTTCCCGCCGGAATTTCACGGAAATTGAAATCATCCAGCTTTGCATGCAAATTGAGTGGTAGCCCATCCACCGCAAAACCAAATTCAGTTGAATCAGGAATCTTCACTGTCGCAACCGTGTGGAGCAAATCCATATCATGCGCGGCGACCGGATGATTCGGGATGTGCGACAGATGCAGACACGCATCCGCAAATTCAAATGCATGTTGAATGCCGTGTGGTTCGCCGGGACGACCGCACTCCACTGTCACCGAAGGGCAAATCGACGAAAAAGCATTGGATTGCACACTATCCGGTTTGGTGAAATAGACCACATTACGGTCAAAAAGATTCGCGAGTTGTAGCCAAACCGGGTCGAGCCGTGTCACACAGGCATAGTGCGGATTGCGCCCATTGTTGTTGTGCAGATCAATGCTGGCAAATGGCTTGCGTTGGCGCATCTCGTCCATTACCTCTGTCATCAGCTGATGTTCTGGCGTATCGCCTTGATCCCAAACGCGGTTGTAATCGGGTTGCCCTGGTAGATGACGCAATCGTTGCGCCGCTGCATCAATATTGCCGATGAAAACGGAAAGTGCACGCGGCAAGGTTTTTCCTTCATATTTGTTTAGCAGCCTGCGCAATGCAAGCCACCCTGTCTGCTCATTGCCATGCACCAGTACGGAAAGAAAGAGCGGATTTTCCCGGCGGCCTTGTAAGTGAATCAGCGTTGGGCCGGAGAGGATTGTACAGAGTTGGTCGGCTTCCAGCTCCAGTAGGCCGTTGGGGATGTGGTCGAGAATCGTGAGAGAAGGAAACGGATAATTCATTCAGCGCGGTTCACAATGGCGTGGGAAAACTAGGAAGTATAAGGGGAAATTGCCTGCACAGGAATCAGGTTGAGCGGTAGAGGGGGAATCTTTGGATGATTTATATTGTGTTGTAGATCATTTCGGCTTTCGCCCTTTTTAAGCTGCGGTCTGGTACGATTTCCATTTTTACGAAAGAAAAAGATTGAAACGTATTTCCGTACTTTCGCAGTAGTAGATCAGGACAATTTGAGGCAAAGGTTGGTGTGGAAGCAGAAAGCACAGGATTGACGCAAAATCCGCAAGGAGATGAAGCGGTGCAGGAGATGCTGGAAGAGATCCGCCGTATCCGCTCGGAGCTGGAGGCGGTGAACGAACATCGCGTCGTCAAATCCTATAACTCCTGGTATCGGTTCATCTTCTTTCACTTTGTGAAAGGAATCAGTGTCGGTTTAGGAACCGTTGTTGGCGCAACAGTGGTAGTCTCTATTTTATTGTTTTTGCTGTCACAGATTGAATTTATACCGGTGATTGGCGAGTGGGTGACCGAAATCATCGCCGAGATTGAAAAAGGGGCACTCCATTGAAGCTCTCTCAATTGAATATTTTTCGCAGTTTTTCAAAAAATGGCTTGCAACATGTTTTTCTGAGCTTGCTGGGTGCAGGATTATTGTTTTGGGGAATCACTGTACAAGCAGAAGTACGGATTAATGCACCTGGTGCGGAAAAAGCATTGCTGAACAATATTCAGAGCCAACTGCGGATTAGTCGGGAATCCTGTGACGTAGAACGAGCACACATTGAACGCCGTTTCCGCACCGTGGAAGAAGAAACGAAACAGATTTTGCGTGCATTTGGCTACTATCACGCAGAAGTAACTCCAATACTAACATTTGACCAGTTTTTAGAAACTTCCGCCTTGGAAAAGCTGAAAGGGCAGGCAGATCAGCTATGCTGGCAGGTCGATCTCCAGATCGGGTTGGGGGAGCGGATGGTCGTCGGCGAAGTGGCATTAGAGATCAACGGTGCGGCAGCAGATGATCCAGCTTTTCAAGCATTGCGTGCAGAATTGCCACTGAAGTCTGGTGACTTTTTGCGCCATGACCATTATGAAAAGATCAAACTCAAATTACGTCAATTGGCGATGGAACGTGGCTATTTCGATGCAAAATTGACAGATAGTGCGTTGCGGGTTGATCCAGAAACTAATATTGCAACGATTCATCTCTATTTTGATAGCGGCACGCGCTACCGTTTTGGCGCGTTGGAACTGGAGGGGCAAGAGCCGCTCAATGCGGAATTTGTGCAACGGCTCGGTGTGTTGAATTCCGGGCAGCCCTTTGATACGCAACAACTTGCGCAACTCGATCGTAATCTGAGCAGTTCAGGCTATTTCCGCAAAGTGGAGGTGCAGCCCAAACGGCAATCTACTGTCGGGGATCAAATTCCGATTGGCGTTTCGTTGGAACCGATGCCACGCCATGTCTGGCGCAATGGCGTTGGACTTTCGACCGATACGGGCGCGCGTGCGAGTGTTGGTTATACGAATCGTTATCTGAATCAGTACGGCCATCGGCTGGAAAGCGAATTGCAGATTTCTCCTGTGGAATCTGGTCTCACAGCTCGTTACAAGTTACCGGGATATGATCCACACCAGCAAAATTTCGAGTTCGGGATAGATCTGGCACATGAAGATACGGAAAGCTCAGAAAGTGATCGTGCGACCTTCTCTGCTAGTCAGCTGATAAAACGGACTCATTGGGATGAGCGGCGTACGGTGGAATTGACCCACGAGGAATCGGAATTTGAACAGGGTGAAACGGCACGTGCTACGCTGATTGTTCCGGGCTGGAACTGGGAACGCGTAGAGGCAGATGATCTGTTGCGTACCAAGCGTGGTTACCGGATCAATGGGAAATTGCAAGGCGCACATTCAGCATTATTGTCAGACACATCGTTTCTGCAGGTGCGCGGCGATGCGAAATGGATTCATCAGCTAGGAAATCAATCCGAAAAAAAGAGTTGGGGAAGGGTTACTGCACGGGCAAGTGTAGGGGCAACGATGGGAGATGCAATGGAGGAATTGCCTGCATCGTTCCGCTTTTTTGCCGGTGGTGATAACAGTGTCCGCGGCTATGAATATAAATCGCTCGGCCCGACGGATGAAAGTGGCGAGGTAATTGGTGGTCGGCATTTGCTGGTCGGCAGTATTGAGTATGAACATCCATTGTGGAATGAAGATTGGTGGGGCGCAGCGTTCGCAGATGCCGGGAATGCATTCGATAATGATCAATTTGATCCGAAAGTTGGATATGGTGTAGGCGTGCGGTGGTATTCGCTACTTGGGCGCATCCGCATGGATGTAGCCATGCCGGAAGACCGAAAAGAGGATGACTGGCGGCTCCATTTTGGCTTGGGGACAGATTTGTGATTTTGGAAATTCTGAATTCAAGAATCTAATTCAAAATTCGATTTTGGTATTTACATCCAATTCGGATATCTGTTGCAAAATTTGATAATCAGGGAAATAAAATTTAGTGGAAGCACGAGATAAAGCACAAAATCTGGATGATGCCTATCGCGCTTGTAATCCTGATCTGCCATTGAGTGTGGAGGATGAGCGATATGTGGATTTGTCCACAGGACGTGGAGAATCAGAGCAAATTGCCTTGAACATTGCACGGGGGATTCGTCGGAGTGATGAGCATTCGCGAGCCAAGCTTCTTTTTACCGGGCATCGGGGGTCAGGAAAGACAACAGAACTTTTCCGAATTCAGCATGAGTTGGAAGAAAATCGTTTTTTTACGATTTATCTGGATGTGGAACAGGTACTTGATCTCGGTTCACTCAGCTATCTGGATGTTCTGGTTGCAATGGCCAGACGGATACAGGAAAGCCTGGAAGAGAAAGGGATGCCTGTTTCACAGGTGTTGCTGAATAATATCTCCGAATGGTTTGCAGAACAGATTATTGAGGACAAGACATTACTGGATTCAGAAGCTGGCCTTCATGTGAAGGCAGGAGCAGGGGTAAAAATTCCGTTGTTTGCTGATCTGTTTACCCGCGTAATCTCCAATTTCAAAGCAGCGAGCAGCCACCGGGAGATAATCCGGCATAATTTGAAGCGCGAAATCAGCGTATTTATCAACAAACTGAATGTTCTGGTCAAAGATGCGCGGCAAAAGATAAAGGAAGGCGGTTTTAATGAGCTGGTCATTATTGTTGATGGCATCGAAAAGATGCATTACGAGCAATTTACGGACGGGCATTCCACCTATAGTGAATTGTTCGTGCAACATGCTGAGCAGCTTTGCGCTCCAGAATGCCATATTATTTATACCGTTCCGGTTTCATTGGCTTATATGCAAAATTTGGGGGCTGATTTTGACGATGTCGTTGTGTTGCCAATGGTCAAAATGGATAAGCAGGGAATTTCGCAGCTATGTGAAATCATTGAAAAGAGGATGGAAATTGACTCAATTTTTGAGAACCGGGCATTGGTTGAAGCATTGGCAAAAATGAGTGGTGGCATTGTACGGGAACTGATGCGCCTGATTCGATTTTCAATGGATATTGATAGGGGAAAAGTGGGTGATGAACAGGTTAAAAATGCCATCAACAAGCTGAAAAAAACCTATGATCGCTTGATCCGTAATGATGATATTGAAGCATTTAGAAAGATTAAGGAGACGCAACGGATACAGGCAGATGAAGGGTTTGCCCGGTTGCTTGGTTTACGGCTAGTGCTGGAGTACCAGAATGGTGAACGGTGGGCAGATTTGCATCCGATCCTCCAGCAAATCTCCTGGATCAACGAGGCGTTAGGTGATGCCGAATCCGCAGCATGAGAACGATGGGGGAATGTTGATCACCCGTCTGGCACGTACCCTTTCCCGCGCCGGAAATCAGTTTACCTTGCTGTTTGTGGTGGTGAATCTGCCAGAAACACGCAAGCAGCTTGCACAACAACTGGTTCAGGTTTTAGAGCGACCAGTTGTTGAACTTACAGTACCGAAAGAGCAGCTCACAGAGACCACGTTAGATTATTGGGTGCAGTCGCAATTGGAAAACGCACCGAAAGATGCGGTGGTTTTTCTCCACGACTTGCCTGAAAGTGTACCCACTGAAAAAAAAGCATTGCGCCGTGTTATGCAGCAACTGAACTGGCGGCGTTCTGCGCTGGCACGAATTCATCGTCCGCTGGTAATCTGGTTGCCCCAATATCTGGTTTCCCAATTGGCTGAAGATGCGCCTGATTTGTACGACTGGTACAGCAATGTCTACGAATTTTCCCTCTCTACGGAAGCGGTTGAAAAACAGAAAGATGGATGGAAAGAGGAATTAACCAGTTCTCAAACGGATCCGGCAGAGCGGATGAGCCGTGCAGAAAAAGAGCGATGGCTGCATACCCTCACAGAACTGCTGGATGAGAACAAAGAACCCAACCAATACCGCGCCCATTTGTTGAATGAACTGGGTCGGTTACATAATGCCATTGGTAATCTGGAAGATGCGCTGGAGTGCTATGAGCAATCGCTCGCCATTCAACAAGAAATCGGCGACAAGTCGGGAGAGGGGACGACGCTCAACAACATCTCACAAATCTATGATGCCCGTGGAGACTATGAGACCGCGTTGCGCTATCTGGAACAGTCGCTCGCCATAAGACAAGAAATCGGTGACAAGTCGGGAGAGGGGAGGACGCTCAACAACATCTCACAAATATTCAAAGCCCGTGGAGACTATGAGACCGCGTTGCGCTATCTGGAACAGTCGCTCGCCATAAGACAAGAAATCGGTGACAAGTCGGGAGAGGGGAGGACGCTCAACAACATCTCACAAATATTCAAAGCCCGTGGAGACTATGAGACCGCGTTGCGCTATCTGGAACAGTCGCTCGCCATTCAACAAGAAATCGGCGACAAGTCGGGAGAGGGGACGACGCTCAACAACATCTCACAAATCTATGATGCCCGTGGAGACTATGAGACCGCGTTGCGCTATCTGGAACAGTCGCTCGCCATTCAACAAGAAATCGGCGACAAGTCGGGAGAGGGGACGACGCTCAACAACATCTCACAAATCTATGATGCCCGTGGAGACTATGAGACCGCGTTGCGCTATCTGGAACAGTCGCTCGCCATTCAACAAGAAATCGGCGATAAATCTGGAATGTGTGCAACGTTGTTTAATATGGGTCATATTTCCGCGCAAAATGAAAAAATGAAAGAGGCAGTAGGCTATTGGCTTTCTTGCTATCAGATTGCTCGGGAGATTGGGGAAGCACAGGCACTACAAGAATTGGAAAGTTTGGCAAAACAATTAGGCGGCGGCGGGCTGGAATTTTGGGAACTATTGGCAAAGTAGGCAGAAGATGCGAAAAAATAGCTTTTTTCCAAACCATAGAAGGAGATAAGAGAAATTTTGATGAACCGACCGTTGCGCATTGGCCTGATTGTTTTTCTGGTTTTCATCACCATTTTCACGCTGCTTTGGTTTGGGCTGTTGGGAACGGAATCCGGTTCGCGCTGGATTGTGCAGCAGGCAGAGACGGAAAATACAGATCAGGCTCAGGTTGTGCTGAAAGTGGGAGAAGTTTCCGGCACATTCCTCAGCCAATTACAGCTCCATTCTGTACAGGCAAATTCGGCGGAAGGGCAGTTTTTGGCGGAACAGATTCAGTTAGTCTGGAATGCTTCCGCGTTGCTGCGTGGAAAATTGCATCTTCAAAAACTGCATATTGCGGATGCAGAAGCGCAAATTGTAGAAGTTGAATCGGAAAATTTGGAAGAATCTGCAAAAGAGTCAGAAACGGAATCTTCTGCTGAATCGTCGGAACTGGCTCTGCCGTTCCGTGTGCAAATTGATGAATTGCAAGTAGAGCGAGCGCAGTGGCGCACCGTAACAGCCAGCCAGCCACCTGAAACGATTCATATTGAGCAACTCAAAACAACGGTGCAATTGGAACCGGATCAATTTTCGATTCGCGATTTAATGATCCAAAGTGACGTGGTGGATTTGCGCGGCGATGCGACATTGCAGCCACAAGCTCCGTATCCATTTTCTGCAGAATTGGCGTGGGAAAAACTGGATGGAAAACTGTTTGATTTACCGGAAATTCAGACAGAAAAAGGGCAATTGCAAGCATCAGGCACAACAGAACAGTACGATTTGCAGGTGCGCGGAACCATTCTGGAAAACAAAAGCAGCTATATTCCGGAAACGGATGTCCAGTTTGTTGCAATCGGCCATCCTGACAAGATGAAATTTGAATTGCTTGAGCTTCAGACTTTGTCTGGAAAAATCGGTGCGGTTGGCTCAATGAATTGGGCGACTGATTTCAGTTGGGATTTTGCAGTAACGGCGGAGAACGTTGACCCCGGAAAACTTGATTCAGCGTGGGCAGCAGCGTTAGGTGGCGCATTTCAGGTGGCAGGCAGGTTAGATGCGCAAGATCGCATGCGTGCCCAACTTCAGATTGAGCGGTTGCACGGGGTATTTCGAGAGCGGCCAATTGCAGCCAGTGGCGGATTACAGTACAAGGATGAAGCATTCATTGCCGATGCGCTGGATTTCCGGCTGGGGAAAAATCATGTTCATCTAAATGGTCGAGCGGAACAGGAACTGAACCTTGATTTCATATTGGATGTATCCGATCCGGCAGCATTTGTACCGGGATCCAGTGGAAAAGTGCAGGGGTCTGGGCAATTGACCGGCTCACGCGATAACCCGTTTGTTTTTGTCACTTTGGCAGGAAACCAACTCCATTATGACCAAACGATGTTGGAACGGCTGAATTTGCATGCAACCTGGCAGGCAGGCGCAGGAAAACTATTGCTTTCAGCGGAAAATCTGCATCAGGGGGAACGTTGGATTGAAAAACTGGAGGGAATTTTGTCTGGAACGCCCGCATCCCACCAATTTGTATTTGATGCCAAAGCAGGACGGCAATCCGCTTCTCTATTTGCCACGGGAGTTTATAAACAGCCAAAGGGCGGGCAGCAAAAGAAGCAACAGTGGCAAGGGCTAGTGCAAAAAATCAATCTGAAGGCAGAGCAATTGGGATATTGGCAACTGCGGGAACCAGTTGCGCTTCAGTTTGAAAACTCGTCTGATAACACACAATTTTCTAGCCAAGAGTTGTGTCTGCAACAGTCGAAAACGAATGGAATGAAAGCGGTAAAAGAGCTGCATAAAGCGCATATTTGTCTACAAGGTCAATGGGAACAGATGGATGATGTCCAGCCTATTGCCGGGCAAGTGAGAGGCTATTTGCCTGATGTGCAAAAATGGGTTGAACAATTAGTGCCTGATGGTATGGATGTACTGGAATTTAACCAGCCAGGCGTATTGGAACTGAAACTGGATGTGTCTGGAACGGCACAGAAGCCGCAGCTGGATGGTCAGTTGGCAGTGCGGAAAGTGAAACTGCTCATTCCAGAAACTGGAACCATATTACGTGAAATTCAATTGGATCTGCAGGGAACCGAAAACCCGGAGATTTTTTCGTTGGGTGGTTCTGTACAAATTGAGGGCAACGAGGTGCGGGAATTGGCAATCATTGGCACGCTTCAGCCAGTTGCTTCAGAAGGAGTGGCTGTTGATTTGTCATTAGGCGGGGAGAACATTCAGGTTATCCAGTTGCCGGAAGCGAAAATTACTATTTCTCCCAATCTCAAATTGACTGGGGCGCAGCCTTATCAGCTTTCTGGAGAGGTACAAGTGACCAAGGCGGAAATTGTACTGGCAGAGCTGCCGGAACAATTGGTGAAAGTTTCCAAAGATGAGATAGTGGTCGGGCAATCGCCTACGGAATCGGAAGCTAGCGATGATGGTTTGCCTTTTTTAACGGCAGCAGTGCGAATCGTATTACCAGAAGAGGCAGTGCAATTTGCAGGGTTTGGCCTGAAAACCGGGCTGGAAGGAACATTGGATGCGGTGTTGGATGAGACTGGACAACAACAGGTGCATGGAAAAATTGAGCTGAAAGAAGGTCACTACAAAGCCTACGGGCAAAATTTGCAGGTGGAGAAGGGGACATTACGTTTCTCTGGTGTACCGGATAATCCTGATTTGGAATTGCGGGCAGTTCGCCTCTCCCATGATGAGACGGTGAAGGCGTGGTTAGAAGTACAAGGTGCGCTGAATCAACCGCAAGTCAGCGTTCATAGTGAGCCCGCGTTGTCGCAATCAGAGGCACTCGCCTATTTGTTGACTGGGCAAGGATTGTCCGAAGCAGATCGTGAACAGGGAATTGATATCAGCAATGCAGCACTTTCGTTGGGGCTAGATCATTCAGAATCGTTGCTGAAAGAGATCAAGACCGAAGTGAAGACAAGGATGAATATTGATGAGCTACGGGTGCGTAAAGGCGGCGTTAAATTGGGCAAGTACCTCAACCCGGATGTGTATGTTGGTTATCAGCAAGGAGTATTCAAATCGGAGGCAGAGGCAACGCTGAACTGGCAATTAACCGATAAACTGAAATTGGAAACCCGTTCTGATACCGATGATCAGTCGTTTGATCTCATTTACCAAATTGAATACGACTGATTGTATAGAGTTAGTTTTTTATGAACACATTGAATCAAAAACCTTCTTTCATTGTTAATGGATTAAATGTATTTAGTGATTGGTTGGGAAAAACAATCCGTTGGTTGACGCTGGTAATGGTCGTTGTCACATTTGCGATTGTATTGTTGCGCTATTTTTTCAATGTTGGCTGGATCGCGATGCAGGAGAGTGTGTTGTGGATGCACGCAATCGTGTTTCTGTTAGGGGCGGGTTATACGCTCAAACAGGATGGGCACGTGCGGGTCGATATTTTTTATGGCAAGGCGACACCACGTCGCAAAGCACAGGTCGAACTATTCGGTTTTTTCTTTTTACTGCTACCAGTAGTGTTTTTTCTCTTCTGGATCAATTGGGAATATGTAACTGATTCGTGGCGGATTGGCGAAGATTCGCGGGAAACGGGCGGTTTACCAGCGATTTTTCTGTTGAAATCAGCGTTACTGCTAATGCCAATTTTGTTGTTTCTACAAGGGATTTCACAAATGTTGCAGGCGTGGGTAGTGCTGGTGCGAGAAGCAAAATTGTAAAACAAGAGATTGAAATAAAATCTATTTTTTTACAATTCCTTCCAAATCATACTCATCCGCTGCAACAATTTCTGCCCTCACCACATCGCCTGGCTGCAGATTTTCCGCATCGGGCAAATGGATTTCGCCATCAATATCCGGCGCATCGCCTTGGGTACGACCAATTGCGCCGTCTTCCAAAACTTCATCAATCATGACGGGAATGGTTTTACCGATTTTTTGCCGCAGTTTTTCCGCGCTGATTTCGGTCTGAATTTGCATTAAACGCTCCAAACGCAATTGTTTAATCTCCTCATCGACTGGATTCGGCAATGCATTGGCTGCTGCGCCCTCAACGGCAGAGTAAGGAAACGCCCCGGCGCGGTCGAGTTCAGCCTCTTCCAGAAAATCAGTCAAGATTTCAAAATCTTCTACCATCTCGCCGGGGAAGCCGACAATAAAGGTGCTACGGATCGTCAAATCAGGACAAATTTCGCGCCAGTTTTGAATACGTTTCAGCATATTTTCTGTATTGGCGGGACGTTTCATCGCCTTCAATACAGACGGCGACGCATGCTGCATTGGCACATCCAGATAGGGCAGCACTTTTCTGTCTGCCATTAGCGGCAGTAATTTATCGATGACCGGATAAGGGTAGAGATAGTGGAGTCGCACCCAAATTCCAAGTTTGGAAAGTTCCTCCACCAGCGTGACAATACGTGTTTCCAATGCACGCCCATCGGTGGAAATTTCACTGCGGTAGCGTAGGTCAGAACCATACGCGGCGGTATCTTGCGAAACCACTAGAATTTCCCGCACACCACTTTCGACCAGCCGTTCTGCCTCGCGCAACACCTCGCCGAGCGGACGGCTCACCAGCTTGCCACGCATTGACGGGATGATGCAGAACGTGCATTGCTGGTTACACCCTTCCGAAATTTTCAGATAGGCGTAGTGGTTTGGCGTGAGACGAATTGAGCGGTCAGGCAACAATTCGGAGAGCGGATTTTGCAGCGGCGGTAAATGTTGATGAATCTGCGCCATCACCTCCTGCGTTGAATTGGGGCCAGACACCGCCTGCACCGCAGGATGCAATTCACGGATTTCCCCTTCGCGTTTGCCGAGGCAACCAGTGACGATCACTTTGCCATTTTCATCCAGCGCTTCGCCAATCACTTCCAACGACTCTTGCACCGCATCGTCAATAAACCCACACGTATTAACGACAACCAGATCGGATTCTTCGTAACTGTTGGTTAGCTCGTATCCTTCGGCGCGAAGCTGGCTGAGAATGCGTTCCGAATCGACGGTCGCTTTGGGACAACCGAGGCTGATGAATCCGATGGTGGGCATGAGTTTTTGTCGCTGGAAATTGCAGAAGAAAAACCACCCCGCCGCTTCGCATCACCCCTCCATCGGAGGGGAATTCCCCTTCCCTGAAGGGGTGGCAGGCGAAGCCTGACGGGGTACTCCTCTCCAAAATCCCCTAAATGGCAGTGTGCGCTTTAGGGGAAGGAGTTCAGATAGGAAGAAACCGCGATTTGGAGCATATTATTTATTTAGAGCACATATACGTCGCGCCAACTACTTTCGCATCATCCGCACGGCAACTGTCACAAACCCACTGGATACCGCCATTTGGGAACTGCGCATTTGCGCCGCGATTTCCCACGCCGCCCGGCAGAATCACCGACCAGTCAGAATCTTCACCCTGCATCGTGGTATGGGCGAGGAAACCGGAGCAGGAACCTTTTGGCAAGCCGTTGTCACAATCTTTCGGCTGCCACTCACGCCAATGCCAATTCTGGTCACGAGTAGAGACACCGGTAAAGTGACAGGAAGTAATTTGGTCAATCGTTTTGCCGCCAAAACGGATTGAACCGGCAATATCCAGATCTGCCTGCGGAATGTCAGTTCCGACACCCACCTTTCCATCCTTGTTGGTCACGAGGTGGTTTTTCCCTGCATCATCCTGAACGTAAAAGAGATGATCATCAGTATAGGCCGTCGCGTTTAGCACACCTTCGGTATGGTTTCCATCCAGTTTCAACAAGATGTTGCTTTCAATCGACGCAACTTCCAATGTTTGACCACCCATTTTGATCGCATCGCCCACATTCAATTCCTGCGTAAAGCGCGTTTCGGAACCAGTCACAGTGTTCGAATCTTGCCCCACGGTAACTGTGCCACTCAGAGGACGAGTAATATTGTCTGGCTGATGAAATGATTCTGTGGCAACGTTGTGTTGCGGATACGACGCATAATGCTGCATTCCTTGCATGCCGTTTTGCCATTGTTCATAGCCGTTATGACCACTAGGTTGCATGCCATACATGCTGTTTTGCCACTGTCCGTTATTTTGCATACCACCCATCCCATAGTTTTGCGGCATGGGATACCAGACTGAATTAGCTTGTACAGGCTGCGCCACAGGCTGAATGACTGCCTGCATTGATTGTTGATTGTTGTATGGCACCCAAATCGGGTTCATCATCGCATGTGCTGTAGTAATTGATGCGCCAAGCAGCAGCGCAGAATAGAAAACGGAACGTTTCAGGTGGATTGGTTTGTTCTGGTTCATCAGGGTTTCCCTTTTTTATGGAGCCATTTTTATAGTGCCATCAACACCCGCTTTTCGGCGGTCAGGTCGTAGTATATGGCATCCAGTTGCGCTTTGCTGGTCGCAGTGATCGTCACGGTGACAGAAATGAAATTGCCGTTTTTGCTCGGACGGGTTTTGATTGCGCCTTCGCGAATATCGGGTGCATGTTTGCGAATCAACGAAACCACCAGCGCGTCGAACGGCAATTCATCCCCACCTCCGTCCGAGTTCTCCGCTTTCCCCATCGCCTTGATCGGAAATTCGCATGGGAATTCCAGCAGGGTTTCATTCTCTTCCAGCTCGCACGATTCAGTCATGAAATTTTGGTGAAATTTGAGAAATTTTGAGAGTTTTAATGATTACTGCAAAACAAATCTAACCGAGATTCGCTTTGAAATCCTGAAGCAACTGGTGCAATTCGAGGGTTATTTTGCCCGGTTTTCCAGAACCGACCGGTTTTCCATCCAGTTTTGTAATTGGCATGATCTCTTTGGTGGAGCTGGTGACGAAAATCTCGTTTGCAATGTGGAGACGGTTTTCAGGAATATCGACCTCTACCGCCGGAATGTTGTGGTTTGCTGAAATTTCCAACAACAGATCACGCGTGATTCCGGGCAGAATATGTGTTCCTTTCGGCGGGGTTTCGACGCGTCCTTCAACCACTACGAACAAATTGCTGGCAGCCCCTTCCAACGCCAATCCATCGCGGATCAAAATCGCCTCTTTTGCATCCTGCTCCAGCGCATTTTGGCGATGCAACACATTCGCCAACAGGCTGATCGACTTAATGTTACAACGGTTCCAACGCGTGTCGATCTCGGTGATTGCTACAATACCGTGAGTCAACACTTCCGACGGTGCGCCGGTAAGCGGATTGCACATCATGAAAACGGTCGGCGCGGTGTTGTTCGGAAACACATGATCACGCGGCGCAATGCCACGGGTGATTTGTAAATAGAAGGCGTAATCCTGACCGGCTGCGTTTTTCTCTACCAACTCCAGAATGATTTTTTCCCATTCTTCGCGATTGTGTGGGTTGTCCATCCGCACTTCGCGCAGGCTGTTTTCGAGCCGTCCAAGGTGTTCTTGCAAACGGAATGGTTTGCCGTGATAAATGGGGATTACTTCATAAATGCCGTCGCCAAAGAGAAAACCGCGGTCAAGTACTGAGAGTTTCGCCTCTTCTGCGGGAACAAATTCACCATTCAAATAAACAATCGGCACGTGGAATTCCTCTTTATCCAATATTGATCTAATACTTGATTCAATATTTACTCAAACCAGAGCTTGACTGAATCAAGCACCTGCTTCCACAAATTGCCTTCTTCAATGGTTTCCAGCGCAACCAGTGTATATTCCGCAACGGTTTTGCTATCCAGCGTCAATGCCAATGAGCCGACATGGTCGCCTTTGTTGACTGGAGCGGTTATTTTGTCCGGTGTGTGGATGACCTGCTGCAAATCCTTGAGCTGATTTTTACCGAGCGTCAGATAGATTTCCTGATCGAATCCGACAGTAAGCTGGTCTGTTTCGCCCTGCCAGATTTGCACGGTCGTGACCGGTGTTTCCGCATCGCCAATTTTTTCCGTACCGTAAAAACGGAAACCAAAATTAAATAGTTTTTGAGTTTCATGGGCACGAGCTTCCGGGCTTTTCGTGTCCAATACCACAGAAATTAATCGCATTCCTTCACGTTTTGCCGAGGCAGCTAGGCAGTAACCGGCTGCTTCGGTATAACCGGTTTTTAGACCGTCTACACTATCATCACGCCACAACAGTTTATTGCGGTTGGATTGTTTGATCGGCTTTCCGGAACGCTGATCTTTGCCATATGTAAACTCTTTTTCTGCATAAATCGGGTAAAAATCGGGGAAATCACGGATTAATGCCTGCGAGAGAATCGCCATGTCCTTCGCAGAGGTATAGTGGTTTTCATCCGGCATGCCAGTGCTGTTGGTGAAGTGAGTATTTTCCATGCCGAGAATTTCAGCGTACTGATTCATCAACTCGGAAAAAGTTTCTTCTGCGCCGCCGATGTGCTCCGCCAACGCGACACTGGCATCATTACCGGAGGAAATCACCATCCCATCTAACAAATCTTGTACAGAAATTTTCTTGCCCACTTCGGTGAACATTTTTGAGCCGCCTGTGCGCCATGCTTTTTCGCTAATCACTACTTCATCATCAAGATGAATATGTCCCTGTTGTAATTCGCTGAACACAACGTAGGAAGTCATGATTTTAGTCAGACTGGCAGGGGCACGACGTTCGTTGCTATTGCTTTCTGTAATCACATGACCGCTTTGGAAATCCATTAGAATATGTGCTTTGGCAGCAACACCGGGAGCTTTTGGGATAATTCGAGGGACAGGCGCAGCATATACGGTAATGCTGGCGAGCGTCCAGATCAGTAAAAAAAGTAGCAAAAATGGTTGGCGGAGACGCAGAAACATGGAAATTCCTTATTTTTAAGATCAGGATTTTGAATCAATTTGAAACCAAGGGACAGATAAAAGGCGACACATTTTAGCCGACAGGCCAATTTTCAGAAAGGCAGTCTATTGAACAATTAGCAGTTATTTTTCTGTATAGAGCTATGATTACCGTTCTTTACGGAAGCTTTTGGTGACTCCCGCACGTGCCAGTTGAAGTTTGGCATCTTTCAAAGCGTTTGTGCTATGTATAGGGCCAACCAAAACTTGAAATAATTCGCGGGAGCTGTTCGGTTTTTTTCGGATCGAAACCGGAAAATCCATCAACGCGCCCAATTTGCGTTTTAGTGTATGAGCATTGTGTTTGCTGGAGAAAATCCCGGCTTGTAGATATTTCTTTTTGCCATGATTTTCATAACTTTTATGACTTGCGCGATTTTTGCGGTTTTTCGCCATGATTAACGGCTGGTCGGCCGCAGAAAGGACGCGTATCTGCACTGGCGCAGTGCCATGCTGGATCACATCCAGTTTCCACGCGGCTGTATAGGAGAGGTCGATAATCCGTCCTTCATGGAAGGGACCACGGTCATTGACGCGCACCACCACTTTTTTTCCGTTATCCAGATTTTTGACCTCAACATAGCTCGGCAAGGGCAATGTTTTGTGCGCTGCCGTCATTTTGTACATGTCGTACGGCTCTTGCGTCGAGGTCATCTTGCCGTGGAAGTTGGGGCCATACCAGGAGGCCAGCCCTTTTTCTGTAAACCCGCGTTTGACGTGCTTCATGGGGTAATACTGTTTGTTGAAGACGGTATAGACTTCCGGATTGCCGTAACGGCTCAATGGTTCTTTTTTTGGCACGGCGTCAGGAATGGAAGCCAGCTTGCGCTCTGAAGGGGGAGGGGGCGCAACGCCGACCCTATCATCGCCACCAAACAGGCTGGAAAGGCCAAATGTCGGAATGCTGCTACAGCCGGAAAGGGTCAGCAGTGATAGCGAAAACAGGAGAAAAAAGCGTAAATGGCGTATTGGATTACGTATTTTGCTGTTCATAGGCTTTGCGAATCTCTTCAGAGAGCTGGAACACTGCCATTGTGTAGAGAGTACGTGGGTTGTAGCGGGAGATCACATAAAAATTGTGGAACCCGACCCAATATTCAAGACCATGTTCCCCTTTTAATTCCATCAACAGTGCTTTGTGATTGGCGGAATGGTTGGGGTCAAACTGTACACCGGCAGAGCGAATCGTTTGCACAGTATGTTTTGGTTTGATTTTCTTTTTGATGAGTAGTGACTTGTACGCACTGTTTGTCGCAACAGACGAAGAGGGTTCTGTTTGTCCAGCGGGCATAAATTTTAGTTTTGCCCCTTTCATCAATCGGGTTTTGTTTCCTTTTGAAAAAGCATGTGGGTTTTCAGTGTAGATTTTGTCCATCATTTGCCCGACGGTCAGACCATATTGATCATGCGTCTCTTTGGCGACGCGCCATAACGTTTCTCCCGGTTTTACGATCCAGGTAAAGGTTGATTGGGCATTGGGTGAGTTTGATGCGTATGATGCGGATGGTGCATTTCCACGCTCATCCACACTTGCGACTGTTGCAATGGGTTTGCCGCGTTTCCAGCCATGATGTTTCAAATAATTGGCGATACTGCCAATTGCGTCGGCAGGTGTACCCCAAATATCTTTTTGTCCATCATCGTCGAAATCGACCGCCAGCTTGCGGTAGTTGCTGGGCATAAATTGCGGCATCCCCATCGCGCCAGCGTAGGAGCCTTTATAGCTAAATGGATCGCGCTGTTCTTCCCGCGCCAATAATAGAAATGCCTCCAATTCGGCGGTAAAAAAGCGTTCCCGGCTCGGATAGTTGAATGCGAAGGTCGCGAGCGCGTTGATGGTTAAATCGCTGCCCTGATAGCTACCGTAGCGGGTCTCTACGCCCAATACACCGAGAATTACCTCGACTGGCACGCCATATTCCTGTTCTGCGCGTTCCAGATCGACTTTGTGTTTTTTCCAGAATTCCACACCACGCTTGATGATATTCGGTTTGACGTGTCTGATACGATACTCTGCCCACGGACGTGATTCGGGCGGATTTTTCATTTTGGCAGTGCGTTGTGCTGCTTTCTTTTTCGGTTCGCGCAGACTGAGTTGGGAAATCACTGCAACCAGTTCATCACGATAGAAATCATGTTTCGTTACCATCCGATCGATGAATTTTTGTACGTTGGCGCGCTCCAACAGTGGTGTGGATGGATCGGATGCTGCATATGTGGTGGGAGACAGCAATGCTGATCCAAAAACTGTTCCACATAGCAATAGGGAAGGTAGAAAATTGGATACAATTCTATTCATTGATTCAAGAGTCTTCTATGGGTGTGAATGGACATCAGGATTCCGAAAGCGGCCATAATAGAGACCATGGAAGTGCCACCATAACTCACTAGAGGTAGCGGCAAACCAACTACGGGCAATAACCCGCTTACCATGCCAACGTTAACGAAAAAGTAGGTGAAGAAAATCATGACGATACTTCCAGCAAGGAGCCGAGTGTAAGTTTCTTGCGCTTGCAGGGCAATGAAAAATCCGCGCAGAATAATAAACAGGTAGAGAGCAAATAGCGTTATTACGCCTAATAATCCAAACTCTTCTGCAAGCACAGCAAAAATAAAATCAGTATGACGCTCTGGTAAAAAATCCAGTTGGGACTGTGTTCCATTCAACCATCCCTTGCCATAGGCTCCGCCTGAGCCAATCGCAATTTTTGATTGGATGATATGATAGCCGGAACCGTGTGGATCGCTTTCTGGATTGAGAAATGTGAGTACGCGCTGTTTCTGGTAGCCTTTCATGATAAAGAACCAGAGGATTGGCAATAGTGCTCCACCAGCAATAACGAGGCCACCAATCAGACTCCAGGAAACTCCAGCGAGGAAGAGCACAAAAAAGCCGGAACTGGCGATCAACAATGAAGTCCCTAGGTCAGGCTGTTTGGCAATTAGCGCAACGGGCACAAAAATCATCAGTGCAGCAATGGCCAACTGTTTTGGATGGGGTGGCAGGCGATGTTCAGCAAGATAAGCTGCGACCATCATTGGGATAATCAACTTCATGATTTCTGAAGGCTGGAATAGAAAAATACCAAAATTAAGCCAGCGTTGTGCCCCATTATGGGATTCTCCAACCAGCGGAACGGCGATTAGCATCACGACGCCAATTGCAAATAACCACAGCGTAATAATTTTGAGCCAGTGCGGCGGGATTTGAGCCAGCACAATCAGGACTACAAAAGCGATAGCAATCCGGGTTCCCTGTCGTTGTAACAGTGCGATACTTTCGCCACCGGCACTGTAAACAACCAGTAACCCAAATAGCGCAAGTAGCAGTAAACCGATCAGTAGTGGCACATCAATGTGAAGTTGCGTAAAGATCGGTATCCGTTTTTGGGTCTGATCTGGATTGCGGAATTCTGGCAATAAGAGGCGAGGGCGACCAAAAATTAGCATCAGCTTGCCTCAGGTCGATTGAGCAGATAGTAATCCATGACTTTTCGTGCAATCGGAGCAGCAACCGCGCCACCATGTCCTCCATTTTCTACAATGACTGCAACAGCAATTTGCGGGTTTTCAAGTGGTGCGAAAGCGACAAACAGGGCATGATCCCAAAGGTATTCCGGGATTTTTTTCTCATCGTACTCCTCTCCTTGTTTGATGGTGTAGACTTGTGCCGTACCCGTTTTTCCAGCAATGGTGTATTTGGCTTTTTGACCGATTTTTCGTGCTGTTCCACGGCGGCTATGGGCGACGCGGCGCATGGATTCATACACTTGTTCCCAGTGGGTGAAGTTTTTAATTGGGATAGGCTGTGTTGGGAAAGTTGGTTGCTGTTTAGGAGATTCAGCTGCATTCTGCCGGGCTGCATAGAGCAGATGAGGGCGAATGCGGTTGCCGCCATTGGCAAGTGCTGCTACAGCAGTGGCAAGCTGGATGGGCGTAGCGGTGAAGAAGCCTTGGCCAATGCCAACGTTTAGTGTTTCTCCCGGATACCAAGGGAGTTCTTTTGTGATCTGTTTCCATTCACGAGAGGGGAGTATGCCTTTTTTTTCGCCGCTCAGGTCGATACCAGTGGGCTCACCAAAACCGAAATTTGCCAGATATTTGTGGATATTATTGATTCCTAGATGGAAAGCGAGATCATAGAAGTAGACATCGCATGATTCTGCCATTGCTTTATTGAGATTTGTCCTACCATGGCCTGTCCGTTTCCAGTCATGGTATTTATGTTCGTAATCATGGATTTGGTAGTAACCGGGACAAAAAATTTCCTGGCTAGCATGAATTTCCCCCATTTCCAGACCAGCTAGCGCAACAAATGGCTTGACCGTCGATCCAGGGGGGTATTGTCCGCGTAAAAAGCGATTAAACAGAGGACGAGATTTTGAATCTTGTAGTGCACGGTAGTCTTTACGATTGATACCGTTGACGAATAGATTGGTGTTAAAAGCAGGGGTGCTGAGCATTGCCAGCACCTCTCCGGTTTTAGGTTGAATTGCTACCACTGCGCCTCGGCGGTCTCTCATGGCTTCGTTAGCAACAGTTTGCAGATTGCTGTCTAAGGTCAGGAATAAATCTTCTCCAGAGGTTGGTTTATCTTCTTCCAATACGCGCAGTACGCGTCCGATTACGTTAGTTTCAACTTGTCGGACACCGGGAGTGCCACGTAGCTGGTCTTCATAAAACTGTTCGACCCCGGTTTTTCCGATGTGCCGGATGCCCCGGTATTGCATGGGATTAATCTGTTTCAGTTCTTGTTCGTTAATGCGTCCGACATAACCAACCAGATGCGCGGTTAAGGGGTGGAGTGGATAGTGACGCGTGAGACGGGCATGGACTTCAACACCAGGAAACTGGTGGCGACGTGCTTCAAAGTGGGCAACCTCTTCTTCGCTAAGACGAAACCGCAATGGGACGGGGTCAAAATAGCGGGAGCGTTTTTTCTCTTTGTAAAACCGTTCCAGATCTTCCTCATCATAGGGGATCAGTGTTTTCAATGTCTCTAATGTCTGTTCCAGATCAGAAACCTGTTCAGGAGTGATTTCAAGGCTGAAGGTAGTTTGGTTGGTAGCGAGCAGAATACCGTTGCGATCATAGATATTACCTCGTGGTGGGGCAACTGGTTGGATATGAACGCGATTGCTGTCCGATAGGGTGGAGAAATGATCATACTGAAATATTTGCAGGTAAATCATCCGCCCTAGCAACCCTGATAGCGTGAGTAATACCAGCAAGGTCGCGATGACAATGCGGTTTTGAAATAAGATATGTTCAAACCGGATATTCTTGAGTACTTTGGGTGTTCGATAGTGCATAGCAAGTGTGGGTTGCAAATTTAGGAGCGCTGCAAGCGTCGGAGTAGCGCGTAAATTACAGGCCAGAAGAGTGGTGTGGTTAGAATTGGCGACCAGAATAGCCAAGAGGTAGGAGGGTTTTGGGTTGCGCTACGCAGCAGATATTCAAGCAGTAAGTTTGCTGCAACGATAAAAGCGAGGGCAATACTTTGCTGAAGCAATGGAAAATTGCGTAATTGCAGATGAAAACGCAAGGTAATCAAAGTGACGAAAGCGAAAATCAATGCGTGTGCGCCAAACAGTGTCCCGGCTAGAATATCTGTGATCAATCCCAGTAGCCAACTACGAATAATACCAGTGTAGAGAGGTGTGAAAACGCCCAAATAGAAGAGAATTAATGTTCCCCATTGCGGACGGAAAGGGGTAATGCTGTGGGGGAGCGGGAAAAAGGAGAGTAACAAAATACCAGCCAGAGCAGCCAGTAATAATCTCCAGTCTTGAAAGAGGATGCGCGGAATCATGGTTGATATGGTTCCTGCAATGGGAAATCGTCGGTATGTGACGGCCAAACCAGTAATACGTCACGGCTTCGCTCCAGCTTTGCTGCGGGTTGGATTTCCACTTGTGCAAAGGCGTTATTGGTTTCATGGTTAATTGTAGTGATTGTGCCAACCGGATAGCCTGGTGGAAATAATCCACCTAACCCGGAGGTTTCCATCACATCACCAGTTTCCAGATCACTTTCTAACGGTACAAAACGCAAGGATAATTTAGTGATGCTGCCGATGCCGGTAGCCAAAGTACGTACTCCATTGCGCCGATTTTGCACTGGAACTGTATGGCGAGTCGAGGAGATGAGCAAGATCGTACTGGCAGTTGGCGTAACACGAATGACTTGACCCATTACCCCGGTGGCATCCAGTACAGGTTGTCCGACGTATACTTTGTCCAGGCTTCCTTTATTGATAACGATTTCCTGATTGAACGGGTCAAGATCTACCGAGAGAATTTCTGCGATCAGCACATGGTCATCTTCAAAACGGAAGGAGGAATCAAGTAGTCTGCGTAAACGGATATTTTCTGCTTCAAGCGAGCCATATTTCTGTAATTTTTGCTGGAGTAACAAATTGCGTTTTTTCAGGCTGGAATTTTCTTCCTGCAATTGTTCATGGCTAGCCATTCGCTCTGACAGCCAGTCAGAGATAATCCTGGGAGAATCAATAATTTGTTGTAGGGGATGTGCCATGGTTTCCATAAACGAGCGGAATGGCAAGGTTTTTTCTGGAAAACGATGATCAATCACAATAAGCATGATTGAGAGAAGCGCAAACGCAATAAATTTTAGAAGCAGAGAACCTCTTCTTCTAAATAACGTTCCTTGTGCCGCTGCCGGTTCAGCCACGAATTACAATTATCCGACAAAAAAATCTATGAGTTAAAAGTGCTATATATGAATTTAGGGCTTATACATTGACAGGTATAGATGATTAAATATCAATAAGTTATAAGTTGTGAAAAAAGCTCATTTCTGAATTTGAAGCACGATAACTAATTGATTTTTCAATATATGATTTTGTCAATGCGTAAGTCCTAGAATTATTCAAAGCATTTAAATTAATCGCTCAAAAAGGAGTTGATCTGGGTTGCATCCATCATCTCTAATGCGCGACCACCACCGCGGGCTACACAAGTGAGCGGATCTTCAGCAACAACAACAGGCAGGCCGGTTTCTTCAGTTAATAGGCGGTCGAGATCACGCAACAATGCGCCACCGCCGGTCAATACCATACCGCGTTCAGAAATATCGCCTGCTAACTCTGGTGGAGTTTTTTCCAGCGCATCACGCACCGCACGGATAATCTCCGCGAGCGGTTCTTGCAGTGATTCGAGAATTTCATTGCTGTTGACAGTAAACGCACGAGGGATGCCTTCTGCCAAATTACGTCCACGTACCTCAATTTCTTTAATTTCGTTTGCCGGATAGGCACTGCCGATTTCAACTTTGATCCGTTCTGCGGTTGCTTCGCCGATCAGGCTGCCGTAGTTGCGTTTGACGTAACTGACAATCGATTCATCAAAACGGTCGCCGCCGACGCGCACGGAGGCGGAGTAGACCACGCCAGAAAGGGAAATAATCGCCACTTCGGTGGTGCCGCCGCCGATATCAACGACCATGGAACCACCTGGTTGTTCGACCGGCAAACCTGCGCCAACGGCTGCCGCCATTGGCTCTTCAATCAGATGCACTTCACGTGCGCCTGCACCTTCGGCGGACTCTTTAATCGCACGGCGTTCTACTTGTGTCGCACCACAAGGAACGCAGACGAGAACACGTGGACTCGGTTTCAGGAAACGGTTTTCGTGCACTTTGTGGATAAAGTGCTGCAACATTTTTTCAGTAATGTGGAAGTCGGCAATCACGCCGTCTTTCAATGGGCGAATTGCGGTGATATTGCCCGGTGTGCGCCCCAACATCCGTTTTGCTTCCAATCCAATTGCGGCGATGGTTTTGTTTGGCCCCTGTTCGCGGATTGCCACGACGGAGGGTTCATCCAGTACGATGCCTTGGTTGCGGACATAGACCAGCGTGTTGGCTGTGCCCAAATCAATGGAGAGATCGTTGGAGAAAAAGCCAAGCACACTTTCAAACATAATCCATTTTTCCTCTTGAGGGCTACCAGTTTGGGTACGGGAGTTGCCTTAGGTAATTTATTCTTGTTCTTGATTTTTTAGCTGGGAAGGTTGATACACGGAGAATTTATAGGAAATTGCCGTAGAAGGGATTTGTTCCCAAAAAAGTCGGATACTTTAGCAATGGAAGAGGGTTGGGAGCAAGGGAGGTTTTGTGGTAATTTGCAAAGTTTTTTCATCCTTCCCCAGATTGGAAATTCGTCAACTATTTTTAAGTGGGAAGATCCCGGAAATTCCTGTTTCCGGTCGGCACAGGTAGAAACGTTCATGTCATTAGAAAAATCAGATGTAGAAAACATCGCCCATCTGGCGCGGCTCAATATTGAAGAATCAGCGGTAGCTGGTTATGCGAAAGACCTCTCCGGTATTCTGGATTTGGTCGAAGAAATGAATGCAATTGATACTACGGGTGTAGAACCGCTCGCCCATCCGCACGATGCGGTGCAGCGTTTGCGTGAAGATACTGTCTCCGAAGAGAATCAGCGTGAAGCATTGCAAGCCCATGCGCCACAAACCGAAAATGGTCTGTTTTTGGTGCCGAAGGTAATTGAATAATTTGAATTGTGGGCAGGGGTAGACCTGTGTGTCTACCTGCTATTTTGAGGAAAGGATATGCAGGCAATTGAACTGGAAGCGGAAGTGGATCATCAGCATCGGCTGAATATGGTTTTGCCGAAAAGTGTTCCTGCCGGAATGACGAAAGTGATCATTATGTATGAACCAGTTTCAGTTGCTGATTCGGTTGTTGATGAAATGGAAACACGTGCCTTTTCAAACCATAGCGCAAATCTTGTAGAAGATTGGCTCCATCCACAAGAACAAGAGTATGGAATTGAATGGCCTGAATCGGTGAAAAATCTTGCAGGTGCTTGGCGTGATTTCCCCGCTTTGGAGGAAATTCGTGGCATCCAGAAACAGGATACGCCCCGCGAGACATTGTGATGTATGTGCTGGATACAAATACACTGATCTATTATTTCAAAGGGATGGGCGATGTTGCACAGCATCTGTTTTCCCATTCACCGCAGGAGCTTGCGGTTCCCGCTATTGTTGTTTTTGAACTTGAAGTCGGTATTGCAAAATCAAATTCCCCCCAGAAAAGAATGGGGCAATTGCATGAGATTTTATCTGTCGTTCATGTGCTTCCCTTTCGAGAAAAGGAAGCGAAGGCTGCCGCAGAAATTCGTGTCCTGTTGGAGAAAAAGGGAATGCCAATCGGCGCGTATGATTTATTGATTGCCGGAACGGCGATGGCGCATCAGGCGACATTAGTTACCCGGAATATTTCAGAGTTTGGGCGTGTTGAGCAGCTGTGTATTGAGAATTGGTTTTGAGTAACTGAATTCCTGTTTTTTTGTTCAGTAAAGTTTTAAAAGCGTTTTTTAGGAATAGTAAATAGAGATGGAAAATAAAACCTTAGCGGAACTCTCGAAAATGGTGCAGGGAAAGGAGATTTCCAGCACTGAATTGACCGAATTTTATCTGGATCGGATCGAAAAAGAGGATGAAAAACTCAACAGTTTCATCACTGTGATGCGCGAAAGCGCATTGGCGCAAGCGAAAGCGGCGGATCAGAAAATTGCGGCTGGCGACGCAGGCACGTTGACTGGTTTGCCGATTGCGCATAAGGATATTTTCTGCACCCAGGGTGTGCGGACTTCGTGCGGTTCCAAAATGCTCGATAAATTTATCGCGCCCTATAACGCGACAGTGGTGGAAAAACTGAATGCGGCGGGTGTGGTAACGCTCGGCAAAACCAATATGGATGAGTTTGCGATGGGCTCTTCCAATGAAACCAGTTTTTACGGCACGGTGAAAAATCCGTGGGATCTGGAGCGCGTGCCGGGCGGTTCTTCTGGTGGTTCGGCGACCGCAGTAGCGGCGCGTTTGGCTCCGGCAGCAACGGGGACAGATACCGGCGGTTCGATTCGCCAGCCGGCCTCGCTTTGCGGTATTACAGGTTTGAAACCAACGTATGGGCGTGTTTCGCGTTGGGGGATGATTGCATTTGCTTCCAGTCTGGATCAGGGTGGACCGATGACTCAAACGGCGGAAGATGCAGCATTGATGCTCAATGCAATGGCAGGGTTTGATCCGAAAGATTCAACCAGTATGGATCGCGATGTGCCCGATTTCACCGCAAATCTGAATGATTCATTGCAAGGGCTAAAAATTGGTTTGCCGAAAGAATATTTCGGCGAAGGGCTGGATGCGGAAGTCGCAAAAGTGGTTGAGGCGGCGATTGAAGAGTACAAAAAAATTGGCGCAGAGGTGGTTGAGATTGAATTGCCCAATTCCAAATTGTCAGTTCCAACCTATTACGTGCTCGCACCGGCGGAGTGTTCCTCCAACCTGTCGCGGATGGATGGCGTGCGTTTTGGACATCGTTGTGACGATCCGAAAGATTTGGAAGATTTGTACAAGCGTTCGCGGGGCGAGGGCTTTGGTGCGGAGGTGAAACGCCGCATTATGATCGGGACGTATGCGCTCTCTGCCGGGTATTACGATGCCTATTATTTAAAGGCGCAGCAGATGCGCCGGTTGATCCAGCAGGATTTTCAGGCTGCATTTGGGAAAGTCGATGTGATTATGGGGCCGGTCAATCCGACGGCGGCATTCAAAATCGGCGAGAAGGCGGATGATCCGGTGCAGATGTATCTGGGCGATATTTATACGTTATCCATTAATTTGGCGGGCTTGCCTGCGATGTCGGTTCCGGCTGGGTTTACCAGTGGGAAATTGCCAGTTGGATTGCATTTGATTGGGAAATTGTGGGATGAAGGGAAGTTGTTGAATATTGCGCATCAGTACCAGCGAGCGACGGATTGGCATTTGAAGAGAGTATAAGTAGTGAGTACGTTTCAGAAGTGTTGTGATATTTGGAGACAGAAAGGAAAACAGTCTCAATTAGATAGGCTTGAAGATTGTTTTCAGGACTTTTTTCAAGAATATCCACATATTCCAAAGATGATTCGCGCTGATTGTGAATTATCCGAAGAGGCTTGTTTGGATTTGATGGAACGCTTGGTTTCTTTCCAGGTACAAAATTTTGTTGAGGAAGAGTATTTTTCTTGGCAGGAACAATGGTGCTGTAATGGTTCTCATTGTAAAGAGCAGCAGCAAAATCTGCTTTACCATGTTACACATCTTGACCGGTTAAATAAGGCAATTAGGCATAATTCAAACAGGCCGTTGATCAAGAAAAGAGATTTAGATGATCAGAAAAGATTAAAAAGAAAGTTAGAAGGTGTGTTATATCCACGTCGCGGTTCTGTTATTTGGACAACATGGAAGGATGTACAAGCATCTTGTTCTTTGGTGACTGATCCAATTAATCAACAGAAAAATTATCAAGAGATGGCTCAATATCTTCAATTATCTGATAAATGGATCAAGAAAAAAGATCCTGTACTAATTTTGCGTTACTTGCTGCCAACAATCTATCCACTTCGAGCACCAACAATTGCAGATGCTCGATGGGATGATGATAAATTTCTTCCGAGTGATCGTTCAACGCCTTGTGGATATATTCAGGATAACCGTTCTTGTTATCAAGCGATCCATAAAAAGGTAAACCTTCCTCAGTTAGATTCAGTTGATGTGGTTTCTATATAGTGTTTTTCGTTAAAAATGATGAATAATAAAAAATATTACTCTTGCTGTAAGAAAGATAATAAAGAATGGTCTCAATCTGCCATGGAGAAGTTAGAGGCAGAGGATTGGGCGGAATGGATTTATGACCGATTACATAGAAAAGATGGTTTGTTGTGTAGGGATTCTATTCGGGATGAATTGGTGGATGTGTTTTTAGATTGGATTCCAGAGCTTTCGGAAAGTATGCAACGAAAAGCATTGGATGGAGTTGTTTTGGCTTCTAAAAGAGCACAGCAGTCTTTAGAGAAAAGTATTGGAATGAGTTGGCAAGATGAAGCGTTAACTGATCTGGTTTCTATGAATCGATGGTTTTTTCAGGTTTTTCAGGATGAAAAAATCAGGATATCAAGTATCAGTTTATCAAATATTATTTTGAACCATGAGGAGCAATTTAAAGTAACGGAATTTACTTCAGATAGTCCTGTTGGGCAAGCAAAGATGCTAAAAGAAGTAGCTTTGAGTATTTCTTTTTGCTGGTATGGTACTTCTAGTAATGATTCTGAAATATATCCCCAAGAACTGAAAAAGGCAGCATAAATGAAGACGATTTCTTTTCATTCTTATAAGGGTGGTGTTGGTCGTACATTGGCACTAGCTAATCTAGGTATTGCATTATCTCAGCTAGGAAAGAAGGTTGTGATGATGGATATGGATTTTGAAGCACCTGGATTACCATTTAAATTTAACATTGAAAATGAAGTTGAATATGGCTATGTCGATTATTTAATGGATAAGAGCAGGATATATCCAGATGATGTAGAGGAAGAATCTGCAAAGAAAATGTTGAAGGAAAATTTGGTTTGGGTTAATGATAATCTTTCTATCCTTCCTGCGGGGAATAGCTACTCTCCTAATTATTGGAAGCGTTTAGGCGCATCTGTTTTTAAAGAATGGTTCCAAATTTCTGAAAATTGGGGAGAAGAAAGATTTTTTGCATTTCAAAGAGATCATGAATTAATTAGAGAAGTTACTAAAGCTGATTATTTGTTAATTGATTGTAAGGGAGGATCAGAAGGTGTTGTCTCAATTCCTCTGCTGTTATGGTCAGATACAGTTGTTTTGATGACTGCATTAAATCGTGAAGGTGCGCAAGGTACGTTATTAGTTCAGCGTGCAATTATTCGTAATGGGAAAAATAAAAATATAGTTCCAGTTTTATGCCGTGTTCCTGCTGGTTATACGGATAATGAGGCTAAGGAATTTCAGTCTTCTTTAATAGAAAATGAGTGGGAGAAATTAGATGAATCGGAAGGTGTGGAACGGATTTTTCCAGGTCAAGAATTTTCTTTATTACGTGAGCAGCGTGAGTTAGAAACTATTGAACAATTATTATTAGATACACCTCCAAAAAAAGAAGATAATTTGCTATTAAGTCATGATTATATGAGTCTGTATGAACGGATTTTTAAAGATGATTTGAAAGTGCAGTCTGCTATTAAAACTCTTGATGAAGGATCTAGCTGGAAAGAAATTTTAGGACTAGCTGAGGAAGTTGGGTTAATAGAGCAATATTTTCATTTACATATTGCGAATGGCGAGCTTCTTAATGTGGATGGTGAGAGAAATGTCTCTTTACGTACAGATACATTACGGTTTTTGATGGAGGGGATTGTTGATGATCAGTCTACAATTCTCAAAGAGCAGGGTTGGAGTGAGGATAAAATTAGAGAGCATTTATCTCCAGTTTTTCAACAAGCAGGGGAGAAAGCAGGCGAGGATTTTGGACGGGAACTTATGACTCCAGGAAAAGTTTGGAGTGATCCTGTGTATATGAAAATTTCAGAGCGTCTTGATCAATGGTGTGGTTTTGATAGAAAGACAGGATTTGGGAGTATGAGAAGCACTTTCGATCATGTAACTGGGATTGGACAAATTATAATTGAAAATCATTTTTTAAAAGAAGCACAATATGGCGATGATTTTCTCGCAGGATATGTACAAGGTGTAGTGAGGCATTTAGTTTTACCTTCTAGTCAAATAAAAATGAAATATTCTGGTTGTTTTGAGGTGTTGTCATGAGCGGAAAGGCAAGAGTTTTTATTCTTTATACAGGTGGAACCATTGGAATGGCTCCAAAGGATCGTCGGAATCCAGCTAGTCCATTAGAGCCGAAACCTTTAGGTGAGTTGGTAACATATATTCCTGGATGGGGTATTGATGTAGGTGCTGATTTAGGTGCGGAAATTGAGCTACCTAATGGAATTACATTAGGTTTTGGTGCTTTTGAACAGCCATTAGACTCATCTAATGTCAATCCGCAGGATTGGTTGAGAATGGCAGATGTGATTGAGAAGGTATATGACGAGTATGACGGGTTTGTCATTGCGCATGGTACGGATACGATGGCTTATACAGCATCAGGTCTCTCGTTTATTTTTGAAAATTTAGCAAAGCCTGTGGTGGTAACGGGTTCTCAACTTCCGATTTCTGATGAACGTACCGATGGAGTGATGAATTTAGTAAATGCAGTGCATGTGGCTGGCTATAAAGCAACCGATTTGCCTTGTATTCCAGAGGTGGTCGTTTGTTTTGCGGATCGAATTTTGCGTGGATGTCGGACTTCTAAAGTGAGCTCCACTTCATGGGCGGGATTTGATTCACCTAATTTTCCACATTTAGGGAAGGTGGGTGAGCATATTCGTATTAATAAAGATTTGTTGCATCCAATTCCGACTGCTCCATTTAGCATTCATCGGGATTTAAATACAAATGTCATGGACATTACATTGAATCCGGGTATGAAAGCTTCGCATCTAAAAGAAATTATGAAGTTGAAAGATATTGATGCGATTGTGTTACGTACTTATGGTGCAGGGAATGCGCCAGACTATAATGCGTTTTTAGATGTGATTGAAGAGGTTATTCGAGTAGAGAAAAAAACAATCTTAAATATTACACAATGTACCCAAGGAATGGTCGAAATGGGTCTTTACGCAGCGAGTTCTGGTTTGTTGGAGCGAGGTGTGATCTCTGGTTTGGATATGACACCAGAAGCAGCATTGACTAAATTATATTGGACTCTAGGAACAAAAATCGGCGAACAAATCGTTACGCAGATGCAAGTAAGCCAATGTGGGGAGCAAAGTGAAAATCTATTTGATCTTCGTTATGGAGGATGTGGAGGAAAATATGGAAATCAAATAGAAGCAATAGATAAATTTGATCATTATTTAACCCCAGATCGTCGCTTTGATAACCGAGAAATGTCTCGTGCAGTGATTCGAATTCAGGAGTTGGGTCTCGTTGGGGTCGAGATCGGAGAAATGGTAAAAATTCGAGTTTTTATGAATAAACCAGCAGCAAAATCGGACACTCCGGTAGATGATCCTCGTTGTGTTGCAGAATTTTCTACTATATGGATAGGTGAGATAGAAAATCATGTGCAATTGATTGTAGATGAAAAAGCACACGCAAGTATCGGTGATGGAGACATAACACTTTCTGTTCGTACAGATGAAGGTGTTTCTTTCTGGTTTAAAGGGCTTTATTTGGCTTTGTTTGCGAGAGCATAAAGAAATATCAAAAAAATGGCTGGAGAAACACAAGAAACGTTCGGGAATTTTGGATTTTCCAAAGCTTTGGAATATCTGGAATTGTTTCCGTTCAAACTTTGGGAACCTGAAATTAAACCACTCCAGCCAAGTGAATCGTTAAAAACATTGCTGAAACGCGCAGAAAAACAGGTCACAACCGGTTCTAATGAATGGGAACAGCGCCTGTTTATGGAATTGATTTTTCTGGAAGCATTGGAAAACCATAATTTGCGGATGTGGCAGGAAAAACCGTTGGATGCTGGGGTTGCGCCATTTCGCGGCAAAGCGGATTTTGTGTTTACACCCTATCAGGCCAGTTTTCATGATCCGTATGTGGTGCTGTCCGAAGCGAAAAAAGATGATTTTGAGCAGGGCTGGGGACAATGTTTGATGGCGATGCGTGCTGCGCAGTTGATGAATGAGAAAAATAATCACACTTCCGATGTATATGGCATTGTCAGCAGTGGACGGGTTTGGGAATTTGGAAAATATACGATGGATAATCAATTTTCCAAAACAGAAGCGTATTCAATTGCGCAATTGGAACTTTTGTTGGGCGTTTTGAATCAGATTTTTACAGAGTGTGAGACATCATATTCAAAATGACTATCGTTATTTCAGAATTATACGAAGCATTTATTTCTGCGGGATGTCCGCCAGAAAAAGCGAAAGCAGCATCAAATATAAAAAATTTCAGAGCTTGCGGAATACAGAAAGATTTTCAGGGAGTTCGAGATGAATTTTCTAAAATTAAAACAGATTTGATCATTTTGAAATGGATGGCTGGGGTCGTAGTGGTTGCTACGGTCATTCCTTTTTTGAAAACAATATTTGGATTTTAAGGACAAACAGATATGCAGTGGGAAACCGTAATCGGGCTGGAAATTCATGCCCAGCTTGCAACCAACACAAAAATCTTTTCCGGGGCATCGACCGCTTTTGGCGCGGAGCCAAACACGCAGGCGTGCGCGGTTGACCTCGGTTTGCCGGGTGTATTGCCAGTGCTGAATAAAGAGGCAGTGCGCATGGCGACCAAATTCGGCTTGGCAATTGATGCCGAAGTGGCAAAACGCTCGGTGTTTGCACGGAAGAATTATTTCTATCCTGATTTGCCGAAAGGCTACCAGATCAGCCAGTTTGAATTGCCGGTCGTCGGCGAAGGGCAAATCGAAATTGATTTGGATGATGGTGAAACCAAAATGATTGGTATCACCCGCGCCCATCTGGAAGAGGATGCAGGCAAATCATTGCATGAAGATTTTCATGGTATGACGGGTATTGATTTGAACCGCGCCGGCACACCGCTGCTGGAAATTGTCTCCGAGCCGGATATTCGCTCTGCGAAAGAGGCGATTGCCTATGCGAAGAAAATCCATTCGCTGGTGCGCTATCTGGAAATTTGCGATGGAAACATGCAGGAAGGCTCGTTCCGCATGGATGTGAACATCTCACTGCGTCCAAAAGGACAGGAGGAGTTTGGCATTCGAGCAGAGATCAAGAACCTTAACTCGTTCCGCTTTATGGAGCGGGCGATTGAGTACGAATTTGAGCGTCAGGCCGACATTCTCGAAGATGGCGGCGAAGTGGTGCAGGAGACCCGTCTCTACGATGTTGATAAGGGTGAAACGCGTTCGATGCGTTCCAAGGAAGAGGCGAATGATTACCGTTATTTCCCTGATCCGGATTTGTTGCCGTTAGAGTTGGATGATGCGTGGATTGAGGATGTGCGCAAGCAGCTTCCTGAATTACCAAATGAGAAGAAACATCGTTTCATTACCCATCTGGGTTTGAGCGCGTACGATGCGAGTGCGCTTACTGCGAGCCGCGAAATGGCTGACTATTTTGAAGCAGCGATGCAGGCGGCAGATGGTGAATCGAAATTGACCGCCAACTGGATGATGGGCGATCTCTCCGCACAGTTGAACAAGGATGGAATCGAAATTACCGATTGCCCGGTTACGCCGGAATTGTTAGGCGGAATGGTGGTGCGCATCAAGGACAATACGATTTCTGGCAAGATCGCCAAGCAGGTTTTTGAAGCGATGTGGAGTGGTGAAGGCGATGCGGATACCGTGATCGAAAAGAAAGGGCTGAAGCAAATCACCGATACCGGCGCGATTGAAGGGATGATTGACGAAGTGCTAGCGGCAAATCCGGGTCAGGTCGAGCAATATCGAGGCGGCAAAGAGCAATTGTTGGGCTTCTTTGTTGGCCAGGTGATGAAGGCGTCGAAGGGCAAGGCTAATCCGAAGCAGCTGAATGAGCTATTGCGGAAGAAATTAGCGGAAGGGTAATGATTGAAGACCCAATTATTGAGGAAGTACGCCGCTACCGGAAGCAACATGCAGCGCGATATAGTAATGATTTACAGCGGATCGTAGCTGCTTTGAAGGCAAAAGAACATAATTCAAAACGCGAATTATTGGAATTTGGCTCGAAAATATTGCTCAAACAAACAGGAACTGGATGATTGGAATCATGTGTGATTCTGGTTTGTGTTTGATTGATATTGAGTATCGAAAAGGAAAATTGAATGTTTGTCACCCCTATCCGAGGTCTTCGCCCTGCACCAGAACGCGCCGAAGAGGTTGTTGCCCCACCCTATGATGTGCTGAATTCCACCGAGGCGCTTGTGCGTGCGGAAGGTCGCCCCAACAGTTTTTTGCACATCTCCAAACCGGAGATTGATCTGCCGAAAGATACTGATCCTTATGCGCCAGAGGTCTATGCAAAGGGAGCGGAAAATTTGCAGCGGCTCATCAATGATGAGGTTTTGATCCGTGACGAAAAACCTTGTTATTACATCTATCGGCTGCGTTGGCAGGATCATGAGCAGACCGGTATTGTGTTGGGTGCGTCAGTGGCGGCGTATGATGTGAACAAGGTGCGTAAGCATGAGTTTACCCGTCCGGTGAAAGAAGATGATCGTGTTCGGCAGATTACTGCACTCAATGCGCAGACGGGGCCCGTGCTGTTGACGTATCGTGCAAATGCGGCGGTCAAATCCGTGCTGGAGGAAGTTTCGCAGGGCAAGCCGACGTACGATCTGGTGGCAGATGACGGCATTAGGCATACCATTTGGGTGGTTGAAGAGGATGCGAAAATTGCTGCGCTTTCTGCGCAATTTGAGGCGATGGACGCGCTCTATATTGCGGATGGCCATCACCGTTCCGCGTCGGCTTCGCGGGTCGCAGCAGCGCGAAAAGCGGAAAATCCGAACCATACTGGCGATGAAGACTATAACTATTTTCTTTCTGTCGCGTTCCCCGATGATGAAATGAAAATTCTCGACTACAACCGTGTGGTGCAGGATTTGAATGGGCTGGATCAACCCACATTCCTGCAAAAAATTGCGGAAAATTTCGATCTGGAAGTGAGTGCACAGGCAGTGCGTCCAGTACATGCGGCACAATTTGGGATGTATCTGGCAGGGCAGTGGTACAAATTGGATATCCATGCAGAGCGGATTCCAAAGGATGATCCTGTTGCGTCACTGGATGTGAGCTTGTTGCAGGACAATCTGATTAAACCGTTGCTGGGGATCAGTGATCCGCGCCGTGATGACCGGATTGATTTTGTCGGTGGAATGCGTGGTTTAAGTGAGCTTGAAAAACGCGTTGATAGCGGTGAAATGGCGGTGGCGTTTTCGCTCTTCCCGACTTCGATGGAAGCGTTGATGAATGTTGCAGATGCCAATGAGGTAATGCCGCCAAAATCCACCTGGTTTGAGCCAAAACTGGCAGATGGGTTGGTTTCGCATGTGTTGGATTGATTTTTGAGAAATATGGAATAGTGACCAAAAGCCCGTTTGTGTTGAACGGGCTTTTTTGTTTGCGGGTAATGCATTGTGGATAAATCAGGATCAGAAAACCCTTTCTATCTTTTTGATCGAGAACGGGAAGAACATCCTTGGCAGAAGGCTATTGAGGTGTCTGCACAGGATACGGCAATTGGTGCTGCGCAAGTTACTGCGAATTGGCGGATGGATCATCGGGTCAGCGATGCGCGTGAAACAGCAATGCTGGATTCGGATATATTCTTGGAGGATGGAAGTACAGGGTCGTTGATCTCCGCAAGCAAACGCTACTTTCGGCAGCATTTATGCCGTCCACAGCATGAAAATCCGGCATATCTTGCCAGCTTCAATGCCAAAAATAGGATTTCAGAACAACAACTTTCCCCGGTGTTAAAAGCGCAAGGCGATCTGGATGGGGCGAAAGCGCGGTACGAGGAGAATATTGCCCAATGGCCAAACAATGAGGTTTCTGCAAATGGTTTGGCAGAGGTGTTAAAAGTGCAAGGCGATCTGGATGGGGCGAAAGCGCGGTACGAGGAGAATATTGCCCAATGGCCAAACAATAGGGTTGCAAAGAACAGTTTAGCTAATGTGTTGCGCGTACAGCAGAAAGATTTGGGTGAAGCACTTGGATTATTACCTGATCCGAGTGATGCGAAGCCAATTATGCAGTGGGCGTATGATCTTCATTTGCGTGGCATGATTTTGTTGGATTTAGGACGCGAGGATGAAGCGCGGGAGATGATGGAAAAAGGGATCAATCTGTTCCCGTCAGGGACAAGTTATCACTATTTCCGTCGTGGATTGATGCTGATTGAAATGCGCTTGAAGCAATATGAAAAGGCGGAAGAAATTTTGAAATCTGAAGAATCAACTAATGTGATTCGCTTGGATTTATATCGTTTGCATATTGCCGCCGGAAAACAAGATCAGCAGAAAGCACAAATCATTTTTGAAGGTTTGCAGGAAAAAGCGCAGTCAAAAACACTGGATTTTCACGCCAAAGAGACACTACAAGTGCTGGATGATGGATTTGGGTTGTCAGGCGCGAAAATTTCTACACCCAATGAAACGCAAGTAATCCAAATTTTTAACGCGGAACTGGAAATGGAACGCGCAAGCGGATTTGCGCTTGCTGCTTAATTTTCAATCCAACCACTCCACCAAATAATACATCATCAATCCTTCCGAAGATTTAGACGGCCCCAGAACCCGCGCTGGATGGTAGCCGGCTTCCTGATTATCTCTTTTAATCAAACTTTCCCAATCGGGAAAAATCTCCACGCAGTTTTTTGGGAAACGCGTTTTCCGCCCACCGCGTTTGGGCGCGTAAACGAGTGCAAACTGTTCCTGGATAACATCGGATTCAGGGTCAATAATGGGCATACGAATGATTCCTGTTTTTGAATAGCGTTTTCGGTCAATATAGCAGAAATTTAAGATTCAACTGGCATCATTTCGGATCATTCCTGACAGGCAATCGAAATTGCACAACCAGGATCACAACAATCCGATAGGACAAAACCGATGCATGGCGAAACCGTAGAATTTTCAGCGCAATTTTTAGCTGCATTAGGCGGTGTCTTGTTACTTGGTTTGCTGACCAGTGCATTGGGGCGAAAAACCTGTTTGCCACGTGTTACTTTACTACTGCTATTCGGTGCGTTGATCGGCCAAGAGGCACTGGATCTGATTCCATCAGTATTCTCCAATCAGTTTGAAATCATTGCGCAAATGGCACTATTGATGGTTGGTTTTCTGCTGGGTGGAAAATTAACAGTTGGTTCGTTGAAAAAATCGGGCAACGAAATGCTGTGGATTTCCATCACGGCAGCGATTTTGACGACGCTGATTGTCGGTAGCGGTTTGGCATTGCTCGGCGTGCCGTTGGAAATCGCTATTTTGCTGGGCTGTATTGCCTCGGCAACAGCACCGGCAGCGATTCTGGATGTGGTGACAGAATCGGAAGAGAAAGGCCCATTCGGGGATTTGTTGCTCTCCATTGTCGCGCTGGATGATGCGTGGAGCTTGATGCTATTCGGCATTGGCGTAGCAGTAGTGGCAGCGATGTTGGGGAGTGGCTCATATAACGACGGCGAGACATGGATGGTGCTGACCATAGCGCGTGAAATCGGCGGCGCAATTTTGGTGGGGCTTGCGGTCGGCTTGCCTGCGGCCTATCTGACCGGACGCATCAAACCGGGACAGCCAATGCTGACCGAAGCGTTGGGGATTGTATTTGTCTGCGGCGGCTTAGCGATCTGGCTTGATGTTTCGTTCCTGATTGCGGCGATGGTGATGGGGGCGACGGTCGCGAATCTGGCGAAACATCATGAATATCCGTTCCACGAAATTGAAGATATTGAATGGCCGTTTATGGTGATCTTTTTCATCCTTGCAGGCGCGTCACTGGAATTCGGCGCGTTGGCGGCGGTAGGGTTGATCGGTATCAGCTATATTTTGTTACGCTCGGCTGGGAAATATTTTGGCGCGATGGTCGGCAGCCATTATGCGCACTCCGATCCACCGACCAAACGCTGGATGGGCATGGCACTATTGCCGCAGGCAGGGGTGGCGATTGGCATGGCCTTAGTCGCATCGGAGCATTTTCCAGAATACCGACAAACACTGCTGACGGTAATCATCAGTTCGACGATTTTCTTTGAGATTATTGGCCCGGTACTCACCAAAACAGCGTTGCAGCGGGTCAACAGTAGTTATAATCCGCAAGATAATCATACAAATGACGCAGAAAACCAGCTATCTGAATGCTGGTTGCAGCGGAACCTACAAAAATGCATAAAAATCATTCAAGTCACATGCACAAATCTTCTTTCCAAAAATGGCACGCGGTCACAGTCGAAGAGGCACTGAATCACCAGAATAGTTCTTTGGCAGGGTTGGAGAGCGTAGAAGCCAGCGACCGAATCCAGCAATACGGACTCAACAAGCTACCAGAGGTGAAAAAGCGGGGGGTGTTGTCCCGTTTTTTTTCACAGTTTCACAATGTATTGATCTATGTGTTGATCTCCGCAGGCATCATTACTGCACTGCTGGAGCATTGGCTCGACGCGTCGGTGATTTTCGGTGTGGTGCTGGTCAATGCCATCATCGGTTTTGTACAGGAAGGAAAAGCAGAGGATGCACTGGCAGCGATCCGGCAAATGCTTTCGCCAAAAACGGTGGTGATCCGTGCCGGTCAGCATCTCACAATTCCAGCGGAAGAGTTGGTTCCCGGCGATCTGGTTCCGCTACAAGCCGGGGATAAAGTTGTCGCTGATTTGCGATTGATTGAAGCCAAGGCACTGCGCATTGAGGAAGCCGCGCTAACCGGCGAATCGGTTCCAGTCGAAAAGCAGGTCGAAGCCGTTGCAGAAGATACGGTACTGGCGGATCGGAAATCGATGGCCTATTCAGGCACGCTGGTGACGAATGGGCAAGGGATTGGGCTGGTTTGCGCGACCGGTTCCCAGACCGAGCTGGGAAAAATCAGCGCGCTCGTCGCCAAAGTAGAACAACTCACTACGCCATTGTTACAGCAGATGGCACAGTTTGGTCGATGGCTGACAGCAGCAATCATTTTGCTGGCAATGGTCGCATTTTCATTTGGTGTGTTGATTCGCGATTACACCGTAGCGGAAATGTTTTTGGCAGCAGTTGGGCTGGCGGTTGCGGCGATCCCGGAAGGGCTACCAGCAATTATGACCATCACACTGGCAATTGGTGTGCAGCGAATGGCGAAGAAACAGGCGATTATCCGTCGTTTGCCAGCGGTCGAAACACTCGGCACCTTGTCAGTCATCTGCTCGGACAAAACTGGCACGCTGACCAAAAACGAGATGACGGTGCGTATGCTAGCTACAGCGGATGGTGATGTCGAGATCAGCGGCACCGGCTATGAGCCACAGGGTGAATTTACCTTTTCTATAGCATATAAGCATCAAGCAGCAGATAAGAATCAAAATAGTGCGCCGCATGAAAACTCTGTGGTGCAACAGGCGATCCGTGCAGCCTTGCTCTGCAATGATGCAACTGCGACGCAGCAGCAAAGCGAATGGTCAATTCAGGGTGATCCAATGGAAGCGGCGTTGCTGGTGGCAGGGATCAAGGGAGGAATGGAGCCGGAACTGGAGATTCAGCGCTATCCGCGCACCGATCTGATCCCATTTGATGCCGAATACAAATTTATGGCGACGCTGCACCATGATCACGATGGTACGTGCTTCATTTTTGTAAAAGGTGCGCCAGAGCGAGTGCTGGAGCGGTGCAGTGGGCAGTTAGTCGGCGATGAAGTTACGCCCGTTGATGTTGAATATTGGGAACAGAAAATGGAGGCATTGGCTTCGCAAGGATTCCGAGTGTTGGCAGTAGCGCGGAAGGCGGGCTGCACGGAGCAAACGATCCTCAATTTTGAAGATGTGGACGAAGAGTTGGTGCTACTCGGCTTGTTTGGGCTGATCGACCCGCCTCGACCAGAAGCAATCGAAGCAATGGCGGAGTGCAAAAGCGCAGGCATCCGCGTGAAGATGATCACTGGCGATCACCAGACGACAGCAATGGCCATTGCGCGGCAGGTAGGCGTCAAAAATGCAAGTGAGGCGTTGACGGGACAAGAGCTGGATGCGCTTTCCGATGCGGAATTGTCGGCGCGAGTGGCAGAAGTTGATGTCTATGCGCGGGTTAGTCCGGCGCACAAATTACGACTGGTTTCATTGTTGCAAGAGCAGGGGCGTGTGGTAGCGATGACGGGCGATGGGGTCAATGATGCGCCTGCGCTCAAACGTGCTGATGTCGGTATTGCGATGGGACAGGGTGGTACCGAAGTAGCAAAAGAGGCGGCAGAGATGGTGCTTGCCGACGACAATTTTGCCTCGGTAGTCAATGCAGTGAAGGAAGGGCGCACCGTTTATGACAACCTGAAAAAGGCGATCCTCTTCATTTTGCCGACTAATGGTGGCGAGGCATTGGTGATGCTGGGGGCGATTTTGCTCGGATTCCAGCATTTTCCGCTGACACCGGTGCAGATTTTGTGGGTCAACATGATCACGGCAGTAACGCTGGCGTTGGCCTTGGCGTTTGAGCCGCCGGAACAGGATTTGATGCGCCGTAAACCACGCAATGCACAAACTGCGATTTTGACACCGGTTTTTCTGTGGCGAATTTTATTTGTCTCGGTGATTTTGATGGCGGGAACGTTCGGGCTATTCCTGTGGGAACTGAATCAGGGAAACAGTATTGAGCAGGCGCGAACAGTCGCGGTCAATACACTGGTGATGTTCGAGATTTTTTACCTCTTCAACGCCCGTTTTATTGAAGCGCCGGTTTTGAATCGAAATGGGCTGCTCGGCAACCGCTATGTGCTGTGGGCAATTAGTGTGTTGTTGTTATTCCAATTGGGTTTCACCTATCTGGAACCAATCCAGATGCTGTTTGGCACAACAGCAATTAACGCAGACGTGTGGTTACGGATTGTGGTGGTCGCGTCGAGCGTGTTGTGGCTGGTGGAGTTGGAAAAGATGGTTTTGCGGAGGAGAATGCGGTGACGGTTTTCCCAATAGAGACCATTTCGTCCGGCTTCACTATCTTACTCTCCAAAGGAGAGAGATTATGCTGTGCTATCCTTTGTCGGAGTGAGAAAATAGGAAAATTATCATGACACAACTGATCGTAAAATCATCAGATGCAACACGCGCATCACAAGTACGTCCATTAGTACAGGCTGCGCTTGACCATGAAATCCGTCTGCTAAAGATCGGCCTCCAAAAGACGACGCGGAATCTCCAACAGTTTGAGCAGCAGTTTGGAATGGGTAGCCAAGATTTCTATCAGGCCTATCAGGCAGGTGAAATGGGCGATGAGATTGAGCAGATAAAATGGGCGGGCGAGTATGAGACGCTGCTCCAGCTTCAGGAGGATTATGCCGACATGCAGGAAATCCAAGTGTGCTGATTGAGGCGTATTTCCAAGAGATTGAACAGGCGGTTACACAATCCCCAATTGTTATAGACTCCCGGATTTCGACGGACAAACGCTCCCTTTACATCGGTTTCGTTGAGGGGGAAGTGGCCTTTATGGACGGATCAAAGCTGCACTTTATGGAGTTCGTCAACGTCAAAATAGCGGTGAACCGCTACAAATATTCCTTCCATTATCAGGACGCAACCGGAGGGCTAGTGTTCCGGTACGATATGGCTCCACACCATCGGGAAATCAGCACATTCCCCCATCACAAACATCTTGCAGATGGACGAGTGGTTGAAGCGATGTTGCCGTCCATCTCAGATATTCTGGAAGAAATTGAGATTGCCGTGGTTTAAGGAGCGGCGAGGGTGGTGCTTGCTGAAAGCGAATCGATTCCTGATCATAGTATTTGGAAATGGCGAGATTTTTACTGAAATATTTGTGGATTTAATCTGCAATAGAACGCAAAAACTGAAGGATCATTTCCGCAACAGGCTCTGTGCCGCTAGGAGCAAGAATATCCCCAGCCAATGTGTGGGAAGAGAGGCTTTTCTGTGGCGAAAAGATGAGTAATTGTTTCGATTGTGAGCCGATTCGACCAAATTTTTCCACAATCGCTTGTGTGTCAATCAGGTTGTCGTCAGGTGCGTAAATCGCCAACATCGGCGTGCGGATTTCTTCCAGCGGTTTTGAAATCGTCAACTTGACCAACCCCATCATCGGCAATAACGCTTCAATGGGATGAGTCGTCGTCCAATATTTTTCGTGTGCCAGGCTTCGGATTGGGACGATCCGTTCTTCACCCACCAACAACGTGGCGATCTGCTTGCCCCACGGCCAGGTCAGCATTGTGGCGCGTCGGTCTGCGGGCGCGAAGTTAGGGGAGAGCAGAATAGCGGCGTGCAATGCGCTATCTTCGCCTGTGCGCAGGTCTGTTTGCGTGGCGAGCCAGACGGCTGCTGTACCGCCAGTGGAATTACCGATCAGGATCACTTTGTCGCCCAGCTGTTTGCCGATTTCAAATGCCTCCACGGTATCGTTGAGCCATGCGTTGACGCTGCCTTCGCGCATCGCTTCGCTGCCTCGGCCATGGCCAGTCAGGCGTGTATGGTGGAGGTTGGCTTGCAATCGGTTTGCAATGATTTCAGCGAGTGGTGCGGTATCTTGTCGGGAGGCGGAGAAGCCGTGGATATAGACCACGGCGTATTTGGTGCGTTGTCCGGGCTTTGCTGTCCAGACGATGCTTTTTTCCGTTCCCGGGATCAGATCGGGAAACTGGTTTTCCTGATCCTGTAAATAGTGATCCAGTTGGATCGGGTTGTCTGGCAATGTGAGCGGATGAATCGTTCCATCCATTTCAATGCGTGGCCCGACCAAAAAAATCAGGATCGGAATAACCGGGAGAAGCCAGCGGAAACGAAAGCGCATGAGGACGGTACAGAAAAATTACGAGATTGCTTCAACTGTTTCAGGAAGATTTTGTAGAAAGAAATTTAAGCTGCTGTTTTTTCCTGCAACATCCAACAATTTTGTATTTTTGAGAAATGGTTGGCTTAATTCTTCGTAAATTGCAGGTTTTTTATCGATAAAAATTTCTGTCTCAGATTTTAAATAGTCAAAACAATCGTCGATCTTTTCTATATTGTTTTTTGCATCATTTGTTTGGTGTAATGCCAGTAGCCAGCATTCCAGTGAATGGACACAAACAGCAAACAGGATTTTTTCTTTGTGTTGGTCGTAGAAATTTTCTTTCTGATTAATCTCTTCTACAAGAGTTTCGATCATTTGATTGACCCATTGTGTAACGGAATCAGCAGGAGAGATTTTGAAATGGTGGGCAATATCGGTGTCAATTTGCACGACGATGTAACGGTTGTTGAGCACATCATCACGAAAACGTTTGCTACGCAAATAGGTGCGCAATGTTTTCCAGCCGCCGCTTTCAATCTGTTTTTGTGTGGTTTCGTCGAAAGGCGGTTGTAGTGACCGGATTTCCCGTTTCAGATTGATTTGGTTTTCGTAATAACCGCGCAGGATATTTTTGATGACGATTTGGTCGGTTATTCCTTCGCAGGCCAGCGCAAATTTCATCATTTAGAAATTCTCTGGCAAACCGCCCAAATAGCCGCGTAAAAATGCTTCGGACAAATTCAGCGGTTCATTATCAGAAGATTTTGGTTTTTCTTCGGCGGTAATACGTTTCACCCAAGTTTGTCCGTTTTCCTCATCGCGGGAAACGACTAAAAGACGCTGTTCATCATCATTCAAATCAATGCCATCCAAAATAGCGGGATTATGCGTGGTTAGGAAAATTTGTTTGTCATATTTTTTTGCCAAATCAGCAATGACCGTCATTACTTTGCGGCAAAGTTTTGGATTCAGCGCGTTATCTACATTATCAATCGCGAAGATTTTTGGCGTTTCTTTCGCAACAATCAGTGTGATGTAAAAGAGAATATAAAGGAAACCTTCATTGGTGCTGTATTCGTCGAATGCACGGTAAAGAAATTTGTCTTTAATAACGAGTTTTTTCTCACCAAATTCGCGGTTTTGTGGCGGTTCCATGGATTCAAACCAGCCAAACAGTTGTAGCGATTCTACAATTGTATTGAAGTAGCTTTTGTCTTCGTAGTCGTGAACGACCCGCAAAAGTTTAAATAGTCCTTCGCCACGGAAACCGAGTGGTTCTAACTGATTTTTTGCGTAGAAGTTACGGAGGATAGAATTTTCCGGCGCAAAAATGATGAAATTTATGATTCGGTATTCTTTCAACGCACTTTCAACAAGTTTATCAATACGCTCACGATCCTCCTTAGATCGTTCCGTTACAACTCCATTGACTATCGTTTCTATTTTGATGCGTTTCTTGAACCATTGGCTATAAGCAGAATTTTCATTTTCAAATTCATACACTGTTGCTATTGTTTCGCTAGAACTTACTATCAATACAATATTAACGTTTTTAGTTTTCTTCTTTTCCTCAAAAGCACTCCGCATCAATTCTGGTTCGGTTACACGTAATCCACGCGCATAGAGGAATTCGTTATCCAGTTTATTGGAATCACTGGCAGAGGCAAAAACCAACGCTTCCAGAATATTGCTTTTGCCGCTGCCATTTTCACCGATCAGAAGATTGACACGCCCAACCTCCAGTTCCAGATCGTGGATCGATTTGAAATTCTGGATACGAATTTTCTCAATCATCGCTCATTACTCTTTTTGATTTTCCTGCTGTGCGACAAGCATACCCTCAATCCGCTCCATACGCTGTTCCATCATCTCTGTATGCTCGCGCATCCAGTGGATTTCACCAGCTTCGGAATCGGGTTCATTGTTCTGCTCAAATGCTTCATGTTCACGCGTTAGCACGTCAATCACGATGCCGATCATCATATTGAGGAAGACAAACGCGGTCAGGAAGATGAAGGTCAGGTAATAAATCCAGCTTAATTTATAAACCGCCATCGTCTCGTACATCACGTCTGTCCAATCTTCAAACGTCGCGACGCGGAACAGCGTCAACATTGAAATCGTCACATCGCCCCACAGTTCGCTGTTGATCTTCTCGAACATGAAGCTGCCGACCGCCGCATAAATGTAGAAGATGATGAACATTAGCAGCACGACGTAGCCCATGCGTGGAATTGCTTTCATCAGCGCGTTGATTAGCAGGCGCAGTTCAGGAATCATTGAGACCAGTCGCAATACACGGAAGATGCGCAACAGCCGCGCCAGCAGCACCATTTCGCTATCTTCTAACGGAACCAGGCTGCCGACGACAATGATGAAGTCAAAGAGGTTCCAGCCCGATTTGAAGAAGTTGAGGAACCGTTCCTCGACCAGCATCCGCAATGCGATTTCGACGACGAAAAAGACCGTCACAGCGGTATCGAGGATTTCCAGCGCAAGCGCCATCTCCGGGCTGAGGTTGTAGGTTTTTGCGCCCACCGTCAGCGCAGAGACGACGATGATGAGGATTACCGCGCCTTCAAACAGTTTGTTGCGGTGGAGGCGGATCAGTTTTTCCTGCAGAAATGTGGGTGTCAGCTTCAACGTTGGAACCCTCCCATTCAGTTTTCAAAAGTCAGAACAAGTCAAAAATCGGGCGCATTGTACTGGGGAGAGGGCGGTTCCAGAAGTGGAAAATGAGGAAAGGATGGGCAACTATCCTGCGCCGAATTCCCGTTCCAGAATTTCCAGCATTGCACGGCGGTTTTTGTATTTTGTGCGAAATTCTGCAATCAGCAGTTGGACGTGCTCTTTTCCATCCGGCAACTTTTCAAGTTGATGCATTTGTGCTGCGGCTTGTTCGTAAACACTACGTCCTGTATTGGACATGGTTTCGCGGATGAGTTTCATATATTGGGACAACACTTTTTCTGGAAACTGTTCCACCAGCAAATGCGCATAACTTTCGAGCAAACCTGCCAAACCGGAATCCGCAGTGCAAACCAAATCACACAGTGCATCCATTTCCCCCTCCTCAGCCAAAATGGCAGCCTGCTTCCCCAGTGGCCAAAATTCCTGTTTTGAAATAGAGCGGTAAATCTCATGGCGGATTGGTTCCCATTCATTCGGCATATAAATGGCTTTCAGCGCACGGTAGTGGTTCAGTTCGAAGCCGGATGCTTCCAGCAACCACTGTAATTGCACACGGGTTTCAGTGAGGTCATCCTCTTCTCGGGCAATGTCCAGCAAATATTGGTGGCAGATTTTTACATTGTGGGAATAGCCTTCTGTTTCGGCTAATTCGATGCCCCGTTGTGCCAATTGTTTGGCGCGGGAAAAATCACCAGATTGAATCGCCTGTTCGATCAATTGCTGGCGGAATTCAAAAACCTCCAGATGTTGGGCGATGATGGTTTGCGCTTCCTCTTCCCTGTCCCATAGCCTCAACAACCGCACTTGGTCTCGTAAGGCGGATTGTTGCTGCCAATCATCATCAGAGTTTTGCCCCATTTTTTTCTGGAGGGATGCCAGCAATAATGTCTGTAATGTTGGATTTTCTGTTGCCCATTGCTCGGTAAGATACCTGAAATCATCCGCCAGCCCGTAATCGGAACACGCTTTGTCCGCCTGAATTTTCAAGGTTTTCTGGAGCACTTTTTTCTGCATTTCTGGCGTAATTTCCGTGTAGCTTTCTTCAATCTGCTTGCAGATCAGATCCATCAATGTGGTCAGGTGTCCGTCCGAGTCGTCGATATCCGGGGCAATTCCGGCAAGCTGGTGAGTGAGCGCAAAACAGATTTCAATCTTGTCGGCAGGATCAAGACCGGAGTGGTGCAACGTATCCAACAGGATTTCTGTTTCAACGGTGAAACCTCGCGCTTCGGCATAGCCGATAAATCCGTCAGAATCGCTGTGACTGCGCTCAATTGCATCAAACAAATTCTGATAGCGTTGGATCGCAGAGCCGCTTTCTCCGGTGTAATGTTGAAATTGCAACAGGAATTGTTCCAACTGTTTGCGGTCGGTGCGGGTCAGTTGGCGAATGTATTCTTTCAATTCCTTTTTTTTGATCTGTTTCAGGATTTGTTCCAGTTGTTCGCGCTTGGTCGCTTTCTTCCTGGTTTTTTTGCGGGGTTTCTTTGTTTTATTCGGGTATTTTTGGTCGCGGATGGCTAACAAAGTCGCTGCCACGTGTTTGCAGATCGGGTCAAAATGGTAGGGACAATTGCAGGATCGATGGGTGATTTCGTCGCCATCTAATTTGATTTCTACATTGTAAATTTCAGTGCCATCGACGTAGGCTTGCCAGAGATCGGGTTCAATCTCTTCCAAATCCTGTACAGCGGAATCAGCGTAATAGTTTTTGCCGCGCTGCATGATTGTTTCGGAAATTTCAGTCTCAAAATTTTTGAGATTCATGGTTTTTGTTTCCCGATCAACACAGCATGATGGCGTTCGATTTCGTCGTGGAAATAGCACGGCAATTGTGCCCAGTCTCGCGCCTCGACCAGAAACGGGATGTTGGATTCGCGGTAGGCTTCGATAAATGTGGAGAGCCGCTCTGGATCAATCGGCGATAAGTCAGGGCTGCGCAATGCCAAATCCAGATCACTGCCGTCGTGGCTACGTCCGTTGGTGCGGCTGCCATATGCCCAGACTTCGATTTCTGGCAGGTATTGCTGGAATAGCTCTTCCAGCATGGCGCGGTATTTGAGTTTTAGGTCGAGTTTGGGAATCATATATCTATTTTTTTGACTCCTGGATTATATTTTTAATTTCTTTTGCTAATTCTTCTCTAGAATCATTTCTGAATTGTCTAAGCTGGTCTTGTAATAGAGAATTTAATCGATTTTGTGAGATTAAGTCACGAACAGTACGATCTAATTCACTAATAGATTTTTCATTCAATTTTGATGTCTTAGCAGTGGGAGATAAAACTAAAGAATTTTCTGATTCTATCTTTGTGATGCGTTCAGAAAGATCAAGGATGTTATCTTTTAGGTGTAAAACAGCTGCACCCCATCCTGCAGCTGCGCCAAAAACAAGAGAGGCGACAACAGATATAACAATTTGTGATATGTTTTGCGAATGTGGTTTGCTTTGTGGAGAAGACATGAACTAATCTCCTTGTTTTTTGTATGGCAGATTGGTTCCTGTTTCTAGAAAGTGAATTCTTTTTTCTAGGGTTGAAATTTTTTTGTTTTGCTTTTCTACAATTTCTTGTAATGAGTTTATTCGGCTGTGTAGTAAATTGTATTTGTCTTCTATTTTATTTGCCTCAACTATTGAAGGGTTGGATTCTACAGATTCTTTTAGCTCTAAAATTTTTTCGGTTAATATTGCTGTTTCTATTTTTATTAAATGATCTTTGGTTGAATAGGTGTCAAGAAAAAGTCCTATACTAGACGCTATGAAAGCTAAAGTCATAAGAGGGATGAGGGCTATGGTGGCACCTTTTATGAAGGATGTTTTTTTCATTTTCTATTTCTCTTAATATATATGTGATAAGATATAATGAATACGGTTTTTAGTAAAATATATTGAATTTTCTATGTGTGTTTTATTATTGTGGAAATATATATTATGACAGTCTATATTATAAATGTACGGTTATTTTTTCAATGATTTTATGTGTGAAAAATACGTTTTTTTACGTGATTTTAGAATTTTATTTATAGAGGACGATTGATTATGGATTGTTAATCTATATTAACGTTACAATTCCTCGCTTTTTTCCAAACTGATCATATCCCAAACGCATGAAAACCACCAACCACACCCCCGTTATGCAGCAATATCTCCGCATCAAGGCGGAGCACCCGGATATTCTGCTTTTTTACCGAATGGGTGATTTTTACGAACTGTTTTATGAGGATGCAAAACGGGCGGCAGAGTTACTCGACATTACATTAACTGCACGAGGTCAATCAGCAGGCGAACCGATTCCAATGGCAGGTATTCCTTATCATTCTGCTGAACAATATCTGGTAAAACTGGTCAATTTCGGTGAATCAGCGGCAATTTGCGAACAGGTTGGCGACCCGGCAAAAAGTAAAGGGCCGGTCGAGCGTAAAGTGACGCGCATTATTACCCCCGGCACTTTGACCGACGAAGCATTATTGGGTGAGCGCACCGAAAGTTTATTAATTGCGATTCAGGATTCACCAAAAAACAGTCAAGAGACGGATGAAAAGAATAAAAAATTCGGTATCGCATTATTATCATTAGCAGCGGCGCGGTTTCAGGTTTTGGAAATTGAAGGTGAAGGAACGTTATTTAGTGAACTGGAACGCATTCAACCGTCAGAAATTCTCATTCGTGAAACTTCACCATTGCGTAATTTATTGGAAAACCAGAATGGTTTGCGTCCACAACCGGAATGGAATTTCGACCACGACACCGCGCAGCGTGAATTGGCGAAACAATTTAATACCCGTGATTTAACCGGTTTTGGTTGTGACAATTTAACATTGGCGATTGAGGCGGCAGGGGCGTTGCTTCAATATGCGCAACAAACGCAATGTGCCGCGTTGCCGCATTTGACCGGTATTCAGGTCGAGCGGCGCGACGAAGGAGTGATTCTTGATCCTGCCAGCCGCCGTAATCTGGAAATTCTGAAAAATCTTTCCGGCGGCGAAGAACACACGCTGATTCATATCGTAGACCGTACGTGCACCGCAATGGGCGGGCGGATGTTGCGGCGTTGGCTCAGTAGCCCGATCCGCAATTTGTCACGGTTGAATCAACGCCTTGACGCGATTGAATTATTACTGCAACAAAATCAGCATGAAATTTTGCGTCCACTGTTGAAACAAATCGGCGATATGGAACGCATTTTGTCGCGGGTGGCATTGCGCACGGCGCGTCCACGGGATTTGGCGCGGTTGCGTGATGCGTTAACGGTTTTGCCGGAATTGCAGGCAATTCTTTCTGATTCTGGGGGATTGCCGTATGCATCGGAAACCAGTAAGGGCGAAAAGCATTTCGCCCCTACAGGGCAACCATTACAGAAGCTGGCGGAACAAATTGCCGAATTTCCCGATACGCAAAATTTGTTGGCGCGTGTAGTGATTGAGAATCCGCCGATGTTGATCCGCGATGGCGGCGTGATTGCGACCGGTTACGATGAAGAATTGGATGAATTGCGTGCCCTCAGCGAAAACGCGGGCGATCTGCTACAAAATATGGAGCAGCGCGAACGCGAGCGCACCGGCATCGCCAATTTGAAAGTCGGGTTTAATCGCGTGCATGGCTACTATATTGAGATCAGCCGCGCCCAAAGCGGGAGTGATCAAATTCCTGCCGAATATGTGCGCCGCCAAACGCTGAAAGCGGCGGAGCGGTTTATTACGCCGGAACTGAAAGAGTTTGAGGACAAGATTTTGTCCGCCAATGAGCGGGCGTTGGTGCGGGAAAAATTCCTCTACGAAGCGTTGCTCGATAAATTGCTGCTGGATTTGGTTCCGCTGCAACAATCTTCCGAAGCGATTTCAACATTGGATGTGTTGGCGAATCTCGCTGACCGCGCCCAGCAATTGGATTGGGTGCGCCCCGATTTGGTCGAAGAGAGTCAACTTAATATTGTCGAAGGGCGGCATCCGGTAGTCGAAGCAGTTTCTTCTTCCGAACATCCATTTGTGCCGAATGATCTGAAACTCGACGAAGCAACGCGGATGTTGGTGATTACAGGGCCGAACATGGGGGGAAAATCGACTTTTATGCGCCAAAATGCGTTGATTGTGCTGTTGGCGCACATTGGCAGTTTTGTCCCGGCGAAAACTGCGACGATTGGTCTCGTAGATCGCATTTTCACCCGTATTGGCGCATCAGATGACCTTGCGGGTGGGCGTTCCACGTTTATGGTTGAAATGACTGAGACTGCCAATATTTTGCACAATGCCACACATCAAAGCTTGGTGTTGATGGACGAAGTGGGGCGCGGAACCAGTACGTACGATGGGTTGTCGCTGGCGGAAGCTTCTGCGCGGCATTTGATCCAGAAATGTGGCGCGTTGACGTTGTTTGCCACGCACTATTTTGAGTTGACCGCATTGGCAGAGCAGATTTTGCAGGTTGAAAATATCCACCTTGATGCAGCAGAGCATGGCGACGGGATTGTTTTTCTTCATGCTGTCCAACCTGGCCCCGCAAACCGCAGTTACGGATTACAGGTTGCGGGTCTTGCAGGTATTCCAAAAGCCGTTATCGAAAGTGCGCGGACGCGATTGGAAGAACTGGAAAAATCACGCGATGTGGATCATTTTGGAAATATAAATGCTGATCAAAATCAGCGAGAAAATTTCCAAACCGATTTTTCACAAGCGCAAAACCGGATCGAAGAACCCGCGCAAATGGGTTTGTTTTCTGCTGCTCCTTCGCCACTAGAAGAAGAATTGAAAAAGGTTGATCCAGATCAGCTCACGCCGCGTGAGGCGTTGGAAGTTTTGTATCGGCTGATTGAGTTAAATCAATCCAAATGATTCGTCACTCCCGCGAAAGCGGGAGTCTGGGAAAGTAGGCAATTTTTTTTTGCAAAAGATTCCCGATTACAGCGTTCGGGAATGACATAGTTTTTTTAGATTTATCGTCTAGCCGGCGGATAAGCATAACGCGGATCATAGCCATACGGTGCAGCCGGGTAGGGCGGATATGGATAAGGATACGGCGCATAGTCTTTCCGGGATTTCGATTTTGGCGCACGGGCAGGCGAATATCCGGCATACGGATCATACGCAGGCGGTGGATACGCGCTATAGCGTGGAGGTGGTGGCGCATACCGATACTCATCGCCCTGAATCCGGTAATCCTGTCTAGTGCGTGAGCGGGATTTGTTCTTCCCTTCGCCACTGCCCTTGCCAACGCCATGTGCTTTGCCTTTCAGGTTGGTAGCGACATCCACATCCCATTCGACATCGGTGGTCAATTCGCTCATCGCATCGCCGATTCCGACTGAATCAAACGCTGAATCCAGTGCGCCCCAGCCGTGATCACCGCCAAATGGGCCGCGTTTGTCGTCTGATCCCCAACCGAATTTAGAGAGCGGATGTTTGTCGTTATCCCCTTTCCAGAATGCGGATGCGGAGAATGGCAAAATCAAGGCAATACTGAGTGCGATTCCGGTTTTGAGCCAAATTTCCGGTTTCTTCATGGCAAATTTCATGACAAATTCTTTTCCAATTTGAAGTTTTATTTGGTGTTCCGATTGATTTTCCAGATTTGCTGAATTTTCCAATTCAGCGAAAAACGCTGGACGTTACCAGAATTGATTTGAGAATCAAACAGATAATCCCATCGGGATCGGAGCGTGTAGCCAGTGGTTTCAACCACTGGCGTTATGTTGGCTTTATGCGGTTTCCCCGCAGGGGAAATTTTCGGAGCTGTACTGGGCTAGATCAGCCCAGATTTAGACTGAGATCAATTATTGATCAATCACTCTCTACTTCAGCTTTTCCAGCATGGACGCAGTGACCAACGTAATTCCACCCTCACTGCGGTGGAAACGACGCGCATCTTCTTCTGGGTCTTCACCAATCACCATCCCTTCCGGAATTTTGCAGTCGGCATCAATGATGGCGCGGGAGATTTTGCAGTTCCGGCCAATATCTGCGCGTGGCAGGATGAGCGTCTCTTCAATTTCGCCGTAGGAATTGACGCGGCTGTTGCTGAAGAGTAGGCAGCGGCGCACCATACTTCCGGAAATGACACAACCCGCAGAAACCAGCGTATCGACCGCCATGCCGCGACGGTTGTCCTTATCGAAGACAAATTTCGCCGCTGGAAGCTGACGCTGGTTGGTCCAGACCGGCCACTCCATATCGTATAAATCCAGTTGTGGAGTAACAGAAACCAGATCCAAGTTAGCTTCCCAGTAGGCATCAATCGTACCGACATCGCGCCAGTAGGAGCTTTCGGATGCGGCATCCTGATTTTGCGCCTGAATGCAGCTATTGTGGAACTCGTGCGCCATCACCTTGCATTTGGAATTGACCAGATGTGGCAGCAAATCGTTGCCGAAATCATGGGACGATTGCTTGTCAATCGCATCGCCCTGCAACGATTCCATCAGCACGTCGTAACTGAAGACATAAATGCCCATGCTGACAAAGGAGGAATCCGGTTTGCCCGGAACCGCTGGCGGATTTTCCGGTTTTTCAACAAAATCGACGATTTGCCCTTCAGCGTTTGCATCAACGACACCAAATGCGCTCGCTTCCTTGCGTGGCACTTCCATACAAGAGACGGTCACGTCCGCGCCTTTGCGGATATGCTCATCAATCAGTTGACTGTAATTCTGTTTGTAGATATGGTCTCCCGCCAGAATTAAGACGTATTTCGGTTTGTGGTGCGTGATGATCTCCAGGTTTTGGTAAACTGCGTCCGCTGTGCCCTGATACCAGGATTCCGATTCAGTCTGCTGTTGTGCAGGCCAGATTTCGACGAACTCCCCGATTTCCGGACGTAAGAAACTCCACCCACGTTGCAAATGATGAATCAAAGTATGGGCCCGATATTGGGTCAGGACCGCTATTTTTCTAATTCCCGAGTTGATACAGTTCGACAAGGGGAAGTCGATGATGCGGAATTTTCCGCCGAACGGCACGGCCGGTTTGGATTGTTTGTCCGTCAATTGTTTGAGACGGCTGCCGCGTCCCCCTGCAAGCACGAGCGCCAACGTATGGTTGAGTTCTCTGGCGGTTTCTAAAGACATGGTTTCAGGCTCCCCTTGGTCTGCTGTATTGTCTGGAATAAGTCTGCAGGAAATCATATCAAATTGAGGACCGATCAGGCAGTGAAAGACAACCAAAAAATAGAGGGAATTCGATGAAAATTCTTTTTGTGACCTCAGAAGCGCATCCTTTGATCAAAACCGGCGGTTTGGCAGACGTGGCTGGCGCGCTCCCCGCCGCGTTGGCAGAGCGAGGGGAAGATGTCCGTATTTTGTTGCCTGCCTATCCGCAGGCGGTGGAAAAGGTGGAGGGGTTACAAGCAGCGCACTCGTTGGGGGAATTCCCCGGTTTGGGCAAGGTGCGGTTGCTGGAAGGGTGGATGCCGGATAGCGGCGTGCCGGTGTATCTGGTCGATTGTCCGGTATTGTTTAACCGTTCAGGCGGCCCGTATCAGGATGAGAGCGGTAATGAGTGGGGTGATAATCTGTTCCGCTTTGCCTTTTTCTCGCGGATTGCAGCGCAGTTGGCGACGATTGGCATTCCAGCCAGTGGATCGCAGACTTTTGCCGGTTGGCAGCCGGATGTAGTGCATTTGAATGACTGGCAGGCGGGATTGGTTCCAGCGTATCTGCACAGTTGGGGGGTGACGAAGGTTAAAACCGTCTATACGATCCATAACTTGCAGTTTCAGGGACGGTATCCAGCGCATGAATTTTGGATCACCGGTTTGCCGGAGGAGCAGTTTTCTCCCAACGGCGTTGAATTTAACGGCGAATTGTCGCTGATGAAGTCAGGGTTGTATTACTCGAACAAACTGACGACGGTTAGCCCCACCTATGCGCATGAAATCCAGAGCGGCGTTGAAATGGGCATGGGGATGGAAGGCATCCTTGCGAGCCGTTCGCACGATTTGACCGGTATTTTGAACGGAATTGATACCAAAGTCTGGAATCCGGAAACGGATCCGATGTTGCCGTTCCATTTTAGTGCAACACGGCTGGAACGCCGCCACCAAAACAAGCGTTATCTCCAGCAGGAGATGGGGCTGCCGATGGATCCGGAGCCGATGCTGGTTGGGTTGGTGAGTCGTCTGTCGTGGCAGAAAGGGATTGACCTGATGATTGAGGCGATGCCGGATCTGATCATCCACGGTGGCGTGCAATTTGCAATACTGGGTTCTGGTGACAAGGAATTGGAGCAGCGGTTGCTCTCGTTACAGGCGCGTTGGCCAGATCAGGTTTCGATTTGTGTGGCGTATGACGAGCCACTAGCGCACCGCATCATGGGCGGGGCAGACATTTTGATGGTGCCGTCGCGCTTCGAGCCGTGCGGTCTGACCCAGATGTATGCGCTCCGTTATGGTGCATTGCCATTGGTGCGGCGCACGGGCGGGTTGGCGGATACGGTCAACCATGAAAACGGATTCCTGTTTGATGATGCTACGGTTGGCGGGGTGCATGGAACCCTTTGGCACAGCCTAGACATTTACAAACAACCAGAACTATGGCGTTCAATGCAACGCCGGGCCATGGCTGGAGATTTCAGTTGGCAGCAATCTGCACAACGTTATCTTGAGCTTTATCGTTAACTATAATAAGAAATTCAGGAAGTTTTTTTGCGATGCAACATCCGGAGACCCATACCGAAAACAAATCTATTGAGGAATTGACCAATTCCTGCCTGATTAACGAACTGGATCAGGAGCTGAAGGATCCAGAAAAATTCAAAAAGCGGCTGATTGACGTGATGGTGAAAGTGGAGGGGAAAGACCCGCTCTACGCCACTGCAAAAGATTGGTTTTATGCGCTGGCGTATCTGTTACGCGGCGCAATGAACCAGCAGTTCATTGAGACCGCACGCCAGCAGCACCAGCAGGATGTGCGTCGCGTCTATTACCTCTCGGTCGAATATCTGATGGGGCGGATGCTCTCCAAAACGTTGCTCGATTTGGGTGTGATGGAGAGTGCGCGCAAGGCGTTGGAAAGCTTTGGCATGGAGCTGGATCAGATTTGCCAGGAAGAGGTTGATCCGGCGTTGGGTAATGGTGGTTTAGGTCGTCTCGCGGCTTGTTTCCTCGACAGTTTGGTGACGCATCAGTATCCGGGATTTGGTTACGGCATTCGCTATGAGTTTGGCCTATTCCAGCAGCAGGTGAAATATGGCGAACAGGTAGAGCGTCCAGAGCAGTGGTTGCGTTATGGTTCGCCGTGGGAGTATGCGCGTCCGAGTATCACCCATCCGATCCGTTTTTACGGACAGGTTGTCCACTATCGCGACGAGCACGGCAATAAAGTACGTAAGTGGGTCGATACCGAAGATGTGATGGCGATGGCGTTTGACTATCCACTTTCCGGGTTTAATTCAGCGGCGACCGGCAATTTGCGTCTCTGGTCTGCGCGTGCGTCGCGTGATTTTGATCTGCACACCTTCAATGATGGCAACTACATTGATGCGGTAAAAGAGAAAACGACCAGTGAAAATATCGCAAAAACGCTGTATCCAGACGACAGTACGTTGAGTGGTCAGGAATTGCGCCTGAAGCAGGAGTACTTCTTTGTCAGTGCTTCGTTGCAAGATATTGTGTCCCGTCATTTGCGCGATCATCACACGCTAGATACATTGGCAGACAAGGTGGTCATCCAGTTGAATGACACCCACCCGGCGTTGGCAATTCCGGAATTACTGCGCATTCTGATGGATTTGTACAAATATGGTTGGGATCAGGCGTGGGAGATCACTCGCAACACCTTCTGCTACACCAACCACACGTTGTTGGCAGAAGCATTGGAGACATGGCCGGTTAGTATGGTAGGGCATCTGTTGCCGCGTCATTTGGAAATCATTTATCACATCAACGAACTCTTCCTGCAGGAAGTGCGCAGCCAGTTCCCGGGCGATATGCACAAAGTGAAGATGATGTCGCTGATTGACGACGAGCATCAGCGGGTGCGGATGGCACATCTCTGTATCGTCAGCAGCCAGCACGTCAACGGTGTGGCGGAACTCCATAGTCAACTGTTGCGTAACAAGGTATTCCCGGATTTTGATTACATGTATCCGGGCAAGTTCGTCAATGTGACCAATGGCATCACGCCGCGTCGCTGGTTGCTGGAGGCGAATACCGACATGAGCGCATTGCTGCGCGAAAAACTCGGAGATGGCTGGCTGAAAGATTTGTCGCAATTGCGTGAGCTGGAAAACTTCGTGGACGACGAAGCGTTTATCGCACGGATACGCGATGTGAAGCAGCAGAATAAAGTGCGTCTGGCGAAATTGGTCGAAGAGCGGATAGGCATGATTCTGCCAACTGATGCGATGTTTGATATCCAGGTCAAACGGATGCACGAGTACAAACGCCAGCTATTGAATTTGTTGCACGTCGTGACCCGCTACCAGCGGTTGCGCAATGGCGATTTGCAAGGCACTGTGCCGCGTGTGGTGGTCTTTGCAGGTAAGGCTGCGCCAGGCTATTACATGGCAAAACAGGTAATCCGTCTGATCCACGATATTGCGACGATCATCAATAATGATCGTTCGATTGAAGATCGGCTGAAAGTGGTCTTTATCCCGGATTATAAGGTTTCCGATGCGCAGATTATTATTCCGGCGTGTGATCTTTCCGAGCAGATTTCTACTGCGGGAATGGAAGCATCCGGTACCGGTAATATGAAATTTGCGCTTAATGGCGCGTTGACGATTGGTACGCTCGACGGTGCAAACATCGAAATCCGTCGCAATGTGGGCGAAGAGAATTTCTTCCTCTTTGGGTTAACTGCAGAAGAGGTCTACCAGTACCGTCACGATGGCTATGATCCAGCAAGTTTCTACCATCAGGACGAGCGCCTGCGGAATGTGGTAGATGCGATTGGACATGGGTTCTTCTCGGCAGAAGATCCAGGCCGTTATCGCGGTATGATGGATACGTTGCTGCACGGAGACCATTACATGCTGATGGCAGATTATGCGGGTTACATTGATACGCAGTGGCAGGCCGATGAGACCTATATGGATTGGCAGAGCTGGCATCGTAAAGCACTCTACAACATTGCGCGGATTGGTGAATTTTCTTCGGATCGGTCGATTCACGACTATGCGAACAAGATTTGGAAAATCAATCCAACGGCGATTCCGGGTTGCGAACTCTGATCAGAGAAAAAACATCAGACTAAAAAAAGAGCCGGTAACAATTTGTTATTGGCTCTTTTTCTATGAGCTATTCTCAAGTGTCTTTGTATATATCCTGTCGATGAAGAGTTTGAAGAGAAATAATGAGTCTAAAAGCTTTTAGACTTCCTGATGGACTTGCAGTCCCAATTTAGCAAACAGTGTTTGATCGGAGCCTTGTTCTGTATTCGGCGTGGTCAGCAGTTTTTCCCCAGAGAAGATCGAATTTGCCCCGGCGGCAAAACAGAGCGCCTGCAATTCATCGGTCATTGACTCGCGCCCAGCAGAAAGGCGCACCCACGATTTTGGCATCAAAATCCGCGCTACGGCAATGGTGCGGACAAATTCGAGTGGTTCCAATTCCTCCAGCTCTGTTTGATCGCCTATCGGTGTTCCGGAAATTTTAACCAGTCGGTTAATCGGCACGCTATCAGGTTGTTTCGGTAAATTGGCCAAGGTTGCCAGCAATGCAGCGCGATCTTGGCGTGATTCTCCCATGCCGACAATGCCACCGCTGCAGACTTTCAGTCCTGCATCGCGTACCACTGCTAGCGTATCTAAGCGATTCTGATAAGTGCGCGTAGTGATGATCTCTGGGTAATATTTTTCGGAAGTGTCGAGGTTGTGGTTGTAGTAATCCAGACCTGCTTTCTTGAGCTTTTGTGCCTGATCCTTGGTCAACATACCGAGTGTCATACAGGTCTCCATCCCCAACGCTTTGACACCGTTGACCATCTCCAGCAATTGCGCCATCTGTTTTCCTTTCGGATTACGCCATGCTGCGCCCATACAAAAACGGTTTGAACCGGCTGCTTTTGCTGCTTTTGCTGCTTCCAGTACTTTGGCAGTGTCGAGCAGTTTTTCGCGTTCCAGATCGGTCTCTTTTTCGTGGCGCGCGCTTTGTGAGCAATATTTGCAATCTTCCGAACAGCCGCCAGTTTTGATGCTGAGTAAAGTGCTAACTTGAATCAGATTGGGGTCAAAATGTTGGCGATGGATGGTTTGCGCCTGAAACAGCAGGTCATTGAACGGTAGATCGAACAGAGCTTCCACTTCCATCAGTGCCCAGTTCTGTTTGATTGAATTTTCAGCGGTGTTTTTGGTGATGTTTTCAGTCATGAAATTTATTTTGCTCCACAACGCAAAAAGGGCTAATGAAAGTATTAGCCCTTTTTTATATACCTCTATTGCGGATATTAATTATTAATTTTGTATAGTTAGATTAATTTCTGAGAGAAACCCCCAACGATTTTACTGTCTTGATATTAATGATTTTTTGTTTGATTGGATCAATCGGCAATCCTTTTTTCTGCTGGTAAGCATTCACTGCTTCAAATGTCCCTTGGCGTAACACCCCATCGTTAGAGCCTGGGTTATAACCAGCTTTCCACAGTGCATTCTGAATCTGGGTGACACGTTTTTTGGTTGCATTTACTTTGCACAATACTTCACGCCATTCGCAACGCGCTTCTGTTTTTAGTACTTTCACCGGGAACATGCCATACTGTGCAGGAACTTTGACACGACGTTCGGTCTCTGGTTTGACTAATTCACGCACTTTAATAGTTTTATAGCTTGGAGGTATAACTCTAACAATGCGTGTGGTTTCCGGAGCTGTCAGTACTCGTTTTTTAACGGTTTTGTATTCTGCAGGAACCTTGATTTGTCGGGTGGTCGCTGGTTTTAGCAATACTTTCCGTTCTTTCATTTCATACCGGCCTGGAATTTCAACCAGACACATTACTGCGCCAGTTGCTTCATCAATTGTCTCTTGATGGATGATATTTTTATGTTTCGCTGCTTCGTTACCTGGTTTCCAAACACGTTTTGCAGGCTCTACCAATACATTCTCATAAAATGTATTGTACATCGCAGGGATTTCTTCAGTCCGTTCATAAGCCGGTTTAACCAGTACACGTTCTTCTACCCATTTATATTCGGCTGGAACAATTTCTTTCTCTTCATAGCCCTCTTTATACAATATTTTTTTCTCAACTATTTTGTATTCTGCTGGAATAATCTCCACACGCTCGTATGCTTCTTTTACCAAACGGCGCTCCATACGATTTACATAGACTGGATCAGTGATTACTTTAGCGACACAAATACCTGGTGATACCTTCTCAGGCAAAGCGGGACAACGAATCCTATCGCTACTTTTGCTAATACTACTTTGTCTTGATTTTAATTGATGAGAAATAGAAGTTGGCTGTTGAGAGATGCCCTTTTTGTCCGCTCGACCATGCCAGACTTCTCCATCACTACCTGTGACTTGACCATCATAAGTAGACCGGATTGGCACATGCTCGGATGGCGTTGATTTACCTTGGTTTTGATCTGCACTAGAAGATACTGATGAGACTGGATTGCTTGTGCACGCTGCTAGCATAGAGCCGAATAAAACTACTCCGCCTGCTTTCATGATTCCGTGTTTGTTGATCATAATCCCCTTCCTTTCTTGATGATTATTTTAAGTATCTGATGGAAAGTTATCCATTCTGTTAATTTTATCAAACCAATACAAAAATGTATCAATTTGCCTATATCATACTCTTGGGCATTCTACCTGATCTGAAGCCAATTTACCTAATGGTTTTCAGAAACCATGTTGATGGTGTATTTTGGAATTTCAACAACTAAATCTATAGTACTAATGATTGCTTGGCATCCTAGTCGGGAATCAGGATCAAGTCCCCATGCTTTGTCCAGTAAATCATCTTCCTGCTCATCGCTTTCTTGTAATGACTCGCCGCCTTCGCGGACGTGAATATGACAGGTAGTACAGGCACAACTTGCTTCACAGGCGTGTTCTAATTGGATGTCGTTTTCCAGCAACACATCTAAAATAGTTTGTCCTGTTTCTGCCTCCAGAATAGTCCCCTCCGGACACAACTCTTCATGGGGCAATATAACAACTTGTGGCATTGTTCAATCCTTGTTTACAGAAGCCTTTTTTGTTTTTCTTGAAATTTGACTAGAACTGCTCGTTTGGTTTTTTCTACGCCCCAGTTACGTAGATTCAAAGTGTATTGATTTCATCCACTTTTTTTCCAGAAAGTACCTGTTTTACACTTCGATCCATCCGTCGTGCCGCGAAAAATTCGCTTTCCCGGTTCATTTTGTCAATCGCCTGTTCAATAGTTTTGGCTTGTGCATCCGCTGCAGAAGCGATTTGTTGTAAATTTGCAATTCCAGTTTCCAGTGTTTGAATTTCTTCGGCGGATAGTAACGCTGTGCCATCAGCATCCAGTGCAGCGCGTAATGCAACGACGACCCGATCTACTTCAACGCGCTGTTCCTGCAACATCCGCGCATCGCGGTCTTCTTGTGCGTGTTCAAATGAGGCTTTCAACATCCCTTCAATTTCATTATCGCTTAAGCCATAGGAGGGACGCACTTCGATTTCTGCTTGTACACCGCTGATCTGTTCTTGCGCAGAGACAGAAAGTAAACCGTCTGCATCAACCTGAAAAGTGACACGAATTCGTGCTGCACCAGCGACCATTGGCGGGATGCTGCGTAATTCAAAGCGTGCGAGTGAACGGTTATCGCTGATCAGGTCGCGCTCGCCTTGTACTACATGGATTGACATCGCTGTTTGACCATCTTTAAAAGTGGTGAACTCCTGCGCACGGGCGACAGGAATGGTCGTATTGCGCGGAATGACGACCTCAGTCAATCCACCCATAATTTCGAGGCCGAGTGAAAGCGGTGTCACATCTAGCAGCAGCAATTCTTCGTCGAGTTTGTTGCCGACCAATACATCAGCCTGAATCGCCGCACCAATCGCCACGACCCGATCCGGATCAATACCATCAAGCGGCTTGCGCCCGAAAAACTGTCCAACCTGCTCTTTCACTGCCGGAACGCGGGTAGAGCCGCCAACCAACACAATTTCGGAAATATCTTCTTTATCTACATTCGCATCACGCAATGCACGGCGGATGATATGGATGGTGCGCTGGATGACAGGCTCTGCTAACGCATCAAATTGGCTACGCATCAATGTGCCAGACCAGTTGATTGCATCGACTCCGTTTTGTTGGATCGAAATTTTTGCCTCGTTACTTTCGGTTAGCGTCTCTTTGGCGGTACGCGCTTGATGCGAAAGTTGCTTTAATAAAGACGGATTCAGATTTTCTGGCGTAATCCCGGCCTGTTCCTGAATCCAAAGCACAATTTGCTGATCCAGATCGTCGCCGCCTAACGCGGAATCGCCGCCTGTGGCAAGTACTTCAAACACACCGCGATGGAGGCGCAAAATAGAGACATCAAACGTACCACCGCCAAAATCGTAAATCGCGTGTATCCCTTCCGGGCGCGAATCTAGTCCGTACGCCACAGCGGCTGCGGTCGGCTCGTTGAGCAAGCGTAATACTTTGAGTCCCGCCAGTTTTGCCGCATCTTTGGTTGCCTGCCGTTGCGCATCGTCAAAATAGGCGGGTACAGTAATGACAACCCCTTCCAGCATATCGCCTAAAGTTGCTTCGGCACGTTGACTCAAATTTTTGAGGATCTCGGCAGAAATTTCGACCGCGCTGAATGACCCGGCGATCGTTTCAATACGTGGGACGGGCGAAGAATCTTCTGATTGTACCAGCGTGTAGGGGAGAGGATGTTCATCTTGCTGATCATTCTGAATATCCTTTAAACCGCGCCCCATCAGTCGCTTGATGGAAGAAAGTGTGTTGAGCGGGTCACTGACTGCTGCCTCACGGGCAGTTTGCCCGACGGTTACTTTTGGCTGATTTTCTTCTGAACTGCTATCTGATTCGTAACGTACTACGGATGGAAGCAGATGGTTGCCGTCTTGATCGGGCAATGTCTCTGCAATACCACTCCGCACTGTTGCTACCAGTGAGTTGGTGGTTCCCAAATCAATGCCTGCCGCAAAATGGCGTTGGTGGGGAGTGGCGGCTTGGCCAGGTTCAGAAATTTGTAGCAGTGCCATAATTTAGGAGATTTAAAAAGTAGGATTAGAAGCTGATTTGGAAACTGATCAAAAACCCAAAGAAACGAACAAAATTGTAATCAATACGATGGTTACGATGTAGATCAGCATCAGCGGATCTCATCAGAACAACTGATCCAGTGCAGATTCTGCCTGTTGGCGCAGTCGGGCAAAAAATTGCATTTGTTGCATGGTTTGTTTTGCCTGTTCTGGCACTTTTTCCCATTGTTGAGAAAATTGCTGGCCATGATTTTCTATCTGCTGTTTCATTGCCGTGGCAAACTGATCCAGCGCATCTTCTGGATCGGCAGCGGATTCTGCTGCTTCCAGTTGTTCGCGCAGTTCCATCTGTTCCATCAGAAATTCGGGATCGCGCACGGTTTCGGAATCGCTGCCCAATTCAATGCCTTGCAATTCGAGCAAATACCGCGCCCGTGCAATGGGGTCGCGTAATACGCGTTCTGCCTCATTGATTCGCGAAGCCATTTGTAATGCCAAGCGACGATCTTGATCAGTCGCGCTGGCAAAACGGTCAGGGTGGAATTGTTGCTGTAATTCCCGATATTGCGTTGCCAGTTTTTCCCGATCTACTTCATATTGGGTCGGCAGCGAAAACAGCTCAAAATAGTTGGCTGAAAAATCAGAGAGTTCCATGAAAGGTTCAAACTCAAGTCAAAGGGTGCAAAACATTAAACCGTGAAACTCTCTCCACAACCACATTCATTTTTTACATTCGGGTTATTGAATTTGAATCCTTCGTTCAACCCTTCTTTGCCGTAATCCAGTTCGGTGCCGTCGAGATAGACCATACTTTTAGGATCGACAATCACGGTTACACCGTTGGATTCAAAAGTTTGGTCTTCTTCATTCAGTTCATCGACAAATTCCAGCACATAAGCCATACCGGAGCAGCCGGAGGTTTTCACGCCCAAGCGCAGGCCGATTCCTTTGCCACGGTTTTCCAGAAAGGTTTTGACCCGGTTTGCTGCGGGGGATGTCAATGTAATGGCCATATTTCTTCCGATTTGTTTGTCCTGTCCGTCCATCCCGCAAAAACGGAAACCCCAACAAGGAATCGCTTTCTTTGGGATTTCCGTTTTCTGCGGAACTGGACTCAATTTCGATGTTTGTCTGAGCAATCTGAGCCGTCTAATGAGCCGCCCATTGTACAGAATTCAGGTCGATTCCTTCCCTGTACATGTCCCACAATGGGGAGAGATCACGCAATTTTCTCACTTTTTCGCGTACCAGTTGAATCGCTGTATCAACTTCCTCTTCAGTGGTAAAGCGTCCAAACGTGAAGCGTATGGAACTATGCGCCAGTTCGTCATTCCGACCCAAAGCGCGGAGCACGTAGGAAGGTTCCAAGCTCGCTGAGGTACACGCTGAGCCGGAGGAAACCGCCAGTTTGTTCAGCGCCATCATCAACGATTCGCCTTCGACAAAATTGAAGCTAACGTTCAAGTTGCCCGGAATGCGCTGCGCCAGATCGCCATTGATGTAGACCTCTTCCATATCCTCAATGCCTTTAAGGAAGCGGTCACGTAATTTTGCCAGCCGTTCGTTGTCGGATTGCCTCTCTTCCTTGGCGATGCGGAACGCCTCGCCCATTCCGGCAATCTGATGGGTCGCCAAGGTGCCGGAGCGCATGCCGCGTTCGTGTCCACCGCCATGCATCTGCGCTTCCAGACGTACACGCGGTTTGCGCCGCACGTACAATGCGCCCATCCCTTTCGGGCCATAAATTTTGTGTGCGGAAAAGGACATCAAATCAATATTCATTTTATTGACGTCGATTTCCACTTTACCCGCGCTTTGTGCCGCGTCGGAGTGGAACAAAATCCCTTTTTCGCGGGTGATTTTGCCAATCGCTTCCAAATCCTGAATCACGCCAATCTCATTGTTGACGTGCATGATGGAGATCAGAATCGTATCGTCGCGAATCGCCGCTTGCAGTTTTTCCAGATCAATCAGGCCGTTGGATTCCGGCTCCAGATAGGTCACTTCGTAGCCTTCCGCTTCAAGGTGGCGGCAGCTATCGAGTACAGCTTTGTGCTCAATCGCAGAAGTAATAATGTGTTTGCCTTTCTTTTTATAGAAATGGGCAACGCCTTTTAGTGCCAAGTTGTCTGATTCCGTTGCACCGGATGTCCAGATGATCTCTTTCGTATCCGCACCGATCAAATCCGCCACTTGTTGGCGCGCGTTCTCGACTGCCTCTTCCGCCTTCCAGCCATAAGCATGGGAGTGGGACGCCGCATTTCCGAAATGGGTATCTGGTGTGAGGTACTGCATCATTACCTGGGCGACACGCGAGTCGACCGGGGTGGTGGCGGAGTTGTCGAGATAGATGGGACGGTCGGTTGCCATGAATGTTTCCTGAACGATATTTCTGATACTTTCTAAGTAATTTTTAAATGATTCTGAATGTCTATTTGAGACGTTGTACGTCTGTTTTATTCGATTTGTTGATACGGGTGTTGCGAATTTTTTATGCGGTTTCTTATGCGGCTTCGGGGCTGAGCGCGGCAGAGAGGGAAGAATTCCTGCGTTGGTTTTGGCGGTGTGCCACATCCAGTACGCCTTCATTTTCCATGAGCACCGAGAGTGTGATGGAGTTGAGAAAATCTTCAATTTGCTCACTGAGCGAAGACCACAGCTGATGTGTGAGGCATCGTCCGTCACCGTGGCAATCGCCTTTTCCTTTGCAGCGGCGAATATCAATTGCTTCATCGACTGTCAGGATGATAGAAGAGATGGAAATGTCTTCCGCTGGTTTGGCAAGTTGGTAACCGCCGCCGGGGCCGCGTGAACTTTTTACCAGCCCTTTTTTCCGCAATTTGGAAAAGAGCTGTTCCAGATAGGAGAGGGAGATTTGCTGACGTTCAGAAATTTCCGAGAGGGTGATCGGCCCTTGCCCTTCGTAGATGGCCAAATCCAGCATTGCCATCACCGCATATCGCCCTTTCGTTGTCAGTCGCATGGAAGCCCTTCAATCACCCTGTATAAAACTGCGTCAATTTACCCGCATAAAAACTGCGGCAAATGGTGCTTTATCCGACAAAAAAGGTCAAGTTTTTGGAAAAAGGTAAAGTTTGGATGCGCAGTTTCCGGCATTTTTTGAGTGAAATTTCCACATAATCGCGATTGTTATAGCTAATTTTTACGATTTTGAATCGCTTCCAACACACCATCCCAAAACGCTAATCGCGCTTCCACAGCCGTTTGCGCGGCGGCGATGGATTCTGCAATTTTGGTTTCGTTACCTGCGCACAAACCATTGAGTAACTGCAACGAAAGTGGTGCGTGGAAATCTTCATCCAGATGAATATGACGGTTGAGGTAAAAATGGAAAATCGGCGCATCGTCCGCAGTGACGCCAAAACGCTTCAAAATTGCGCGGAAGATACAGGGGATGATGTGTTCACGTCCCAGTGCCAATGCGGCAGCGGCTTCGTGGGGTTTACCGTGGCGGATGAATTGGAAGGTTTGGGTGGTGAAATTGCGGGAGGGAGTTGGAACCGTTGGCAACGCTAATGCGGAATCAATTGTGTCAATTACACTGTGCGCGTTATTTTCACGATTGATTTCACCGTTTTTCTGCAGGTGACTGATAAATGCTTCGATTGATGTGGTATTTGCACCGATCTCCTGCATTGCACGTAAATACAGCTCAAAATGGCTGGAAAAAACGCTGGGAATTTCAGTTTCGTCGGACTCTTCCTCCAGTACTAGTTCATTAATGAATCGTCGTACTTGTGCGTCGCCTTGCGGATACCACGGATAGCGGGTCGGTGCGATTTCCGACTGCAAGTATTTGATCAGCGACATAAAATCCCACACCGAATAGACGTGATGTTCCATAAAACACTGCAAATCTTCGAGAGTCGCCACCGCCTCGTAAACTGGATGGTTTTCCAACTGGCTTTTGAACTGGGCGATGGTTTCGCTGGTGATTTCGGTCGGCATCGGGGAGTTTCCTAGGAATTCAGTCGGGATTGGGAAAGCGCGTTTTTTACCACATCAGCCGCGTTTGCGCATCCAGTCGGCAAGCGGCGCAGCCCCGGCGAACATCGCCGCCGCGACGGTGACGATCATCGGTCCGGAGGGTGTATCCCATTGCATGGAGCCAAAAATGCCACCGATGACGGCGAGCAGCCCCAGCGCAGAGGCGATTACCGCCATCGCTTCCGGCGAACGGGCAAATTGCCGAGCCGTTGCTGCTGGGATAACGAGTAGCGAGGCGATGAGCAAAATCCCGACGATCTGGATCGAAACCGCCACGACCACTGCCATCAGCAGCATCAGTAGCAGTTGCGTCCGGAACAGGTTGACCCCTTCCGCATGCGCTAAATCTTCGTGGATGGTCATCAGCGTCAAATCCTGCCAGTGCCACAGCAGCAAGCCGAGTACCAGCGCACCGCCGCCGTAAATCCACAGCAGGTCGCTGGTTTGCACGGTCAAAATGTCGCCGAACAGGTAGCTGTGGAGGTCAAATTGCGGTGTGTCGAGCAGGCTGATCGCCACCATGCCGATGGAAAGCGAAGCGTGGGCGAGGATACCAAGCAGTGTGTCGGTTGCGAGCATTTGCCTCCGTTGCAACCAGACCAGCGCGATAGCAAATAGTGTGCAAACTGCGATAATCGCGAGATTGGTGTTGAAGCCGTAAATCAGCCCTAATGCTACGCCGAGCAGCGAGCTGTGCGCCAGTGAGTCGCCAAAGTAGGCCATGCGCCGCCAAACGACGAAACAGCCGAGTGCGCCTGCGACCAGCGCGATGCCAATTCCGGCGAGTAGGGCGCGGAGGATGAAGTCATCCAGCATGGCGTGCCTGTTTTTGTCTGTTCAGATCATACAGGTATTCCACCAGTTCGTGCATTTGGGTGGAAGGGTTATCTGTTCCTGTTTCTGCGTTTTGGGTTTGGATGCGTTTGCTGTTTGCAATTGCAAATTTGGTTTTTGGTTCGATTTCCTGAAAAATTCCTCTCCTGTTTTTTTCGTAATCGGGAATATATTTTTTCAGATCGTCAATAACGCAATGACACGGGCTTTTGTCACCTTTGCGGTGGTAAGGGCGGGTTGAATATTCGTAATGTAGAAGAATCCAGTATTCAAAGCAGGAAATAGAAATGCAAGGAATGAAGAGATTGTTCGGCCTGTAACGGAGAATTTTCTGTTTCGTCTCTTCAAAAGTGGAATGTTCATCTTTGTCGAAAACACAATAAATACGATTATAAACATCGCCCCGTTGTATCTCTTCCTGTCGTTTCTCTTTTGCATATTTGAAAATTTTGTCCGGGCTGGAATCACTTCTGCCATCAACTACAATATCGGCAGAACTTAATTGTAGATAGTCAATTAGCTCTTCCAGATAATTTGGTTCTGTTTTTTCTCCTTCACAGACGATCAATACGCGATCATGGTCAGTTTTCTTTGCTTTTCTACGATCGACTGTTTGCTGAGACCTTTTTTTCAGTTTTTCCAGCTTTCTTAAACTACGTTTTGATCCGGCTGCCATTTTTGAGTTTCCTTACCGGTTCATAAAATCGGACAGATAGGGCACAGCACCATAGCGGCCTTTCAGATAACCTCGGCTCCAGGTTCCTTCCTTACGCGGATGAAAATCGGTTAATGGATATAGTTCTGTAGATTGTTCATCATCTTTTTCGCAGAACCAGATTTGGTCGCGGCGGAAGACTTCGTTGTCTAGAATGGTCGTATCGTGGGTAGTGAAGATCAGTTGTGCGCCATTTTTATTGATTATTGGACTGTGAAACATCTGTATTAAATGGCGTACCATAGAGGGATGAAGATGAGTGTTTAGTTCATCAATAATAAGTATCTGTCCTATATTTAGTGCGGTCATCCAAGTGGTGGATAAATTGAATATTTTTTGTGTTCCATCTGATTCATCTTCTATGTCTAAGAGTATTTTATCTCCTGTTTTTGTTTTGTGGATTGTTTTTATTTTTAGATTTTTTTCGTCTTTAAATTGCTGTCTGAATGTATTGGTTAAGTCTTTTGGTAAAGTAGACGAAAATTCTTTGAAATTATTTGAGTTTATATATGAGTTTTCTTGAATTTCAATATCATAAATTCCCATGTCTAAAGAATTTAAGAAATCAACAATTTTCTTTCTTGCTTTTTCTTTTCTGCTGATATTTTTTACTAAGGACGATTTAATTTCTTTGTAAAAAACACGTTTTTTAAAAAACCAAGTAAATATAGAAAATAATTGTTTGTTGTTTAGCTGAACAGCCGTAGATAGAAATAAAGAGTTTTCTCGAGTTGCATTTTTTAAGTTTTGTTTTTGGCCAGAAAGTGCGCTCATCTTTCCCCATATATATTGTGCTTTTTCTTCATCATATATCCGTTCAATCCAAGCTTGGGGTCGACCTTTTGGATAAGCATAAAGCCACTCTTCAATAATACGTTCCTTCGTTGTAGAAAATCCATAGCGGTAGCGTACGCCTTTTTGTATAAAGATAACTTCAAAATCTGAGGGCTGTTGTTCAGTTTTTTGGTCAAATAAAAATGGTGTAACTGGTAATTGGTCGCCAATCTGTCCGGATTGTGAAGATTCCACCACAATCTTCCGCATTGTTCCTATTGCTTTAATCAAATTCGATTTTCCCGCCGCATTCGCACCATAAATCACCGCGCTACGCACCAAATCTGGTGTAGCAGGCGCATCAACAGAAATCGTATTGGTCTCTTCTAACTCTTTGCCTTTTGCTTTCACCATTGAAAGCGTGGCTTTGTTTTTGAACGAGAGAAAGTTGGTGACGCTGAATTCAACAAGCATGAAAAATGGTTCCAAACAGGAAAGAAAACAGAATTAAACCGGATTGTTTGCGGAATTTCGACAAAAAATCACATCAAATCCGATTTTGTGGGACAAATCGCATCTCCACCACAATCATGCGTATGGTTATGCTCATGATGGTAAACAGAAATCATCTTTGCCATATCTGCACCGAAAAGAGAAATAAATTCCGGGTCTTTCGCCACTGTCTGCGGCGCACCGGCGCAGCAGACATGATGGAATAGGCAAATCACCTGCTGGGTGCAGGACATCACCAGATGCAGGTCGTGAGAGACCATCAAAATTGAGACATTGCGCTCGCGGTAAATGCGCTCCAGCAGTTTGTAAAACGCAAGCTGGCCGGACAAATCAAGATTTTGCGCGGGTTCATCAAGTACCAGCAATTCGGGGTTGTCGAGCAATGCTCGTGCCAGCAACACGCGCTGCAATTCGCCGCCAGAAAGCACGGAAAGCGGTTTGTCGAGCAAATGTGAAGTCGAAGTTTCTTCTGCGGTTTGCCGCACAATTTCTCGATCCACTTTTTTCCGCAAGCGCAAAAACTTGCCGACAGTAATCGGAATCACTCGATCCGCCACCAGCCGTTGCGGTACATAGCCGATTCGTAATTTCGATTGGCGCAAAACCGTTCCATGATCCGGCGCATAAAAACCCATCAGGCATTTTAGTAGCATTGATTTTCCCGCGCCGTTTGGCCCAACAATGGTAATGAAATCGCGTTGTCCGATTTGCAGCGAAACATCGTGCAGAATTTTCCGCCCGTCGCGGCGCACAGTGATATTTTCTGCGTGGATCAATGTGTTTGGGGCTGATTTTTCCATCAAAATCGCTTGCAACAAAAGCGATGCAATATACCATCTGTTATTTTTTTGCCAAATCCGTGAAAATCATGGACATTCCTATGAAAAAAATATCCGTTTTCTTCTTTTTCATTTTGTTTGCAGCTTTTACACAAGCCAAAGAACAGCAAAAACTCAACGTAGTTGTCACCATCAAACCGCTCCATTCGCTGGTGCAAGGGGTAATAGGAGACACTGGCAATGCAATTTTGTTGATGGAAGGAAAACACTCGCCACACGGCTTTGCGCTAAAACCGTCGCAAATGCGCAAGTTGCAGCAGGCGGATTTGATTTTTTATCTGGATGATCAACTGGAAACTTTTTTGCCTCGTGTACTGAAAACGCTCTCGGTCTCAACTCGCGCAGTGCCTATGAGTGAAGCAAAACATCTGCAATTATTGGAGCAACGGTCGGGAGGGGTTTGGGAAAAACATCATCATGGCGATTTGGATGATCATCATCACCGAGAAGAACACCATGTTGCCGAGCATCATCATGAGGAAGAGGAGGAGCAGAATTTAGATCCACATTTTTGGCTCCATCCGCAAAATGCGAAGGTGATGGTGAATTTCATCGCGGCAAAATTAATAGAAAAGAACCCGGCGCATCGGCAAATCTACGAAAATAATAGGAGCAAGCTGGTTATGCGTTTGGATTCGCTGGATCGGAAAATCGGGGAAAAACTGAAATCGGTGCAAAGCAGGTCATTTGTCGTTTTTCATGATGGGTTCCAATATTTTGAAAATCATTATGGGTTACAGGGCGTAGGTTCCATTACGCTAGAGCCAGATGAGTTTCCTTCTATGAGCCGCATCCGCGAAATTCGTCATCAGGTACAGGAAAAAAATGTAGTTTGTGTATTTCGTGAACCGCAATTTTCCGACAAATTAGTCAATACAGTAATTCAAGGGAGTGGAGCCCGTAGCGCAACGCTAGATCCTTTGGGTGCAGAATTGGAAAGTGGTGCAGAACTTTACTTTCAGTTGCTAGAGAGTCTTACAGACAATTTTGTTGCCTGCTTGGCTTTATCTCATTGAAACAAGTTGGAAGAAGGGTATAGGTCTCGTCCCTGAAACTTCGGTTAGTATTTGAAAGGAAGAGACACCAATT
>CAYFMX010000010.1:0-69133 GCA_964344325.1 uncultured Piscirickettsiaceae bacterium
GTAAAAATATCGAATTAGAACATTTTAAAATTAAACTGTCGAAACAACTCTATTAACGATATTTGCTGTATCTTTCGGATTTAGTTCTTCTCTCCATTCGCCCCAATTGCTTTCTTCATAATGTTCAGATAGCACCACATTACCCTCTACTAAAATAAATTTTGGATACAATATCGCTGCATATTTAAATACCTCTTCTGCTTTTGCATTTCGCTCTGCATATTTTCGGAAGTTACTTGTAGGGCCAAACTCAATTTGCCAATTGAGAAAATCTTCTAAATTGGCCTCATTTTCTCGAACAAGTTCATAGATGTCTTTCATAATCTGGACTCAGAACTTATAGCGTAAAACCCTACTGAATTGGCTTATATTTGATCCGATGCGGCTGATCCGCATCATCACCCAACCGCTTCTTACGGTCACGTTCGTAATCGGCGTAATTGCCCTCAAACCAGACCACTTGGCTATCGCCTTCAAACGCCAGAATATGCGTCGCGATACGATCCAGGAACCAGCGATCATGCGAGATCACCACCGCGCAACCAGGGAACGCAAGCAATGCCTCTTCCAGTGCGCGTAACGTTTCCACATCAAGATCATTGGTTGGCTCATCGAGCAGCAATACATTACCGCCTGTCAGCAGCAACTTTGCCATGTGCAAACGATTGCGCTCCCCGCCAGATAGATCACCAACACGTTTTTGCTGGTCGCCGCCTCGGAAATTGAAACGTGACAGATAAGCACGGGAGTTGGTCTCATAACTGCCGACACGCAAGATATCCTGCCCATCAGAAACTTCTTCCCATACTGTTTTCTTCTCTTCCAGCGCATCGCGGCTTTGATCGACGTAAGAAAGCTGGACAGTCTCTCCGAATTTCAATTCCCCGGCATCCGGTTTTTCCTCGCCCACCAACATACGGAAAAAGGTCGTTTTACCCGCACCATTCGGACCAATGATGCCGACAATCCCGCCTGGTGGCAGGTTGAAATCCAGCCCATCCACCAGCAAATGGTCACCAAAGCCTTTCTTCAATCCTTTGCCTTCAATGACCAAATCACCAAGGCGTGGGCCGGGCGGAATGTAAATTTCCTGCGTCTCGTTCCGTGCTTGTGTCTCTTGCGAAGCCAGCTCCTCAAACCGGGCAATACGCGACTTGCTCTTCGCATGGCGGCCTTTCGGATTAGAGCGAATCCACTCCAGCTCCTCTTTCATCGCTTTCTGGCGAGCAGATTCAGTTTTCTCCTCCTGCTCTAAACGCTTCTCCTTTTGCTCCAGCCACGAAGAGTAGTTGCCTTCCCACGGAATGCCGCGCCCGCGATCCAGCTCCAGAATCCAGCCCGCCACATTGTCGAGAAAATAGCGGTCATGCGTAATCGCTACAACCGTGCCGGGGAAATCGTGCAAAAAGCGTTCAAGCCATGCAATGGACTCTGCATCCAGATGGTTTGTCGGCTCGTCGAGCAACAACATATCCGGATTCGAAAGCAACAGACGGCATAACGCGACACGACGGCGTTCACCGCCAGAAAGCTTGGCCACATCCGCATCCCACGGCGGCAAACGTAACGCATCAGCGGCGATTTCCAATTTGCGGTCGAGTTCCCACGCGCCCGCCGCATCAATCTTGTCCTGAAGTTTGGCTTGCTCCGCCAACAACGTATCAAAATCGGCATCCGGCTCTGCAAATGCCGCGCTGATCTCCTCAAATTTTTGCAGCAGCACTTTCGTTTCTGCCACGCCCTCTTCCACATTGCCACGTACATCCTTATCTGGATCAAGCTGCGGCTCCTGCGGCAGATAACCGATATTGATGCCCGGCTGTGGACGCGCCTCACCTTCAATTTCAGTATCCAGCCCTGCCATGATTTTAAGCAGCGTCGATTTACCGGCACCATTGAGGCCAAGCACACCAATTTTTGCGCCTGGAAAAAACGAGAGGGAGATATCCTTGAGGATTTCACGACCACCCGGCACAATTTTGCCGACGCGGTTCATGGTATAAATAAATTGAGGCATGGCTTCTGACTGTCCTTATCCTGAATTCAGAAAAAACGGCGGAGTATACCGGAAGAGAGATAGAGGATCGTGTTATCCTTTGGTATTTTTCCCGTTAATTCTGTATCCGGCTGAATCAGAGAAAAATAGAAATGGATCGGGCAATCCAAGATTTACTTGAACGCTTTCGCAAAGACCCAACTGATCTAAAAATTGGTGAAATACAACGACTGATTGACTCCTTTGAAGGGGAAATCAAGGTTGGTGCGCGAGAACTAGCGCAGATGGCGGAAATGCAAAAACAGGCAGAAACCGCTAAAGCAGAGGCGCAACAGCAACACGAAGAAGCAGAAGAAAAACTCCGCAAAGCAAAGAAATTCCAAGAAGAAAACTATGGAGAATTAATTGCAGAGTTATTCGAGCAACCGAAGGAAGAACTAAAAACTGGAGCACGAAAAGATTCGCATCGTGCAATGTTATTAACCGTAGCAACGACGGCTCTTGCTATTTTTGTCGGAATTTTAGGGACGAAGTGGTTCAACCCTGATATGAATGATGAATTTAGAGAACTTACCAAGCGAATTGAAGAATTGCCAAAATTGTCTACACAACCAGTTTCATCCAATATTCAAGTAGTACATATAGGGGAAAAATTCACCGGTGAACGTTATCTGCGACTAGATCAGAACGGTAATCCAATAGAATCTTCCAGCTATGAGGAAAAACCATGGGATTGTGTGCTAGATAAGAAAACTGGCCTGATGTGGGAAGTAAAGACTACAGATGGCTGGCTACGAGACCAATATCATGACTATACATGGTACAACCCGGATATGAGTTCTAATGGCGGGCATGCAGGGAGAGAGGAATATGATAAATGTCGCACTAATACTCCTTGCAATATAAGTGCTTATGCAATATCCGTAAACAAATCAGGCGTGTGTGGAAAGAATGATTGGAGGATGCCAACAATTGATGAATTATGGAATTTATCAGATCGGAGTCACGTTACCCCAAAACTTGATGAGAATTATTTTCCAAATACAGTTATTTTTGGGAAATATTGGTCTGCATCAGTTGATAAGGAATCCGTGTTGAAGGCATGGAGTATTCATTTTAATGGAGATGCTTATAATTCTTACAAAGCAAGCTCATATAAAGCACGACTTGTTCGCGATGGAGAATAATCAAGATACTAAGATTATGACTACATATCTCCTCTCACTTCTCGCCCTCCCAACCCTACTTGCTATTTGGATATTGTTCCAACTCTGGCTAAAAAAACACGACCCGGAGCAGTTTGACTACCACCCCGGCTGCGGTGCATGCTCCAGTGGCTCGTGCAACCCCCCAAACCTGAAAAATCTGGAAGAGATACAGCAGGCGACACAAACGGTACAATTCGCCCCATCCAAAAATGCAGGTGAGGAGAAAACCTGATGATGATGAAAAAACGGAAGATCGCGCTGATCGGTGGCGGACAGATCGGACTAGCACTGGCGTTGATGGCAACGCAACGGGAACTGGCCGGACTCGTTATTGTAGATTTGCCGCAACACATTGATGCAATCCGCGGAAAAGCCCTCGACATGGCAGCAATGTCCCCACACTTGGGAGTGGACGCAGACATCAAAGCTACCAGCGATTACGCGCAGATTGCAGGCTCCGACGTGATCATCGTCACTGCAGGTGTACCGCGCAAATCGGGGATGAGCCGCGATGATCTGTTGGAAATCAACATGGGCATCATCCGCGATGTTGCCAAAAAAGTGAAACGACATGCGCCCGATGCATTTGTGATTCTCGCCACCAATCCGGTCGATGCAATGTGTCAGCTCTTCTATGAGAAATCAGGGCTGCCGAAAAATCGCGTGGTTGGTCTCTCTGGCGCACTGGACACCGGACGGTTCAAAACATTTCTGGCGATGGAAACTGGCTTTTCGACCAAAGATGTCTCTTGCATCGTGATGGGTGGACATGGCCCGACGATGATCCCGATCACCCGTACTGCCACCATTGGCGGCATCCCAATCAGTAATCTACTTTCCGCGAAGCAAATCGAAGAGATCGCGGAACGGACACGCCATGCGGGAACGGAAATTGTCAAATTGCTTCGTCAAGGGAGTGCATATATCAGTCCGGCGGCTTCCATTCTGGAGATGGCAGAAGCTTATCTCAACGACAAAAAACGGCTGATTGCTTCTTCTACCCTCTGCGAAGGGGAATTTGGCATCCAACGTCTTTTTATTGGCGTACCGTGCGTGATTGGCGCAGGCGGCGTCGAAAAAGTGATTGAGATGGAATTAACCAAAGAGGAGAAAAAACTGCTGGATTTGAATATCCAGTCGATTCAGGAAAATCTGGCGAAGATGAATTTGTGAAAATAAATCTCTAATTAATCAGAAGTTAACTCTAGTGGCGACTGATTACGCATAAAATCAGCCACTTTATAAAGCGCATCACTAAGAAATTTTGCTGTTTCCTGATCTACAACCACCTCTTCAATCGCCTGATTCATGCAGGCCATCCACTGGTCGCGCTCTAGTTCACCGATTTTGAACGGCATGTGCCGCTGACGCAGGCGCGGATGGCCATATTTTTCGATATAGAGCTGTGGCCCGCCCATCCAACCGGACAAAAACTCAAACAATTTTTCGCGCATCGGTGTCAAATCTGCCTCGTGCATATCCCGCAGTGGCGTTTTGAATTCTTCGCGCTCGTCCATCAGATCATAAAAACAGTTCGCCAGTTTGCGCACCACATCCTCGCCACCTACTTTTTCGTACAAAGTAACCGTCAGTGGCGCACCTGTTTGTGTTGGTTGAATCGGTTGCATCAGCCCAAGATTCCCTTTGCGTTTCTTGTCTTTTTAGTTCTTTTCCAGATTTCTATTTTTGATCGGGATATAAAGAAGAAATTACTGGAATTTCCCTTTTCCCTTTAGATAGACTTTGTAATTCTGGGTTGCGTTGTCCTTGGATTGCTCCAAACTGGAATCATGAAGAAATAATTCCATCCGTAAACGATCCCGCTTGGAACGCTCTGTTCCCAACGCTTCAGAAAAGGTGTACCAACTGTGCGCTTCTGTAAAAGAAAAGATATCTTCTTCGTAGATTTTTCCTATTTTCCGCGCTAACTCACCACGATCAATACTGTCTGCAAAGGGTATGGAATTTAGCACTCGTTTCTCCAACCAGGAAACCGCTTTTTGTGCATCAGCTTCCACTGGCCCCCCTTTAATGAAAAGGCTTCCTAACTCTTCCTGCAAGGCAGCACGATGGGACATCGTAACAAACGGTTCAATTATCGCAAAAACGGGCTGTATTCTTGTATCTGAAACACCATTTTCCTGTGCCAAAGTCAACGTTAACAATGCACGCGAAATATCTCGCGGGATATGTCTGCCTTCCGCATAGAACCGCCCTAGCTCAAATTGAGCCTGAGAGTTGCCTTGTCCAGCGAGTTGCAGTAAATCCATCCTCCCCTGATTAATTCTCCCACTCCGAATGGCACTCAGACCGTCCCGAAGCATTTGCTCATCCGTCCGCTTCTTCTGAACAGGTTGTGGTGGCGCAGGTTCCACTGCTGCCGCAATCGGAATGACTGTAGAGGATATAAAAACAGAAGTAACGAAAGTTACTGTTAAAATAGTAACTGGTAACAAACGCAGAAAATATTGAGAGTATTGTTTCATAGAATAGAAATTAAGTGATAAAAATATTAAATGATAAAAATTAAATTTTAAAAAAATTTGTTATTCCAAATTTAATTCGCGAGAAAAATACCCTGAAGAGTTTCAGAACAATTATTTATTTATAATCTCTTCATATTTTAGCCGAAAACTACAATGAGAATCACATACCCGTCTTTTGGATTGCACCAAATACCTCTTCCAAACCTGGTTTTCCGTTGAAAATCTCTTCTTGCGTCAATCCGTCTAGTTCATGCGGAAAAACGAGCCAATCCTCGGTTTCATGTAGATAAAAATCAGGGATCAGATTGTTTTTCGTTCGGTTGTTTTTTGGTTTGAACCACGGCGTGGCGATACGGATTTCCTGCGGCAATTTATTGTCCATCCGGTTTTTCAACGCATCCAGAATCGCCTCCAGACTACGCCCAGTATCAAACACATCATCAACAATCAGCAACTGATCCGCCGGAACCGAATTGTCGATAATCTGATCCAGCCCAGAAACTTTAATATTGCTCTCTTGTTGCGCAATACCTGTATAGGAGATTGTCTGGATCGCCATATGCGCCATTTTTACGCCAAGATAATCGAGGATTTCATGCACTGCAATTGCCACTGACGTGCCGCCGCGCCAAACCCCCGCCAGCATCGTCGGTCGGAAACCACTATTAAAAATATCTGCACCAAGCTGGAATGAATCTAACAGCAAATCGTTGGCGGAGAGGTAGGTTTTATTCACCGTGTGGTTCCTTTAAGGTAATTCTTCAGTTTCATTGCACCATGAAAGATACCTAAAACTTTAACCGCATCCGGTTGAACCAAATAGGCAATCCGATAATGTTCATGCAGCAAAATACGAATTTCTCCTCCTGCTTCATCACCATATTTATAGCCAATTAACGGGAAATCTTCCAAAAGCTGCACTTTTTGATGAACTCCTTCGACAATGCGATTTGCAGCATCAGGATTACGTTCAGCAATATAATTATGGATGTCATTTAACCATTCAATTGCTGATTCAGCCCAAATTATCTTTGCCATTCTCGAATTCTGAGCAGTACTTCTTCATGGGGAACTGTTCTACCGTTTTCCACATCTTCCAGCCCTCGCGCGATCATCTGCCCAAATGCTAGTTCTCTCAGAATTTCCTCATAGGAGGCATCTTCCGGCTGTGCCTGAATTGTGGCACTCATCTGTTCTTTAATAGCAGACATAAATCACGCCCCATACTGCTCACGGTATTTTTCGATATTGGCAAGATGCGTCTCCATCCCCGGCTTGCCTTGCAGATATTCGACCAAATCCGCCAAGCAAATAATATTCGCGACTTGCACACCATATTCCGCTTCCACCTCTTGGATTGCAGAGCGATTACCTTCCTTACCGCGCTCCTGACGATCCAGCGAAATCACCACACCGCCAAATTCGGCATTGTTTGCAGCAATGATTTCAACCGATTCACGGATCGCGGTTCCAGCAGTGATGACATCGTCAATCACCAGAATTTTTCCTTTCAACGGCGCACCAACAATACTGCCGCCTTCGCCATGGTCTTTCGCCTCTTTGCGGTTGAAGGCAAACGGCACGTTGCGTTTGTGTTTTTCTGCCAACGCTGCCGCCGTCACTGCTGCCAATGGAATGCCCTTATAGGCTGGGCCAAAAAGCAGATCAAATTGGATGCCACTGTCAACAATCGCTTCCGCGTAATAGTTTCCGAGCCGCGCCAAGTGTGTGCCAGTGTTGAACTGCCCTGCGTTGAAGAAATAGGGGCTGATGCGTCCTGATTTCAGCGTGAATTCGCCAAAACGCAGAACATTGGCTTCAATGGCAAATTCGATAAATTGGCGTTTGTACTCTTCCATGTGGGCAGCTCCAAAAGTCAGAAATCAGTGATAAAAAGTGTACGGTATCACACTTCGCCATGCAGATAGCGTTGCCGATCGTATTCATCAAAGCGTTCAATCGCATAGCGCAACATCGTGCGCGGCATTTTTTTGTAGCAGGAGCCGGTTTGCAAAAACTTCTCCTCGCGTTGCTGGTCGCGTTTGCCCACTTCGCGTAACATCCAGCCAACCGCCTTGTGGATCAAATCTTCCTCATCTTTCAGCAACAATTTCGCAATTTTGAGCGTATCGCCGAACTGATCCTGCTTGATGAAATGGTGTGTTGAGATAATTGAAATCCGCCGTTCCCATAGCGATTCTGATTTTGCCAGTTCGTGCAAAATTGCACGATCACGATCCTCCAGAAACGCACCGACGATGTGCGGTGCAGTGACGTCGACCAAATCCCAATTGTTGATCTGCGCCGTGTTGCGCAAATAGATGTCGAACATCTCCTGCTGCTGTTCCTCCGTCGCTTTGGGGAATCGCGCCACCATCAGCAACAAACCGAACAGGCGCACTTCATGATATTCCGACTGTAATAGCTTTTCAGAAACCGTTAGCGGCACATTTTGATATTGCTTCACCAGCTTGCGCAAAATTGGTACACGGATACCGAGGAATTTATCACCATGGCCATACTCGCCTTCGCCTGTCTTGAAAAAGCGTTGCGAATGCTCTGCTGTCGCTGAATTGGAAAGCATGTACAGATGATTGGTGATTTGTTGGGTAAAAAAAAGGGTGGAGTCGGAATTCATCATGATTCTTGTACTTATTATTATTTTATTATTTTTATTGATTTGATTCGTTTTTTTTTATGAACGTACTGGTCATTTTCTGTAATTATAAACGTTCACACACAACAGGACTTACGTGTCAGGCCTCGGTTATTCATAAATCTTCCCCATAAATAATTCCGTCCCCTCTTTTTCCCATTTCATGAGTGCCTGCGTAAGCGAGACATGCCCCAGTGCCTCTGCGTGCGTCTGTTCACATTCATCCTTTCTGCCGCGTTTCGCGGTTTTTGACCAGAATAAAATCCCACGGCTGCATAAAATCGACGCTCGGCGCATGGTATGCAGCAGTCAAAATACGCATCAACGTTTCATCGGGAAATTGTGCAGGAAAACTGAAGATTTGCTGGCAATTTACTCCAATTCTTCGTAATTTTCTGGAAAAAAACGCGGCGAGCAGATCGCCAGAAAGATCAAATCTACTTCGCCGGTATTGGTAATTCGCTGGCGGCACATTGGCGGAATGAGCACCACATCACCGACATTCACTGCCGTTGGCGGAAAATCGTCGATTTCTACGCTACCGGTTCCCTGCAAAATGTAATAGCGTTCTGTCGTTTCTTTCAGCCGATGCCAGCGCGTGGTGACACCCGGCTCGACCCGTGCGCGGGCGATGGAAACTTCCGGGTCATTTTCCGTGTTGGAAATTTCCGTGATGAAGCATTGTTCGGAAGTGAAAAACTCTTTTTTTGAAGAATCAGAAAAAAACATTGCGCTTTTATTTGAATGAAAAATGCGATTTGCATTCCACCTGAAACCATTGCGGCTCTGGCAAATCAATCCGCAACGCTGTCAATTTTCCACCCCAAAGACAGCCAGTATCCAGCGCAAACACATTATTCTCTTCGCGGGAACTGAGTGTTGACCAATGTCCGAATACGATCCGCTCTTGCGCAGTTTTGCGTCCCGGAGTACGGAACCAAGGAACCAGTCCCTCCTCCTGCGTGCCAATATCGCCCTTGGGCTGCATATCAAATTTCCCCTCCGGCGTGCAAAAACGCAACCGCGTCAGACAGTTCGTGATATAGCGCAACCGTTTGATACCCGCCAACGATTTTTTCCACCGCTTCGGCTTGTTGCCATACATATCAGTGAGAAAAAATTCATACTCATCGCTACGTAATACCTCTTCCACCTCGGCAGCACGTTTTTTCGCCCCCTTGAGCGACCACTGCGGCGGCACACCGGCGTGGATCATCGTAAATTGCAACTCTTCATCGTGATGGAGTAACGGACGCTGACGCAACCAAGCCGTTAACTCCTCATAATCCTCTGCTTCCAAAATCGGCTGCAATGTGTCCGCCTTATGGAGATAACGCTCATCCCCGGCATGCATTGCCAACAAATGGAGATCATGGTTGCCGAGCACCGCCACTGCTTGGTCGCCGAGCGATTTAACAAAACGAAGCGTTTCCAACGATTGCGGCCCACGGTTGATCAAATCACCCGCAAACCAGAGCACATCTTCCGCCGGATCGAAGCGAATATGCTCTAACAGACAATGTAGCTCATCCAGACACCCTTGCAGATCGCCAATTGCGTAAACCGCCATTTTTTCTTCCTATAATGAATTTATGTCTGTTTTATCAAAATTTTCTAGCCACTTTAATGCACCGGATGGTTCAGTAATAAATCCATTCAAGTTTTGAGTCATGTATGCAAAGTTAATCATATTAGGAGAGCCGGTTATTAGAGCCTAACGCCGGGGCTCACTGGAGAGCGAGCGAATCCAGTGAAGCCCATTATTATGTTTTGACATTGTATTTTGTTGCCAATATTTCAAATTGCCCACAAGCATTAAAATTGAATTTATAATGCTTGTGATTCTCCTCTTTTGTAATAACCTTCTGTTTTAAATGCTCTGACAGCCATGATGAGTTAAGTATTTCATGGCATTCGTCATATCTTTCGCCTTCCATGAATTGTTCTATAGTTTGCCACTTATAAGCAGCAACTCCTTCAAACACTATCGTTACTTCAATTTCTCGCCAATCTGTGAATGATAATGTCAATATATCATCTGACTGCTGTACCTCGGGATAATCTGCATCAGCGGTTGAAAAAGGAGTGTTTATTATTTTTGCGCTTTCCATTTTCTTTCATTAAACATAACGCCACAATCACCGGCAAGCCAAGCAACTCTTGGCGAGTCCCTGCTGGCACTGCCAGCAACACAGGTGTATTGCTTTGTTAGCTGTATTAGCCATGTATAAAAAATATATCCGTTTCAATACCGTCATCGACCATTGGTACCTCAATAGATAGGAGGTCATTTAGCAATGAAACGAATTCGTTCTCTGACATAATTCTCTGAGATTTTGCACAGTACATAGCCCTCAGCTCTCCCGTAGAAACCGTGATTTTGTCGATGCTAAGAATTCCTCTTTCGTTTAATAACTCCGCTAAAGCCATTACATCATCAGACGGGGCATCTGATTCCCGCATCCACCAGACGAAGTCTTGAATTTCATCTGGGTTCCCAGTTTCATATATCACTCGCCCAGTGATCTTTTCCTCAGATTCCGAGACCCAGTGGATGTCTTCCGCTCCAAGTGCACTTAAAAATTGTTTTAGAAACTGCTTACGTCTCATAGTTCATTCGGACAGCTAACGCTCAGGCTCAGGGGCATTACGCAGCGGAGCGAGGCTTGTGGCATTTAGCCACAAATGAGCACCGCGGAGTAATGTCCCTTGAAGCCAATTGTTAGCTTGTTTAATCCTCATCAAAAGATTTCAGTATCTTGATGAATTCTTCATTATCTTTAATGCCGTTAAACCCAGGATCCACGCTGAATAAATCTTCAACTAGCAGGTCTTTTGATTTCAATACTTTAAGTAAAGAAATAGCCTCATCTTGTTTCCCTACCTGTGAATACACTCTAGCCAACTGATAACTTAGGTAATGATTGTAGTAACCGTCTTTCGTAATCTGCTTTGTGTCATACAAGAACTGAATTGCACCGTCCATATTTCCGCTCGATAAATACAAATTCAACATCGAGTCATTTTGTATAAAGGCCTTTCTTTCTTGCGCAGCGTTATACGAAGAAACATACGTATATAAAAGAAGAGTTACGGAGGCGATAATACCGATCAAGAATAGTAATTTTATCCAAATAGGTGTTTTTTCAACATATTCGATTTGTTTTCCTACAACATCCTCACCAACAACACTGAGTTCCACATCATCTTTTTCTATATTAGACAGTAAACTTGTAATCCTTAAATCAACACCCTGTGTAAAAACTGGAATTCTAATAACCTTTTCGCAAGTACTACTTCCATCTTCCACTGCATATGCCATTGCATCCACAGAGGTAACTACTTCAAATGACAAGAACTCAGACCTTTCGGGCGCTTTTATTAAGACCCTAATGTCTTTAGCACTTTTATTTCCATCATTTGCAATTATCCAGCTTTTCCCTAACTGCTGCTGCTTGGAAAGAGCTAAAGACGGCATAGGCTCCCAATATATCTTTGCCTTACGTGATTGAAGCCGCACGAGATAAAAAGCAAATCCGAACGTAATCAATCCACCTATAAACATAAATAGGACTTCTTTTAATATGTTTATGTCAGTCATAACCTATCCCTTCTACAAGCTAACAATCCAATATACGGACTAGCTAGTCCGCTTAATTTTCTTAAGTATACGGACAATATAGTCCGCATATTCATCTAAATCTAACCCAAAAACGGACAATCCCACTTATTGCGATACAACCAAACTGTCAAAAAGAAAAAATCAAGCACATAGAAAAAACTTTCAAATGAAGACCTAATCGGGTGAGGACAACGCACTTAATGCAGCGAATTCCTGCAACGAAAGCGTCTCTGCACGACGGATTGGATCAATTCCACTCTGTTCAAACTGCTCCAGCGAGACCAGCTTTTTCAAACTGTTACGTAAGGTTTTTCGTCGTTGCGCAAACGCGGCGGTGACAACTTGTGCAAAATGTGCCTCATCCGCAATTTCAACCGTTGACGTTTCCCACGGAACCAGCCGCACCACAGCAGAATCGACTTTCGGTGGTGGATAAAACGCGTGCGGCGGCACATCCAGAATTGACTCTACACGACAAAACCGCTGCACCATCACCGAAAGCCGCCCATACGTGCCACTACCCGGCATTGCCGCAAGGCGGTTCACCACCTCTTTTTGCAGCATAAAGTGCATGTCCTGAATGATTGGCAACTGCGGCAGCAACTTGAAAATCAGCGGCGTGGAGATGTTGTAGGGCAAATTGCCAACAATGCGCAACTTTCGGGGATTCTCTTTCGATATTTCTGGAAGTAAGGTGGAAAAATCAAACTTCAGCACGTCTGCACTGTGAATCGTCAATTTTCCAGATTCACCAGCATCGGCACATTTTTGCTCCAGAATTGGAATCAAATCGCGATCCAGCTCAACCGCCTGCATCTGTTTGACGAGCGGCAGCAATTCGCAGGTCAATGCGCCCTGTCCTGGGCCAATTTCGACGAGCCGATCATTTGGTTGCGGATCAATCGCACCAACAATTGCGCTAATGACCGAGAAATCTTGCAGGAAATTTTGCCCAAACCGTTTACGCGGGCGGTGCGATGATTGAGAAGATAAGTTGGAAGAGGAAGGGGAATTCATCCCTGTTTGGCCAATTCCATCGCGACTTGCAAACTGCCAAGATCAGCCTTACCGGTCCCTGCCAGTTCCAACGCTGTGCCGTGATCAACCGAAGTACGCAAAAATGGTAGTCCTAACGTCACATTGACCGAACGCCCGAAACCGCTGTGTTTCAATACCGGCAACCCTTGGTCATGGTACATCGCCAACACCGCGTCCGCCGTTTCTAGCATCCGTTCAGTGAACAGCGTATCGGCAGGCAATGGCCCAATCAAATCCATGCCTGCGCTACGTAATTCATCCAATACTGGCGTGATGATTTCGATCTCTTCGCATCCGAGATGCCCATCTTCGCCTGCATGCGGATTCAGCCCGGCCACCAGAATTTTCGGCTGCGCAATATGGAATTGATCCCGCAAACTATTGTGCAAAATCGTCGCTGTATCCCGCACTTTCTCTTTCGTAATTGCGGCTGCCACTTCTGAAAGCGGAAGATGAGTCGTCACCAACGCAACGCGCAAAGTCTCGTTGGCAAGCATCATCACCACTTCATCGACACCACACAACGCCTGCAAAAATTCAGTATGGCCAGTGAACGGAATTTGCTGAACACTGCCAGATTGGCACGTTTTGCAAAGCAACCCCAGCTCCCCGGCCTGATTGATGATCCCTTTATGGATCGGCCCAGTTACCAGCGCAGAAAATGGACTATTTTGATCCAGACACAAATTTGTCGCGGTACGGATTGTCTCCAACACATACGATGCGCTCGTCGGATTCAAACGCCCGGCAACTGCCTCGCCATCTAGTGGAATCGGATAGACAGAAAGTTTCCCTGCTTCCCGCGCAATGGGTTCCCCAATCTGCCAAAAAGCAGTCTGAATTGGCAGATTGAGCAAATCGGCACGACTTTGCAGCAATGCAGGATCGGCAAACGCTACCAGATCAAAATTCCGCGCCTGCTGCGCATATTGCACTGCAAGGTCAGGGCCGATCCCGGCAGGCTCGCCGGGCGTGAACGCAATCATAAAATCAGCAACTCAATCGGCTGATTCATCACCCATCCGATCAATAATCGGATTCGTTCAAGTGATACTGAACAAAAGCTTCATTCCGAATACGGCGTACCCAAGCTTCCGTCTCTTCACCCAATTTACGCTGATAAAGCAATTGTTCTGCACGTGAACGAATGACTTTCTTACTAATTTCTTCACCAGATTGATTACTAATATGACGCACATCCAACAACTTCAGAAAATGAAAACCATACTGGTCTCGAAGTGGGCCAACGAACGATTCTTTCTCTACTCTAGGCAAATGCTTAGTAAAAAGCGACGGTAGCTCCTCCGCACGTTTCCACGGCCATTTCCCCCCTTGCAACGCATGGGTTCCGCTAGAATATTTCATGGCTACCTGCTCAAAAGCAACGCCAGACCGCAACTCTTTTTCCGCAACGGCTGCTTTCTGTTTGGTTTTGGAAAAATAGGTAGATGTTGCAGATTCTGGAAAAGAGATGAGGATGTGTCCCAGCTTGTACTCTTTGAAAGCATTGATGCTATTCTCTAGCTGCTTGACTGCATGATCTACCTCATCCTTGGTCAAACGAATCCGACGCTGCAACCGTTGCTCTTTGAAACGCTCCATAGTCAATTGCCGTTTTACATCCTCACGAAGCGTAGCGTACGGTGTTCCCTGCTGCTCCAACCGCTGCTTCAGGATTACTAGATTGACACCACTGCTCTTGGCAATCCGCTGTAATGCCTGATCAACCATTGCCTCTGTCGCCTCCATCCCGGCAGCCTTCGCATCCTGATATCGCAAACGATCCAGAACAATTTGCTCCAGCACCTGTCGAGTCAAATCTTGCAGAGGAGGCAGCGTAATATCCTGTTTTTCCAGCCGTTTTAAAACTGCTGCAATCTCTTCCCGCAGCTCTGTTTCCATAATGACGTCATCATTAACGACCGCAACAATTCGATCCAGAAATTTGATTCTCTCTGCTTGTGCTGTTACCGAAAAACCAAGCAATGAAAACAATAAAAGCAACGTAGGAAAAATAATTGTTCGTGGAAACAAAAACAGATTTTGCATTACAGTAGATCCTTTAACAGATTTAAAAACATGCTGAATTTTCCGAGTAGCGTCACAATTCAATTTCTTAAACAAATTTAATTTATTGACTTACCTGTTTTTTAAAGCCCATACATCCCGATCAACTGATCCATGGAATTTCCTTGTCCGGCCGCACCTAATCCTTTCAATTCAAACATCAACCACCAAGTTGTATCATATTCATAGGTCGCATCATTATCATCTGCATCAATCAGGTGATGATTACGGCTGAAGCTTGTCTTCCAGCAACAGGTCTCATACTCCACACCGATCATTTCTTCCAGCTTATGACGCTTACCTGAACCTAACTCACGATCAGCACGCCCAATCAGATTCCATTTTGGCGTCAGCTTCACACCAGCAGTCAAAGCAGCCTGCTTTTTATTGTCATCCTCGGTATCGTTCGGATCCAGATCCCGCTGCCGCAGAAAACCAGCACGCAGGAAGTGTCCTCCTTGCATGTAATATTGATACTGCGCATGCGCTGTGTCATTTTCCATACTATACGGATCCCAGTTACTGACCGCTTCCACGGTATGTGGCCCCAATGCTGCACGCAATTTGCCCACAATATTCGACCAATCCCGTTCCTCCTGCACAAAATTATACGCTTGTGCAATAGATGCAGTGACCAATTGGTTTCCCTGTTCTGATCCCACTAAATGGGTACTCACCTTCGCCGTCACCTGATCCACATGCGAAGTCTTGTCCTTACCCAACCAAAAATTGTTCCTCAGATATTCATTCTCATCCGCACGCAATTGCGTGGAATCGAAATGATCCAGTTCCGCACTCAAATCGCCATCCCGCCCTTTGGGAATGTAAGTATAGGTGAGCGTCGGCTCCAGTTCCTGCCGATACCGCCCGCCTGTCAGATCGCGGTCCAGAAACAATCCCGTCTGTAGCGAATAGGTTGGTGTCGTGCGTTGCACTGAATCGACATTGTTACCGGTCGCATCCAGATTGTAATCCGCATAAGCAACTGAAACCTGCGGACGAACAAACGCCGCATTATTCAGCATCGTGTGGGTATAAGAAATTTCCGGATTGATCCAGCTGCGTCGCCCCGTCGTTTCTGTTGGGCTGCTGTGGTCAAAATCTGTCCACTGGCTGTGGAAACCGTAATTGAAGCGGTTATCCCTCCCCGGCGTTGCCCATGCCAGATTCAACTCCGGCATTTTTTTGTACGGAATTTCATCCGCATCCAAATCATCTGCTACCATGTAGTAACCAGACAGCAACGCGCTCGCCTGCCACTGCCCATTCTGATAGTTAAGCTGCGCCCGCTGGTTCAGGCGATCCACGCTGGAACGATTCAGAGAATCTGCCAAATCCTCATAATAATCACGATCCGAAAGCCGTCCGTAATCAATTTCGTAAGTGAAAAGACCATTCAATGCGCCATTATGAGCAAGCTTCAACTCATAACGATCTTTATTGCTGTATAGATCATCATCTGGCAAAAAACTGGCTTCCAGCTGCCCTTGATAATCCGTATCCAAATAGCGGTACTCTCCTCCTAACATCGCCCCGCGTTTGGAAACGCCGCCCGGCGTAATCGTCATATCCTGATTTGGTGCGAGATTCCAGTACCACGGCACATTGACTACCGCGCCATTGCGGTCGGTATATTTGAGATTTGGCATCAACCAACCACTTTTACGGCGTTCGTCGGTTGGGAATGTATAATACGGAGAGTAGAAAATCGGTGTATCCCGGAATGTCACCACCGCCCCTTTCGCTGTACCCCAGCCCGTCAATTCATTCACTGCAATCAAATCTGCATGAAGCTTCCAACTTCCATCTTCAGATCGGCAATTAGAATAGTCCGCATCGACATACCGCGTGGTATAAGTTCCCCGTTTTTCCACCCGCGCCGCTTGCCCCCAGCCATTGCCGCCGGGAACAGTGTAGGTAGCGTTTTCGATTACCCCGGTATCATTGGTGTGGTTGAACCAACCCCGTGCACCAGTCAACACTTGCTCCCCTTGCTGGAACAATTGCAAATTCCCTTCCGCGTTGAGCCGTCCACTATTATCGTCATATAGTAATTCGTCCGCCTTCATCACCTGATCTGCCTTGGTGGCGACCACATTATTCCGGTAGCGGTAACGTCCCTGATCCAACATAGAAGCTTCATCGGCTTCCACCTGAATCGCCTGTTCTGCACGGTCTGCAATTTGTAATGGATTAGCGATACCAGTTCTTGGAGCCGGGCAACTGTCCGCTTGCGCGGCTGTCGCGATCAGTGTCGCCAAGAGGGAAAACGCAAAAGGAGGAAGAAGAGAAGTCGGTCGGGAATAACGTGTCACGGGATTGCAACCAGGTTTTGACGTTTCAGTTTCAACGCACTCACTAAAGCACTCTCAGTACTTTTCAGCACTTTCAATTCCATTTTTATGCATATTTATGCACAACAATTGAATTCAAAACGAATTCGAAAACGCGTTAACCGAAACGGTTCGTCGGAAAAGGTTAAAAATCGCATAAAATCGCCTCAAATTCAATGCAATTGGCAGAATAGATTCAGAATCACAAGCGAATAAAAGGTTCCGTTCCTAAAAAAAAATTGTGTATCATACGCCGCTTCCAAAACTGGAACCGTTGTCGGAATGTAGCGCAGTCTGGTAGCGCACCTCGTTCGGGACGAGGGGGTCGGAGGTTCGAATCCTCTCATTCCGACCATTTTCTTTCCGGTTTCTTTGAATTTTTCTTCCCGAGTTTCATTCCCCTAACATCCTGTCAAAGTGATTTGCAAAGGGACAGAAAAGGAACATCCTGTGGACAAGCGGCTTCAACAACTCACGACATGGATTTCCGACCAGACGGGAACAGCCCCACAACAGATTGAACCGGCCTCCGAAGATGCCAGTTTTCGGCGTTATTTCCGCATGACGCAAGCAGACGGCAGCACAACCATTCTGGTCGATGCGCCGCCGGAAAAAGAAGATCCCCAACCCTTTGTTACCATCGCAAAAGTCTTGCGAGAGATTGGCCTTAACGCGCCAGAAGTATTTGCTGCTGATCTGGAACAAGGTTTCCTCTGGCTTTCTGATCTGGGAACAACTTCTTATTTAGATGCGCTCAATACAAGCGATTTAGAAAAAGCCGACGCGCTTTACAAAGATGCAATTCGCGCACTAATCCAGCTGCAAACCCACTGGCCGAAAAAACACGACCCAGAATACACGCCACAACACGAATTGCCCCGCTACGATGTCACTTTGTTGCTGGCAGAAATGAACCTCTTCCGTGACTGGTATCTGCGCCAACATTGTGGTTTGAAACTGGAAGACAAACGCAACCGGATTTTCTGCCACACATTTTCGCTACTTGCTGATAATGCACTGAAACAACCGCGTGTAACTGTGCATCGTGATTATCACTCGCGCAATCTGATGGCTATCAAAGAAAACAACCCTGGCATTTTAGATTTTCAGGACGCAGTACGCGGACCAATCACCTACGATCTCGTTTCGCTGTTGCGTGACTGTTACATTGCCTGGCCTGCTGAACAGATCGAAACATGGCTATTGTGGACATATCAGCAAATGCAAACCGCCGGACAACTGGAGGAAGTTCCATTCGAGCAGTTCCAACGCTGGTTTGACTGGATGGGAATGCAGCGTCACCTCAAGGCAATTGGTATTTTTGCGCGGCTCCACCACCGCGACGACAAATCCAACTACCTCAATGACATTCCACGCACGATGAACTATCTGGTGGAAATCTCCGCAAAATATCCAGAACTGGCTCACTTCCATCAGTTCTTGCGTGCGTTACAAGCTGAACAGTCTGAACAAGCTAAATCCAGTTCATAATTCCCAGTATGAAAGCGATGATCCTTTCCGCCGGTCGCGGCGAGCGAATGCGTCCGTTGACGGACAGACAACCCAAACCACTGCTAAAAGTGGGTGGAAAATCACTGCTAGAACACCACATTGAGGCGTTGAAACGCGCTGGAATCACCGAACTGGTAATCAACCATGCATGGTGTGGCGACAAAATTATTGCCAAACTGGGAACTGGTAAGCGATACGGCGTTTCAATCCATTATTCATCCGAACAGCCTACCGCACTGGAAACTGGCGGTGGAATTTTGCAGGCTTTACCCTTGCTTGGCGATGCACCATTTCTTGTTGTGAGCGGCGATATTTTTACCGATTATGATTTTTCCCAACTCGCCAATATTCAGCCAGCTCCCGAAACACTGGCACACCTAGTATTGGCTGATAATCCAGTTCATCATCCACACGGTGATTTCCACCTTGATGATCAAAACAATCATCAAACTGAAAAAAGCAGGAAAATTTCTCTGGATGGCGCATCAAAACTGACTTACAGCGGCATCAGCCTGCTCCGCCCGGAACTATTCAACGATTGTGATCCGGGCGCATTTCCGTTACGCATTCCGCTCCGCAAAGCGATCCGCAACGGTACTGTCACTGGCGAACACCACCCAGGATTCTGGTCCGATGTAGGTACACCAGAGCGTTTAACAACGCTCCAGCAAAATCATTTCTGATCCGTCAGATTCTCAAAGAAAGTTTTCATCTTGTCGACCCAGGAAGAGTGCTGCGGACTATGTTTCTCGCGCTTCTTCTCCAACGACTCACCGAACTCCTTGAGCAATTTTTTCTGATGATTACTGAGGTTGACTGGTGTCTCCACTATGATTCGGCAAAGCAAATCACCCGTACTGTGACTCCGTACTGATTTAACCCCTTTACCACGCAATCGGAACAGCTTCCCAGTTTGTGATTCCGGTGGAATCTTCAGCTTCACACACTGACTTTCACCGAGGCAGGGCACTTCTACTTCACCACCCAATGCCGCTTCCACAATCCCGACCGGAATTTCACAATAGAGATCATCGCCATCACGGGTGAAAATCTCATGCTCTTTCACCTGAACCTCAACGAACAGATCGCCCGATGGGCCGCCATTGCGCCCTGCCTCACCCTCACCGCGCAGCCGTACGCGGTCACCCGTATCGACCCCAGCTGGAATATTGACGGAGAGCGTCTTCTCGCGTTTGACTTGTCCGGAACCATTACATGCAGTACACGGCTCTTTGATCTCTTTGCCAGAACCGTGGCACGTCGGGCAGGTCTGCTGCACGGAGAAAAATCCCTGCTGCATCCGCACCTTACCCGCGCCACCACAGGTACTACAAGTAACGGGTGAAGAACCCGGTTTTGCGCCCGTCCCTTTACAGGTATCGCACGTCTCATGAACTGGAATGCGGATTTCTCGCTTCACGCCGGAAATCGCCTTATCCAATGTCAACACCATGCGGTAGGCGATATCAGAACCGCGATAAACCCGTGGCCCACCACCTTGCTGACGCCGACCACCGCCACCGAAGATATCGCCGAACATATCCTCGAAAATATCCCCAAATCCAGCGCCACCGCCTGCACCACCACCCATTGAAGGATCAACGCCTGCATGTCCAAACTGGTCATACGCAGAACGCTTTTGCGAATCGCTCAAAATTTCATGCGCTTCCTTGACCTCCTTGAATTTGGCCTCCGCATCCTCGCTATCCGGGTTACGGTCAGGATGATATTTCATCGCCATCCGCCGGTAAGCTTTCTTCAAATCCGCTTCACTGGCGTTTTTATCAACGCCAAGCACTTCGTAATAATCTCGTTTTGACATGATTTGTTATGACTAAAAAAACTAAAGAACGAAACCAAAAAAAGCACACAGACCCAATCTGGAATCTGTGTGCCTATTTTCAAGACAGCACAAAATGATTATTTCTTGTCCTTGTCGACTTCCTCAAACTCCGCATCGACCACATCGTCATCCTGCGCAGCAGAAGATGCGCCTGCATCGCCGTCCGGCTGACCACCAGCTGCACCCGCTTGCTGCGCATACATCCGCTCGGTCATCTTGGAAGAAGCTTCGGTCAACACCTTGGTTTTCGCTTCGATCTCTTCCTTGCTATCGCCCTTCATCGCAACTTCAAGTTCACCAACCGCTTTGTTGATCGCCTCTTTCTCCGCATCATCGACCTGATCACCCGCCTCTTCCAATGCTTTCTTCGTTGCATGAACGAGCGCATCAGCCTGATTACGCGTTTCGACCAGTTCGTTGAACTTGCGGTCTTCATCCGCATGCGCTTCCGCATCCTTGACCATCTTATCGATCTCGTCATCACTCAAACCACTGGATGCCTTGATCACAATCGACTGCTCTTTACCCGTTGCTTTGTCCTTCGCAGAAACGTTGAGGATACCATTCGCATCAATGTCAAAATTCACCTCAATCTGCGGCTGACCACGCGGCGCAGGTGGAATATCACTCAAATCAAACCGACCGAGTGATTTGTTCGCTGTCGCCTGATTGCGTTCACCCTGCAAAACGTGAACTGTAACTGCGGTCTGGTTGTCGTCCGCTGTGGAGAAAACCTGATTCGCCTTGGTCGGGATCGTGGTGTTCTTGTCGATCAGCTTCGTCATCACACCACCGAGCGTCTCAATACCGAGTGACAACGGAGTCACGTCGAGCAACAACACATCATTCACATCACCTGCCAACACGCCACCCTGAATCGCCGCGCCCATCGCAACCGCTTCATCCGGGTTCACGTCTTTACGTGGCTCTTTGCCGAAAAAGGCCTGTACTGCTTCCTGTACTTTCGGCATACGGGTCTGACCACCGACCAAAATCACATCGCCGATGTCCGAATTGGAAAGCCCTGCATCCTTCATCGCCTGACGGCATGGTTCAATCGAACGCTGCACCAGATCGTCCACCAAAGATTCCAGCTTCGCACGGGTGATCTTCAGATTCATATGCTTCGGCCCAGAGGCATCTGCAGTAATGTACGGCAAATTGATGTCGGTCTGCTGACTGGAAGAAAGCTCAATCTTCGCCTTCTCTGCTGCCTCTTTCAGACGCTGCAACGCCATTGGGTCTTTAGACAGATCGACCCCCTGCTCGTTCTTGAACTCCGCAACCAGATGATCCATCAAACGGTTGTCAAAATCCTCACCACCGAGGAAGGTATCACCATTCGTTGCCAATACTTCAAACTGATGCTCACCATCAATTTCTGCAATTTCAATAATCGAAACGTCGAACGTACCACCACCCAAATCGTAAACGACTACGGTACGGTCGCCTTCTTTCTTGTCCATCCCGTACGCCAACGCTGCCGCAGTTGGTTCGTTGATGATACGTTTTACATTTAGGCCGGCAATTTTGCCCGCATCTTTCGTCGCCTGACGCTGGGAGTCGTTGAAGTAGGCTGGAACGGTAATGACCGCTTCTGCCACCTCTTCGCCGAGATACTCTTCGGCAGTTTTCTTCATCTTCATCAACGTACGCGCAGAAACTTCAGGCGCCGCCATCTTCTTGCCGTTCACCTCGACCCATGCATCGCCGTTGTCCGCCTTGACAATCTTATACGGAACCAGATCAATATCTTTCTGTACTACTTCGTCTTCAAAGCGACGACCAATCAGACGCTTGATCGCAAATAGTGTGTTATGCGGGTTGGTTACTGCCTGACGTTTCGCCGCCTGACCGACCAAAACTTCGCCATCTTCTGCATAGCCGATAATGGATGGGGTTGTGCGTGCGCCTTCGCTGTTTTCAATGACCCGTGCCTTGTCGCCTTCCAGTACGGAAACACAAGAGTTAGTAGTTCCCAAGTCAATGCCGATAATTTTTGCCATAATTTTCTTTCTCCAATTCGATTATTTCAAAATAGCTCAAACTCTATGTTGCAGGGACAAAGCAACCATCTACATTATCAACATCAGCTACATCAGCTACATCTTGATCTTCTGCCTTCTGATTTTCTATTAAACCACTAGCTTGGGCTTTAGTAATCACTACCTTAGTCTTGGTATCTTGATAAATCTTTTTGTAAGCTGAAATATCGTCTTCTGTATATTCATACGAATTCGAGCTATTTTTTGTCATTTGTAAAGCAATGACTTCTGGATGCACCCCCTTTTCACACACTTTTCCTACACGTTCAATAGTCGAACCCGCCCGACTAGTAGGACTAGAGACTTTATCCAAGCTATCTTCAACTGCATCAACAATTTTCGACATAATTTTTCTCCAAACTCAAATTTTTTAAATAACTAAAATACCTTAAAACTGTTCGAGCACTTCCAAATCATCACGAATGCCCCATCAATGGGGGCTGGATTTCTACTTTCAAGGAATTTTTTGATTTTTTCATGAAGCAACCACAATCACTTTCGCGGCACGAATCAATCGTCCATTGAGCAGATAGCCCTTCTGGATCACATCCATCACAGTATTCGGTTCCATCTCCGGGTTTGGGACCATTGTCATCGCTTCGTGCTGTTCTGGATCGAACTTCGCTCCCATCGCATCAACCACTTCGACATTAAATTTCTCCAGCACACCCAGCATCTGCTTGCGGGTCAAATCCATTCCTTCACGCAATTTCTGGAACTCTTCGGAATTTTCCCCAGCATCATCCGCCGCCTTTAACCCCAAGTCCATGCTATCGACCACTCCGAGCAACTCTTTGACAAATGGCTCCAGCGCAAATTTGTGCGCGTTTTCAATATCACGAGTGGTACGCTTGCGCAGATTGTCCATCTCCGCCTGTGTGCGAGTCATGCGGTCAAAATAATCCGCGACTTTTGCTTCCAACTCCTCAATTTGCTGCTCTGGTGCACTAAATTGCAGCAAATCTTCTTCTGAGTTTTCTGCACCTAGATTCAACTCAATCGCCTCGTCTGCGTTTGCCGCATCCGTATTTTCCGCCGCCAACTCTTCCTGATTTTTCTCCGCTTCACTCATCCAAAACACCCTCTACAAAAAAGAAATACCTTGCCCTGCTCCCAATTCTAGAAATCTGAAATTGGAAACTTGAAAAAAGAAACTGATTTTATTGAAGTTCTGAACTCAAACCACAGAACAACAAAAAACAATGGAACCGAAAATGGGGGCTAACGAGCCAAATTCAAGGCTGATCCCAATAATTTTGCAGTCATATCGACCAACGGGATTACCCGGTCGTAGGCCATGCGGGTCGGACCTATGACACCGAGCACACCAACCACCTGGTCTTCCACACGATAAGGCGCAGTAATTACGCTGCAATCATCAAAAGTTTCAAAACCGGATTCTTCGCCGATGAAAATCTGCACGCCGTCGGAATCCATACAACGATCTAGCAAGTGCAACATTGACTGTTTTTGGCTGAATGTCTCAAACAACTGACGTAAGTGGTTCACATCACCGAGTTCTTCGTAGTTCATCAGCTGAGTACGCCCACGCACCAGCACCTCATCCTCATCCTGACCTTGCAAAGTTTGGTCAAACATTGGTTGCGCCGCAGCCTGCACCACTGCCCGCATCGATTGATCCACTTCCTGCCGTGCCCGATCCAACTCTTCCAGCAAGCGACCACGCACCAACGCCAAATCTTCTCCGGCAAATTGCGCATTGAACCAGTTCGCCGCCTGTTGCAATTGCGATTCGGAAAACGGCTGCTCGGTTTTGATGATGCGGTTCTGCACCTCGTTGCCCTGCGTCACCAGAATCGCCAGCACTTCGTGTTCGGAAAGCGCGACAAACTCCAGCTGCCGCAAAATCACTTGCTCGCGGCGCGGCACCATCACCACGCTCGCCATTTGCGTCATTTCTGAAAGTAGCGAAGAGGCCGAAGAGAAAATCTCTTCCGGGCGTTTCCCATCTGCACTGACTTGTGATTCCAGTTGTTGCACTTGTGCTGTTTCCAGCGGCTGTACAGTCAGCAGCGAATCGACAAAAAACCGATAACCTTTTTGCGTTGGAATGCGCCCTGCGGAGACGTGTGGTGCGGCGATCAATCCCATCGCGCCTAAATCGGACATGGTGTTGCGGATTGTCGCCGAACTGACTTTCAGCCCCGGCTCGCGGGAGAGCGTGGTTGAGCCGACCGGTCGGCCTTCACGGATATGATGCTCCACCAACGCTTTCAGCAAGCGTTGTGCACGGTCTGTGAGCGGGATTTCCTTGCCCATGTTTTCTTTCTTGCAGTCCGTCGGGTTGAGTCGCGGGAATGGCTGGATACCAAGTTGATTAAGGCCGCGAAGGTTAGCACCCGTTGAACGAGAGTGCCAGAAATGAAATCCCTATGATGCAAATTTGAAACCCGCCCCCCCCCTAATATAATGGTCAAGTTTTTTTGTAGAGAAATTAAGCCGCTTTTTTCATTCGTCGTTTCAATTGATTTCACGGGAACCCGGATCCAGCACACAAGCCAGATAGCTCCATCCAGCGTGGGTCTTGATGTAGGTAATGTCGCCAACCCAATGAGTATGGCAGGTTCCGGGATTGAATTTCCGCTGCAGCAAATTCGGTGCTTTGGGATGCTGTTCGCCGCTGTTGGGGTAGGAATGTCGTTTTTTAGGGGAAACAGCAACGATCCCTGCTTCCTCCATTAGTGAAGCCACCCGGTACAATCCGATTTCAATCCCTTGATTTTTCAATGCCTTCTTTATCCTGCGTTTCCCGTACGTGTGGTCGCTTTCTTTTGATATCCGATGCATTTTTTGGATAACCAATTGTTTTTCAGGGGATTCCACTTTATTCAGATGATAGTAACAGGTGCTTTCTTTGACTTTGAACACGTGGCATAGCGTGCGGATAGAGTATTCTGAATTAGCCTTCTTCAGCCCGGAAATCAACGCAACGCGCTGTTTTCCCTTGCGAAGAAGGCAGCCGCCTTTTTTAAAATTTCATTGTCCTGTTTGGCCTGCCATAGTTGTTTTTCAAGCGCCTGAATTTTCTGTTGTTCCTCCGCGAATGCCTTCCCTTGCGGGGTTTTGCCTTCCAGTTCTTCGCGGTACTATTTTTTCCAGCGCGTCACCGCCGATGCACCAGCACCGGAGATTTCCATTATTTTTTTGTTGCTGTAATTTTCCTCCACCATAAGTTTGGCATAATGCTGCCGCTGTTCCGGGGTGAAAGAAATCCGTTCTTTTCTTGTGGTCATTTGGTTTTTTTCCAGAGTATTTGAAGAGGAATATAGGCTATAAAACTCTCTGAAATTATTTAAACCACTACATTCCTCGAATGAACCACCATTAAAACTACTCAGGCGGGTTTCTTCATCCTCTTCAAGTAGATGGGCGTAGTAGATATTACCAATATGCTTGATTTGATCGCCTGAAAGCTCTTGCAATGGCAGCTGCTTGAGCTGCTCCAGCCTCCTGCGGTGGGCTTCAAACTTCTCATCTACCTCAATAGCAGCAATACGGACAAGCCTCAGGGCTTCCCGATAATCTTTAGTCTTGAGTGAGAAAGTTTCTTCGCGTTTACCGTACGTATCCCGAATATCTGTAGGGACTGCTGCACGGTGATAGTAGGTTGAATTACGGCGGTATAGACGGGTGTGTCCAGACATCTTCTCCATAGCTCCACTGTAACACCCTGATGTAACAGTGAGAAGATTAACCGTCTGATTTACTTATAACTTATTGAAGTTATAGGAGAATAGTAGTGTATGGCGGAGGGATAGGGATTCGAACCCTAGATAGGCTACAAACCTATGCCGGTTTTCAAGACCGGTGCATTCAACCAGCTCTGCCATCCCTCCGGGAAGCAGCGCATTCTAATAAAGTTAAAAACTGATTTCCAGCGGATTTTTTCATCATGCACAAAAAAACCTGATGCGCCGAAGCACATCAGGTTTCCTTTGATCAAGTCAGCAAGTTTTCGCTTACTGGCGAGCTTTTGGAGCCTCTGGAGCTGGCGCATAGTGCGGAGCCGGAGCCATGCCGCCCATACCCATGCCACCCATGCCGCCATAAGGGCCATATGGATAACCACGATAATGCGGCTGATATGGGTAGCTCTCTGATCTCCAGTCAGAATCACCCTGGAAGCGAGTATCGTTAGACGCATCCCAGTCTGTATCCATATCCGTATGGCCTTTACCGGAAGCGTTTACAGTCATGCTGAAGTCGCCTTCTGCATCACCTGTACCGCGACCTGCGCCACGACCGCGGGAATCCATCGCGCCGTCCGCAGAACCTGTGCCATAACCGTGGTAGTTGTCGTCATCGCTGAAGAATGCGGAAGCCCCTGTAGAAGCCATCGCAGCCAAAGCAATTGCAGCAATCATCTTTTTCATTGTGCTCATCCTCTAAGTTTTACGAAAGTTAAAAATCTTGGTTAAAAGTGGGTGAAAGAAATGATGTCCGAAAACCTGTTCACAACTTCTTACCGCTTCATGCTTTCGTACCATCCCAAACTCTGGAACCAATCCTACAATTGATTCCTTGAATGATAAAATAATAATATTCTATATGCTAATAAATTTTACTTATGATCTTCCAATTTTTCTCTAACATTCCAACTTTTCCCAACTATCACCGCTATCCTCAATGTTCGCGGGTTGCATGGAAGGTAACATCTGGCCAACGTTCCATCGCCAAATCCAGATTGACGCGCGTCGGCGCAAGATACGTGAGGTTCCCACCACCATCCATTGCCAGATTGTCGCGGTTTTTGGATTTGAACTCCTCCAGTTTCACAGCATCCTCACACGTTACCCAGCGTGCCGTTTGGACAGAGACATTTTCATAAATTGCCTCAACCTTATACTCGTGTTTAAGGCGGTGGGCAACCACATCAAACTGCAACACACCAACCGCGCCCAAAACCAGATTGTTGTTCTCCAGTGGCATGAACAACTGCGTCGCCCCCTCCTCTGAAAGTTGCTGCAACCCTTTTTGCAACTGCTTGTTTTTCAGCGGGTCTTTAAGCCGCACCAGCCGGAACAGTTCTGGCGCAAAATGCGGAATACCGGTGAACTGGATCGTCTCCCCCTGGCTAAAACTGTCACCGATCTGGATCGTACCGTGGTTATGCAAACCAATAATGTCGCCCGACCACGCTTCCTCCGCATGCTCACGATCCCCCGCACGGAAGGTGAGCGCATTAGGCACATTTATGTCCTTATTGATCCGTGACTGATGTAATTTCATCCCTTGCGAAAATTTTCCGGAACAAATCCGCATAAACGCAATGCGATCACGGTGTTTCGGATCCATGTTTGCCTGGATTTTGAAGACAAACCCGGTCAATTTCTCTTCGCTCGGTTCGACCGTGCGGGTCTCTGCATCGCGAGATTGGGGGGATGGTGCAATTTCTACAAAACCATCCAACATCTCTTTCACACCAAAATTACCCAATGCTGTGCCGAAGTAAACAGGTGTTAACTCCCCGGCAAGATATTCATCCAGATCAAATTCGTGACTCGCACCACGCACCAGTTCCAGTTCTTCGCGTAAATCTTCTGCAAGTGAACCAATCGCTTCATCTAATTCAGGATTATCTAATCCTTTGATAATCCGTTCTTCCTGAATCGTATGGCCTTGACCCGTTTGATAGAGCACAGTCTGGTCATTATCCAGTTCATAGATGCCTTTGAACTGCTTGCCCATACCGATTGGCCAGTTGATGGGCGCACATTTGATGTTGAGGATTTCCTCAACTTCGTCCAGCAACTCAATCGGATCGCGGATTTCCCGATCCATTTTGTTAATGAACGTGAGAATCGGCGTGGTACGTAGGCGGCACACTTCCATCAGTTTGATCGTACGCGCCTCAACACCTTTTGCACCGTCGATCACCATTAGCGCAGAATCGACCGCCGTCAATGTGCGGTAGGTATCTTCAGAAAAATCCTCATGCCCCGGCGTGTCGAGCAAATTCACCATCCGCTCTTTATACGGAAACTGCATCACCGACGTAGTCACCGAAATACCGCGTTCTTTCTCCATCTCCATCCAGTCGGAAACCGCATGGCGATCCGAGCCGCGCCCCTTGACTGTACCCGCCTGCTGGATCAGCTTGCCAAACAACAACAGTTTTTCGGTAATGGTGGTCTTGCCCGCGTCGGGGTGAGAAATAATCGCAAACGTGCGGCGTTTGCCGACCTCTTCTTCAAGTTGGCTCATGGGAAATATCTGGAAAATCTAGATTTGAAGACAGGAAAAAAGAGCCAATTCTACCCGGATATTAATTACTGTGCTGCGCTATATCTGCGCACTCTTTTCGATCCATTTGTTTAGATTGGAACCGCCTTCAAAGAAATCGTCAAAAAGAAGCCCAACAACGTCGCCAAACCAATAATTGAGCCGCCTTTGCTATACGCTTCAGGCAACATCGTCTGCGCAATCATCGTCAACATTGCACCAGCCGCCAATCCCTCTAACAATGAGAGCCAATACGGATCAGCCCCCTGCATCAAGCTGCCGAAAGCAGCACCAATACCAGTGAAGAGCGCAATCGAAACCCACATCGCCAGAATCTTGAAGCGCGAAAACCCCTCTTCCCGCATCCCGCGTGAACTGGAGAGTGCTTCTGGATAGTTGGAGAGAAACAGACCGGCAACCAATGCCAAACTGATCCCCAATCCGCCGCCGCTTGGATCAGTTTTTGCGCCGATCACGAATGATTCCGGAATGCTATCCAGCAAAATACCAAGCCAAATCGCCACTGACGCGCCATGTTGGGAGGTAGACTCAATTCCCATCTCCAGCATCGAAGGGGGCATCTTTCCAACTTGCACCGCCTTCCGCGCCCGGCTGACCCACGCCAGCACACGCCCCTGATCGAGATTGTAACGTTGCTGGAGATAGCTGTTGAATGCGCGACTTTTGAAATTATGCGCCAAACGCACTCCAAAATTCGGGTAATGGCGAATCAACCGCCCCAAATCGTGGCGGCGAAATGCCCAAACACCAATATCCGTTTTTGCCTCTGCGCTCATCGTATGGCGCAGATCACACAGGAACGCGAAACTGCCAATTGCATCACCCATATCCTGTGTATGGACTTTGCTTCGGTCTTCCATATCACGCAACGTCACTTCGCCATGATCAATGATGTAAAAGTAATTGGCTGGCTCACACTGCTCGTACAATTTCTCCCCGGCCTTATAGCGACGATAGGTGAGAAAATGCCCAAACTGCTCCGCTTCATTTGGACTCATATCCTCCAACCACGGGATGCGCTCCAGCGGATGGGCAGCGACAAATGCGGCAAAACGGTCAGACAGGCTTTCAAACGGTTTCGCATCAGGCAAATGGCCACTCTGCTCGCAATCGACCTCCTCACGTACCTGATCACGCCACTGCGCAATTTCTGCATCATCCATCCCTACAGCACGCAAGTGTTTGCGGATATCCTTCCCAGTCAGCAACCATTGAGAGACTGCTTCACGGAAAGCAGATGAGGCTTCCAGCAATTGCAATCCGGTCTCTTTCGGCAACGTTGGAATCCAACTGTCCCTGGTGGTGCGAGCGATCTTGGCGTGCGGCGTGCCAGTGAAAAAAGGCCGCAGCCCGAAAGTACTGTTTTCGCCGACTACCTCTGGTGCTTCTGTGCTGCCGGGCGTTTCCAGTTCAACACAACCGCGCCCCACCATATAGAGCGTCTCGGACGGATCGCCCGGCATGTAGAGGATGCTTCCCTTGGCATAAAAGCGCGTCTCCACATGATCGGCGATAAAACGAACTTCGTCATCCTGTTGCAGCTTGCTGAAAAGCGTTGTCCGTCCCAACCCCTGCATAATTTTGATCAGGTTTTTGCGTGCCGTGGTATTCCGGTGCACCACCACCGAAGAGTGCTTGCGACGGTATCCACCAAAATTGCTGACGGCCTTGTCCAACAGGAAAAAGATCAGTCCACCCGCTAGCCCACCAAGCGTCAACCCGCCAAAATGACCATGTTCCACCGCTGGGGCAACCAGATCAATCGCCAACGCGGCGAGCAACGCCCCACCCCCGAATGCCATCAATGCTGCAACGACGCGTGGTTCCGGTCGCCACAGGAACGAATGTAACGCGCCCAATGGCAGGGAAATCGCACTGACAATCCCGATCAGAAAGGCAGTAAAGGCAAGTTGTTCAAGCGCAGTCATAGCCGTGCAATTTTCTCTTTCTATAGTCTCTAAAACAGTCTCAAAAAAATGCACTGTACAGCAAAAAAGTTACAAAACGCATGCTCTCTGACCGGAAAATCTTTTTATCCCGGCATTCAAAAGAATGCTATAGTGGCTTCTATCTAAATGTCTGACTTTTTTACTAGGGAATAGCGCATATGAGCAACGATACCGAACTCAATTTCACCTATGAAGAACGTCAACATTTAACCATCCGCGTGCTCTCTGTGATGCGCGACTGGAAGCTGAGTGAAACAGAACAGATGGTGTTGCTCGGTCTAGCCCACGAAAAACCGCGTATGTTGACTAAATTGCGTAATGGCACGCCACTGCCGGATGATCAGGACATTTTGCAGCGGGTGCGCCATCTCGTCGGGATCGGCGACGCGCTGGAGCGCAACTACCCACGAACCCAGGGCGGCGGGCAAGTATGGCTGCGGCACACCAACAAATATCTCAATAAACGTACACCCATCGCAATGATGCTGGAAGATGGAATTTACGGAATGCACCAGGTCTGGATTCGCCTCGACTGCACTCAGGGATGGGATTAATAAGGAACGCTGCTATGAAAATGATAGGAAATTTAATCGGTGCCCTATTTTTGATTCTGGTATCACTCCCCGCAACTGCAGGCCATAATTCGCTTCACGATCTGGTCTCTCAGGACAATCTGTCGGAAGTGGAAGAGTTACTTCAACAGAAAAAAAGCAAACGTCTGCTCAAGAAATCCAACTCCTATAACGAAAAGCCAATCCATCTCGCACGCTCTCCAGAAATGGTGCATTTGTTAGCTAAACATGGCGCAAAAGTGGATGCGGAAAATCGCTTTGATGACACCGCATTGCTACACGCCGTCGCCCGAGGTGATGTGCCGCTGATTGAAGCGTTGCTGGAAGCAGGCGCAGATCCAAATCATAAAAACCGTTTCGGCGATACGCCATTGCAGGAAGCCGTTTGGCGCAACCTCACCGTGATTACCAACTTGCTGGTTCAGTCTGGCGCATCTGTGGATCGGGCAACCAAATATGGAGGAACTGTGCTCCATATTGCGGTACGTCGGGGCAACACCGCAATGGTCACTACCTTATTACAAGCTGGCGCAGACGCTCAGGTCAAAGATCGCCACGGGCATAGCGCGACCGATCTGGCAAGTAGTGACGAGATGCGCGAAGTGATGCGGACAGAAATCTGGCGGTAAATCTGGATCAAATCCGACAAATTCAGATCAATTTCGGAGACTGATAGCTATGTGGCGCATTTACTTAATGATCGGGCTCGTCGCTCTGGCAATTTTCCTGATGTTCCGCTTAGCGCGGAGCAGCAAGGAGCGGGAACGGGCTGAACGCGATCAATCGGACAAAAACCAGTCCGATCAGGACGACTCATAAATCAAGGCAAACAAAATCAAACGGCTTTGACGTGTACCAAATCCAGCATATTCAACGCGCCAACCAGTTGTCCCTGTTGATCTACAACCAACAGCCCGTTGATTTTTTTTTGATCCATCAACTGTAGTGCCTCCTCCACTAAGCGATCAGGAGCAATAGTGGTGCAGTCTTTGCTCATCACTTGCGTGATCTTTGTAGTGAGCAAATCCCTATTTTGATCTAACGTACGCCGCAAATCGCCATCCGTATAAATGCCGAGGATCGCACCGTCCGCATCGACAATCGCCGTCATTCCCAAACTTTTTGAAGTCATCTCCACCAGCGCATCGCGGATCGTCGCTTCTGCTGAAACTTTCGGGATACGTTCGCCAGTGTGCATCACATCTTCCACTTTCAACAACAGCCGCTTGCCCAGCGATCCTGCTGGGTGCGAACGGGCGAAATCTTCCGCTGTAAAACCGCGTGATTCCAGCAATGCCACTGCCAGTGCATCGCCCATTACCAGCGTTGCCGTAGTACTGGAAGTCGGTGCCAGACCAAGCGGACACGCCTCTTTTTCCACGCCGATATTGATATGGATATCAGCGCGGGTCGCCAACGTCGAATCTGGATTGCTGGTCAGCGCAACCAACGGCACATTAAGCCGTTTGATGATTGGCAACAGCATCAATAATTCCTGCGTCTCCCCGGAATTGGACAATGCAACCACCACATCCCGTTCAGTGATCATTCCCAAATCGCCGTGGCTCGCCTCACCCGGATGGACGAAAAATGCCGGTGTCCCCGTACTCGCCAATGTCGCCGCAATTTTATTGCCGATATGTCCCGACTTCCCCATCCCGGTGACAACAACTCGCCCTGTACACCGGAGAATCGTTGCGCAGGCTTGTTCAAACTGTGCGTCCAGTTGTTGCAATAAAGCGAAAACGGCACGTGTTTCCTCTTCAATCACAGCACATGCGAGGGGAATAAATTGATGTGATATCATCTTTAATTCTCCCCGATTAAACGCTTCACAAAAACTTTAATAACCTGTTTCACAAAATCTGACGGAAAATATCGTCCACTTTGTTGAATGCACGTTCTACTTTTCTAATTTCATTGTCCATTACTTGCACATCCGCCTGTCCATCAATTGTTTTTCCTGCCATCTCAATACTTGATTTAATCAAACTGAACAATGCGCTATTCACTGGATGCTGCCCCTGCCCGCCACGCATTTTGCTGGCAATTTTCTTCAATTGCGCAAACTCATCAGACCAATCTTTCACCACCCATTGATCTTCTGAATCTTCTGCCTCTTCTGTCTGCCCCAGACTATTGTCATCGCCGAATACCGTAATAATCCGACCAGTATTTTTGGCACGCATATACTCCGCTTTCAATTCCTTACGGATACCGCCTCCTAAATGGACATTATATCCTTGTAAAAAACCATCGTAGATAATTTTCCCCTGAAAGGGCAACAACACCATTCTTGCCATCGTCGGCAGATATTGCTTCGGGATCATATCCGCCAAAGCATCCGACAATGACCAAATCCCATAAACCTGATCCTGCTTGCCTCCATTTCCAGAGCCAATCACGATCGTATGTTTTTTCAGATGACGCTCAATATAAAATGTGCCTTTTTTAAAATTTTTCCATCCACGGATCGTCTCCAAATCTTCCTGACCAAAACCATCCGGATTTTCAGCGATATACTGATCGGTCAATTCTGGATGCTCCAGTATCCCATCCCGGATTAAAATCCGTTCGCTATTGTCCGCATCCCATAAATCCTCCAATGTTTTTATTGATGGGACAATATTTTTCTTCCCATTCACAAACAACATCAGTGACCACATCAGTTCAAAAAATTTTCGTCCTTCTTCTTTTGGTAACCGCATCGAAACTCCCTTTTGTCCAATCTGTTTTTACTTATTTTCCAATCTATTTTTATCTATTTTTAAACATTTTTAAATATGGAAAAAATGCACGATTCGCACCAATTTTTTTCATCATAGTACAAAACAGGTTACAAGAGAGATATTTTTATCCGTCCAAAAAACATTCCTACTTGACAGACCGTTTGCGGATTAACCCCTTCACTGGTATAGTTTTTTCCGCTTGTCATGACCCCCTTCCGCATCCGCTCTGGATGCAGGATCACTCCAAGCAAAAAACAATTACTTGCAGGCTGCTGACAGCAACGCAAATGCGTCTGGGCGGCCTGTTTTTCCGTTTACAGGTTCCGGCAGAACCGGGCTGGCGATGGTTCGTTCACTGATGGTGACGGAAGAACCACCAGTTCCTGGCAAATTGCGCCAAGGCTCACGACCCCCACCCGGCAGACCGAACCTTAAATATCAATGGATATATAAGAACATCAGGATAAAAAGAACCGGTAATGAAAAGAATCTTAATTAACGCAACGCAGCAGGAAGAGTTGCGGGTCGCGCTGGTGGACGGGCAACACCTCTACGATCTCGATATCGAAAGCGCCGTCTACGAAAAGAAAAAAGGGAACATCTACAAAGGGACGATTGCCCGTATCGAAGCAAGCCTCGAAGCCGCATTTGTCAACTATGGCGCAGAACGCCACGGCTTTTTGCCGTTCAAGGAAATCTCCCGCGCCTATTTCACCCAATCGATGATCGAAAAGATGGAACAGGGCGAACGCCCGACCATCGAAAATGCGCTTAAGGAAGGGCAAGAGATCATCATTCAGGTGGAAAAAGAGGAACGCGGCAACAAAGGCGCAGCATTGACCACCTTCATCAGCATGGCGGGACGTTATCTCGTTTACATGCCGAACAACCCGCGCGCTGGCGGCATCTCCCGCCGAATTGAAGGCAAAGAGCGTCAGGAACTGCGCGAAGCAATGCGCGAACTCAGCATTCCGAGTGGCGCAGGTGCCATTGTGCGCACTGCCGGTGTTGGCAAAAACAGCGAAGAGTTGCAGTGGGATCTCGACTACCAACACCGCATCTGGGAGAGCATTGAAAAAGCAGCGGCAGAAAAACCTGCACCCTTCCTGATTTATCAGGAGAGCGACATCATCATTCGTGCGTTGCGCGATTACCTGCGCGATGACATTGGCGAAATTCTGGTCGATGACGACGACACCTACAGACTGGCGCAGCAATTTATGTCGCAGGTAATGCCGCAAAACCTGCCGAAATTGAAGAAATTCACCGGCAATGCGCCGATTTTTACCCGTTTCCAGGTCGAAAGCCAACTGGAGAGCGCATTCCAGCGCGAAGTGAAACTCCCGTCCGGCGGCTCCATCGTCATTGATCACACCGAAGCGTTGATCTCCATCGACATCAACTCGGCACGCGCGACCAAGGGTAGCAATATTGAAGAGACTGCACTCAACGCCAACCTCGAAGCCGCGGACGAAATTGCCCGGCAGCTGCGGTTACGCGACAGTGGCGGCCTAGTCGTTATCGACTTTATTGATATGAACGCCTCCCGCAATCAACGGGCGGTGGAAAACCGATTACGAGATGCGTTGAGACTGGATCGCGCCCGCGTGCAGGTGGGGAAAATCTCCCGCTTTGGTTTGCTGGAGATGTCCCGTCAGCGGTTGCGTCCATCGCTGGGTGAATCGTCGCACACACCATGTCCACGCTGTAACGGACAGGGAACAATCCGCGGCACGCAATCGCTTTCGCTTTCGGTATTACGTTTGATTCAGGAAGAGGCGTTGAAAGAGGGAACAGCAGAAATTACCGCGCAGTTGCCGATTGCTGTCGCTACGTATCTGCTCAATGAGAAGCGCGAAGAGGTCGCGGCGATTGAGAAGCGGATGAACATTGCCATCGTGTTGGTGCCGAACCACACGCTGGAAACCCCGCATTACGCGATTGAACGCTCCCGCAAGCGCACCGATCAGCAGGATCAAGAGCATCGCTCCAGCTATGATCGCGTTGAAGAGCGCGAACTTCCGCCAGAGGAAGATCACAGCAAGGCGTTCGAGAAAGTGACGTGGGAAAAACCGGCAGTGCGCGAAATGATGCCGAACACGCCGATGCCACCGCGCAGTTCCGCGCCCGCGCAGAGCAAACCGCAACCCAAAACTGAAGATACCTCCTTCGTGCGGAAATTGATTTCCGGGTTCAGCGGCCTTTTCAGTAGCAGTGAGCCGGAGAAGAAAGAGGAGAAAAAACCGGCTGGCAGACATCCGTCTTCGCGCAACCGCAGTAGCGGCAACCGCAACAATCGGGGTGGCAACCGCAACCGCCGAGGTGGCAACCGCAATAATTCGCGCTCCAACTCCGGCAACCGCAACAATCGCGGACAAGGCGGAGGACAAAATCGTTCGTCTCAAAACCACCAAAACCGGGGGCGTAAACCAGCGGCGGATTCGACAAAACCGGATAATGCGCAAACGCAGTCTGCGCAGAAATCTGTGGAAAAACCGGTGGAGAAACCCACCAACAAACCGGCTGCAAAACCTGTAGAAAAATCGGCAACAAAACCTGCGCCTGCTCTGGAGAAGAAGCCAGCGCATAAATCGGAAAATAAATCGGAAAACAGACCGGCGACTCCTCCAGCCGATCAGTCCGCGAACAAACCGGCAACTCCGAAACCGGCTGCTTCATCCACGGCAAACAAGCCTGCGGAAAAACCAACAGCTGCGCCGACACCCGCGCCTGCCGCAGAGAAAAAACCGGAACCAGCTGCGCCAAAACCTGCGTCAAAACCGACATCTACTGCAACGCCGAAACCGGCAGAGACAGCCAGTTTCGCCTCAGCAGAGAAGCCGCAGAAAAGTGAATCGGGAGATGTGCCGAAAACGGACTGATCCGATTCGTTTCTGATTGCGTTTGATAGACAGATGAATGCTCCCTGAGTGAAAATTCCGGGAGCATTTTCTTTTTTCACCATTCACGGATGATACGTAGTGGTTAAAACCACTACCTACAAGCGATAATCCCGCTGGGATCAACCTTTCTCCATAGGAGAAATGGCGTAAAGCCGATGGTTTTAACCATCGGTGAACAATATGCGCAAATCAACAACCATATCCATTTTGTTTAGCTATGCTCGAAATTTTCACCCTTTTTATTGAAAAACTGCTCGAACCGGTTGGCTTTATCGGTTCATTGTTGTTTTTCGTCTGGCTGGTGTGGAGTTTTTTGGTTTGGAAAACACTCAATGGCCCAGAAACAAAACCTGGTGCAGAAAAGTCTGGGCGCGATAAATTATTAGATCGGGCAGCAGATGGTTTAGGTTTTCAAAAGAAATATCTTGATTTATTGGGATGGCTACTCAACAAAACCACAAACTGGATTAAAGATAAGGAAAAAGTAAAAACTGCGACTGAAAATGCCCGAAAAAAACACTGGCTAGGAGTGCCGCTGTTTACGGTTGAAGCGTTTGAATTCAATTTAAAACTGGCGCTGCTTTATCCGATTTTAGCTTTCTTTTTTGCTTGGGGAGTTTTTCAAGAAACCGGAAATTTAGCCAGTTTACCGATTCTCCCTGAAGAGTTTAGTTGGTTTGAACGCATCACCGCGCTCTTCGGACTTATGGCTATTTTCTACAGCTTTTATAAATCCAAAAAAACTGAAGGCTGGAAAAGCCTTTTATGGTTCGCTGTCGCTGGCGCTTTCGCTGGCGCTTTCGCTTTCGCTTTCGCTGGCGCTTTCGCTTTCGCTGTCGCTGGCGCTTTCGCTGTCGCTGTCGCTGTCGCTGGCGCTGTCGCTGGCGCTTTCGCTGGCGCTGTCGCTGGCGCTTTCGCTGTCGCTGGCACTGTCGCTGGCGCTTTCGCTATAGGAGTATTTATTCTATACGAAAAACTCCTTAAACATACACCTAAAAAACTCTGGCTGTTTTGGGGATTGTTCACTCTTTCTTATCTAGTCATTGCATTCGTAACCATTTATTGGTTTTCTACCCAAGAAGATGCAAAACCGGAAGGACTCATTATTCTTCTCTTTTATACATTATTACCACTATTAAACGTACCTTTAGACTGGCTTTCCCTCAGTATTACCCGCAGTTTGTTGTATGCCATCCAAACGAAAATCCACACAGGTTTTCGCGCAGTTGCATGGGCAGTTGTCGATCTATTTTTAGCATTTATTTTCCTGATTTTAATTACAACCGTTACTACGATTGGAATTGCCGCTGTGAATTTCACCGCCGATTTTGCGGGTGGAAAACCGATTCTGGATTTAACCGCACTATTCGCCGGAATCCACGCTGATCCACTCAACAAAGAGTATTGGTGGATTTATTTTCTCTTTCTTTCTACGCTGATTCCGACCGCACTTCACGCACTCGTCGCCAGTTTTGCCGTGATTTTCTGGGTTCCACAAAAAACACTGCGAAAACTCGTTTCCAACTGGCAAAAAGACCACAAAAACTACGATTTTCTGCAATTTTCCGCCGTTTGGGGCTATTTGAGCTTTATGCCTGTGCTTGCGCTGCTTTCGCCGCTGATTGTGCTGGTTGGAATTCCGTATCTACTGCTATTTAGCTGGGGCGATGTATTTACATTGGGCAGTTGGATGCTGACCGGCATGGAAAATCTTGCGCGTGCGATTGATCCGACGATGAGGTAAGTGTGCCAAAATTGGCAAACCGTTAGACTCTAACAAATTTCACAAATTACTCTTAATCCCTCATGAAAATCCACTTTTCCCGCCATGCCCGAAGAAGAGCAAAGCTCTACAAAATTCCCGAACAAATTGTGACTTCAATTCTGGAAAATCGTTCGTTTCTGGAAGGGCAACACGAACTGATCGAAGAAGTGGAAGAATTCCGTTACCCAATCAAAATTGTGATCGCAGCCGGCAATGAAACCATCACCGTGATCACTTGCTACCCATTGAAGAAAAAACGAGAACAACAATGAAAGTTTATTATGACGAAGAAGTAGATTCCGTTTACCTAGAGTTAGGAACAGAAACTCCAGATGGCGTGATTGAAATGGGTGAAGGTATCCACGCGGATACAACCGAAACTGGAAAATTGGTGGGTCTGGAAATTCTGGACGCATCTAAAAAAATGGACATTTCCACCATCATGAATTACTCCATCCAACTCAGCCCCAGCCTGTTCCCCAAACAAGCACAGGCCATTGGAGCAAACTAGGCAATTTAAGATGTCTCCTTCCCCTATTTCCCCCCTCTCCCCACCCGCTCTCCAGTCCGCACAGAAAAAACTACGCTGGGGGCGGCTTTACGGCAGCGCAGCCGGACTCGCACTCACCCACGCCGCGCAACAAGCGGACGGCCCAACACTGGTGATTTGCCGCGATTCGACCACCGATGCACAACTGCGCGAATCCATCGCCTTTTATGCCGCGGGAACCGACCTGCCGGTGCTCCATTTTCCTGACCAGGAGACGCTCCCCTACGACAAATTCTCGCCGCATCCGGACATCATTTCACGGCGGCTGGAGGTGATGGCGCGGCTGCCAACGATGGGGCGTGGCATTGTCGTCGTTCCGGCGCATACACTGATGCAGCGCATCGCCCCGCCTGCCTACATCCACGGTCATACCTTTCTACTCGCGGCAGGCGAAGATCTGGATCGTGAAGCTCTGCTGATGCGCCTCGAACGTGGCGGCTACCACAACGTTGCACAGGTGATGGAACATGGTGAATATGCACTGCGCGGCTCCATCATTGACCTCTTCCCAATGGGGGCAGAACAGCCTTACCGCATTGACCTGTTCGACGAGGAGATTGAGACCATCCGCCTGTTTGATCCGGAAACGCAGCGCACCACGGAAAAAGTGTCAGAAATTCGCCTCTTCCCGGCGCGGGAATTCCCAATGACTGAAGAGGCGGTCAAACAGTTCCGCCAACGCTATCGCGCCAAATTTGAGGGCGATCCGCAGCAAAATCCAGTTTATCGCGATGTAAGCCAAGGCATTGCCCCAGCGGGTATTGAATATTACTTGCCGCTCTTTTTTGACAATACCAATGCGGATAATCCAAACAAAACCGGAACCGCAACACTGTTTGATTATCTACCAGACAACGCACAACTGATGTTGATGGAAGGCATTGAGGCTTCTGCTGAAATCTTCCGTCAAGAGGTCGAAGAACGCTATGAAACACAGCAATCACTCGACGCACTGCGACGAATACTGGAACCCGACGAATTGTTCCTGCGTGTTGATGAACTGTTTGGACAATTCAAACATTTTCCGCGTGCTGAACTCGATACATTTGAGCAAGACAAGAATTTAGCGCAACAAAATTTAGAAAACGGTACAAACCAAGCAGGCCAATCCAACTTTGCGACCCAAAAAGTGCCACAACTTTCAATGCCACCGCGTTCGGAAAATCCATTGCAGCGTGTCGCCAAATTTCTCGACGAATTTGAAGGACGGATGTTAATTGTCGCCGAATCTGCGGGACGACGCGAAGCGTTGCTAGAACTGTTCCGTGGACGAAAAATCCACCCAAAACAGGCTGAAAACTGGAATACATTTATCGCGGGCAAGAAAAAACTGGCGATCACTGTCGCACCGCTCGAAGCGGGATTGATGATGACCGAGCCGGAAATTGTGGTGCTGACTGAGCCACAAATTTTCGGCGAACAGGTGCTACAACGGCGGCGGCGCAGTGGAAAACGGCGCGGCGCGATTAGCGAAGATGCGGTCATCCACCACCTCTCCGAGCTAAAAATCGGCGATCCTGTAGTGCATGTCGATCATGGTGTAGGGCGATACCAGGGGTTACAGTCGATTGAAGCGGGTGGCAACACCGCTGAATATTTGCTGCTGGAATATGCGAAAGAGGACAAATTGTATGTGCCAGTCACCGCGCTGCACCTGATCGGGCGTTACACCGGCGTGGAGCCGGACAAAGCCCCGGTGCATCGGCTCGGCAGTGACCAGTGGACAAAGGCGAAACGCAAGGCAGCAGAAAAAGTCCGCGATGTCGCGGCGGAATTGCTCGAAATCTACGCCAAACGCGCCGCAAAAACGGGACATGCGATTACTGAACCCGATCTTGAATATCACCAATTTTCCGCACAATTCCCGTTTGAGGAGACCCCCGACCAAAGTGACGCGATTGGCGCGATCATTAAAGATATGGAGTCGCCACAGCCGATGGATCGACTCATTTGTGGCGATGTCGGTTTCGGCAAAACCGAAGTGGCGATGCGTGCCGTTTTCCTCGCAGTGCAAAACGGGCATCAAGTGGCCGTGCTGGTACCGACGACGTTGCTCGCGCAGCAACATTACGAAAACTTCACCGACCGCTTCGCCGACTGGCCATTCAAGGTAGAAGTGCTGTCGCGCTTCAAAACCAAAAAAGAGACCGATGATGCGCTCAAACTGCTGGCCGATGGAAAAATCGACATCGTGATCGGTACGCACAAACTGATCCAGCCGACGATCAAATTCCACCACCTTGGAATGGTGGTGATCGATGAGGAACACCGTTTTGGCGTACGCCAGAAAGACCAGTTCAAAGCATTACGCGCCGAAGTAGATGTGTTGACGATGACTGCCACGCCAATTCCACGCACACTCAACATGTCGATGTCCGGGCTACGCGACTTGTCGATCATCGCCACGCCACCAACCAACCGCGTTGCAATCAAAACCTTCGTACGTGAATGGGATGCCGGGCTAATCCGCGAAGCATGTATCCGCGAAATTCATCGTGGCGGACAAGTTTACTTTTTGCACAACCAAGTAGAAACCATTGAACGCATGGCAGACGATGTGCGCAAATTAATTCCCGAAGCAACGGTCGAAATCGCTCACGGGCAGATGCGCGAACAGGAGCTAGAACGGGTGATGAAAGACTTTTACCATCGCCGCTTCAACATCCTCGTCTGCTCAACAATCATCGAAACGGGCATTGATGTACCGACCGCCAACACCATCATCATGAACCGCGCTGACCGGCTCGGGCTGGCGCAGCTCTATCAATTGCGCGGACGTGTGGGACGTTCGCACCATCGCGCTTACGCCTATCTCGTCATTCCATCGCGCAAAAACATCACTGCCGATGCGATGAAGCGGCTCGAAGCAATTGAATCAATTGAAGAGCTAGGCGCAGGGTTTACGCTTGCAGTGCATGATATGGAAATTCGCGGCGCAGGCGAACTGCTTGGTGACGGGCAAAGCGGCCATATGCAAGAGATTGGGTTTGAATTGTATTCAGAGATGCTTGACCAGGCAGTGAAAGATTTAAAATCGGGCAAAACACCAGAGCCATCGCTGGAAACTCAGGTCACCGAAGTCGATTTGGGCATGCCTGCGCTGCTGCCAGAAGATTACTTACCCGACATCAATGCGCGGCTGGTGCTCTACAAACGCATCGCGGCGGCAAACAATGCGGATGAGCTACACGAATTACAGGTCGAGATGATCGACCGTTTTGGATTGCTGCCCGATCCAACGAAAAACCTGATTCTCGCCACAGAAATCCGTCTGCAAGCTGCGCCATTAGGAATTCGTAAAGTCGAGTTTGATGCAGATGGATTACAAATTGCTTTCAACGAAAAACCGGAAATCGATCCGCTCAAGCTGATCGAATTAATTCAAAAACAGCACAAGGTTTTTCAGTTGAAAGGGCAGGATAAACTGCGGATGAACAAACCGGCGGAAACCGTTGAAGAACGGGTTGAGGCGTGGGAGAAATTGTTGGAGCAGTTGGTTTAGGAAGCCCCGTCACTCCCGCGTAAGCGGGAGTCTGGAAATCAGCATTGCAAACAAAACAGATTCCCGATTACAACATTCGAGAATAACAATGCCTAACCTCTACTTAAACGGCTGTGGCTTCGGCGTTGCCGGGTTGGACGGTGGCAAAATCGGCATCTCAAACTTCGGTTGCTCACCAGTCAACGTTTTCAAAAATGCAACAATTTTTGCATTCTCTTCTTTAGTAACCGGGCGATTTAACTGAACCTTCGCCATCACATCCACCGCCTCTTCCAGCGTTTGTATCGCACCATCGTGGAAATACGGATAGGTCATCTCCACATTCCGCAATGTTGGTACTTTAAATTTATACAGATCCGCTTTTTTGCCTGTTACCCCTTCACGCCCAGTTGCAGGATTATTGGTTTTGTATGGCTTCGCCAATCCCATCTTCTGATAGGAGTTTCCACCCACTGCCGCGCCATTGTGACAATTAACACACCCTTTCGACTTGAAGAGTTGGTAGCCTTCATATTCGGTGGTCGTCAGCACATTCGGTTCGCCATCCAACCAACGGTCGAAACGGGAATTCGGCGTCACCAAAGTCTCTTCAAACGCCGCAATCGCCTCTGTCACTCGATCAATGTTGATCTGATTCGTGCCAAACACACTCTGGAATTCACGCACATAACCCGGCATTGACTGCAAAATTTCCACTGCCAGTTTATGCGTGGAACCCATCTCACCCGGATTAGCGATCGGACCACCCGCCTGCTCTTTCAAATCTTTTGCACGCCCATCCCAGAATTGCGCGAGGTTATAGCTGGAATTCAACACCGTCGGCGCGTTGATTGGCCCTTGATGCCAGCCATGCCCGATGGAAGTCGGCAGATTGTCTGTGCCGCCCATACTCAAATTGTGACACGAGTTACAAGAGATAAATCCGGATTTGGAAAGGCGCGGATCAAAATAGAGCTTCTTGCCCAGCTCCACCTTCGCCAAATTGACCGTTTTCGGCTCACGAACTGGCTGGATTGGCTCCTTCTTCAACGCAGTAAACTTCACCGGCTGATATTCGCCGGTTGTCCACGGCGCAATCGGTTGAGTCATCGCCATCGCGGATGCCGTCACCGTCCCCAAAGCCAACGCCATCGCGCTTTTGATGATGGTCTGTTTGAACCTGTTCATCGTATTCTTTCTCCCAAACTATTTCTTCAATTTTTCCTGCAATTTCGCGTCTGCTGCCTGCACGTTCCGCGCATTTTCTTCGCGTTCTGCTTTCAGACGTGCCGCCAGATCAGCATCCGCAGTGGAAAGAATTTGCGCTGCCAGATAGGCTGCATTTTTTGCACCCGGTTTACCAATCGCAACCGTCGCCACTGGAATCCCGCCCGGCATCTGCACGGTAGAAAGCAAGGAATCCATCCCTTCCAACGCGCCATTCATCGGCACGCCAATCACCGGTTTAACCGTTGCTGCCGCCACTGCGCCTGCCAGATGCGCTGCCAGACCTGCCGCCGCAATAAATGCGCCACAACCACGCTCGTCAGCGGTTTTCACATATTCATGGGTAATTTGCGGCGTGCGGTGCGCGGAGGTGATTTTCACCTCATACGGCACTTGCAGTTTTTCCAGCGTATCCAGACACGCCTGCATGGTTGGCAAATCAGAATCAGAACCCATCAATACCGCTACAAAATGTCCCATTTTATATTCTCCTAAAAAATAGTGATCAAAAAATCTCTACAACAAAAAGGTCAAATTATATCTTAAATAAAACCCTCATTAAAAACCCGACACCTGTATCAATAAGGTTACTTAAAATTGAAGAACCAACCAAACCTACAAGCTGGTTATCACGTGGTGCCACATATTTATCCTCAATAGATTTCCACGAAACATTATCCTCAATCATTTTCAATAGATTAATATGGTTAGTTTCAAACCGAACATATCCAAATGAAGGAACAGTAGATTTTACCCAATTATAATATGGCGTATTCGGATTATCATCCTCAACATAAAAAAATACATTATTTATCTCCAAATAATATGCAGGATCTAATTCATCATCAACCAAGTCTTCTACCCAAAACAGTGAGCTTATGATCTTACTATTCCAATAAAGCATATAATCTGAAATATATTGACTACGTACAACATTTCCTTTCTTTCCATCAAATGTTACTAACTTTATTCCTATTTTAGGTTCAGGAATTTCAACCCTCCATTCGTCCTTATAATCTCCCATAAAATTCGGCTTAACAAGCATCAGTACGGTTTTCAGCCCATCTTTTATAAACATTTCATAAGCTTACGCCTATAATCCTCAACTGTCTCTACACTCAAATCAGAACGACCTATCTGCCAATAATCTAATGCAGCATCTAGTAATTCTTGGGTTATTACTATAAATGAAAGGATAACATTCTGATGGTCAGAGCTTGACCAACTAGTATCTGAAACCCAGCTTGTATCATCATTTGCGTATGAAGACTTTACTATACAAACTTGAGTATTAAGTGCAACTTGGTTTCTGAAAACCTTACGAAATTCAACTTGATTATCTATCTTCCCTTCAGCCACCAAAAAACTTGGACTGCCGATCCCCATCATGAAAACAACGACTATTAATAATTTAATGTCTATTTTCATAAAAAACACTCTCGTAGATCAAACAACAGTAAAACTCAACACCTTCAAGATAGAAATAAAAAATCAAGTAAAATTAAGAGCTATAAAATAGAAAAGAATTTCTCAAAGAACTAGAGCCAATACTAAAAACTCTATTATATTTTGCAAATAAAAAGGATTTTACTACTGGTAATAGTAAACAATACCTCTATTTTTTCCCATTAAGGTAAAGCAATAGAGGGTATTGTACTGATGATTCTAGCCTACTACGCTTTTTTCTTTGTTGTTGCGCGTTTTTTAGTGGTTGATTTTTTCGTTGCAGACTTTTTGGTCGCCGTCTTTTTTGTTGCAGCTTTTTTCGTGGTCGATCTCTTCGTTGTCGCTTTGCGTTTCTCCGACGCACGAATCGCCGCCGCACCTTGTGCAGCAATCAGCCGGATTGATTTTCCTTGTTCTGCCAACGTATCCGCAATTTCCGTCGCCAGTTTCAACTTGTTCTCTTTAACCTGCAACGTCGCATCCGGCGCACCTTTACTGTCTTTCAACAACGAAAATCCACCACCGTAAAACTGTTTGGAGAGACGTTTTTTCTCTTTCTCGGTTTTCTCCAACAACGCCTCGCATTCTGCAAGTGTCAACGTATCTGGTTCACGATCTTTCGGCGGTTTCGCATTTTTGAAACCGTTGGTAATGAAAGGCCCCCAACGCCCATCCAAAACTTGCACCGGCGAATTTTCAAACAACGCAATCTCTTTTTCCCGATCATCGTTGCGTTTCTTGTCGATGAACGGCAATACCTCTTCCAGCGAAATCGTATGCGGGTCTTCCGGCTCAATGGAGACATTTTGTGCCACCAGCGTAATTCCTTTGACTGTTTTCTCATCCAGACTATCGAGATAATCGCGCACCGCCTCATCAACAAACGCTGCGTATGGCCCGAACCGCCCGGTATTGACCATCACCGCCAAACCGTCCTGCGTGGTTCCCAACTGGCGCGGCAATTCAAACAGCGGCAACACCTCTTCCAACGTGACAGAGTCCATCCGTTGGTCGGGACGTAACCCGGCGAATTGCGGTTTTTCCTCATCGTCACGCGTGCCGATTTGCGCATACGGGCCATACCGACCAATTTTTACGCTGACTGGACGACCTGTTTTCGGATCATCGCCCAACACACGCGTCTGCGACGCCTCTTCGCGGGAAATATCGGCTGCCCCTTCCACTTTTTCGTGGAACGGCGCGTAAAACTCTTCCAACATTTCGCGCCAATCCAGCTCCCCGGCAGCGATTTGGTCGAATTCCGATTCCACCCGCGCCGTAAAATTGTAATCCACCACATCGGAGAAAAACTTGACCAGAAAGTCGTTGACCACGCCAGCTACATCTTGCGGAACCAGCTTGCCTTTGTCAGAACCAGTCATTTCACTGCGATCTTCGCGGGCAATTCCCCCCTCCCGCAACGCCAGAATACGCACCACACGCGGCTCACCCTCGCGCTCTCCTTTCGCTACATAACCACGATTCTGGATCGTCGAAATCGTCGGCGCATAAGTCGATGGACGACCAATCCCCAACTCTTCAAGCTTTTTAACCAGACTCGCCTCGGTGTACCGCGCTGGCGGACGGGTGAAGGACTCCTGCGCCTGCATTTCCAGCAATTGCAACGCCTCGCCCTCTTTCATCGCTGGAAGCCGTTTCTCTTCCTTGCTGCTCTCCGCGTAGACTTTGAGGAAACCTTCAAAGGTAAGCACTTCGCCTTTTGCGATCAGATTTTCATCAACAGTAGAGACGCCAATCGTCGCCGTGGTGCGTTCAAACCGTGCGTCCGCCATCTGTGATGCAATTGTTCGCTGCCAAATCAAGTGATAAAGCCGCTGCTCATTCTTTTCACCAGCAACTTCAGCGCGGCTTAAATCGGTTGGGCGAATCGCCTCGTGCGCTTCTTGCGCGCCTGCCGATTTGGTTTTGTACTGGCGGCGTTGCCAAAATTCTTCGCCCAGCGACTGTTTGATCCAGTTTTCCGCCTCCCCCAATGCCTGACCTGACAAATTGACCGAATCAGTACGCATATAGGTAATTTTTCCCGATTCGTATAAACGCTGCGCTACCATCATCGTCTGCCGTACCGAAAAACCCAGCCGTTGCGACGCCTCCTGCTGCAAGGTTGACGTCGTAAATGGTGCACGCGGGGAACGTTTTGCCGGTTTTTGCTCAATTGTCTGAACCGTGAAATCCGCACCATCCATCTTCTCCAGAAACTGTTGTGCCGCCTCTAGATTTTCACGCTCTTTTGGCAAAACCGCATTGACAGTCGCGCTGCCTGCGGTTTCCAGTTGTGCGCTCACTTTGAACGAAGAAACTGCCTCAAACGCATCAATTTCGCGTTCCCGCTCCACAATCAACCGCACCGCAACCGACTGCACACGCCCGGCAGACAAACCGGTCTGAATTTTGCGCCACAACACCGGAGACAATTCAAATCCGACCAGTCGATCCAGAATTCGTCGCGCCTGTTGCCCATCAACCAAATCGCGGTTGATTCGACGCGGGGTTTCAATTGCATTCAAAATCGCAGTTTTGGTAATTTCGTGAAAAACAATACGCTGACTGTTTTCTGGCGTTAATCCCAGCACCTGCTCCAAATGCCATGCAATCGCCTCTCCTTCGCGGTCCTCATCCGATGCCAGCCAGACCATTTCGGCCTTTTTTGCCGCCCGTTTCAATTCATTGATGACACGGGTTTTATCTTCCGTCACTTCGTAGGTCGGCTCAAATCGTTTCTCAATCTCGACACCCATCCCTTTTTTGGGCAGGTCGCGCACATGCCCGTAGCTGGACATGACGGTGAAATCTTTCCCCAAAAACTTCTCAATCGTCTTGGCTTTCGCCGGGGATTCCACAATAACGAGATTTTTGCTCACAATGGATGCCTTCAAAAAATTTTGAACAATAATTGAGTTGCGGTTGCTGATCGGTTCCAAAAAAAACCCGCTGCTTGAGCGGGCGACCCTCCCGGGGTGCGGAAGGATGGAGGAAACTTGCTTTCCCGTCAATCTACTTCCGTTTTTTCAACATTTTTTCAGTTGAGCATAACCGAATTTAACGCAACCGGGAGACCCGCCCTCCCGCCACATTGGCAACCCATCCTTCAATTTCCAGTTTCAAAATCATGGAAGAAACTTCCGCGCTCGTCAATCCACTTCGATCAATCAGGTCATCCACCAACATTGGATCAAAACCCAAAATTTCCAGTAGCTTCCGTTCTTTTGGATCAGCAATATCCGCAGAAATTGGTTGTGCCTCGACGGCCACTTGCGCGACTTGCTCGGTCAAAACGGATTGCTCATGCACGAGCGAAAGCATTCCACCCAGCTCTTCAATAATGTCTTCCGCCGTCTCGACCAGCTTTGCCCCTTCGCGGATCAGTTTGTGGCAACCTCGCGCCAATGGATTATGGATTGAACCGGGAATTGCAAATACTTCGCGCCCTTGCTCCAACGCCATCCGTGCGGTGATCAGTGAACCACTCTTGCGTGCTGCCTGCACCACCAACGTTCCCAATGCCAAACCGCTGATGATGCGATTGCGACGCGGAAAATGTTCCGCACGCGGCTGTGTGCCAACTGGAAATTCGGAAACAATTGCGCCCTGTTCGGCAATTTGATGCGCCAAAACGCGGTTTTTCGCTGGATAAACGCGGTCTGGCCCCGTCCCCACTACCGCGACAGTTTTGCCACTCTCCAATGCGCCCTGATGCGCTTCGGTATCGATCCCCAATGCCATACCACTGGTGACAACCAATCCAGCACGTGCAAGCTCTCGCGCAAAGCTGTGGGTCATCTCCTTGCCAGACAAATCGGAATTACGGCTGCCGACAATCGCCACTTGCGGCATTGACAAAATTTTTGGATCACCGCGCACAAATAATACGGGCGGCGGATCAGGAATTTCTTTGAGCAATTCTGGATAATCGGTGCTTTCCCACGTCAACACATGGGTATTTTCCTGTTCTAGCCACTCCAGATCGTCTTTAATCTCCGTTTCTTTAACAGAATCCAGAAACTTCAGCGCACGATTTTGGAACACGCCACTAGAACGGCGCATTGCCGATGAAGCGGACAACACCTCCTGTGGGGAACCAAATTGCTCCAACGCATTGCGGAAGGTGATTGGTCCCACCCCCGGCGCATGGAGCAATAGTAACCACGCCTTGATTGATTCTGAAACGGAAATATGATCAGACAAATCCAAATTCCTTTCCTTCATGAAAAAAATGGCAACCTATACAAAATTCTATCTACACTGCAATTTCTGTATCCGATAAAATATCCTGAAAATAAAAATCTGCACTGTAACGTCGAGGGAAAAACAATGATGAAAGCCATCGCATATATTTTCAGTATGGCAATATTTCCCTGTTTTCTAGCCACCCATACATTCGCTGATTCAGCTCAAACTGAAGCTGCAAAATCCAACCATTCTGCAACACCAACATTCATTGAAACCGGTGAGCATTCTACTGATCTGACAAAACCAGCTTTTGTTCAAATTGGTACAGATTCCGTCTCTAAAATAGAACAAAATCTTGTCATCACAGAAGGGGGCTTCACATCTGTAGCAGAGCAAATCGCTACCCCCCAATCAGCGAATCAAACGACCCTGCCTGATATACCGAAACCTACTATTCAACCCAGCACACATAAATCTCAAAACAATTCCAGCCAACAGAAAACTCGCCAAAAACAGGAAAAACCTGTAAAAACCAAACCATCAAAATCACAGGAACAGAAATCTTTAAAAAAAACACAACAGAAAAATCAGACACAATCAACTGAAAAAAAATCACATCAAAACACAAATCAGAAACAAAAAAAAATAAAACCAGACACTCAAGAAAAAACACCAACTAAAACCAAAACATCGCCAAAAACAGAACCACAACAAAAGAAGAAAAAACAAGAAAAAGAAAAACCAAAAAAAATAGAAAAAAAGAAAACAGAGAAAAAAACAGCAACAGAAAATTCAACACCAACGGAAGATCAGCCAAAAGAAACTATACAGCCATTTAATATTGAACAAAGTGTAATCAAAGTAGCACTATGGGAGGGTGCTTCCCCAAAAGAGGCAGAAAAATTAATACTTTCCAAAGGGGTAGATATCGATCTGACACTTGCCAGCCGTCAACGTATCTCTGAATCATTACGTAAGCATGATATAAAAAATCCACATTATTTTGAAATTTTTCAGTTTTGTACTCCAGAAGAGATACGAAAAATCGTTGATGTTGATATCATCTATTCAGTTTATATGCCATGCCAGATTTCTCTGGTAGAAGATAACAAAGGAAGACTCTGGCTCATTACTTTAAATCTCGATATTGTTATCCAAGATCGTCCATTGCCATCGGATATTTTTCAAATTCTAATTAAAACTAACAAAAAATTAATGACGATTATGTCTGCTGCCGCGACTGGAAAATTCTGATGCACGTAATGTACACCACCTAAACTGAAACTGAACGGAGTAATGTGCTACGCAGTTTAGGTAGAAGCTCGGACAAAGATACTCAGTTTATTGCTAGATTTTTCAGATTCTCCAGAATTTTTTGGGGTTTCCCTTGGTTTTACCGTCCTTTTTTACCGCTTTTTTCGGATGATCATCAAGCAGAAATTCGTCCTCATCCTCCATCAAAATCCGGTTCGCATCCCCTTCCAGATCATCATATTGCCCTTTACGAATCGCAAAAATCAGCACAACGACCGAAATAATCCCCAAAAACAGCATGCCCGGAATCAATGTATAAATCACTTCCATCGCTATCTTCCTCTCCTCTGCCGAAACATGCGCCGAATCCGCGCCGCATTGCCAATCACCAAAAGCGAGCTGATCGGCATCGAAATCGCAGCGATCAGCGGCGTAATGTAGGCCATCATCGCCAACGGCACCATGATCACATTGTAGGTGATTGAAATCCCGATATTCTGCCGCACGGTACGCAACGTCCGCCGCGACAACTGTGCCGCCATACCGATTTTTTCCAGTTCGTTGGAAAGCAAGACAATATCGGCATTTTCGACTGAAATATCCGTTCCAGAACCCAGTGCAATGCCGATATCGGCACGCGCCAAGGCAGGTGCATCGTTAACCCCATCGCCAACCATCGCCACCGGCTCGCCACGTGCTTGCAATTGCGCAACCCGATTCGCTTTCTCCTCCGGCAACACTTCTGCAATCAGATTGATTTCTCCACCGAGATTTTTAACAACTGCCCCCGCAACTTGTTGTCGATCCCCAGTCAACAAAGAGATTTGTGCGCCATCCGCCCGCAACTTTTCCAATAGTTCTTTTGCGCCCGGACGAATTTGATCCGCCAGCATCACCACACCTGCCAATTGTTGATCAACCGCGAGAAAAACCGCGCTCTCTGCATTCTGTTCCGCATCGGCAACAAACTGCGAAACATCTGCGCTCAACGCAATTTGATGCTGCTCCATCCATGCTGCTGTGCCCAACAACAATGCGTTTTCATCGACCATCCCGGAAACGCCCGCACCCGGTGTGTAGTGGAAATTTTCGACACTCATCACGCCCAATTCCGGAAACCGTTTTTTCGCCTCCTGCACAATTGCTTTAGCAATCGGATGTTCCGAATAGGATTCCAACGCATACGCAAACCGGAAAAATTCACTTTCTGAAACCGTAGCATTTTCTGCTTTGGACAAATTAGACAAATAAACCTGCCGGACTTTCAATTTTCCTTCGGTCAATGTCCCGGTTTTGTCGAAGACAAAATGGCGAATGCCAGAAAGCGTCTCCAGCACACTACCGTTTTTGATCAACACCCCATTCCGCGCACCTACACCAGAGGCTACTGCAATCGCCATTGGCGTCGCCAACCCGAATGCGCAAGGGCAAGTAATAATCAATACCGAAGTCGCTGACATCAACGCCAACTCAAAATCGGTCGACAGCCATAACAGAAAGGTAAGTGTCCCTAACACCAGTGTTACCGTCACAAACCATGGCACAATGCGGTCGGCAGTGCACTGGATCGGTGCTTTGGAAGCTTGCGCAGTCTCGACCAGATCCAGAATTTTTCCAAGCGCAGTCTGTCCCAGCGTCTTTTCGACCTGTAGTTCCAGTGTGCCGCTACCGTTGACTGTCCCGGCAAACAGTTGACTCCCCGTCTGTTTCGCAACCGGAACTGATTCGCCGCTCAGCATTGACTCGTCCACTTCACTCATACCGCTTTGCACCACACCATCGACCGGAATTTTCTGTCCTGGCTTCACGCGCACAATTTCGCCAGTTTTGAGCGCACGAATCGGCACAGCTTGCTCTTCGCCATCGCGTAGTACCAATGCAACCCGAGGCTGCAGATCAATCAGTCGCTGCGTGGAAGAGACTGCCTGTCGCTTCGCTGCCGCCTCCAGAAACCGCCCGACCAAAATCACAAAAATAAAATTGACGACGGTATCATAATAAACTTCGCCAATTGTCGAGCCAGTCGCGGTCACATAAGTTGAATAGAGATAGGTGACTGTCGCACCAATCGCAATCGGCAAATCCATCGTCAAATGGCGGTTAACTACTCCCTGCCATGCCCCTTTCAGAAATGGGAAACCGGAGTAAAGCAAGGTCGGCGTCGCCAGACAAAAACCAATCCAGTAAAACATTGTGCGGAATTCCCCTTCCGCCGCGCCGGTGTAAAGCGCGATGGAAATCCACATCAAATTCATCATCGCAAATCCGGCAAACACCAGCCGGTACAACAATGAACGGTTCTGTTTTTTCAAAGCGCCATCGGCAATACCAGGATCAAATGGCACTGCCGCATAACCAATCAGCGACAACCGCTGGATAATTGCGGAGAGTTTGATTTGCGTCGGTTTCCAACGCAGTAACAAACGTTTTCCAGAGAGATTGACCTGCGCTGATTCGACACCCCCTATTGCGGCAAGCGTTTTCTCAATCAACCAAACACAGGCAGAACAGTGAATACCCTCGACGAGCAGATGAATCTGGCGAACGCCCTCCCCCACTTCCTGGACAAATTCTGCCTGAACCTCTTCCAGATCAAAAAAAGCGGCCTCTTCAGAAAGTTCCGGTGGTGGCGCGAGGACGCTATCTTCAGGGGTACGGTCGTAAAACCCTTCCAGACCCGCTTCATGGATCGCTGTGCAAACGGCTTTGCAGCCATGGCAACAAAATTGATGCTCCTGTCCATCAATTTTTCCCGCCACAATCCCCCGCTTCGGCAATGGAAGCGAACAGTGGAAACAGGATTTCTCCATAGTGCTTTCTGTGACGTTTTCTGTAGCGTGACTGCGACTGGACAAATCAGCGGTCAAAACCAACGAAGCCCAACACGCGACTAGAGCAGATCGCCAATTCGATACTCCGCTGCATAGCTCTTCTCGCCCTGCGCCAGTGCAAACTGCAAATCCCACACGCCCGGCAACGGCAACGTCACTTCACTTTCGTAAATGCCTTTATGCACCTCGTTCACCTGTACAGTGAAATCATGCTTTGCCCCAGAAGGCCGGTAGAACGTCACGGTCCCTTCTACCCCGGAAACCGGCTGCCCTGCACGATCCGTCAGGGTAAAACGTAATGTCTGTTGCTGGTTTGGAATTGGTTTGTCCATTGTCACTCCAATTTTCCAACCTAGCTGACGGTCGGCTTCTATTTGCTGCAACACAGTGCGTTCATGATGGCGGCCTTTTTCATAATAGTCGCGTTCCACCAACCCAGGCCCTGTCAATGCTGCCATCGAAATCATGCCGATATTGACAACTAATACAACCGCTACAATCACTAACCACCCGATCACCCACGGATTTTTAAATGCCTGTTTGTTGGATTGTGAAATCCCCATCTACAAATCTCCCAAAATTGGACGAATCGTCAAATCAGCGTTTTTTTTCAGTTTCTCGTCAATATCCCGGCCCAAAGAACACGCTTTCGTAAGTGCTGCTCAACTCCGGATTTTGCGTATCTTCAATCCGGAATGTCACCGCAAACGGATAATCGGCTTGCTTCGCAAACTCACGCGGCAAACGCAGGTAAACCGTATGTGGCGTCGTATCTTGCCGTGCGACAGCAAATGGTTCTTCCGCGCCAACCAGTTTGAGATGCTTGGCAACCCCATCTCCATCAATCACCGTAACTCGCACTGTTGATTGCTGACTATTCTTATTCAACACCTTCAATTGGTACTTGTTTTGGAGCGAGCCATCAGAGCGGGTCACATAAAGCGGCTGACGTTCATGTAACACTTTCAACTCCAGACCTGATAGATTCGACATTCCGTAAATGATTCCGCCCAGCGAGACAATCAAAATCGACGCATAAACCAATACGCGCGGACGTTTGAATGACGGCACCACCTTCTCGCCCCGTAACTCATCCAGCGAGGCATAACGGATCAACCCTTTCGGACGGCCAATTTTCCCCATCACCGTATCGCACGCATCAATACAGAGCGAACAAGAGATACATGCCTCCGCCGCTGCTTCCCGGCGAATATCAACACCAGTCGGGCATACCGCAACACACTGGTTACAATTGATACAGTCGCCGTTCCCTTCCCCGACTTTCCCCTTTACTAAACGCCCACGTGGCTCACCACGATTCTCATCATAGGAAGGCAATGTTGTTTGACTATCCAACATCACTGCCTGCAAACGCGCATAGGGACAGAGCCACAAACAAGCCTGTTCCCGCAACACCCCTGCCAGAAAAAATGTCCCGGCAGTAAGCAGGGTAATCATAGTAGTTTCGACTTTGCCTAGATCTCCGATAAACAGACGCGCCCACAAATCGAACACATCTGTGAACCAAGCCACAAAACTGATACCCGTCAATACCGCGATCAGCAGCCAAAAAAAGCTCTTGATCATCCGTAATTTGATTTTGTGTACATTCCACGGCGCAGCATCCAAAACCCTGCGTTTATTAGGAGCACCTTCAACTTTAGTCTCAATCCAGGTAAATAAATCTGTCCATACCGTCTGAAAACAGAAAAAACCGCAATAGACACGACTATAGAGTGCTGTCGCAACTGCCAATAAAATCGCGAAAAAGAGCAAGAGCAAAGAGAGCATCCAAACATCTTGCGGCAGAATCGTTAAACTGAAGATCTGGAATTTTCCCTCTGGAATATCCAGCAAAATCGCTTGTTCGCCATTCCAACGTAGATAAGGCCCTAAAAAGAAAATAAGCCAAATCATGGAAGTTTTTGTCTTCAGACTCCGAAAACGCCCCGATGCGCGTTTTGCATGAATAGTGGCGTTACCCGTGTTAACCGTCCACTCCTCATATAATTCTGAATCTTCTTTCTCTTTAACCACCATGGACTTTATCTTCTCCAATCAAACCAAGAAATAAAATAAACAAAAAAGGGAGACAGATAACCAATCTGCCTCCCCCTCTCAGCATTAAAGTCTACAACCTATCCTCACAGATTTTATCAATCTGCCTGATCAGGCAATCCAACAATTACTGGCCTCCGCCCAATTGATGAACATAGACTGCTAACTTCTTGATATTCCCTGCCCCTAGATCTTTACCGTTCGGACCAAACGCCGGCATTACTGCATTACGTGTCTCTGGATTGCCTGAAACATTAACCCCATGCTCAATAGTATGTCTCGCACTCTCCAGACCACCTGGTGCAAAACGCCATACAGAATCGGTCAGATTTGCAGACCCCATTGTTGGCTTACCTTTCCCATCTGCGCCATGGCATATAAAGCATCCACCTTTTTGCGGATTATTAAATAATTCTACGCCTTCCTCATTCGCATCTGCTGTACCTTCTCCCAATGCCATAACGTACTGAACAAGAGTCTCAATCTCATCTTCAGTGAGACGTCCCTTGTAGGCACTCATGATACCTTTACGACCATTCGTAATAGTCCGCTCAATTGCCTCAACTGTACCACCTGCTAGCCAGTCATCATCTGCCAATACAGGATAACCACTCTCATCTACAGTTCTTCCTGGCGTCCCAGCACCACCAGTTGCGTGACAAGCTGCACAGTTATCACCAAATAGCACTTTTGCGGAACGTATGCTGTACTCACGCAATTCATCGTCTTCCAGCATCATTGCTACCGTCACATTTGGATCTTTAATACGATCCTCGTATTTGGCGCGAATCAGATCAATTTTATCCATATCCTCCTGCGACTCGTTCATCGATGTCCAACCCATCAGACCCGTGCTATAGGTCGTAAACGTCGGCAACGTCGGATAAAGGATGAAATATCCCAAAATAAACATCCAGCTTAAATGCAGTCCCCAACGCCACCAATTCGGTGGGTCATTGGTTAGCTCCCGCAAATCTTCGTCCCAAAAATGCCCCGTATTTTTCTCACCGGGAAACGGATTCTGCTCACTCATTCTCTTTTCTCCGTGCTATCCATCCAGTTTGTCTGCTTCATCAATTGAATTGCGTTGATCTTCCAGCTTTTTCTTGTTACCCGGCAGGAAAACCAACACATAAGCAGCAACCATCGCTATAAAAACCATGACCGTGACGATCAGGCCAACCCAGTCCGTTACGGTCATCGCGGCCCAATCAGTATGGAAATACCCCAGTTCTTCCTTATTCACGGTATGCCTTATTCGGATCCAGTTTTGCCATAGTTCCTAATACTTGCAGATAAGCAATTACAGCTTCCATCTCTGTCTTGCCCCGGATTTTCTCCGCTGCACCCTCAATATCAGAATCACGATAAGGAACCTTCCCGTATCCTGGCATGCCACGCAATACACGCATCTTCTCTTCGATAGAATCTGCATCTACCTTCTGTTCAGCCAACCAAGGATAATTCGGCATCACAGACTCAGGAACAACCGAACGCGGCGCAATCAAATGACGGCGATGCCATTCATCGGAATATTTCCCGCCGACACGCGCCAGATCAGGTCCCGTACGTTTGGAACCCCACTGGAACGGATGGTCATACATGGACTCGGAAGCCAAAGAGTAATGCCCATAACGCTCCCGTTCATCACGGAATGGACGAATCATCTGAGAGTGGCAGAGATAGCAGCCTTCACGGATGTAGACATCACGTCCTGCCAACTCCAGCGGCGTATAAGGACGGATACCATCTCCTGCTTTCCAGTTCTCCAGCGTATCACTCTCGCCACGCTGCCAAACAATTTCCGGCGATTTGTTATGTTCCATTGTATCTTTAATGGTAAACAGCGGAACAATTTCAACAAAACCACCAACCGAAAGCGAAAGCATGATCAGAATGAGCATCGCGATCGCGCTTCGCTCCACCTTGTCCTGTAATTTGGACCCGTAAATTTTATCAGCCATTTTTTACAATCCCCCCTTTACTTGCTAGTTGCCGGAGCGTTACGGACAGTCTGAATCACATTAATGAGCATTACTACTGCCCCGGACCAGAAGATCAAGCCGCCAACTGCACGCATCACATAGTAAGGATGCATTGCTGAAACAGATTCTGCGAAGGTGTAGCTCAATGTGCCGAACTCATCATAGTCACGCCACATCAAACCCTGCATGATGCCGGAAACCCACATCGCGGTGATGTAAACCACAGCACCAATTGTTGCCAACCAGAAATGGAGATTCACCAGTTTTGCGGAGTACATCCGGGTATGCCACAACTTCTCAACCATGTGGTAAATCGCACCGGAAGCAACCATCGCTACCCAGCCCAACGCGCCAGAGTGTACGTGACCAATCGTCCAGTCTGTGTAGTGGGACAATGCATTGACTGTCTTCACAGCCATCACTGGCCCTTCAAAGGTAGACATTGCGTAGAACGCAAGCGAGATAATCAGGAAGCGCAAAATATAGTCTTCACGCAATTTATCCCATGCTCCGGAGAGAGTCATCATACCGTTCACAGAACCACCCCAAGAAGGAATGATCAATGCGAGGGAGATGCCTGCACCCAAAGAACCAGTCCAGTCTGGCAATGCAGTGTACTGGAGATGATGCGCACCCAACCAAACATAACCAAATGCCAATGCCCAGAAGTGCAATACAGAAAGACGATAGGAGTAAACCGGACGCTGTGCCTGCTTCGGTACGAAGTAGTACATGATGCCCAAGAAACCTGCTGTCAGGTAGAAACCAACTGCGTTATGACCCCACCACCACTGGATCATTGCATCCTGTACGCCAGAGAACAGGGAGTAGGATTTGAACAAATCAACAGGAACCGCCAAGCTGTTCACGATATGAATGTAGGAAACCATTACCATCATACCGAGGAAGAACCAGTTGGATACATAAATATGGGAAGTCTTCCGCTTGATGATCGTCATAATAAAGTTAAGGCTATATGCAACCCACAAGAGCGTCATCAAAATATCCAGTGGCCACTCCATTTCTGCATATTCCTTACTCTGAGTAATCCCAAAGAAGAAGGAGAGCAGTGCCAATATCATCATGATATTCCAGCCCCAGAAGGTGATCCAAGCCAGACCGTTACTCCAGAGGGGAACACCACATGTCCGCTGTACGGTATAGAAACCTGTCGCTAGCAACACACATCCACCAAATCCAAAGATAACCGTATTGGTGTGCATTGGACGCAAACGCCCAAACGTAATGTTTGCCAAATCAAAGTTCAGAAATGGCCATGCCAATTCTGACGCTACGTACACTCCAAGGAATGTACCCAAAACCAAGTAGACGACGGCCATTACGGCAAACCATCGCACCACTCCGAAGTGATATTTCTCTGCTGTCGCTTCCACGAAGAACCCCCCTAAAAGCCCAATAAAAACAATATGGAAAACCCTTTCCCGACAAAAGGCCCGCCACCTAATCCACAAACCGCAGCTTTAATTATTACAGAAAAAAGTAGAACATTCAAAATCACTGATGCAAAATATTGCTTGAAAAACAATAATTTTGCTGTTTCTCAATTTTCCTTTCCAAGCTATTGAAACTGCTTGCCTAGCTGGTCATCTACTCCATCTGATACCGATCTGATGATTACCTACGAATCAGCATCATTTTGACCATGTTTTCCTGCCATCACAAAAGGCAACACCAGCCCGGCAATAATTGCAACCGTCATCAAATAACCCAATAATTCCAGAAACATAACATCATCCCTCGCTCAGTTTTTTGTAGTTCCAATACAAGTTCAACACATAGAAACCCCAAAATTCATAGGGGTTTGGCAATCTAATTTTATACAATCCTTATATTTTCCGCACTCTAAAAAAGTAACATTCAAAAAATCAATCACCATATAGACTTCAATCTATTGGTGAACTTTCAGCGAATCTTTAATGACAAAACCAGATTCTCCTTTCATCCTGACTACAACCGCACAACAGGCGCGCTTCCTACGCGACTATTGGCCGACACAAAACTTATCACGGGAAACTTCTGCCTGGGAACGTCCACAAATTTTGTCGTTCTCTGCATGGCTGCACCAGTGCTGGACAACATGGCTGGAATCCAATGTGGATTTGCCTCTGCTGCTACGCCCGGAACAGGAACGTTATCTTTGGCAAGAAACTTTTCCTGTCACTGCAAACAATCCATTTCTGCGGATTAGCGCATTAGTTGAACAGGCAATGAAAGCCTATCGTACCTTGCATGAATGGGATATTGATCCACACAACCCAACGTTTGACTTAATCCCACACACCGAAGAAATCGCATTATTTATAGAATGGAAACGAAAATTTGAGGCGCGTTGCAAATCAGAACAACTTCTTCCTGCTGCGCAGCTGACCAAACAAATCCAGCAGACCATTCTCTCTGACGAAATCAGACGTATTGTTTTACCTGAGGCAATACAAACCTACCGTATCGAAGATTGGCCACCCACTGCACAGCAATTGATCGCCGCACTAGAACAACAAGATATTGTATGTTCTTCATTCAAATTGCCTAAACAGACAGAAAATAGCTGTTTCATTGAGCTGGAAAACGAGCAGAATGAATTGCTTACCGTTGCGCACTGGTCAAAAAACCATCTGCAAAAAGGATCACAGCGCATCGGAATTATTTTCCCCAATTTATCCGAAAAACGAACAACCATTGCCCAAGTTTTCAGTGAAACGTTGGTTCCGAAAAGCGCGGTACACCCTATTCCCAGCAGCCAACGCCCATTCGCACTTTCTGGCAACGCCTCTCTTCTTGCTGATCCATATATCTATATTGCGCTACAATGGCTGCAATTTCTCCATAACGGTTTATCACTTGCAGAAACTGGGGTTTTGCTACGTTCGCCATTTTTACTGGACAAGGAAGAACTGGATGCACGCACCCAAATCGATTTGCGCCTCCGCACTGCAGGGAATCCGCATATTTTGCTGCCAACTTTGCTATTCCACGCAGAAAACCTTGATCAAAAACTGAATCGTTGTCCACAACTTTCTGCCACATTGCAAACGCTCCATACCCAACTAAAAACGCGCACTACGGCGACAGAATGGGCAAAACGCTTCACGCATTGGCTTACAATTGTCAGTTGGAACAAAAATGCCACTGAAAATGAACAGGCATTCTTTATATATGACCAGTGGCGTGAAGCGCTGAACCGCTTCTCTGCGCTCGGTGATTTTATTGGTGACATTTCGTTCGGACGTGCACTGACTGAATTGCTGCAAACTTTGCAGCAATTGCCTGCCACTGCGCCCAACACCACTGCACCGATCCAGATTTTAAGTCGTGAAGAGGCGCGTGGGCTGCAATTTGATGCACTCTGGATCGCCGGTTGCCACACACAACACTGGCCAAAAACCGAACCACTCAATCCATTTTTACCGCGTGAATGGCAGATGGCACACTTGCCATTCACTGATCCGCAGAAAGCATTGGTTACCGCGCAAAAAGAAATTTCTGCATTTCAACACGCCGCATCAGAAGTTATTTTCAGTGCTCCGGCGCAGATCGATGGACAGGAAACGATTGCTTCATCGCTGTTTGCCGATCTACCTCGCAAAAAACCTTCAGATTGGCATCCAAGTCCACAACAACCCTGGTGGCAAATCCCGATTCAGTCCGAAACAGTTACCGAACCGCAAACTCCCCTCCCCCACTCCCAAATGCAGGGCGGTTCTTCTGTATTGACGGATCAATCGCAATGCCCGTTTCGTGCTTTTATCCGTCATCGCCTGCAAGCGAAAAAACTGGAAACCGAACACATCGGCCTGGATGCTCGTGAACGCGGTATTTTATTGCACAAAATTCTGGAACAATGTTGGGATCATCCCGATCTTCAGCGCGATCAGAAAAATCTGAAAAACCTTTCCGATGATTCGATTCGGGCGTTGGCTGAATTTGCCGTAGCTGCTGTGGTGCAAACTTTCCAGCAATCCCGTACTGATCGCATTGGTAACCGTTTTGCGCAAAATGAGCAGGAACGGCTCATCGAACTCACTTTCCACGCACTCAAACTTGACCAACAACGCGCTGTGCCATTTACGATTGAAGCGATGGAGGAAAAACAACTTGCCGAACTAAGCAGTCTCGCCATTACGCTCAAAATGGATCGCATCGATCAGGTGGAAATCAACGGAGAGAAAAAACGCGTGTTGATTGACTACAAAACTGGCTCCGTCAGTGCAACGAAATGGCAAGGCGAACGCCCTGAAGAATTGCAACTTCCTCTTTACGCAACCCAATTAGAAGCAGTCACCGCGGTTCTCTACGAAGAAATCCGTAGCGATAGCCTAGCGTACAAAGGCGAAACGGAATTCGAAGAAATTCTGGACGGCATTCCAAAAAATATCGCCAAAATAAAACCCAATGAAAATTGGGAACAACAATTGAGCGATTGGCAAACCGCTATCCAAAAACTCGCCGCAGAATTCAAGGCGGGCGAAGCGCAAATTGCACCACTGAAAGGCAAACAGAATTGTCAGTATTGTGGGCTGGAAATGATCTGCCAAGTGGAATTTTCGTAGAAATTCACAGAATTTACCGTATGATGCGCCGCTTTTTTTCAAAATACAATTTTTCCGCTATGTCCAATCCAAACAATCCACTACTTGCCTTTGAAACCTTTCCGCCATTTTCCAAAATCCACCCGGAGCATGTGCTCCCTGCCATTGAAACGCGGCTGAAAACCTGTCGCGAAACGGTCGAAACGCTGCTTGCGCAACCGCAACCACTCACGTGGGAAAATCTGGTCGCGCCGCTGGAACTTGTGGAAGACCAGCTCAACCGCACCTGGTCGCCGGTGAGCCTTCTCAATGCAGTCGTCAACACGCCAGAATTGCGTGAAGCCTACAATGCCGCATTGCCGCTACTTTCCGACTATTCGACGGAGATGGGGCAACATCGCGGCTTATACGATGCTTTTCTTGCGATTTCCGAATCTGCCGATTTCAAAAACCGGTCGCATGAGCAGCAAAAAGTGATCGAAAATCGGTTACGTGATTTCAAATTGTCTGGCGTGAGTTTGGAGACAGACGAAAAAGAGCGTTACCGCGAAATCAGCCAGAAATTATCCAAACTGACCTCAAAATTTAGCGAAAATGTGCTCGACTGCACCAATCAGTGGGAAAAAATGATCACCGATGAAACATTGCTGGCTGGCTTGCCTGAATCCGCGCTCGCGTTAGCAAAGCAATCTGCAAAAGAGAACGCAGAGGGCGATGAAAAAGCAGAAGAGACAAAAAATCGTTGGCGGTTCACGCTCGAATTCCCCTCCTATCTGGCTGTGATGACCTACGCTGACAACCGTGATCTCCGCGCTGAAATGTACGAAGCGTTTGCAACCCGCGCTTCCGAAACTGGGCCACATGATATAGCACTCGACAACAGCGCAGTAATGGCAGAAATCCTCGCGCTACGGCAGGAAAAAGCCAAATTACTCGGTTTTGAAAGCTACGCCGACTATTCGCTCGCGACCAAAATGGCTGATTCTCCCCGGCAAGTGGTCGATTTTCTGGATGATCTTGCTGCCCGTTCGCTCAATTCTGCCAGAGCAGAATTGCAACGGCTACGGGATTTTGTCGGCATCAAATATTATGAAAACGACTTACAAGCGTGGGACATCGCCTACTACAGCGAAAAGCTCAAGGAGGCCGAGTACGCCATCTCCGAAGAGGAGCTGAAGCCATGGTTCCCGCTTAATCGCGTGCTGCAGGGGATGTTTGCAGTCGTTGAAAAACTCTACGGCATCCAGATTACCGAAAAAACCGATGTAGCAGAGATCGACACATGGCATGAATCGGTACAATTCTTCGAAATTACTGATAAAAATGGCGAACATCGTGGCACTTTTTATCTTGACCCTTATGCACGCCCCCACAAACGCGGCGGTGCGTGGATGGATGAGTGCGCCGTTCGGCATCGCTCTGCGGAAACCAAACAACAGCCGATTGCCTATTTGGTCTGCAACTTCACCCCGCCGATTGGTGATGATCCAGCGTTATTGACACATGATGAAGTGGTCACTCTCTTCCATGAGTTTGGACACGGCCTGCACCATCTGCTGACGCAAGTCGATGAACATGCAGTTTCCGGCATCAACGGTGTGCCGTGGGATGCGGTCGAATTGCCAAGCCAGTTCCTCGAAAACTGGTGCTGGCAGGAAGAGGCACTGCCACTCTTTTCTGGCCATTACCAAACCGGGGAAGCATTACCACATGAAAAATTTACGCAATTGCTCGCCTCACGTAATTTCCAGTCGGCGATGGGCATGGTGCGGCAACTGGAGTTTTCACTGTTTGATTTCAAACTGCACCAGCAGGCTGATGCACCAAAAAATCGCGAAGAAATTTACGCCACTTTAGAAACGGTTCGCGAACAGGTTTCGGTGATGAAACCGCCCGCATTTAACCGTTTTCCGCACAGTTTTTCACACATTTTCGCAGGAGGCTATGCGGCAGGTTATTACAGCTACAAATGGGCAGAAGTCTTATCCGCGGATGCGTTTTCCCTGTTTGAAGAACACGGTATTTTCAATACAGAAAAAGGCGAAGCGTTTTTGAATACAATTCTCGCTGTGGGTGGAACGTATGATTTGATGAAACAGTTTAAGAAATTCCGGGGACGGGAGCCGAAGATTGATGCGTTGTTGAAGCATTCGGGGATTCAATCGGATTCGTAGTTTTCCGGTCTATAAGCAGGCACAATAAGTACCTGCTTCTACCGAAAATTTCTATTCAACTCAACTCTTGGATTGCGCAGCTTTGAGCAATTTCTGACCCTCTCTAATCGGAACCATTGTCCTCAGAAAGGGAATATTTAAGCTAAGAATCTTTTTCACCTCTCTAGCAGAAATTGGAGTTTCTAACTTAGTAAAACCTGATAACTCCTGATAATGGCATTCTCCTACATCTCCATTGTAATCACGAATAAGCGTTTCTCCGGGTGCGGTTCCAAATGCAATAACACCAACACCATTTTCATAAAGAAATACAACATCACCTGACTTGATACGATCAATATTGAATTTCCAAGGATCGTAAAACGCTGCTGCAATTTGCTCCCTTACCATACGATCAGTATCTTCAATATTATTCCGCTTATTAGTATTGAGAAGATAATACGAACATTCAGATAAATCCTCCTCTATTTCATCAAGCTTCATAGCCTTCTTTGCTTCTTCCACTCCATCATCTATCAAAGTGGCCAATGTTTCTTGCTTAGAAAGACCTAAATATTCTGCAAGCTCTTCAACGAAGGAATGTGTTTCTGCTGAAATTCTTACCGTTGATGCAATTAACTTTGACTTAACAATTTTCTTTTCCTGTAGAAGCGCAGAGATTTTACTCATTGGAATTTCTCCAAAATATGTTAATGAAGAAACCATAATACCCGAGATTCATATTCGAGTCAAATATGAATCTTATAAGAATCAATAGAGAATCTTAAGTCCACCACCAAATCGTCTCAGTAACAACATCCTCCAGAGCAGCCCCCTTTTCAGCCAATATATTTCGGATATTCCACATCCAAATCAACCTTCACCTATTTTCTATTCAACCCAAAACTGGGATGACGGTGATTGTGCCGAATAGCATCAATCCACACTGTTTCTTCATCCGGACAGCGAAACAAAATCGAATAAGGAAACCGATGCACCAGACAACGCCGCATTTCTTTTTCAACTTCAACGACTGCATATTGAAATGGATTGTCTGAGATACGCTCCAATGCATCATAAATTTCTGCGCGGAACTCGTTTCCCAAACCAGAACGCTGCTGATTGTAATAGGCAACTGCATCACTCAAATCTGATATGGAAAGCGGATGATATTCCAGCCTCACAATTATCCCTGACTGGTTCTTCGCATAAATTCTTCATGAGAAACTGGCTTTACTAATCCCGATTCCATCTCTGCGTCACGCTGTAACGCAATTGCAAGCCCTTCTGGATCAACCAAATCATTTTCCAAACTTTCCCATGCCGCCAAAGCCAACTGTTCCCGCGCTTGCGGTGGCAAAGCGAGCACTTCCTGTTCTAACTGCGCAACACTCAACATAGCTAATTCTCTCTATTTCACTTGAAGCCTGAATTTAATTCCGCCGCCAAGTCGTCCCAGTCGCAGCATCTTCTAAAATAACCCCTTTTTCGGTCAGCAAATCCCGAATCCGATCTGATTCCGCCCAGTTTTTCTCCGCACGCGCCTGCGCACGATCTGCAATCAACTGGTCAATTTCTGCATCAGAAAGCCCATCTTCCCCGGCATCGCCGCGCAAGAACTCTTCCGGATTGTGCTGGAGCAATCCCAATTGCCCACCCAACTGACGCAAAACCGCTGCCAATTCATTCGCTTTACCGTCATTTTCATCATTCAGGCGATTCACTTCACGCGCCAGTTCAAACAGAACCGACAACGCTTCTGGCGTATTGAAATCATCATCCATCGCCGCGTTGAAGCGCGTTTCCCATTCTTCACGCAACGCATCGCCCGGCGCAGCCGTTTCGACCCCGCGCAAGGTATTGTAAAAACGGGTCAACGCCGCCTGCGCATTATCGAGATTCTCTTCGGTGTAATTAAGCGGACTGCGGTAGTGGCTGGTGAGCAAGAAATAACGCACCACCTCTGCCGGATATTTCTTCAGCACATCACGGATGGTGAAGAAATTGTTGAGCGATTTGGACATTTTCTCGTCATCCACGCGCACAAAACCGACGTGCATCCAGTAATTGACGAATTTTTCGCCTGTCGCCCCTTCTGACTGCGCAATTTCATTTTCATGATGCGGAAAGATCAAATCCATGCCTCCACCATGAATATCAAAATGGTTACCCAACGCGCACGTTGACATCGCCGAGCACTCAATATGCCAGCCTGGACGCCCCTGCCCCCACGGTGATTCCCAGCTTGGCTCATTCGGTTTCGCCGCTTTCCAGAGCGCAAAATCCATCGGCGCACGTTTCACATCACCCACTTCAACCCGCGCCCCGGCCTGCAACTCTTCAATATTTTTGCCGGAAAGCTTGCCGTAATCCTCAATCGACGAAACATCGCAATAGACATCGCCATTTTCGGCGGCATACGCTTTGCCGTTATCAACCAGCTTTTGCACCATGCCAATGATCTCATCCATCGACTGCGTGGCACGCGGCTCCGATGTCGGCGGTTCAATGCCCAATGCCTCGGTATCTTCGTTCAGCGCACTGATAAAACGGTCGACTAGATCACGAAAATCTTCGCCATTTTCATTCGCACGATTGATGATTTTGTCATCAATATCAGTGATATTACGCACGTAGTTCACTTTGTAGCCCAAAGCCCGGAAATGGCGCACCACCACATCAAAAAAGACCATCACCCGCGCATGCCCGACATGGCACAAGTCATAGACCGTCATTCCACAGACATAAAGATTCACCTGACCTTCATGGATCGGCTTGAACGCTTCTTTGGAACGGCTTTGAGTATTGTAGACTTGTAGCATGATCAGGGTTCTCTAAAGGAAATCAAAAGGAAGTTCGTGAAAGCGGAGAAGCATAAATCAACAAAAAAATACCCGCAAATGCGGGTACTTTTCCAATTGATTTGGAATTTTTAAAAATCAGGCCATTTGCACAGGAATTGCATTCGCGGTACGAATCACTGTGTTCTGCTTGCCATCCCCCAAATAGACCAAACTGGGCTGAAAATCTTTGGCCTCTTCCGTATCCATTGTCGTATAGGCGCAGATGATCACTTTATGGCCTGGATCAGCGCGATGCGCCGCCGCCCCATTCACAGAAATGATCCCGCTCCCTGCCTCGGCACGGATTGCGTAGGTGATAAAACGCTCGCCATTATCAACATTGTAAATATGGATTTGCTCGTATTCCAGAATGCCAGAGAGATCGAGCAAGTCGCCATCAATCGCACACGACCCTTCATAATCGACATCTGCGTGAGTAACGGTTGCACGGTGCAGCTTTGTTTTCAATAAGGTAATTTGCATGGGCGCGGATTATACAAACCCGCCCCCTCCATGAGAAGGGAACGGGAAAAGCAGATCAGACGAGATGCTTACTGTTGCAGCGTAGCGTAGTAGTGCTGGATATCAACCAGATCGTCCACTACAAACGCGGTTGTGGTCAAAATCGGGAAAACGGCCTGTAATTTCCCTCGCGGATTGATCAGATAGGAAGAGGCAGAATGATTGATCAGATAGGAATTTGATAGTTCTTCAGGCGGAGTCTCACCCTTCTTCAGCATCAACTCTTTTCCGTTGCGCATGTAAACCCGCTCATAAATCACGCCCAACGCAGATGCCAAACGGTCTATCTCTTGCTGCTCCCCGACTACACCCTGAAAGCTGTCATGAAAATAGGTGACAAACTGATTCAGCGATTCTGGCGTATCGCGCTGCGCATCAACCGAGATGAAATAGACTTGTGGCAACTCTGCGCTGAAACCCTCTTCCTGCATCGTTTTGGCAATTTCGCCCAGCTTGAACAATTCGGTTGGGCAAACATCCGGACAATGCGTGTAGCCAAAGAAGAGCAACGACCATTGACCTTGCAATGTTTCCGGATTGAGATTTCCAGTCATGCCATGCAGCGAAACATCTGGTAGCGGTTGTGGTTCCGGCAACAAGGTCGCGACTGAAAGTTCCGGTTTTGGGACATCCGGTTGTTGTGTACATCCGCCTAATGCAAACAACAATAAAACGAGTGAGAACAACGCAGAAAACAGACGATTGGAATGACAATTTGAACCACGATTTTTGAAAGACATCGGCGCTACGTGCTCCTTCATTTTGATTTCATCTCTAGCCAATAGAGACAGACTATTTTTAGTATAGTTCTCGCCATTCAAACTTCGGTTTCCCAGCGAATGATTTGGAAATTTTCCACCATCAATGAACGCAGTTCATGTTCAAACTTTGCAGTGTTTGCAAAGAACCATTCACAAGCATTTTTGAACTGCCCAAACGTTTCATAATGGATGCCGTAGAGGATTTTCCGTTTGAAAAATTTCCAATAGCGTTCAATCAGATTGAGGTTGGGTGAATAGATGGGCAAGAAAACCAATTCTATCTTTGAGTCCTCCAA